>JBQTIL010000017.1:0-72553 GCA_052388175.1 Planctomycetaceae bacterium | reverse complement strand
TGCGAACATCGGCCAGCCGGCAGGTCGCCTCGGGGTTCGGTGCGACCTGCCGGCTCTGCCGACGTGCTGACTCTCGAGGATTCGCGAGTCGAACTATGAAAAACCGCTGGAAGCGGGCTGGGAGATTAGACCGGGCTGCCGACAAGAGGCCGGCAACCCGGCGGGAGAGTGTTCAACAGTTGTCGGGAAGACGTTAGTTGCAGCACGCGGCAGGAGCGGCGCACGTCGGAGCGGCGCAGGTCGGCGCCGGAGCGCAGCACGTCGGGGCCGGAGCGCAGCACGAGTCGCACTTCGATTTGCAGCACTTGGGCTTGCAGCACTTGATCTTGCAGCACTTGGGTTTGCAGCACTTCTCTTTCTTGCAGCAGCTACTGCGCGATTCGCAGCAGGCCGGCGCCGGGGCAGCGCAGGTCACGGGAGCGCAACACGTAGGAGCCGGTGCCGGCGCGCAGCACGTCGGAGCGGGCGCGCAGCAGGTGTTCGCGGGGGCGCAGCAGCCGTGGTCGGCCAACGCCTGGGCGGCGGAGGCACAACAGAACAGCACGGCCGCGGTAAGGGTAGTCCACTTCATTTCAGGCATCTCCTGGAAAGGTGTTTGTCGTTCGGGGACAGAGGCGAATCCGGGAAATCCCGCGGGCAAATTCGTCCTGCCGTCCTGATGCACGGCGGGAGACCATCGACTACTATTGCGGCGTGGGATTCACAGCACGTTATTTCGTCAGCCCGCGTCGGTAACCATTACGCGAAAGCCCTTTCCGCCGTCGCGGTGTGCTCCCCGCACCCGGTTGTGCCGAGAATGCGCGGAATGGCGCGAACCATTCTGCGCTACAAACGGCATCGCAGTCACAGCACATAAAACAAGACGCCGGAGCCGGCGCCCTTTCGCGTCTGCCCGCGACGGAGACCCAAGTGGTCGTTGTGTCGATTGCGGCCCTGGCAGGCTGGCTGAGTGTGGCGTTTGTGCTGGCGAGACTGCATCGCGGGCTCAAGGGTACAGCGCTCACCCTCGCGGGACACTGGTGCCTGGCGGTCTGGCTCACCTGGGCCATCGTCAAGGGCTCAACGGCACTCGGTACGCCCGGCGCGGGTCTGGCAGCAGCCTTGTGGTACGTCTTCGCGGTGACGCTCCTCGCCCCGCCGATTGCCGTGCTGGGGGCACGGCGGCCCATTTGCCGCGTCTGGAACTGGTTTGTTCTCATTCCTCTGATGCTGGTGTTCGTGTGGCCCGTGCTGACGATTGTCTGGGGCAAGCGGGCGCCGGCAGCCTGGAACCTTGAAGCCCCGGTTTGTGTGGGTTATGCGTTCGTCCTGCTGATGGGAATCGGAAACTATCTGGGAACGCGGATGACGGTTCCTGCGCTGTTATGGGCAGCAGCGGCTGTGTCGATCGTAGCGCCTCTGACCCCGGCCTGGGCCAGCCAGATTCCATACGCCCGTGAGCCGGGCGACGTCGCCCTGCTGCTGCTCTCAGGGGCCGCCTGGCTGGGCCTGTGGCTAGCGCGTCAGAAGACGTTCAAAGAGACGCCCACGACCTGCCCGCTCAATCACGCTTGGAGCGACTTTCAAGAGCTGTTTGGCGTCGTCTGGTCGCATCGGGTCCGCGAGCGCTTCAATGAAATGGCCCGCGCTTCGCACCCGGCGGTGCGTCTCGAACGCCAAGGTATCGAGGCGCAACGAACGCCGGCCGGAGCGCCGGCGCAGCCCGCCGAGATGGCCGCCGCCAACGCGTCGCTGCGCTGGCTCTTGCAGAAATTCGTCGACGCCGATTGGATCGACCGGCGGATCGAACCGCCGGTCTGAACGACAGCGGCCATCGGCCATTCTGCAACACCTGAGAGACGTCAGATTTCTTCGACGTCGCTGGGCGCTTCGCGGTTTTTGAGCAACGTGACCTCGTTTCCGCGGGCGTTGTAGATCACGTCATCCATGAAGGTGCGCATCAAAAGCAGCCCGCGACCGCACGGCCGCTCGAGGTTCGCCGGATCGGTCGGGTCGGGAAGCGACGACGGGTCGAACCCGCGACCATCATCGCCAATCGAATATTTCGCCTGAGTGGGGCTGATCTTGACCGCCACTGTAATGCGGCGATTGCGAAAAGGCGCCTCGTGGCGGCGGCGCGTCGCCAGGTCGTGATAGGCCTTGTGATCCTGCTCGCGCAGCTCAGAACTGATTTCGAGATTGCCGTGATAGTACGCGTTCAGGAGGGCTTCTTCCACGGCCACTCCCAGCCGCAAACATTCGGGCCGCGGGCAGACTCGCAGCCGCAGGGCTTCTTCCCGCAGATACGCCGTCACGGCGCCGATCAGTTCGAGGTCGTTTTCAATCACAAAGGCATAGTCGCAGTGGGTCAACCGGCCGACGAGGCGCGCGCGGCCCCGCACTTCCTGCGAGGCAGACAGCACTCGATCGATCATTTCGACCAACTCGCTGGCCAGAATGCGCTTGGGAACGTAGCTGGCGGCGCCTCGCTGCAGGGCCTGCACGGCAATCTCTTCGCTGCCTTGCGACGTCATCAAGACAATCGGCACCAGCGGATACTGTTCCTTGACCTGCGAGACCAGTTCAAGCCCGTTCATGTGCGGCATTTGCAGGTCGGTGAGCACCAGGTCGGGAAGATGCAGCTCGAGCGCCTTGAGCGCTTCGCGCCCGTCGGCGGCCTGATAGACCGTGAACTCGGGGACCTTTTGAAGCAGTCCTGTCGCCAGGCGGCGATCGGTTGCGGAATCGTCTACGACGAGAATGGCAGGCATGTTTCCCTCCGGCCGGACGACGGCCCGCTGTGTTGCCTAGTGCCCCTTCAACTCTCTTCTGCAACCCAAGCGCGACTGGCCGGGCCTTCGTCCGCCCCGGGGCCGTCAATCCGGGTTTGAAGAGGCACTACGGATGATACCGATTCCGCTGATCCCACGGATACGTATCGCGGGAACAAGCCCTGCCTGAAAGTCCACCATTTCACACGGAACGGATTCGCACAGAGTCAACCTATCAGTCCAGCACAGTTGGTCCATTAGAGCCGATGTGTGCCTGGTGCCGCACGAAACGCCGCCAGCTCTGCATGCACTTCCCGCATGACTTCCCGCAGTTCGGTCAGAGTGGTTTCGGCGCCGGCCAAATCGGCCGCACCGGCCTGAGATTCGAGCTGGCAGGCCAGGCGGTGTGCCAGGTCGGCGCCAAACGTGCGCAAGCCGCCTTTGATCGCGTGCGCAGCGCGGCCCAGACTGCGGGCATCGCCGCGGGCCAGCGCCCCCTGCATTTGTGCGACAAGTTGCGGCGACTCCTCCAGAAATGCGGCCGCCAACTCATCCAAGAGCGCCTCGTCGCCGTCGACGGCGTCGAGGGCATGCTCGCGAGCGACGTGCTTCTCGCTCCGAGGGCCTGATGCTGCGCATCGCGCCACAGGCGCGTCGGCCGCGCGTTGCTCGATCACGCGGCCGAGCCTGAAGCGCTCGGCAATGGCTGCCAGCGTGTTGTAAAGCTGCGCCGCGCGCACCGGTTTGCTCAGGTACTCGTCCATCCCGGCGTCGAGGCACCTCTCCCGGTCGCCCTTCATGGCCTGGGCCGTCATGGCGACGATGGGAAGATGTCGGCTGGTACCGAACTCGTCACGGCGAATCTGCCGGGTCGCTTCCAGGCCGTCCAATTCGGGCATCTGCACATCCATCAGCACCAGGTCGAAGCGGCGTGAATGCAACAAGGCGAGCACTTCATTGCCGTTTCGGGCCACGGTCACGCGGTGTCCCTGCCGCTCCAGCAGCGTGACCGCGAGCTTCTGATTATACACACTGTCTTCCGCCAGCAAGACTTCCAGACTGCTGATGCCCGACACGCCCCCCGCTGGCGCCGCCGCTGTCTGCCGCCGGAAGTCGCGGCATTCAAAAAGCTGCACGAGCAGGTCGAACAGTTCGGACGGATTCACGGGCTTCATCAGATAAGCGTCGGTGGCCGACTGCTCGCAGCGGCCCACGTCGTCAGATCGATTGCCCGAGACCAGCAGCATCACCAGCGGCAGATGCCGCGCGTCGTCGCGCCTTCGCAGCGCCGCAGCCAGATCGAAGCCATTATTTAAGCCATTGCCTGCAGGCAGGCCCGCATCGATCAGCGCCACCCGAAAAACCTGCGGCGCTGATGGCGTCTGGTCAAGCACGGCGATCGCCGCGTCGGCGCTTTCCACGGCGGTCACGGCCATCTGCCAGCTTTTGAGCATGGTACTGAGGGTGTCGCGGTTGGTGGCGTTGTCGTCAACCAGCAGCACGGGAGCGCCGATCAGCTCGCTCGCGCCCTGACCGAACGGCGTCTGGGCCTGATCGGCCAGTCGCAGATTGGCGGTGAAATGAAAGGTGCTGCCGCGGTCAGCCTGGTTTTCGTGCCAGATTTTCCCCCCCATCAGCTCGACCAGCCGCAGGCAGATTGCCAGACCCAGCCCCGTTCCCCCATACCGCCGCGACATCGAGCTATCGGCCTGTTCGAAGGGGCGGAACAGCCGATCGCGCTTTTCCGCGGGAATGCCGATTCCGGTATCGCTGACCGAGACCCGCACTGTGAGGCGATCTGCGGCGCGTTCGAGCGCGCTGGCACGCACCAGCACCTCTCCCGCCGAGGTGAATTTGATTGCGTTTCCGACCAGGTTGACCAGCACCTGCCGCAACCGCGACGGGTCTCCCACCACCGCATCAGGAAGTTGTGGGTCGATGTCAAAGATCAGTTCCAACCCCTTGCGGTGCGCCTGGACGGCCAGCGACCGCAGCGCGCATCCGAATGTGTCGCGCAGACTGAACGGCACCTCTTCGAAAGTCAGCTTTCCGGCCTCGATCTTGGAGAAATCGAGAATGCTGTTGACCAGCGAGAGAAGCGCCTCGGCCGACTCCTGCACGATGTGCAGATATTCCCGCTGTTGCGCTGAAAGGGGCGTGTCGAGCACCAGTTCGGTCATGCCGATGATGGCGTTCATCGGCGTGCGAATTTCGTGGCTCATGCTGGCCAGAAAGGCCCCCTTCGCGCGATCGGCCTCTTCAGCGGCTTCTTTGGCCTGTCGGAGTTCGGCGTTTCGCTCGGCCAGCGTGCGGGTCGTGCGCTGCCTCTCGATGGCGTACCGCACCGTGCGCTCGAGCACGGCCGTGTTCACGTGGCCTTTCACCAGGTAATCCTGGGCCCCCTCCTGGACGGCCGTCAGGGCCACGTTTTCGTCTTCGAAGCCGCTCAACACCACTACGGGCACGGCGGCAGCCGATTGCTGTACCCGCCGAAACGTCTCCAGCCCGCGGCTGTCGGGAAGCTGCAGGTCGAGCAGGGCGGCGTCGAACGACCCGGCGGGCAGCCTTTCGAGCGCCTCGCTCAGGCGTTCGACGTGCGAGACATCGAACGTGGCCTGACGCGCGTCGGCGAGAAATTCGCAAATGAGCAGCGCGTCGTCGGGCGAATCTTCAATCAGCAGCAATCGAATCCGTGGTCGGTTCATCGATGTGCCGCTCAATCTCCCTGTGCCAAGTTGTCGTCTCAGTGCTGGCGCCGGAAATTGTCGTCGGCCGGTGCAGGCGGGTCAAATGAAAAGCGATTCAGCCCCCATTTCGATCAAACAGGGCAACGAATTCAGAGCCGCCTCCCTCCCGCGCACGGTGCCATGCCGACCCTCCGTGCTGCTCGGCAATCTGCCGCACAATCGCCAGCCCGGCACCCGTCCCTTCGACTTCACGGCCGACGGCCCGTTGAAACAATTGGAAGATGCGTTCACCGCACCCGGCAGGCACCCCGGGGCCGCGGTCGCAGACCACCAGTCCGCGGCCGGTCGGCTCGCCTGCATGAGGGCGATAGGCCACGACGTCGATTTGCGGTGTCTCATTACCCCGCGTGAATTTCAGGGCGTTTGATACCAGATTATAGACCGCCTGCGTGATCCAGCGACGGTCGCCACGAAGCCGCGGCAGATCGGGATCGATCCGAATTGTGGCGGCAGAGCCCTCGATGCGCGCATCCAACTGCTGCAGCACGTCGGCCACAACTGGCCCGAGCGCCACATCGGACGACGGTTCGATCGAGCGCTGTGCGCGCGACAACGTCAGCACGTCTTCAAGCAGGCGATCGAGCCGTTCGGCCCCGCGCACGACGCGCCTCAAAAAATCCCGTCCCGATTCGTCGAGCTGCGGGGCACAGCGTTCGGAGACCAGCCGCGCGAAGTTATGAATGGCCCGCAGCGGTTCGCGCAAGTCATGCGAGGTCACGAAAAGCAGCGTCTCGAGGTCGCGGTTCTTCCGTTGAATCTCTTCCTCGCTTCGCTTCCGGTCGGTGACGTCCCAGAACGCGATCTGCACGCCCACGACTTCACCCGAGGCATTGTAAACCGGCGCCTTGATCACTTCGACATGTCGAACCTCGCCGCTTGGCAGCCGGTTCTCTTCAATGTCGCGAAACACCTGCCGGCCCTCGATCACCCGGCGATCGTCGGCACAATATTTGTCTGCCAGTTCGGCCGAGAAGAAATCGTAGTCGGTACGCCCCACAATCTCATGCAGTGGATGCCCGAGCTCGCGACAGAATAAGCCATTGGCGAAAGTGAAGCGGCCTGCACGGTCTTTGCAGACCAGGTGAATCGGCAGCCCCTCGGCGAACGAGCGATACATCGCCTCGGCGTCGAGCAGCGCCCCTTCGGTGTATTGCCGCTGCGCACTCTCTTCTGCGCAGCGGTCGATCAGCCGTGCGAATTCTGAACCCGGCGTGATGACCAGATCGAATCGTCGGGCATCGATCAAGCCCTGCGCCCAGTCGCATTCAGCCGCGACCTCGACGTCGACGCCTGCCGCTCGCAGCACGCCCGACAACGTCGAGGCCTGCGTGGGGTTGCCGTGAATGAGCAGCGCTCGAGGCATCCTGACGCCCTGTCGCGCACGACCGAGCACACCAAGCGGGTCGCCCGGCGGCCATTCAAGTCGATACGCCTCCCACCGAGCCGCCGGGCAACGTTCAGATGTTCTTGAACAGTTCGAGCAGGCCGCTGGCCACGGGGTTGCCGCCGGCCGAGTCAGTATGCCACATGCTGCGCACCATGTCGAACATCACCGTGCCACACAACACCATCAGCAGCGTTGAAACAGCCAGCCCCACGAAGGTACCGGTTCCCCAGTCCTGCTCGGCCGCGACCAGGCCCCGCGGGGCGATCGGCAGCTCAGAAACGCTTTCGCCCGATTCGACCTCTTCGGCGAAGTCTTCGTCTTCGGCGCCAAACACGTCTTCGCTGAGCTCGTCGTCTTCGCCGACGACTTCTTCAGCGACATCGACTTCTTCGTCTTCAACGGCCACGGCCTCTTCGCCGCCGAACAGATCGTCGCCCGAATCTCCCGGCTTTTTCGTCCCTGAAACGGAATACTCGTCTTCATCTTCATCGAGCGTGATGACGCTGGTGGTATTGCCACGGTCGCCACCGACCACGCCGGCCTCGTCAGAGCTATCGCCGAGCATGGGAACTTCCATCTGGGTATCCAGAATGTCTTCGCTCTCGTCGCCGGCGATATCCATCAGCGGAATAGTGCCCGTCAAATCGTCAGAGTCGCCGGGCGATTTGGCCCCCTGCTTGCCCCCCCGCTTGACCGGCCCTTCGGGCGCCAGCGAGATGCCGCTATCGTCGGCCAGCACAATCGAGCTTTCTTCCGAAAGAGAAATGCCGCTGTCGTTGGGCTGCTCGAGCGAGATACCGCTGTCGCTGGCCAGCGCAATCCCACTGTCGCCTGCGAGCGCGATGCCGCTGTCGTCGCCACGATCAAGCGCGATTCCGCTGCCTGAGGCCAGCGAAATGCCGCTTTCATCGTCTTCTTTAACGGCCGCCACGTCGCCGCTCGAGCCCTCTTTTTTCTTGCGGATCGTGCTGCTGTCGGGCCCCCCGGCCATCTTCACCTCGCCCGACGAATCACTCGAAACCAGCCGCACGTCGCTGTCGCTGCCCGTGGGGGTGGGGGCGTCGGCATCACCCACGAGTTTTACGTCGCTGTCAGACCCGGTGTCGGGGCTGGGCGTGGTCGTTGACCCGGCCAGTTTCACGTCGCTATCAGAATCTTCCTCCGACGCCCCCTTCTTCGAATCGGGTACGTTCAGCCCGTCGTCGAAAATCAACCGCACGTCGCTGTCAGAACTGCTGTCGGAAAGCCCCCCTTTCGCCACAACCGTCGGTTCGATTCCGAGCTCTTCGTCGCTGAAGACCAGCTCGGCCGAAGAATCGTCGTCGGAGGTGCCCAACTGCAGTGGAACATCGGGGTCTGAGTCGGCCTGTCGGCTCCGGGCCAGCGATAAGACGTCTTCTTCCTTAAATTTCCAGTTGCCGCGGTCGGCAAAAGCGCGAATCGTGCCCTTCTCACGCAGCCGATTCAATTCCGCAGGATTGATCCCGATTTTCTGGGCGGCCTCATCAAGGCTCAGATATTTCTTCGACATGGAACGCACCCTCCCGGAAACACCCCCCGGGGAGCCCGGAGGTCACGACTTGACGACGCCGATCGTGGCGAAAAACGGCGGCCCGGAAGAACTTCCGCGCCGAGTTAGCCGGCTTTCTCCACCAAAAACCATTCTGACCATCCGCCAGACGAGATTCAAGAGGGGTATTTGCAGATTGCGGCGCCGCCTTGGCCCCAAGCGCGACCCCCTCGGTCGCTGCCGCCGTTCGAGCGCTATTATCGGCCCGCCGGCCTTGCCGCCTTCGGGCTAGCCACGAGTCAGGCTCACTTCTGGCCAGTGCCTGCGGCGTCTGTTAGTTTGAAGAGACGTCGCGGGCCCTCTGAGTCGCCAATTTCCGCCCGCGGCAGCATTTGACTACCGACAGCCATGTGCGCAACCCCTGCTATCGACCCAATTGACCGGCGCGCGACTGGGCGCACCAGATGCATTATAGCGCTCGCACTGATCGTGGGGGCGATCGGCCCAGATTTCGGCCTGGCGCAGTCGCAGGCCGAACGCCCGGTCGGCTTCGAGCCCCGCGCGTTCGCCATCGTAAACGCCCGGCTGGTCGTCTCGCCTGACGAAGAGATCGAGCAGGGGACGCTGGTGATCCGCGACGGCGTCATCGCTGCGGCGGGGCAAGAAATCGAGGCCCCGGCAGACGCCGAGGTCATTGACGGGCAGGGATTGATCGTGTACCCGGGGTTTATCGACGCCGGGACATCGGCGCTTCTCGAGCCAACCCGTGTGCCCACCCCGGCAGCCGGCAGACCGATCGACTTTGCCCGCTCGGCCCTGGCGGCCACGCCGCCTGACAATCGCAAGGGGTTGACCCCTGAATTCGAAGCGCACGCCGCGCTCAAGAGCGACGCCGCCTTGTGGGAAGCGCGTCGGAAGCTGGGCCTGACGGCGGTTCACGTGGTTCCCGCCGGGCGGCTCGCCAGCGGGGCCGGCGCGCTGCTGTCGACCAGCGGGCTGCCTCTGCGCGAATCGCTGGTCGTACGGTCGACCATGCCTGAGTTTCAACTGTTGACGCTCGGAGGGCCGGGTTACCCCGCCACCATGATGGGGGGAGTCGCCCATCTGCGTCAGGCGTTTCTTGATGCCGCCAGGCATCGCACGCTGCAGCGGCTGTACGCCGAGCAGGCCCCGGGCGTGTTGGCCCCCCCCGAAGACCGCGTGCTGGAAGCGCTCGTTCTGGCGAGTGACGCGCGGCGGACGGTGTTGTTCGCCGCTCAGTCGCGAGACGAAATCCACCGGGCGCTTGACTTCGCCCAGGAACACGCGCTGCCGACAGCGATCTGGGGCGGGCGCGAGGCGCACCGGTGCCTCGACCGGCTCGGTTCCGAATCGGCGGGAGTCATCTTGCAGGTAAACTGGGGTGCCGAGCCGGCAATCGAGCCGCAAAAGGCTGACGAAACGCTGACGCCCGAGGTCAAGCTGCCGATGCGCGTGCAGCATGATCGCCGAGACCGGTGGCGCGAACAGGTCGCCGGAGCGAAGCGGCTGGCCGAGGCGCGGGTTCGCCTGGCCCTTTGCAGCGAGGGGACCAAGGAACCGGAAGACTTTTTCAAGGGGTTGCGGCAGGCGGTCAGCGCCGGCCTCTCACGAAAAGCAGCGCTGGCAGCCATCACCCGCGACGCCGCGCTGCTGCTCGGCCAGGGAATACGCCTCGGGACGCTCGCCCCCGGCAAACTCGCGCATGTGGTCGTTTTCAACGGGCCGTTCGACGACGAGCGCAGTAAGGTGCGGCTGGTGTTTGTCGATGGGCTGAAGTTCGAGTACCACCGTGATGCGGCGCCTGTTCCTCCGTCGGCCGGGCCGGGGGGCAGCCTCGCGGGAAGCTGGCAGATCGAAATCGAAGCGGCCGACGGCAAGATTCCCGCAACCCTGGACATCACGCAGACCGGGGCCGTGCTCTCAGGTACGTTTCGCAGCAGCCAGGGGGAAGGACGACTTTCGACCGGCAAGCTTTCCGGCAGCGCGGTCGAATTCACCGTCTCGATCGGGGCGGGGGCGCAAACGATCGACCTGAAATTCTCGGCGACGCTTGCCGACCCCCCTGACGCCCGACTCTCAGGAACTCTCAAGTCGCCGTTCGGCGCGCCCGCAAAATGGTCGGGTGTGCGCCAGCCGCCCCCCTCGGCCCCGAAAAACCCCGTGGCCTTGTCAATCGACGATCGTCCTGAAGCGGGGGCCGGCGACGAGAAGTCGCCGGCAACGGCCCCAGCGATCTCAGCCGGGGAATGGCCCACCGAACTCGAGTCCGACCGGCTGAACCGTCCGCTGCAGACGGGCGGCAACGTACTGCTGACGAACGCCACGGTCTTCACCGGCTCGGGCGAGCCTCGCGCCGAAACGAGCGTCCTTGTGAAGCAGGGAAAAATTGCCGCCGTCGGCCGAGGGATTGACGCAGAACCGGACGTCACCGTCATCGACTGCGCCGGGCGGTTCCTGACGGCGGGCCTCATCGACACGCACAGCCACATCATGTTCGCCGATGGCGCGCAAGGGGGCGTCAATGAGTCAACCCAGTCGGTCGTGCCTGAAGTTCGGGTTCGCGACGTCGTCCGCACTCTCGACCCGGCCGAATATCGGGCCCTCGCCGCGGGGGTGACCGCTGTGCGGTTGCTGCACGGGTCGGCCAACGTCATTGGCGGCCAGGACGCGGTCGTGAAATTGAAATTTGGCGACCTGGCGCGCGACCAGCTCCTCAGCGGAAACCCTCAGGGCGTGAAGTTCGCGCTGGGCGAAAACGTCAAGTTCCAGCCGAACCGCTTCCCCACCACCCGGCTGGGTGTCGAGGCGACGCTGCAGCGCGCGTTTCTGGAAGCGCTCGATTACCGCCGCGAGTGGAACGAGTATCGGCGCGATCTTGCGCGGCATGCGGGCGATGCCGCCGGAAGTACCCAGACCCATCGGCCGCCGCCCCGCCGCGACCTGCGGCTCGAGGCGCTCTCTGACATTGTTGATCACCAGAAGTTCGTTCATTGCCACAGCTACCGGGCCGACGAGATCCTGATGCTGTTGCGCGTCGCGTCCGGGTTTGGCGTGCGGGTGTGGTCGCTGCAGCACGTGCTCGAAGGCTACAAGATTGCGCCGGAAATCGCGGCCCACGGCGCGAGTTGCAGCACGTTCGCCGACTGGTGGGCCTACAAGGTCGAGGCCTTCGACGCGACGCCCTACAACGCCGCCCTGCTGCTTGAAGCCGGTGCCAATGTGGCGCTCAAGAGCGATGATGCCGAATTGCTGCGGCACCTGAACCAGGATGCGGCCAAGATCTTGCGGTACGGCGATATAGCTCCCGATGCGGCCCTGCGGATGGTCACCCTCAACAGCGCCAAAGAATTGGGGCTCGACGCGCGGCTCGGGTCGATTGAAACCGGCAAAGACGCCGACCTGGCATTGTTCAGCGGCCACCCCCTGAACGCCTTTTCGCGCTGTGAAATGACGTTCATCGACGGCGAAGTACGGTTTGTGCGAGAGAAGCAGCCCAGCGCGATGTCGAGCGCTGCGGCGGCGGCATCGGCAAAACCGCCTGAACTGGCGTGGCCGTCGCGCGAGATTCGCGCGAAGCGGCTCGACCTGGGCGCTTCACGCTCGCCGAAATACGCGATCGTGGGCGCCACGCTGCACCCCGTCGACGGCCCCGACGTGCCCGACGGTCTGCTGATGATCGAAGGAGAAAAAATCTCCTATGTCGGCCCGCAGACGACGATTCCCGACGGGGCCAGACGAATCGAGGCGGCAGGCCTGCACGTCTACCCGGGCTTGATCGACGCCGGTTCGGTGCTGGGTCTCATTGAAATCGGAAAAGTCCGCGAAACGCACGACTATCACGAAGCCGGCCAGTTCCAACCCGACCTGCGCACGGGCGTCGCCCTCAACCCCGATTCGGAATTGATCCCTGTGTCGCGGGCGGGAGGAATTACGGCGGCCCTCATCCGCCCGACCGGCGGCATTATCTGCGGGCAGGCGTCGCTCATGCAGCTCGACGGCTGGACTGCCCCCGACATGGTGCTGGATTATGAACGGGCCCTGCAGATCGACTGGCCCGGCGGCACCGACAACCAGCCCCGCGTCGAACAACTGCGCGAATTCCTCAACGAGGGCCGCACGTATTGGAAACACAAACAGGCCGCCGACAAGGGCGCGGTTGCGCCGCCGATTCAGGATCCTCGCTACGAAGCGCTGGGGCCTTACCTGCGCGGCGAAAAGCGCGTGCTGATCGAGGCCAATTCGCGGAAAGAGATTGCTGAGGCGCTGCTGTTCGCTGAAAAGGAGAAGTTGAAGATCGTGGTTACGGGCGCGGCCGACGCCTGGAAGCTGGCCTCGGAATTGAAAAAACGCGACGTGCCGGTGATCGTTGGGGCGGTCATGTCGGCGCCGCGTGAAGAGTACGATCCGCTGGATGCCTCTTACGCCAACCCCGGTCGACTGCACGAAGCGGGCGTGCCGTTCTGCATCCGCTCGAACAGCACCTCGACCGCGGGCTTCAGCGCCTCCAACAGTCGCAATATGCCCTTCGAGGCGGCAATGGCCGTGGCCTACGGATTGCCCGAGACCGAAGCATTGAAGGCGATCACGCTGAATGCGGCCCGCATTCTGGGGGTTGACGATCGACTGGGCTCGCTCGCCGCGGGGAAACTGGCTCACGTCATCATCACCGACGGGTCTCCATTGCAGCCGTCGACGCAATACAAAGCGATCTTCGTCTCCGGCCGCCCCCACGCGCCTGAAAGCCGGCACACGCGGTTGTACGAGAAGTACCGGGCAAGACTGCACGAGGTGCAGGGCCAGGCGAAGTAGCGTCAAACGAGGTGGCACGGATTTTTCAATCCGCAGGGAATCGCCGATTTGATTGTATACCATATCCGATATATGATAGTCTGACGCTTTTAAGGTGCCGGGCTGAAAATGGGCAAGCTGCACGAGGTGCAACCAAGCGAACTGACGGCGAAGCCGCTGGTATGGCTGCACGGCGAGATCAAGACGCCACCTTTCTCCGCCGAGGGGCGGCAGGAGGCCGGAATGCTGCTATGACTGTTGCAGCAGGGTGAACGCCTTGGGATGCCGCACGCCGAGCCGTTGCCAACTCTGGGGCGAGGGTGCGGCGCGCTGCGAGTCCGAGATGCACAACACAATTGGAGAATTGTGTACCGAATCGACGCGGATGCCGTGGTGGTGGTGGATGTCTACTCCAAGAAAACACGAAAGATTCCGGATGAAGTGATCTCGAGGTGTCGGAGTCGGCTCAGGCGGTACGACGAGGACGCGAAGGCAAAAGAGACAAATTCTAGAGGCTGAGGAGAGAATCAATGAACGCCGCTAAGCGGAGGGCGCTGGAAAGAGCAGGCTGGAAGGTGGGCGACGCAGCCGACTTCTTGAACATGACGGACGAGGAACGCCAGTTGCTCGACGTTCGTGTCGAGCTGGCGCTAGCCGTTCGGCGGCAGCGCGAGGCCCGCAACCTTTCTCAGAAGCAATTGGGGCAGATTCTTAAGACGAGCCAGCCGCGCGTAGCAAAGATCGAGCGAGCCGCCGCCGACGTCTCGCTCGACCAACTTGTGCGAGCGCTCGCGGCGGCGGGTGGGCGTATCGCTGTGAAAACGGCGACAAAAGGGTCGGGTCGCAAGACGCGTCGGTCGAGAAACAGCGCGACAAAAGGTAAACCCATTCTCGAAGCGGACATGCCAGCGCGAAAATAAACAGCTCGAGAAACGCAACCTTTTCCACTCCGTCGTCCCATCGCTCATGCTCCCGGTTCCGTTCTCTAAGAATCGGGCCGCCGTCGGGAACTTGAATCCTCAGGGGGCTGACGCCCCCCCGCTCGCAATCTCACCTGCCGGCGGGCGCATTCCCCGCCGGTGGCTCCAGCTTCTTTCCCGACTGCTTCCACAACCGCTCTTTTAGCTGCGGGAACAACTCCAGGGCGTTGTCGCGCCAGATCTGCCGGCCGATGCGCAAGGCGTGCTCTTCGTTCAAATCGCCGGCCAGCACTCTTTCGGCCAGGACCTCAGCAATACACTGCCGCGTGTATTCGGTCGCGCCGTAAATGCCTTCGGCGTTGAAGCAGTCGGCCCCCCACATGATGCGGTTGGAGGGGAAGGCGTCGAGCCATTCGTGATAAGCGCGTTTGGCGGCGGAATAGCTGAGCAGGGGGGTCCAGACCGAGTCGACCCAGACGTGCCGCCACTGCTTCTGCAGGATCACGGCCGTTTCGCCGATCCAGGGGTAACCGCCGTGGAATAGAATGAATTTTGTCTTTGGGTTCGCTTCGAGCAGGTCGACTAGGTTCATGGGGTTGGAGCCCTGGATCTTGGCCTGTCCCGTATGGATCTGAAACGGCAATTCATACTTGGCCGCCAATTCGCACAGCCTCCACATGATGAAATCTTCAAAGTCTTTGGCCTCCTGGGGCGTCAGTTGGGTGCGCTTCTTTCCGAAGGCCGCCGCGGCGGTCTCCTTCGACACGTTCTCGAACCGCAGCGTCCGCATGTAGGCGAGGGTGCACTTGATGCAGGCGACCTTGTTGTCTTTCGCTTCCAGAAACAGGCGGTCGAGGACTTTCAGGTAGTCATCCAACGAGTCCATTGGCAGGCCGTGTTTCTTGGCGAAGGCGTAGGGATCGTCGCCGGCCCAGGCGAACGCGCGAACCTCGTATTCCGAAGGGTGAAACCCCCAGGGAAGCGTGGTGACGTTGAGGACGATGACCTCCCACGGATACGACTGGATGAACCCGTGGCAGTTCCAGGCCTGGTCGTTGAGCATCAGCTCGATGTTGGCCCGCTCGGTAACGACGTGGTACAGCCAACGTTGATTCTGGTAATTCTCAAAGATGCGACGGTTAAGGTCGTAGGCCTGGTCATCGGTAATCGTGTCGAAATCGATGCCGTACAGGTCCTGAAATGCCGGCAACAGGTATTTGTAGAAACCGGCGGCCCGCACGTTGTCGAAGCTGCCTTTCGCGGTGCGCCACCAGGCGTCGAAATCCATGCGATCCTGCCAGGGGGGCAGCGGGCAATAGGCCGGCAGGTAACTGTTCTGAAGAATTCCCGCGAGGTTGACTCCTTTCCCTTCTTTCGTTTCGCGATACGCCGGCAGAATGCCGAAGGGGGGAAGGTGGTCGTGCGTGTCGATCGCCGGGGTCTGGTCGAGAACCTGTTTGATGCGGCGATAGGTGGGCGTCTGGCGGGTGAAAACCGGGTCGGCCGGCGCGTCGGCGGCCGCAATGGTTGACGGCACGCAGGTCAACGAAAACCCCGAAGTCACGAGCGCCATGCAGTTGGCGGCAACCACGAACCGGGCACGTCGCATCTGAGCTGGCATCGCTGGCATACAGACAGCTCCTTTTTTGGCGCCGTCATTCCCGCTGTTCTGCGTGAATCAGAGGCAAATGACCAAAAGCCGATGCTATGATCAGGCGGAATTCCGCACGGCCATTGTCCTCAGTGACCGCATATTGATTCTACCGGGAGCCACCGTGAACCGCGACGATCACCTCGCGCTCGTGCGCGAATTCACGACCAACGAAAACCTCGTGCGGCACATGCTGGCTGTCGAAGCGGCGCTGCGCGCCTATGCGAAGAAATTCGGTGAAGACGAAGAAAAGTGGGGGGCCGTGGGGCTCTTACACGATTTCGACTACGAGCGCTGGCCCGATCCGCCCGACCACCCCCTGCGCGGGGCCGCGATTCTGGCGCAGCGCGGCTACCCCGATGACGTGATTTACGCCATCAAGTCGCACGCCGATTACCTGCCCGACTGTCCCCGAGTGGCCCGGCTCGACAAGACGCTTTACGCCTGCGACGAACTGTGCGGGTTCATTACGGCCTGCGCGCTGGTGCGGCCTCAGCGGTTGGATGGGCTGGAAGCGAAGAGCGTGCGCAAGAAAATGAAACAGGCCTCTTTCGCCGCCGCGGTCAAACGCGAAGACATCATTCGCGGCGCCCTTGACCTGGGGGTCGACCTCAACGAGCACATCGACTTTTGCATTGCCGCGATGCGCACAGTCGCGGCCGAACTCGGCCTCGGGCCAGCGGAGCCTGGACCAGCAGCGACATGAGAAAGCAAATCGTAATTCGCTGAAACCCGAACAGCGGGTTGTCAAGTATTTGATGTACGGCTGGCGCGCATTGCGCACGAATCTTTCGGCCGGAACTCGGTTCGTTTGTGCGAGTCGGGTTGCGTGCGTTGTCCGCTGGCAGTTCACGACAGGTGGCTTTTGCGAAAGTCGATCGCGGAGACCTACCTTATGGCATCGGGCCGAATTGTGTTGCTGGGAGTCTGTCTCGGGGCGGCATTTGCAGCGTGGACCGGGTGGTCGCTGATGATGATTCATGGCCCCGCGACTTGCGCCCTGCCCGTGGTTAGGGGAATCGCACGGGTGCTGAGTGTGCTCACACCTGCGATCGCCTACGTCCGATTCGTCGAACGGGTTTCCCTGCGTCGAGCCTTCGGGTTGGAAGATCGTCCAGGCCGCGCCGTTCTGCTGGGCCTGTTTGCCGGGTTTGCCATCGCGGGACTGCCTGCCGGGTGGGGCGTTTTCGCGGGAAAGGCGAGCCTTCACCTGCCGCGCGAGTTTGCCGCGTGGCTCAATGGGATCATCGGGTCACCAGCCGCAGAGGAGGCGCTGTTCCGCGGGGTGGTGTTCCGTGTCCTGGCGTCCCGGTTTGGTACGGGCTGGGGAGCCGCGACGTCTGCGGCGGCGTTCGCAGAGTTCCACGCGCCTTGGTAGGTGTTGAGCGCCCAGCGTACCGGTCCCGAATTATGGGGAGGGCTTGGGCAGATGTTCGCGTATGGGCTGATATTCGCGCTGTTGTACCGATCGACGGGGAACCTCAGGTCTCCGTTCATGGCGCACTGCGTTAACAACCTGGTGGCCGTGTCTGTCAAGTAGGTGCCACTTCGACACCCGTTACGCCTCGAGGCCCTCGGCCAGGTCGTCCTCTTCAAGTTCCTGGATCAGCCGCTCTGGTGTCAGGCTCTCGACGATCGAGTATCTGCCGTCACACCAGCGCAGCAAATCGACCTGCCGGCAACGCGGGCTGCAGAACGGAAAGCAGTTCGCCTGACCTTCGACCGAGGCCGCCACCGGGTTACCACAGATCGGACATTCAAGAAATCGGATCATCGGCGCAATTATCGGTCGGCGGCGGAGCCGCCGCAACGGTGTCTGTCGAAGGATTCTCGTCTGTACGAGGCGCAGTCAAGAGGTCACGCCACGTCGGCCGCAGGGTACCGGAATTGAAGCGAACCGATCTCGACTGCCCATCACAATTCCCACGCTGGAACCTTCCGCCATGCCAAAGTTGGGTTAGACTGCTGACGGACTTGTTTTGAGGGACTCCAATGCCGCCTGAGACGCTGCTTCAAAGTACACTGCCGGGAATTCCCGTCCGCCGCGGCAAGGTGCGCGACGTGTACGATTTCGGAGAACGGCTGCTGATCGTCGCCACCGATCGGATCAGCGCCTTCGATTGGGTGCTGCCCAACGGTATTCACGACAAGGGGCGCGTGCTGACGCAACTGAGCGCCCATTGGTTTCGCGTGCTCGACGTGCCTCATCATTTGTTGAGCCTCGACCCGAACGAGCTGCCTCTGCCGGCGGGAGCGAATCGAGACGAGCTGGTCGGCCGCTCGATGGTCGTCCGCAAGACGCAGGTGTTTCCCATCGAATGCGTCGCGCGGGGTTATCTGGCAGGCTCGGGCTGGAAGGAATACCGTGAGCGGGGTGCGGTGTGCGGCGTCGCGCTGCCGCCGGGCCTGACGGAAAGCGACCGCCTGCCCCAACCGATCTTCACGCCGGCCACCAAGGCCGAATCGGGGCATGACGTCAACATCACGTTCGATCAAATGGCCGCGACCGTGGGCCAATCGGCCGCCAGCGAGCTGCGCCGGCGCACGCTGGAAGCCTACGACCGCGCCGCCCAATACGCGCTGGATCGCGGAATTATCATCGCCGACACGAAATTCGAATTCGGCTCGTGCGACGCCGAAATTCTGATGATCGACGAGGTCCTGACGCCCGACAGTTCGCGGTTCTGGCCGGCCGATCGGTACGAGCCGGGGCGGGCCCAGCCCTCTTTCGACAAGCAATTCGTGCGTGACTGGCTGGAAACAACCCCGTGGGACAAAAACAGCCCGCCGCCGGCGCTTCCTGACGAGGTGGTCGAGAAGACCCGCGCCAAGTATATCGAAGCGTTTGAGCGACTGACGGGCACCCGTTTCGCGCCGCCCTAACCATTTGTCGGCTGGCGCCCGGTCGCCGCGAGACCGCACGGGGCCCACTGCCGAGCCCCCCCACGACGGTGTGCATCCGGTCGCGCGCCACACGCTTCAACTACGACGTTTTTGCTGCGGCCTTCTGCGCGACCCGGGCGGCAAACTTCTCGACCCGCACCGCCCGGCGCTTGTGCGTGCCCCGGCAGATCGTCTCCTGATCGTCGCTGGCTTCGATCTGGTACGTGATGGCTTTGCCGTCGGCGTGAATGATTCGGGCCTTGCAGACCACGTGACCGCCAACCGGCGTTGGCGCGAGGTGCTCGATGTCGATGTGGGTCCCCACGGTGAATTCGCCGGGCTCGAGAAACGGGGCAGCAGCCTCCAAAGCGGCGTGTTCGACAAACCAGATCAGCCACGGCGTAGATAGAACCGGCGGTGCCCCGTTCACGGAGAATTGCATGGCATGCAGCGATTCAACCGTAAACGGCTTCTCGAAGCTTGCACCGATGCGCGGTGTCTCTTTCATTGGGTTGTCCTCTCGATGGGAATGACGGCCGCAGTCTCACCCGCCGGCCTCTTTGCGATGCGCCTTCCGCCGGGCGATTTCAAATCGCTTGCGTACGTCGGGTGGCAGGTCGTCGATAGAAGTATAGATTTTTTCATTGCCTGCGGAGTCGCGAATCGAGATGCGCGTCGTGTGATGCACAACCCCTTCGGCCGGAACCCCATCGGAAATCAGCTTGCGGACGTCGCTTTGCAGCTTCGGCGGCATTTCGCGCAGCGAGTGGTAGGTCGTTTCGTTGACGAGCGGTTCGGACTCGTAAATTACCGTACGCCGGCGCGGGCCCGCCGCGCCCCTGTCGGGCAGCAGGCCATAGGCTACTTCAGAGACGCCTGCGAGGTCGCGCAGGCGCGAGATGAACGATTGCACGGGTGCGAGGGGCCTGGCGGCATCGAGGGGCCGGTCTTTCTGGCGCCCTACCACAAACTCAAGTGCCGATTCGCCGACTGCGGTCGGGTAAGGAAGCACCAGGCCGTTGCGTCCCGGCGCCAGTCGCACGATCCAAACCCAGCCCTGGTGCAACCCGAAGCTTCGTCGCCGCGGTCGATGAACCCACTCCATCGCCTCGCACACGATTCCACCGAAGCTGCCCGGCGGCCAGCTTTTCTCAGTCGCGAGGATGCGCCGACGGCAAACGATCAGTTCGCCATCTCGGCCGCGCAAGATCGTGAGAGACTCGAACGGCAGGACGATCAGCGGCACCAGCCCCAGGGCCACAAGTCCCCCGGTTACGATCCACAAGACGCCCCGGCGGATGATTTCGAGGCGTTCGAATCGCGTGCGCTGCGCGGCCAGTTCCGCTTCGCGCTGTTGCTGCTTTCTCGCCAGCTCTTCTGCGACGTGTGGCCTGTCTGGCAGTTGCAGTAACTTTTCGAGCTCGCGGCTTTCGCGGAGCCGCTCTTCGGCCTGAACCCGGTCTTTTTCGTCGAGCAACCCGGTTGACCGACTAGAGGCGCCGCGCCACGGAACGCCTGCGACCGCAACCAACAGGCCGAAAAAGATCGCCGCCAGCAACGTGACGCCGAGGCGACGGATCAGCGTGGGCCAGGAGGGCCGATACGTCATCGATTCATTGTCGAATCCAACGCAACGCCAATCGACAATCTGATACACCGGCAATGGCGCCAGGCGGAAGCGGCCGTCGGGAGAACGTCCAATCTGAAACAGCAATCGCAACATGCCACGATCCTACCCACAAATCGGTCGGGTGGCCCTATTCTACCGCCCGAACGAGCGCCCGATCCATGCCCGGCTGAAACTGACCCTGACGAGCGTGAAACTTTGTCGGCCTTGATCGTTGCCCAACCCGCCAGATCGGCTACATTGCAGTTCGATTGTCCGAGAACACCTTAGACCCTCGAAATGCCCCGCGTACCGACCGCAGGCGCCTACGCAATTTGCGGGTGCTTCTACGGGTCGCGGTGGGCGGCTTGGCAGCCTATCTGGTCGTCGCGTATCTCGTTCTTCCCCTGGCGTGGCGGCGGTACGAGAGGCGGCACCCGGCGCTCGACGGCGCCCCCACTCGGGCACACACGACCACCGGCATCCCGGGCGACCCGATCAACGTGGGGCTGGTTGCAACCGAAACCGAAATCCATCGGGGAATGTTGGCGGCCCGGTGGTATCCGGCCGACCCGATCACGCTTGAAAGCTCGCTGCGAATTGCCGGCAGCACTGTCCTGCACCGGCCCTACGACGACGCTCCGGTCAGCAGCCTGTATTTATGGGGTCGCAAGCAAGACCTGGCGTTCGAGCAGCCGGTGGGAGACGACGCGCGGCGCAGGCACCACGTGCGGTACTGGCGCTCCGACAAGCTTGACGAACAGGGCCGGCCGCTTTGGCTGGGGGCCGTCACTTTCGACTCCAAAGTCGGCTTCAGCCACACGACCGGCGAAATCACCCATCACATCTCTGCCGACGTCGATGCCGAACGCGACAAGATCATTGCCGACCTGAAAGGTGCAGGCGCCCTGGCCCAGTCGTACTGGGTCGACGATTTTCAGCCGGCGCGTACGGGCAGGAATGGCGGCGGAGACCCGTATCAGACCGACGGCCGCCTGGCCGTAGGCGTGCTGGAATTGCCACCAGACGCGACGGGCACAAGCCCTTCGAACGAATGACACTCGGTAGGGTTTTTCCCGAGTTGCAGGGGGCGATCGTCGAAGCACACTGCGGTGCTACAATGCCGTGACCTCACCGGGCAAAGCGAGTTTGCGGCAGAAACGCGTGCCAGCCTTCAGCGCCCATTCAAAGGAGTGTTCTTATGGCAGTTCGGCATGCACAACCATTAGAATCGATCGACATTCGCCCATTTGGCTCGCAGCTTTCCCGGCAGCAGACAACGACCCTCTTTCGCGGAGATTCGCTCGAGGTGATTCGTCTGATCGCCCCGGCGGGGCGCGAAATTGCCACGCACTCTGCGCCCGATGAAATGACGGCACAATGCCTCGAAGGACGCGTCGTGTTGACAACGCCATTAGAATCGCGGGAGCTGACCCCTGGAACGATGCTCTACCTGCGAGCCCGCGAGCCCCATTCGCTCAAGGCGCTGGAAGACTCGTCATTGCTGCTGACGCTGGTTGTCAAGCGCCCCGGCAGCGATTGAGAATCCGTTGATCCCACCCCCGATCGTCTCGCACGAAATGCACGACCAGAATCTCGATACAGGCAATCGATTATGGCCTCGATTTCTGCTGATCCTGAGCGGGCTGGTCCTTTTGCTGGGGCTGTTCAGCCGGCCGATGGATACCACGCCGCTCGTGTACACCGTGTTCGTGGCCGCGGTCTGGTGTCGGCCGGCGCTCGAACGTTCGTCGCGTCGCTTCCCGGGACGCGCGGGCTGCATTGTGGGTGCTGTTTCTGATTTCGGGGGCGATTGTTGAAACCCTGGCCTGGGCGAATAATTTCCTCAAGGCGGCGGCCGTGCCGGCGCTGTTTCATCCGCAGCTTGTCTGGAACCTGGTTCTGGGCATCGGCTTCTACAGTGGCTGGGCGGCGTGGCTGATCGTACTGCGGTGGTTCCGGTTCACGCTGACCGAATCGTTTGTCGTCACCGGGCTGCAGGGCATCTTCTTCGAGCAGTTGGGCGCAGTCTTTCAGGTGATGGTTCACCAGTTGACAAGTAATCCACTGGCATCATTGTACTTCGGGTTGTATGTGTTTGTGGTGCATGGCGCGGGGGTCGGGCTGCCAATGGCGCCGGTTATTTCGCGATTCGACTCGCCCGAAAAATCGCGGAACATGATCCGGTTTCCGCTGGTGTGCGTGCTGATGGTTGGGCTGGCGTTTGCCGGATGTGCGATTGTCGCGGGGGTTGCGAGTCTGTTGGGAGGGCTACCCCCCCCAAGCAGTCGATTGTCGAGCACCCGTATTGGTGAACGGCCTGCAGTGGGGGCCCAAAACCCGAATTCACGGTGTCTGCGGCGAAAGTCTTGATTACAATTCC
The DNA here is from genome assembly GCA_052388175.1 of Planctomycetaceae bacterium. Classification (GTDB taxonomy): domain Bacteria; phylum Planctomycetota; class Planctomycetia; order Planctomycetales; family Planctomycetaceae; genus SIAF01. The sequence continues at coordinate 49,907 of JBQTIL010000017.1, read as the reverse complement.
GTCAGCCGCAATCGAGATTGCTTTCACGGCCTGAATTGAGCTCCCTACAATTTCGACGGTTTTTTACTGTTCCAGCGGTTCACAGCGGAAGGGAGCAGGCATGGAACTCTTGATCGTCGAAGACGACCCGGTGATCGGCAAGTCGATTCGGCAGGGACTGCGCGAAGCCGGGCACGATTGCGCGTGGGCGAAAGACGGCGACAAGGGGTGGGAGTTGGCGCATTCGCAGCAGTACGACGCAATCATTCTTGATCTGATGCTTCCCGGCAAGCCGGGCCTTGAGATCGTGCGCGACCTGCGAACCGAGGGCATTCGCACGCCGGTCGTGCTGCTGACGGCGCTGGGTTCGGTCGAAGAACGGGTGGCCGGCCTGAGCGCGGGCGGCGACGACTACCTGGTCAAGCCGTTTGCATTCACGGAATTGCTGGCCCGTCTGGAAGCGGTCTGCCGCCGGTCAAGTTTGCGCCCCGCGCCGACGCTGCAGGCGGGTGACCTGTGCCTCGACCTGGCGACTCGGCGCGTGATCCGCAACGGGATGGAAATCGACCTGACGCCGACGGAATTCAGCCTGCTGGAATTTCTGATGCGGCACTCGGGCCAGTTGGTCACTCGAAAAATGCTCTGCGAACACCTGTGGGACTCCGACTGGGAAGGGGCCACAAACGTGATCGAAGTGCACATCAACCGCCTGCGAGGTAAACTCGACAAGGGGTTCGATCGTTCGCTGATTCAGACCGTCCGGGGTCGGGGCTATGCCCTTCGAGCGGCATCCAATTAGGGAAGTCTTCGGCACGCTGCGCTTCCGCCTGACGGCGTGGAATACGGCCGTCGTTCTGGCGATGATCACCTTCACGCTCTGGGGCGTTCGCGAAGGGTTGCGATTGATCCTGTGGCACGAGGCCGATACGCAGCTTGTTGAAGACGCGAAGGAGGCCCGCGCGACGTATGAACAGCTTTACCCGGCGACCAGGGCGATTGAAGAAGAATTTGACCGCAGAGCGAGAACCCATACGCACCGCGGGCTGCACATTCGCATTTTCGACGACCGGAACAACGTTGTTTGGACGAGCGTCAACGCGCCCGAGCCGCCGTTTCCCGCCAGGTATTTTGAATCCGGCCGAAAACCCACGACGGCGGGCCTTTACCGGCTGGTCCACGAGAAAACATCGGCGCCGGGAGTTCCGCCCGTGACGATTCGTGTCGGTGCGTCGGTTGAGCCTCTCGAACAGGATGTGGTGCAAATTACGCGGCTCATGCTGGCGGTCGGTGCCATCTCGTTGTTCGTCTCGCCGTTAGGGGGCTACTGGCTGGCGGGGCGGGCGACCCGCCCGATTGCGCAGATCATCGACACGACCAAGAGGCTGCACCCCACGCGCATGGTCGAGAGACTGCCGCTGCGCGGCACCGGCGACGAGCTGGACCGCCTGTCGGCCACAATCAACGGCTTTCTCGACCGCATCGCCAGCTACCTCGAACAGAATCGTGAATTCACGGCGAACGCCGCCCACGAACTGCGCTCGCCGCTCGCGGCCATTCAAAGCTCGCTCGAAGTGGCCTTGAGCTCCGACCGCACCCCCGAAGAATACAAAGAGCGCCTGACCGACGTGCTCGATGAATGCCAGTCGCTGCGACGCCTCATTAACCAGTTGCTGCTGCTGGCAGAAAGCGACGCCGGCAACCTTGCGGCCGACGGCGAGGCTGCCGCTTTCGACCTGATCGTTGCGCGGGCGTGCGACATGTTTCTGGGAGTCGCCGAAGCGGCCGGCGTGCAGTTGAACCTCGAGCGACTCGACCCCGCTTACGTATCCGGCGACGTGGGTCGCCTGAGGCAGGTGGTCAACAACCTGCTCGACAACGCCATCAAGTACACGCGCCGCGGAGGACGCGTTCATGTGCAACTGACCGCAGTCGCGACCGATCGAACGGCGCGGCTGGCCGTGCGCGACACGGGGGTCGGTATCTCGCGCGAAGACCTGCCGCATGTTTTCAACCGCTTCTTTCGGGGCGACAAGGCGCGAGCCCGCGAACGATTCGGTCGGGGCACCGGCCTGGGGTTGGCGATCTGCCAGTCGATCGTTGAAGCTTACGGGGGCCGCATCACGCTCGAAAGTCAGCTCGATCAAGGGACGACCGTAACGGTCATTCTCCCCCTCGTCGACGCGAACACTTCAAAAATCACGCGGGCGATGCCTGCGGAGCAGATCGAGTCGCAGGCGCCGGCGACCGTCACATCACGCGGCGCGTGAGGCGAACGTGGTTCGTCGTCCGCGAGGCCCCCCATCAGTTGGCCGTCGCTTTCTGTGCGCTTCGGGCGGCCTGCCAGGTGCGAATCAGCCAGTGGTACCCGCCGTATTCCGGGTCGTCGGTTTCGACGTCAATCAGCTCTTCGATGGCTCCCGAGTAGTCTTTGCGAGCGGCGTGGGTCATCGCGAGCAGGTAGCGGCATTCCCGCAGCCAGAACCCCTGCTTGTGCTGCCGGCGATACGCCTCAAGGCGGTCACCCGCGACCTCGAACTCGCCCTGCTCGAACTTGCAGCTTGCCGTCCACATCGCGGCATCGTCGATCGCCCGCAGGTGCATGTCGCGAATCAATTGCTGCTTCACGGCGTCTTGTTCAGCCACAAACGGCGCCTTGTCGGCGATAATGCGCGATCGCTCGCGCACGTCTGTGTAATTCGGAATCGCGGCGACAAAATCTCCTTCCATCTGCTGCAGGCGGGCCTTTTTCTGAGAACCTACGGTGATGCGATTGTCGACGCGCTGCATCGGGTCGAAATCTCCGAGCGCCCTGTCGCGCAACTGCTCGTTGCGCTTGACCACCAGCTCTCCCCGGCGGTTCGTAGAAAGCGCGAGATAGGCCTCAAAGGGCAAGAGCGACCGATCGAGCGCCTGCTGCCGGCTTTCCGACATCGTCGCGTGCTGCCCCGCCTGAGCTTCGGGGTATTCCCACAGCGCCTGATCGGGCTGGGACCAGCGGCCTTTTCCGGCGCGAACGCCTCTCGTCCAGAACCCGGCTCCGCCCTCGGAATCGTCCAGCCGGTCGGCCACGACCAGCGCCTCTTGCCCCGTGAATACAGTCTGCAAAGCCTGCATTCGCGCCGTCCATTCCGAGAGGTCGCCGATCAGCCGCACGCCGACGTTCTTCAAATCGTCGCTGCGCAGCGGGTAGCTGTATTTTCGCCAGTCCAGCCGCCGGAACACCTGCGGGTCGGCCAGAGCCTGGTCGAACGTCGCGGGCACCGAGGCGGTCGCGCCATCGACCGCACCCGCAGGGATAGGAATTCCCAATCGGGTGTCGAACAGATAGACCTGACCATCGAGCGGCACGCCGACCAGCCAATACTCCGCTGGATCTTTGTCGCCTGCTTCGCCGGCCGCAGCCGGGCGAATCACGAGCGCATCGATGCGTCGCTGTTTCAGCAGGCCGGCAAAAACCCACGCCCGATCTTCCGCCGTGCCTTTGCCGAGCAGGCAGATTTCGTAACGCGTCAGGGGCAATCCTTCAGGGTGCCTGTCGGCCAGCCCGATCGTACGAATCACGTACTGAAATGTCGCGACAACACGGTCAAGTTCGCTGCGGCTCGGGTCGTCAGCACCGCCGGCATACCTGGTAACCGCCCGCAACAATACGCAGTCGCGCACGTGTTCTCCATCCCGGAGCGTAAACCGCTGCGAACTCAGGTCTTGTCGCTGGGGATCCGACAACAACGATGCCACCCCCCCGGGCAATGCGCCGTCGGCCGACCCGGTCGCGGCGCACGAAAGCTGCCAGTCGTTCATGCGGGCCACGCCGTCTCTCACGGCCGTCGTCAGGCCCAGCCGCTGCAGGCGGAAGGTGTCGTGCAGGCTTGCCACTACCTGCTCGCACTGGTCGGCGGCCGCATTGCGCGCGGCCGCGGCGCCTGTGGCCGGCAACGGCGCCGGTTTCGATCCCGTGCAGCCAGCCAGCGCCGCCAGAATCGCCAACGGCATTCGACAGAAGTGAAAGGCTGCCGATCGACGACCCGCCTGTCGCACAATGTCGAACATGATCTCTATCGCCCGTTCTACCCAATGGGACTATGTCAGGGCCTCGCGCACCCGCAACAACTGCCTGATCAGGCCGGGAAGTTCGTCGAGGGGAAGCATATTCGGGCCGTCGCTCAAGGCACGATCGGGGTCGGGGTGCGTTTCAAAAAAAACGCCGTCGCAGCCGCACGCGACCGCCGCCCGCGCCAGAAACGACACCATCGACCGCTGGCCCCCCGTCGTTGCCCCGCCAGGAAGCTGCACGCTGTGCGTGGCGTCGAAGATGACGGGCGCCCCCAGTTCCTGCATCAGGGGGATCGCCCGCATGTCGTTGATCAGCCGGCCATAACCGAACGTCGTTCCGCGTTCGGTCAACAGCACCCGCGAGTTGCCCGACGCCTCGCATTTTCTGACGGCGTGCTGCATGTCTTCGGGGGCTGAAAACTGAGGCTTCTTGATGTTGACCACGCCTTCGCGGGCGCCGGTCGCCGCGGCGACGGCCCGCACCAGGTCGGTTTGGCGCGCGAGAAACGCCGGAACCTGCAGAATGCGGCAGACCTGCGCCGCCGGCTCGGCCTGCGCCGGTTCGTGCACGTCGGTCAGCACTTCGAGGCCGGTCGCTTCGCGAACCCTTGCCAGAATCTTCAAGCCGGCTTCCAGCCCCGGCCCGCGAAAACTCTCAACGCTCGTCCGATTGGCCTTATCGAAGCTCGACTTGAAGACGATGGGCGCCCCCAGCTCGTCGCGCAGCGCAGCCAGCCGCCTGGCGACGCGCAGCACAAGCTCTTCCGATTCGATGACACAGGGCCCGGCGATGAAAAACAGCGGCTCGCCACGCCCGCACCGCCACGCCCCGATGTCGACCGGGTTGACCGGCATTTCGCGATCCCAGTGTAGTTTAGCTGTTGAGGGTCAGGCGGAATGGATCAGGCAGGGGGCGCAAAAACCTGCATCGCCCCCGGCAGTACGCTGATCTCGACCGGAGTTCCACCGGCCGGGTCGCCATCCGCCTGCACCGGCGCTCGCCGACTCGACTCGATGCGCACGCGCCGTGCCGCGAGCGATTTGACGTCGGGCAATGTTTCGTGCGTCCCCAGTGCCACATTACATAAATACCGCATCATTTGAAACGCCGAACCCTGCTCGAACAAACGCAGATCGAGCCGGCCGTCGTGGCCCGAGGCGCTTCGCGCCACCGGCAACCCCAGCGCATACGCCGGCAGATTGACCACCTCGACCAGACTGGCCTCTTCCGGCCGGGGCGCATCGTCGATCCACACGCGCAACCGCGGATAATCATATGTACGCAGAGAATCGAGAATCGGTTGGATATAAGCCGCATGCGAAATATGCCCGCTGCGGGCCTCGTGTACGCGACGCACCACTTCGGCATCAAAACCGACGCTCGCCATAACGGCAAACCGGCGATCGGCAATCAGGCCCAGGTCGAGAGTCCGTAACTGCCCCTCGTCGATCAATCGCGCCACCGTCGCTCCCGAAGCGGGAATGCCCAGGTAGCGGGCGAGCAGGTTTTCGGTTCCCATCGGCAGAATGGCCAGCGGAATGCCGGGGAACCGGTTCAGCAGATCGCGGACGGTGCCGTCTCCTCCGGCGGCGACGAGCCCCAGTCGCGTTTCCGGGTCGTTCGCGGCCACAAACCGGGCCAGCCGATCGCGATGGCGAAATAATCTCACGTGGATCCCCCGCCCTCGCAACTCGCGAATCAGGTCGCCCAACAGGGCGCGCGACGCCCCGACGCCCGACCCCGGGTTTCTTTGAATCGCGACCCACCGCGGCTGGCGTTGCGTTGAGGCCATGCTTTACCAGCCTGCTGAAAAAGGTGTCGGAAACGAATGGCACCCGCAAAAACCCCTCGGAGTCTGCATGTTCATGGATTTCCAGACACCTTTTTCAACGCGTTTCCCCGCGCGCAGCGACCGAACGAGTAGCGTCGAGCCAGCAGATCAAATCCGTCAGCCGACGCAGGCTGCCGGCAGGCGACAGGCCCTCGCGATCGACCAGTACCGCGTTGATCCCCGATCGTTGCGCGCCTGCGACGTCGTTTTCAAGGTCATCGCCCACCATCAACACTTCTTCAGGGTGGCACCCGACCCGTTGTAGGAGTGCGTCAAAGAACCCCCGGCTCGGTTTGCGATACCCGACCTCGGAAGAAATGACCCGGCACGCGATTTCGCGCAATGCCGGCAGCGCATCGCAGATGCCGTGCAGGCGCTGGTCGAAGTTCGACGCGAGCGCCAGGCCGATGTTGCGATCTCGAAGCGCTTTAAGAACAGGAGGGGCATCGTCGAGCAGCCGCCAGGCATCAGGCCGGGCAAAGTGCAAAAACAGCTCTTCGAAACAGGCCGCGGGGTCAGAGACATCGTCGATCACACGGGTCACGATGGTTTGCCAGCGATCGCGTTCGTGGCGCTCGCTGGTTCGATAGGCCCTTTCCGACTCGGCAGCCCCATCGCGCTCGGTCTCGCGGAATGCCATTCGATACCGTCGCGCGATGTCGCTGGCGGCAAGACGCGAGCCGTGGCGCTCTGCGATCTGAAAATAGACCTCGGCGGCTGCCGGTTCAGGACGGATCAATGTACCGACCGCATCAAACGCGACGCAGCGAATCGTTCCGGGCGGATTGACCACCGGCTGAAGAACTGCGCGCAAGCCCCCGTCCCCCCTTGGGGCCTTGGCCTCTTCGCAAATTCCTCTCCCCTCCCCCTGGACGGGGGATGGGTCGGGGGTGGGGATGTTTTCCAACGTCAGATCACGCTCGCCCCCCCCATCCGGAGTCCTTCCCCGGCGAGGGTCCCCTGGACGGGAGCGGAAGAGTTCCGACTGCGCGTGAAGAGGAAAATTGACCACGGAACATACGGAATGACACGGAATGGGTGCGCCCTTTTTTCCGTGTGTTCTGTGTGGTCCGTGGTCAAATCTCCTCAGCCAAACTGGAATCAGTGCGTGGAATTCTTTCAACGGCCGGCTAGCAAAGTTCAAAGTGTTCCTCCCGCAAGGTGACTCGGTCGAGGGCTTGTTGATCAATGGTGACCCCCAGCCCCGGGCCGACCAGTGCCGGCGCCCAGCCGCCATAGCCGAATGTGATATCCTCCACAGTGAGCCGATCGCGCACCAGAAACCGGTCGAAGCTCCCTTCGAGATAACGAATCCCGGCGACCGAGCTGGCGAAGTGGCGCCCGGCGGCCGAGAGAATGCCCGTTTCGCCGACCTGGCAGCCCAACTGGTAGCCCAGCCCCGCCCCGTGCGCAAGGGCCGCCAGTCGCAGCGAAGTGAGGTAGCCCCCGCATTTCGACAGACGGATATTGAACAGGTCGCACGTGCCGCGCTCGATGGCCCGCCGCGCATCGGACAGGCTGCACAACGATTCGTCGAGCATGATCGGCGCGCCCAGATGCGATCGCAAGGCGGCGAGGCCATCGATATCCTCGTGCGGCACAGGCTGTTCGACGGCGGTGATTCGCAGGGGTAGTAACGGCGCGAGGCGCTCGGCGAGATTGTCGCACCGCCAGGCCTCATTGGCGTCGATGCGGATGTCGAATTCGGGCCCCATCACGCGGCGCAACCGCGAGACTGACTGGACGTCGTCGAACCCGTTCACGCCGACTTTGATCTTGCCCTGGGCAAAGTGAAACAGCCGCAGTTTCCAGGCGCTGACCCAGTCTCGAAATGATCCATCGGGCGTAAGCGCCCCGCTGTACCGCACCCGCGATTGGGCCTGGCGGATCGCCAGCGTCTCGGGAACGAGCGCCGTAACGGCCGAGAAGGGCTGGCCCGTCGCGCGGCACGCCGCATCGAGAACACTCAGCTCCACCGCGCAGCGCACGACGTTGCCGAAGCAGTCGCGCGTGCCGCCGGCAATCGGGGCCAGTTTGATTGCATCGCACGCGGCAATCGCTGCCGAAAGGTTAGCGCAATCTCCCCCCAGAGCGGCGCGCCAGTCGGTCTGCCGCAGGTGCTCGAAGGCCGAATCGATCGTTTCGCCGGTGACATAAGCCCGGGGCAGGCCCTCGCCCCAGCCCAGGGTGCCGTCGTCCAGTCGGCAGCAGACGATCAGCGAATCGGTCTCGTCGCGCGTGTGAGACGCATGGCGGACCGTCTTTTTCAGCGGAATCCGCACGTGCCGGGCAAGGAGTTCAACGGGACGCATAGGATAAGGGTGGTGTTCAGCCGGCCGCACGACCGTGGGCGGCGCATATCAGATACTCGGTTCTTTGCCGACAATAGCGTCGAACGCTGTATTTTCCACCGGCACCGAAGTCTATATCACAGGGAATCGTTCTGAGGCGAGTCTCGCACTGGCCATTCCGAGGCGGGCGCGACGGGTCTTGCGAATTCTCAGATTCTGTAGCGCTCAGCAGACGAAATTGCTCGCTTCGCCGTCTATATCCAGGAAGACGAATACTCCCCCGCGCAACCGAGATTTTGTGGCCGCCGACGACAACGAACTTCTGGCGGGCGTCGCCCGTGGCGACAGGCAGGCGTTTGAGGCGCTGTACGTGCGTCACAAGAACGTACTCATGACCGCGGTCGTGTATCTGCTGGGCGGCGACCGTTCGCTGGCGGAAGACGTGTTACATGACGTGTTTGTATCGCTGGCTCAACATGCCCACCGCATCGAGCTGCGCAGCAGCCTGAAGAACTACTTGTTGACAAGCTGCCTGAACCGAGCACGCGATGTGCTGCGAAGCCGGCGGGTGCAATCGTTCGAGAACGCAGGTCTGAACAACCTGGCCGGTAGAGCGACGATGCTCAATGGAGAGGATTGGCCGGCAACCGCTTGCGAAGTGGCTCTTGCATTAGCACGGCTGCCCCAAGAACAACGCGAAGTGGTGACGTTGCACGTCCACGGCGGCCAGACATTTCGCGAGATTGCCGAGATGCTGTCGATTTCGATCAATACGGCTCAATCGCGCTACCGGTATGCGCTGGCGAATCTGCGAAAGCAACTGGCCGAAAGAAACGCCGGCGCGAAAGGAAGGATGCCATGACCGATCACAACCTTGAAGAGGCGCTGAGGGCGTGTACGTTTTGTACGTCGCCTGAGCTTGACGCGCAAGTACTTGATTCGGTCCCCAAGGCACAGTCGAAGTCAAGCGACGCGGGCACCCCCCCACCCCGACCCTCCCCCCGCAAGCGGGGGAGGGAGTGGAGCACGGCGCGGCGGAGCCGCGTGCGATTTCTAGCGGCCGGGGGGGCGCTGGTCGCGCTGGCCGCATTGAGCTGGTTCCTTTGGCAGCCGACGGACAGTTGGGCGCAGGTGAAAGAGGCGGTCTGGTCGAAACCGTGGATTCACTGCAAGTACTTAACACCCGAGGAAGAGCCACACGAGGATTGGCTGTCGCTGGCACGAGGGGTCAGTGCCGACCGGTACGGAGATTGGCGAACCTTTTCCGATCACCGACTGAATGTGAACTACACATATAACCCGAAAGAACGGACTCTGACGCGCAGGCTGATGTCGAGAACTGAGGGACAGCAGGAATTTGATCGTGGCTTTCAGACAATGCTTGAGCAGATTTTCCGGGGCGCCGATCAACTCGACTTGGGCGGTCGCGGCTTCGAAATTGTCGAGCAGAAACGGCAGGCGGTCGCGAAGCATGGGAAGGCATGGCAGTGCTACGAACTGGATGTCCGGGCCACCACGGCGGAAAATGTCGGCGACAACCCGACGTTGCGATGGACGTTTCTTGTCGATCCGCAAACGCGTCTGCCGCGCTACTTGGAGCAGGGTCATCCGAGCATGGATCCGTTGATCGAAGTGGAGATCAGCTATCCAGAGAAAGGCCCCCTCGACATTTATGACATGGGGGTCCCGCGGGACACGAAGCTTGTTGATTGTGTTCCGAATGGGGATTTGTTGCGGATTATTTCCGAAATCAAATCGTCGGCCGAGCGATTCGAGCCGCATCGGGCGTTTAACATCCTCAGTGAACCCGACTCGCCGTGGTACGTCGGTACGCCGATCATCGTATGGCGGAAAGGAACGAGTTCTCGGTTCGTTGCCGGAGTGATCGACGCGGCGGAGTCGGCCGCGAAAGCCCCTGATCCTGATGTCGATCAGGGATGGTGGTGGAAGAATCGGTGGCGCGAACTGTTTCACACGCCGATAGAGGTCTGCGACGGAAAAACCTTCTGGAATAATGAAGAGAGGCCTCAAGGCTGGGGTGACCGGCCTAGTCAGGCGACCCCGCTGACCTGGCGCCGCGCAGACTGGCCGAGCCCCAAGTGGAAAGCACGCCCCGAGCGCTCCCCCTGGCCGGCCGGCAGTTCACCGCTATTCGTCGCCTACCCGCAGAATCTGGTGAACGTGAGCGCGTTTTCTCGGGAACCGCTCCTGGAATTCCAGCCAATCGACGGTCCACAGGACACGGTCAAAGTGACTCTGTTTACCGGAACGCCGGAAGCACCCGGCGAGGAACGCTTCTGGGTCGACCCGCAACGCGGCCACATGGTCGTGCGGCATGAGGTTGGGGAATTCATTCAGGTCGTTGAAGCGGCAGACCGATCGCCAGGCGGCCACTGGTACCCGACTGTCATGCGGCACACATCTGTCAGCACAGAAAACGGTCAGAAAAAAACAACGGAAACCGTCACCCGGCACTACCTCGACTTCGACGTGAAATTCACCGACGACCTGTTCAAACCGGTCGAGCGTCCGGGAGAGCCGTTGGAATGATTGCCGCAGTCTCGCGTTCGTAGCCCGGAAGGCCAATTTGCCGCATCGCAAGGGTCGCGTTATGATCCGCGCGACATGCCGACTCATATTCTGCTGATTGATTGCCCGGATCAGCCGGGGCTGATTCACAGCATTTCCGGGGTGCTGTTCCGGCATGGCTGCAACATCGTCAGTAACAGCGAGTTCGTCGACCGCGAGGCACGTCAGTTTTTCATGCGGACTGAGTTCTCGGGAGACGTCGATGCCGGCGGCATCGTGAAAGAGATCAGGGGGTTTGTGCCCAAGGCCGTCACGATTCGGCTGGCCGACAACGTTCCGCGAAAGATCGTGGTGCTGGCGACGAAAGAGCCGCATTGCCTGGGAGACCTGTTGATCCGCCATGCGTACGGCGAGCTGAATGCCGAGATTTCGGCCGTCATCGCCAATCACAACACGCTGGCGTCGCTGGTCGAACGGTTTGATATTCCATTTCACCTCGTCAGTCACGAGGGGCACGACCGCGACAGGCACGAGGCCGAAATCGGGCTGCTCCTGGCGGCACACGCGCCCGAATACATCGTGCTGGCCAAGTACATGCGGATTTTGAGCCCCGAATTTGTGGCACGATACCCGCGGCAGATCATCAACATCCATCATTCGTTTCTGCCGGCGTTCGTCGGGGCGCACCCCTACCGGCAGGCGTATGAGCGGGGGGTGAAGATCATCGGCGCCACGGCTCATTTTGTGACCGAAGAGCTCGATACGGGCCCGATCATCGCGCAGAGCGTGATTCCGGTCGATCACGGGTATAGCGCTTCCGACATGGCCCGCGCCGGGCGCGACGTCGAGAAGCTGGTGCTCGCCCGCGCGCTCAAGCTGGTGTTTGAAGAGCGTGTCTTTCTGAGCGGCAACAGGACGGTTATCTTTGAATGACGAGTATCGAAATCCGAATGTCGAATCAAAGACGAATGACGAAGCCCGAATGGCGAGAGTGACGAATGGCGAATGAACCACGCCGACTCGCCTCGTCCGGCCCGATGTTCGTCATTCAGATTTCGGCATTCATCATTTCCTTGCGGCATGCCTCGCGCCAGTCTGCCTGACATCGACGAACGGCGCTGCACGCTATGCGGCGATTGTGTGCTCGTCTGCCCCACCGAATGCCTGTTTGTGGTGCGGCAGGTCGACCTGGTCGTCGCCCCACAAGACTGCATCAGTTGCGGCGTGTGCGAGGTGGTCTGCCCGGTCGAGGCAATTGCGATGCGCCCGCAGGAGTGGTAAAACGGTCGACCGCTACCGCGGTTTGCCGCGTTTTTCGCGATTGAAAGGTATTCATGAGTGCTTCTTCGGTGACTGAAACAGAGGTTCGCGAACTACTGCGCGGGGTGCAAGACCCTGAGATCGGGCGCAGCCTGACCGACCTCGATATGGTGCGCGGCGTGAAAATCCGCCCGCAGAATGGGGTCACCATTCAGATCGAGCTGCCGACGCCCGCCTATCCGCGGCGCGAGCGCATTACGCAGGGAATTCAGGCGGTGCTCGCAGGCAAATTGCCGCAGGCGGGCGCCGTCTCGGTTGAGTACACGGCGAAGGTCAAAGGCAAAGACTCGGGCGGCGCGATCGGGTTGCGGGTGAAGAACGTGATTGCGGTGGGTAGCGGCAAGGGAGGGGTAGGAAAGAGCACCGTGGCGGCGTCGCTGGCCGTGGGCCTGCAGCAATACGGCGCCGCGACGGGCCTCATGGATGCCGACGTGTATGGGCCCAGCATTCCGCATCTCCTGGGGGTCAACCGCAGGCCCGAGATCGTGGAACAGGCGGGACCAGACGGGCAGACGGTTCGCCGCATCGCCCCGATCGACGCGCAGGGGCTCAAAGTGATGTCGATCGGGTTTCTCGTGGGCAGCGACGAGCCGGTGATCGTGCGCGGGCCGATTCTGCACCGCACGATCCAGCAGTTTCTGCAGGAGACCGCCTGGGGAGAGCTGGATTATCTGATCATCGACCTGCCGCCGGGAACGGGCGACATCGCGCTGACCCTCTCGCAACTTCTGGGGCTGGCGGGCGCAGTGATCGTGTGCACGCCGCAGCAGTTGGCACTGTTGGACGCGGTGAAAGCGCTCAACATGTTCCGCAAGGTGAAGATCCCGGTGCTGGGGATCGTCGAAAACATGACGGGCGAGATTTTCGGCCGGGGCGGCGCAAAAGAGAAGGCCCGCGAACTTGGCGTGCCGTTTCTGGGGGAAATCCCCATCGAACCGGGCATTCGGGTGCTGGGCGATGCGGGGAAAATCCGCGAGCTGTTTGACGAGTCGAGCCCGTCGCGGCCGTACCTGCGGAATGTCTGCGAGCAGACGGCCGTTCAAATCGCGAAATCGCTGCTCGAGACGCCGACGATGCCGACTTTGGAGATTCTGTAGGCGCTCGCGCCTATGGCATCACGATCGAGTAAGCCCAGTAGTGCAGTTCGCTCCAGGCGCGCTCGCCAGGAAACGGCTGGCCCGGAAACAACGGACGGTCGACCGGCGTAAACCGCGTGCGGACGCGCACCCGCGACCGCCCGGCGGTCAGATCGCGCGGCACGAGAAACTCGTTGTCGCGAAACCGCCGGTTCGACGTCTGCACGTTGTGCAAGGTCGCGCCCAACTCTCCGCCGCTCGAGCAGGAACACCGAGTTGGGAACGCGCTTGAGCGGGTTCGCCGAAGTCGACTCCTGCACGATGTGATCGCGGCCGTCGATTTCGTAGCGCCAGGGGCTGCCGTGCCAGTGGTTGTAGCGCGCGAAGTACAGCACGCCGGGCCCTTCGACGTCGAGCGTCACGTTGAAATCATCGGCCTGCTGATACAGAAAATGGCCGGCATCGGCCGACTCGTTGTTGCCGCGGCGGTCGTAAGTGCTGCGCATGTCAGCGCGGGCGCCGATCCGCTGGTAAGGCCAGCGGTCCCATTGCCGATAGGCATCGAGGCCGATCGGGATGACCGGCGGTTCGGGCCGCGCGGGTTCGGGCCCGGCAGCCGCAGCGGCGGTTGCCAGCGTGGTGACAGCGCAAGCGATGGATCGTCGCAGCGCGGCGCTAAACACCAGGGGCCTCTTGAATCTGCGCACAACCCGCCCCACGCAGCAATCAGGCCTGAAACCGCGATTCGAAACGACGTAGCTGCCCCGGGAGCGAGAAACGGCGCTTCGCGCATTCCATCAACGGTCGTTGATGATATCGGGCGGGGCCGGCAACAACAAGCCGCCGCGAATCAGGGCGTCGCGACCGAACGAACCCGCCCAAGCGCCCTTTGAGTTTGAATGCCTGAGACCGGCGCGAGACTTTGCCGTCTGACACGCTCGAGGCCTCTGAAAAATGGGGTCGACGGTTAACTTCGCGGCGCCATTCGCGTTCTTATATAATGGCCGTCGGGCCCAAACCGGGGAGATTTGCGGCATGTCGCTGACGATCAATCAGGGAGCGCAGCACTTTTCGTCGGGCGAGTTCGAGATCACTGACCCGGCCCGATACGAAGACGTCGATTTCAAGCAACAGCGTATGGCCGAGTTTCTGCGCGAGCGGCAGTACGACGCGGCACTATTGCAGACCGCGGCCAGCTTCGCATGGTTGACCTCAGGGGCCGTTCCGCCCCAACTGCGAAACGGCGCGCCGGCGGCCCTGTTTGTGACGCCTGAAGCGCGGCTCCTGGTCGCCAACAACATCGACGCACCACAGTTGTTCGACAAATATCTCGGAGGTCTGGGCTTTCAGCTCAAGCAGCGACCGTGGCACGAAGATCGTCGCGTGTTGCTTGAAGATTTGTGCCGCGGCCGCAAGACGGCTTCTGATCTGGCGGGCTATGGCACCGACGAGTCGGCGGCGCTGGCCGAATTGCGTCTGCCGCTGACGCCCTTCGAATGCGAGCGACTGCGGCAGCTTGGGGGGCTCGTGGCGCATGCGGTCGAGGCCACGGCGCGGCATATCGAGGCAGGGCAGAGCGAAGCCGAAATTGCCGGCCACCTCGCCCATCGCCTGATTCGGCATGAGGTCGAGCCGGTGTGGCTGCGGGCCGCTGCCGATGGCCGTGCGGCGGCATACCGGCACTGGAGCTACGGAGACGGTCGATTGTCGCAGTGGTGCCTGGTCGGGGCGATGGGAAGCCGCTGGGGCCTGTGCTGCGCCGCGATGCGCACGGTGGTGCTGGGCAGTCCGCCGGGCGAGGTGGTTTCGGCGTTCCAGCAGGCGGCGCTGCTCGAAGCGACCGGCATCTACTTTTCGCGCGCGAGTTCGAGCCTGGTCGACGTCTGGCAGAAGGTGCGGCGGATCTACGAAAAAATCGGCATACCGAACGAGTGGCAGTTTGACGACCAGGCGCACGTGATCGGGTACGAAACAAACGAGGCGACGCTCGTATCCAGCGGCGAATTTGTGCTGCGACCGCGAACGGCCGTGCACTGGCACCCTTCAGTCGGCGGCGTGCAGACCGGCGACACGATTCTCGTGGGCGAGGCCCGCGCCGAACTGCTGACCCGTCCGGCCGAATGGCCTTTGCTGCACACAACGGTCAAAGGAGAGCCGGTATTGCTGCCCGATCTTTTGGTCCGCGAACCGATGGCCGGAGGGACCGACGCGATTTAAGTCCGTGATGGCCCGTCAAGAACATCACCCAAGGATTGCCGCCGGGGCTTTCGTGGCCCGAAGAATTCAGCCAACATGACTTCGATTTACATCGGCAATTCGCGGACAAACGCAGCTCGCCTGAATTTTGCCCGCAACTCGGGCGGAATCTCTGGCCACGGAAAGACTTCTGGCAATTGCCCGGAAGGCGCGATACGATGAGCCGAGTGGGAGGGTTTGAGGATGCGAGTTTCGCGGCGAATCGCGAACCGGCGCGAAGCGGCCCGCAACGGGGCTGCGACGCTCGACTACGTGCTGGTGCTGGGGGCCGCGCTGCCGCTGGCGGGGCTGGCGCTCTATCAGTCGGGTCGGGTGGTCAAGGCGGTGTATCATTTTACGGTCGCCTTTATCGGCTGGCCGTTCATGTGACCAGGTTGATGCGAGGATCAGACCATGGCCCAATTCAGTTCAGTCCGGAAACTGCTGGCCCGTATCCACAAAGACGAACGGGGGGCCGTGACCCTCGAAACGATCCTCATCATCGGGGCCATTGCGCTGCCGATTCTCATCTTTATTCTCAAATACGGCTGGCCGCGGATTCGGCAGTACTTCTACAAGGGGTTGACCGACCTCGAAGGCCAGACCGACAAAACGACCAGCGGCAATTGACCCGGCCGGCGACGGCATTGGTTCGCTATGGATTCGCCGGTATCGACCGCCCTGCTGATCGCGCTGACGATCGCCATTGCAGTAACGGATCTGAAAGCCCAGAAGATTTACAACGGGATGACTTATCCCGGCATCGCCCTGGCGCTGACCGTGAACCTGCTCGAGAACGGCTGGGAAGGCCCGCGCGGCCTCGAAGACAGCTTGAAAGGCCTGGCGTTGTGCGGCGGGCTGATGGTCGTGTCGTACGTGCTGTTCAGCGTGGGAGGAGGCGACGTGAAACTCGTCGCCATGCTGGGGGCGTTTCTGGGGGTCGAGAAAGGGGTCGAGACGCTTTTGTGGACTTTTGTCATCGGCGGGGTCGTGGGCCTGGTGCTGTTGATCTGGCGGGTCGGTCTTGTGCGGCTTGTCAAAGGAACCACGCGACAATTGCTGTGGTCTCTGCGGCTCGGTTCGTTTCCCCCGCTGTCGGATGACGAACGTCGCGAATTGCAGAGGCCTTTGTACCTGGCTCCCGCGGCCGTGGCGGCGGTCATCATCGTGGCGTTTGATCTCATCAACGTGTTCTGAGCGAAAAGCGGAATAGGGGTTTTAGGGACCAGGGCGAAATCGCTCTATTCCCTATCCCCTCCCCTAACCCCTAACCCCTAACCCCTAACCCCTGCATCCAGTGTCCCGCGCCATTCTTCTCGCCTGGCTCCCCTGTTGCGGCTGGCTGCTGGCCGCGACGGTCGCCTTGTGGCTGGTGGGGCGGCTCAGCGGAGCGCGGCCGGCGCCGGCCAAGCTGCGGCGGCTCTACGGTTGCGAAGCGGGGAGCGTTCAGACGCTGAGTTTCGTCTTCACCCTCCCCCTGTTCATCATGCTGGTGATGTTCATCGTGCAGGTGGCCGATCTGATGATCGGGATCGCCGGGGTACACTACGCCGCCTTTGCCGCGGCTCGGGCGGCGATCGTCTGGCTTCCGGCCGAAGTGCCGCCGCCACGGGAAGCGCCAAGCACTTTTTTGGGAGAACCCGCTAATACTTTGTACCCCGGCACTTTGGGCGCGCGCGGGTCGGGCGGCGCTGCTTGGCAAACCGACGAGCGAGACAATAGTGGAGGTCAGAGTGGTGCGATGCAGAAGTATTTGAAAATCTGGTCGGCGGCCGCGATGGCGTGTATGCCGATCTCTCCGTCGCGGAGTTATTTCTCCGGCGATGACCAGGCGCAGCCCGCTTCATCGGCCATTCTGACGGTATATCCGTCGCTCGCGCCCTCAGGCCGGAAATATCCGCGGTACGATCGCGTGATCCGCCGCAAGTTCAACTATGCTATTGCCAACACGCGCATTCGCATGGAAGGCCTCGATCGCGACATTGCGCAGGGGCCGACTTACAACCCCCCCCTCGCGTTCAACCCCAATGAGGTCGGCTGGGAAGATCCCGTCACGGTCACCGTCTTTCATTACTTCGCGCTGCTCCCCGGGCCGGGGCGATTTCTGGCGACGCGGCTTTCCGGGCCGGGCACGCCCGACAGCGTGAGCGGCCGCATCGTCCGTCCGGGCGACATGCAGGGATTCGGATTCACGAATAACAACCCGTACCGCCAGTACTTGAAGGCCGTCCCGTTGTCGGCGTCGGTCACCATGTCGAACGAGGGCCTGAAATCGGTGATGCCTTATGCCCAGCCCATCGACTGATGCCCTGCGCGCGCAGCCGCGCATGACTTCTGCCGCTCTGGCCTCTGACCTCTGGCGCTCTGCAACCAGGGGGCTAGCGCTTCCCGCTCGCCGGGTCGCCTCGCGCGTGGGCCGGCTGCCGGGCGACGAGCGCGGAACGATCAGCGTGCTGACGGTCGTCACGACGCTGGGGCTGATGTTTGTGCTGGGAATGGTGACCAATGTCGTCCGCCACATCGACGACAAGGTCAAGATGCAGAACGCCGCCGACGCGGCGGCGTATTCGGGGGGCGTGGTGCTGGCCCGCGGCATGAACGCGATCGCGTTCAGCAACCACCTCTTGTGCGACACGTTCGCGCTCACGGCGTTCATGCGCGAGGCACGCGACCGCAATGCGGAAGCGATGGTGCCCGACATTCTTACGGCGTGGCGCAACGTCGCGGGAATGTTCTCGAACGCCCAATTCCCCAAATTCGGCGCGCTGTCGCCGGCGATCGAACAACAGGTCGAGCTCGAACGCAAACTGGTCAAAACGTATTCCGATATGTCGTTCGCCACGTCGGAACTGGTGCTGCCCGTGCTGGAGTCCGTCTTGCGCGACAGGCTGATTCCACAATTTCAGCGGGAAGTTGTGCTGACGATGCCCGACCTCGCCGGGCAAGTCACCTTCGAGGTGGCACGCCGGCACGGGCTGCACCGGCTGCAACAGGCGCAAGAGCAGCAAGTGCGCGGCCCGCAACGGGGCCTGCTGTGGCGAACCGACCTCGTGGTGCCCGGCTACAGCTCGGTGATGAACGAGCACGACCCGATGCTGCGCACGGTGCCGGCGGTCGACCCGGCCCCTGCGGGGCAGGATGCGATGCTGGTTTCGAACCCCTCGTACTATTTCAACGAAGCGCGGCAGCAGCGCGAGCGGCTGGCCAGGCTGTACCTGCTGGGGCCGCCGGGCTGGAACTTCGACCGCCTGAAGTTCTTTCAGTTCGAATCGCGGCTGTCGCAGTTCTTTGGCCTTTGGCAGACGTTCACCTGCGGACAGTTGATGCGGTTATTGAATGAAGAGTACCCCGATTCCAACCTGCCTTACATATTGCGGATGTCTTACGAGAGGTCTTCTGAGGGACTGCCGGGTGAAGTCTTGCGCCAATCGGGAGATAGTCAGTTCGTGAAACCGTACCTCGATCGCAACTTCATGTTTGTCGGGGTGGTGTATCGCAAGAAACTTCAAGAGACATTCGCGGGGTTGTTCAAGTATCCTCTGGCGGCCGACCCGCAGGCTTTCGCGCAGATCCACCTGTTCGTGCCTCTGGCGCGGCAGCGTTATTCGCCCGGAGGCATGGCCGATTCGACGAATCAGAATATCGGCGGCGGAGGGTTTGGGGTCGACACGCCCGTTCCCATGCCGCAACCCGGAGAATTCACGCCCCCGGGCTGGTCGCGCGAGCCGTGGCCCGCCGAGTGGACGCTGTTCAACCAGAACTGGCGAGTGCAGATCGTTCCGGCAACGAGCGATGCGATCGCCTCGATATTGCGGGCCCCCCTGCTGACCCATCTCGAGAGGAAAGCCGAACAATTCGCGGGCCTGACCCCGCCGAGCCTGGGAGCGGCGACTGGCTCCGACGTGCGGCAGATCAATACGCACTGACGGAAAACGACGAATGACGAAATTCGAATGTCGAATCAGGGGCGAAGCACGCCTGACGAATTGCCGCTGGACCGGTGGCGTCGTCGGTCGTTCGTCTTTTGTCATTCGCCATTCTTCATTTTCGGCCCGCCGCGATTCGTCCTCAGGCATTCGTCATTTCCATTCCCGTCGCGGCCTCGCTCCTTTGGAACTTGTGCTGTCGCTCCCGTTATTGCTCGTGATCATGTGCCTGATTATCAACATCGGCACCGCGGGGAAGTGGAAGGTGATGGCGCTGGCAGTGAGCCGGCAGGCGGCGTGGCGCGACCGCGACGACCGCAAGGGAGCGAGCGACCCGCGCCCGGCCGGCTGGCCCGCAAAGGCGACCCTGGCGGTCACCCCGGCCGACCCGCCGCCTCTGTTTCCACAAGATCCCTTCGCCAGCCACACGGTCGTGCGCGGCCCCGTCTTGGGGAACTTGCAGGGGCTGAGCCCCGGCAGCCAGTTGATTGTCGACACAAAGATGCTCGATTCGACCCTGGGGTTCCAGCAGGGCGTTTCGCAAATCGACCGGGCGTTTCCTGTCTTCCCCAAAATCGGCGGGGTGCACCTGTTGACCAAACACCCGCTGCTCGAAAGTCAGTGGCGGTTCCAGCAGATGGGCTACGGCTCGAACATCAGCCGCCGAATTCTGCGGCTCTATCGGTTCGTTCCGTCGGGCGACATCCAGGCGCTGGCGAATGAGTATCAGCAGGCGGCGCTGGCCATCTTGAACGCACAATTGCGCGAGGACCTTTACCCTCTGTATCGCGACGACGAGTTCCTCGCGTGGTACGGGTCGGCCCCCGACTTTCGGCCGGAATTCCCCTGGCGGACGGTTTGCGAGCTCGATCGAGGCGCGGTGCGGGCAGGCCCGGTGGAACGCTTGATCTGGCAGATTCAGGGAAACCGGAACCGCAAGCCGCCGGTCGCGAGCGTGCCCAGAAAAATGGCGGAGGCTTTCATAAGAATGTACCGCCAGCAGTATGAGCAAACTCAGGATGCAGGGCTCAAGTTGCTAATCGACCAGTTGAGCAAATTCTTGCAGACATTGGATTGATCCTGCGATGAGTCAGGAGCGAAACCCACCGGTCGCTGTCACACCCGATAGGGCGCGCCCCGCGCCTGACGGCCTCGCCGCCGTATCGCGGCGGATCGCCGGCCGCACTACCGACTTGATTGCGATCGGCGTCGTGCTGATCGGCGGTCTGACGATCGGTCGCCAGGTGATCGAATGGTGGCGCGATGAACCGGCTCAGGCGACCGCCGCAGCGCCTCAAGCGACCGGCGCAATTTGGGGCGAAGGCAGCCCGCTGCGGCTCGATTTTGGCAACTATCCTCTGGCGCTTTCGCGACAGCCCTATATCGGCGATCAGCTCGCGGCGGAGCGAGCCCTGAATGACTCCTGTCGCCGACTTGTGGAAACGGCCAACCAGCCTCCCGCCGCACCAATCGAGAAGGCCGAGGCCCAATTGCTCGCGCGAACGGAAGCCCTGGAGCCGGTCGCCGGCACTGACGGGAGTTGGGCCGTGTACCAGATCAATGAGCCATTTGGCGTTGCCGTCGGAATACGATCGTACGCGGCCGAGAAAACGGGGGGCGAGCCGGTCCGTCGGCTGGTTTGCCTCGGAATGGCCCTGCCCGCCGCTGAGAATCGGTGGACGTTCTACCACTTTATCGCTTCGGTTGCGGCCGCCGGGGCGGGGGGCCGGCTGCCCGAGATCGCGCTTCCCACGGGGGCCCACCGCAGCCTCGCGATGCGCGACGCCCAGGGAGGGGGCCTGGTGGGTTTCAGCGGCACCGGCGACCCCGAGGAATGGTGCCGGTTCTTCAGCGGCGACCTGCGTTCGCACGGCTGGCGCACGGTCGACGGGTGGCGGGCCGGGGCGGGGGCCTGGTCGGCACGATTCGAGCCTGACGGAGAATTCACCGGCGACGAAGTCAGCGTTCAGTTTTCCGGCGACGCCCACCAGGGCTTCGTCGGGCTCGTTCAACTCTCGCCCGGAAGACGAAAGGACATCTCGGAATGAAAGGCTTGCCGGGGTTATTGCTGGCGCTCGGCCTGGGGATCGTCGGGGCGGTCTGCAACTGGCTGTATCTCAGCCAGGGGCAGGGGTTGAAGTCGGTGTCGTTCGTCGGCATCGCCCGCGATCTGAGCGCCGGTCACAAATTCGAGAAGGAAGATTTCGAGGCGATTACGGTCCCTGCGGAGGCGGCAGTGTGGCTGAGGAAATCGGCCTATCTGTGGGAAGACCGCGTGACGCTGGCAGGAATGGCGGCCACCAAGAGCTACGAAGTGGGCGAGATACTGTTGCAGCAGCAGTTGCGTACGCCGCCCGAGTCGGACGTGAAAAAGCTCATTGCCGCTGACGAGCGGGTGCTGTGGATTCCCGTCGACACTCGCACGTTTGTCGCGTCGCTGGTGACCGCGGGCGATCAGGTGTCGTTCATCGTGCCCAGATTCCCCGGCGTCGCACCGGTCGATCCCGAACCGGCGCTCGCGCCCGAATCTCCCGGGGCCGGCGAACCGCAAGGCCCCGGCGGGTCGCAGATGCTGGGGCCCTTTCGCGTGCTGGCCTTGGGCAGCCGATTGGGAAGCGCCGAGGTCCTGCGGGCGGCAGGGGTCACGCCGACGCAGGAAAACGTCATGGCAGTCGCCGTGAAAGTGTCGGGGGGCCAGCTCGACCCGCTAGGGCAGCGACTTTCAGACCTGCTGCGGTTGACGAATTTTCAACAGGTGCAGGTGCTGTTGCACCCGGCCCCGCAGCGAGGCGCAAAGTAGACACAAGTCGCGGGTGCGGCGAAAAGGCAAGCACGCGCGAGCGACAAATCACGACGGAGGCTACAAACCGCGATCCGCAATTCACAATCCGAAATCCGCAATCAATGAAGGTCTGGTTCAACAAAATTCACGACAGCCGCCGCACGATGGTCGAGGTCAACGACCCGGCGATCCGCATCGGCCGCGACCCGTCGAACACGATCGTCCTCCAAAGCGCCCTGGTCTCGAAGCGGCATGCGATCGTCACGCAGCAAAACGGCATGCTGCGGCTGGAAAACGTCGGCATCAACGGCTGCATGGTGGGCGAGACCGAGGTGCTGGGGGGGCAGTCGCTCGAGTTCGCGCCGGGCCAGCAGGTGCGCATCTGGCCCTATTCGCTGACGTTCGAGGCCGAGCAGGCGGCGGTCATCACCCGGCCGCAGCTTGAAGCCCATTTGCGGTCGATCATGGCCGACCTCGAACTGCGCATTCATCGCAGCCTGCTCGAGCGGCTCGACTTGTACGAGCTCGAAACCAACCGCGTGGGCAACGCCGACAGCATTCTGCTGCTCGAAAACAACATCGAAGACATCTGTCGCGAGCTGAACCTGTTTGGCCCCGAGAACGTGGCGCTGCTCGACGAGGTCACCGGGCTGACCTTGCGCGATTACCTGATCAACCAGTTGATATTGGAAGGGGGCGCGGGGCGGTTCGAGGCAGGGTCGCTCGCGCAAAACGAATTCGATGTGCCGGCGACGCTGGTGCCCGAGCGCGAAAGCGAGCTGCAGAACCTGCTGCAGTTCACTCGCGAAAAGCTGGCGCTCGACCAGGAGCTCGACCTGAGCGGCCGCATTCAGAAGGTCGAAGACCACTTCGCGACCGTCTTTCCGCTCGTGCGGCCGCACCTGCATCAGGAGCTTAGGCGGTATCTCATTCTGCGGACCCTGAAAAAAGACCTGAAAGACACGGTGTTCGGGTTCGGCCCCCTGCAGGACCTGATCCGGGCGCCCACCATCAACGAAATCATGGTGGTCGAGAGCGACCATATTTACGTCGAGCGCGACGGCGTCTTGGAGCTCTCGGGCCGGCGGTTTATTTCCGACAAGGTGACCGAGTCGATTATCGAGCGAATCGTCGCGCAGGTTGGCAGGCGAATCGACAAGAGCCAGCCGTTGGTCGACGCCCGGCTGCCCGACGGCTCGCGCGTCAACGCCATCATTCCCCCGCTGGCGATCAAGGGGCCATGCCTGACGATCCGCAAGTTTCCCGCCCATCGCTTCACGATGGACGACCTGATCGAGTTGGCGAGCGTCACGTCGTCGGCCGCCATGTTTCTGCGGGCCTGCGTGATCGACCGCAAGAACATTCTCGTCAGCGGCGGGACGGGCACCGGCAAGACGACACTGTTGAACGTGCTTTCGAGCTTCATTCCGCACAAAGAGCGGATAATCACCATCGAAGACACGACCGAATTGCAGCTTCATCAAGACCACGTCGTCACGCTCGAAACCAAGCAGGCCAACGTCGAAGGGGCCGGGGCCTACACGATCCGCGACCTCGTGCGCAACGCCCTGCGCATGCGGCCCGACCGGATCATCGTCGGCGAGTGCCGCGGCCCCGAAGCGGTCGACATGCTGCAGGCGATGAACACCGGCCACGACGGCTCGATGACGACCGTTCACGCCAACAACGCCGAAGAGGTGATCAAGCGCCTCGAGGTGCTCGTGCTGATGGCCGTCGAGCTGCCGGTGCTGTCGATCCATCGGCAGATCGCCTCGGCGATAGACATCGTCGTGCAGATCACGCGGCTGCCGGGCGGCCGGCGCGTCGTCACGCAGATTGCCGAAGTGGCGGGAATCGACCCCGAATCGAAGCAGTTGACGATCACCGACATCTACAATTTCCGCGACGGCCAGACGCTTCAGCCCACGGGCTACCTGCCTTCATTCGTCGAATCGCTGATTCAAAAGAACCTGTTGCAACTGGAATTTCTGTACGGCCGGGGGGAAAACGGGCGTTTGATCGGGCCGCCGCGCCCTGCGATCGGAAAAAACTACTGACGGAACGGATGAAACGGATCGGTGCGAACCGCATTGAAGATTCATGAAAACTCCACCACCTGCAGACCAGGCCTCGTGCCGCCTGGCGCGCTAATCAGTTTGGCGTGAACCCGTGTTGGACTTTCAAACAGGGCTTGTTTTCCGGATACATATCCGTCCGATCCGTTGAATCCGTTTCGTCCATAGCGCCTGTTCGAACTTCGATTGACGCATTGGGCCGCGGGGCCTGAAGCAGCTTTCAAATTACGACTACCAAATTTGAGCAGGGGGCTTTCAATGTCCTGGGCGCTCGCGGCATCGGCGACGATGGGCTTGAGCGTCGCGGTCGCGGCGCTGGCCGGCCGTGATTTCGTCGCCGGGGGCGTCGGCTATGTTGAGGCCGACCTGCGCGACAAGCTGCGAAAACTGCGCGTTGACACGCGGCGGCTGCATCAATGGGTCGTGGCGTGGCTGACGGCCGTCGTGGCGAGTTTCGTGGGGCTGACATTCGGCGCCAACAGTCTCCCCTTCGGGGTCGTGGCCGCGATGCTGTTGTTTTGCATCCCGTGGTATCTCGTTCGCCGGCGGGCGGAAAAGCGCCGCCAGGCGATTGAAGATCAGTTAGCCGACGCGATGGTCTCGCTCGCAAGCGCCATCAAGGCCGGGCTCTCGCTGGGGCAGGCGCTCGAGATTCTGGCCGATCAGTGTCCGCGCCCCATCTGTGAAGAGTTCCGGCAGATGGTGGGCGAATACCAGATGGGTAAGACGCTCGAGCGGGTGCTCGAAGAGACGCGCGAGCGGCTCAAAAGCGAGAATTTCGCCCTGTTCGCGGCGGCCATGCAGGCCAGCCGCGAAAGCGGCGGGCGATTGAACGAAACCGTCGAGCGCATCGCCCATTCGGTGATGGAGCTGCAGCGCCTCGAACGGAAGATCATTTCGGAAACGGCCCAGGCCCGCACATCGGCCGTTTACATGGCCCTGGCCCCCATCGCCGTCATGCTGATGTACTACTTCTTCATCGACCCGGTGAACACCGAGCGGCTGTTTACGACGGTGCCCGGGCAGATGATTTTGTGCGCGTCGCTGCTGCTCAATATCGTGGCGTACCTCTGGGCCCGGAAAATCTTGAACGCGGATATTTAATGGCGAGCGGGGGGCGTGAGCCCCCCGGTAATTTCACACGGCACGTTGCATGACTGGCGCGTTACTGGCCGCCGACACTTTTGGTTCCCCTCTCCCCGGCCTCGCGGCCAGCGGGATCGTGGGGGCGGCCTTGTTCGTGCTGGTGCAGACGATTCTGGCGGCGCTATCGAGCGAAGACCTCGAGCAGGATGCGGCCTGGCGGTACGACATCAACCGTATCAACGAATTGCGCCGCAACGACCTCATGTACCGGCTGTTTCAGCCGGTCATTCAACTGTTCGCGCAAATGAATCGCCGTATGTTTCACGATTCGCTGCCCGAGATCGCGCGCGAGATTCAGGTTGCCGGGCTGACCCGGTTCTGGACACCCGCCGAGTACCTGGGGAAGCTGCAGTTGATCGCGCTGCTGCTGGCCCCCTGGTTGATCTCACTGTTCCTTCGCGTCATGGGGCCCGCCGGGGCTGTCATGGGGGTCGTGGCGGCGATCGCCACCGCGTGGCTCTTGCGCCGCCGACTGGCCGCGCGGGCCCAATACCGCCTGCTGTTGATCAAACGCCGGCTCCCCTTTCTGCTCGACCTTTTGACCCTCTTGATGGAGGCCGGGTCGACGTTTCTGCAGGCCCTGGCCGACGCGGTGGAGCAGTTCGGCGACCACCCCGTGGGCTACGAATTCGGGCGGGTGCTGTCGGAGATCAATATGGGCAAGGGGCGCACGGCGTCGCTCGAGGCGCTGCGCGACCGTTTGAGCGACGACGAGATTACGGGCATCGTCGGGTCGATCATTCAGGGAGAAGAACTAGGCACGCCTCTGGCGAAACTGTTCCGCACGCAGGCCGACGTCTTGCGCATCAAGCGCACCCAGCGGGCCGAGACGATCGCCGGCGAAGCGGGCGTGAAGATGCTGTTGCCCGCCGTGCTCATCATGGCGTCAACGGTGCTGATTATTCTGGGGCCGTTTGTGCTGGGATTCATCTATGCCGAGTTCCTGTAGATTTTCCACCTGCCCCGAAACGGCGAAAGAGCTAAAATAACGGGTGCCATGTCTCTGCGCGCGAAGATTACGGTGACCTCGGGTCCCGACCGGGGCAAGTCATGTGAAATGACCGCCGATGTTACGCGCGTCGGTCGCGGGGCCGACAACACGCTGGTGCTTTCTGACCCCGACCTGTCGGACTATCTGGCGAGCATCGTGCAGCGCGACGGGCGGTTCGCGATCATTACGACTGTTCCGCAGGGGCTCGAAATCGACGGCATCGAGGTGCCGGCCGAGCGCTGGGTGTGGCTGCCCGAGCAGGCGCAGATTCGGGTGAGCCGCCGCACGGCCCTGGAGTTCACCACGGCCAATGGGGCGCTGGCTGACGAAGTGCCGCCCGCGGCAGGCGACGCGTCACCCGCGGCGTCGACCGTGCCGGCGGCACGAAAAAAATCGGGGTCGAGCTCGGCGCAACTGCCGCGGCCCCCGGGCACCAAGGCGCGCCGCGCGGCGGCGGCCCCGTCTTCTGAGGGCTCGTCAGGCACGCTCGGAACGCGCCACAAGGGAGAGAAAAAGACCCGAACCGTCGCCCGGTTCATCACCGACGGCCCCGGCGACCCGCTGGTCAAACTGGGCGACGACGGCCATCTGCCGGTTTTGCAGCTTTCCGAAGCGGCCGCGGCGAGCAAGGCGCGCGGCGAAGTTCGGAAAAAAGAATCAAACCTGGCGATCTTGTACGTGGTGCTGGCCGCCAGCCTGGGGCTGTCGTTTCTGGTGTTGTTCATGGAGGGGCCGCAGTTGGCGGGGAACGCCGCCTCGAAAGACACCGCCCGCGAGCAGATTGTCGATTTTTACGGTGACGGGGCGCAATCGCCGCGGCCGTACCAGTTGCACTTGCGGCAGGCCCGGCAGGCGCATTCGCGCGGAGACGTCGAGGCCGAGCGGCGCGAATACCGCAGGGTGCTGGACCTGTTGCGTTCCGAGGCGAATGATACACTGCACAGACATACCGGCGTGACCGGGCGCGAAGATGCCGATCGCGAACTGGAGCGGCTGATCGGCATCCTGCTGAGCGAATAACCCGCTCGAGCGAGTGGCGCGCGGATCGCGAGGGAGAATTGTCGGCGTGGAACCGCATCCTCGATATCAACTGCTCGAAAAACTCGCCTCGGGAAGTTTCGCCACCGTCTACCGCGGCCGCGACCTCGAACTGGGCCGCGAGGTGGCGATCAAGCAGATTCACGAGCAGTATTTGAGCGACCCGCAGCAACTCGACCGCTACTGGCAGGAAGCGCAGCTTCTGGCGAGCCTGCAGCACCCCAACATCGTCACGATTTACGACGTCGTTCGCGAGCGGGGCTGGCTGATTCTCGAATTGATGCAAAGCGATCTGTCGAAGATCGCGGGCCGCCGCCAGATGCCGCTCGAATCGCTGCGCACCACCCTGGCCCATTGCCTGCGGGCGCTCAAGTTTCTGCACGCGCACGGCATCGTGCACGGCGACGTCAAACCCAGCAACATGATGGTCGATCGCCGCCGCCGCGTGAAGCTGGGCGATTTCGGGCTCGCCCGCCGCGTCAGCGATGCCGAAGGAAGCCTGATCAAGGGAACCACGAAATACATGGCGCCCGAGGTCGTCTCTGACGAATACGGCGAGGTGGGCCCGGCCAGCGACCTGTATTCGCTGGGGTTCGCCGCGTTTGAGCTGATGTGCGGCGACAACTTCGAATCGCTGTTTCCCGGGTTGAACAGCTTCGGCCGCGACCGGCAGATGGCCTGGATGATGTGGCACGCCGCCCCCGACCGCCGGCTGCCTGAGATCCAGCGGCTTTTGGCCGACGTGCCCGAAGACCTGGCGAGAACGATCCAGAAGCTGACGGCCAAGCCGCAGGCGCAACGCTACAAGGCCGCCGACGAGGCGCTCAATGACCTCAACATCGACGTGAAGTTGGTCAGAACGGGGGAGGAATCAGTGCTCGGGCCGACGCAACCAGGCCTGCCCGACCCCCGGCGCAGAAAAAAGTGGATCGCCATCGCGGCTTTTGCCACGAGCGCCATGGTGTCGATCGTGGCCCTGCTTTGGCCCACATCGGGGGGCCCCTCGGGAATGCCGGGCGGCGACCAGCCGGTGCGGGGCGTCGTGCGGGCGATTTCGCCCGAGGAAGGCAAACTCGTCATCGAAGACGAACACGGGGTGCCCCACGAGATCGTCGTCGGAAAGCAGCCGCGCATCCGCCTGAACGACGAACAGTACATTCTGCTGCGCGAACTCGCGACTCACGACCGGGTCGAACTGAAGCCCGCGGCAGGCGACGGCGCGGCGCCTGCGCGCATCACGGCCTTGCGCCCGGTTGAAGGGCGGGGGCACATTCGCGAGGTCGACCCGGAAGGGAGAAGAGTGGTCATCACGCTCGCTGCCGACCCGCATTCTGAAGATGTGCCCATGCACGTGCCGGAGGGGGCGAAACTCAAACTCAACGGCGCCCAGGTCGAGCTGGCCGGTTTGTGCCCCGACGACCGCGTCGAGGTCAGGCACCTGAAACACACGTCGCGGAAGGCGGCCCGCGACGTCATTCAACTCGACGCCCGCCGGCACATGCACCTTTCGGGTTTCCTGCGCGACGTGCGGTCGCAGGGCGAGAAATCGTATCTGATTGTCGAGCGGCACGGAGAGGCGACGCCGCTCTTGCTTGCGCCAGATTGCCGCGTCGAGATCGACGGCCAGTCGAGCGACGGCAGCCGCGCCTATACCGCCAGCGACCTGAAGGCCGGCGACCACCTGTCGGTCACTTACGATACGCACGTCGTCTCGATTGAGGCCGAGCGGCGGCACCGCTATACCGGGGTGCTTCTGAAAATCGACCCGGCGGCCCGCGAAGTGGTGGTGCGGGCGGATGACGGTCGCGAGACGGCGTTTCTGGTCGGGGAAGAGTGCCGCATCTCGCTCGACGATCACGCGGCCGCGATCGACCAGTTGCAGAAGTACTTCAAGCTCGAGCTCACGTACGACGATCCGGGCGAAGGCCCCCCCGTCGCCCTGATGATCGACGCCCGGCAACCGAAAAGCTGAGTGCGGGTGAAGATGCCCTTCAATTCAAGAACAATTCGAGCCATCGCATGACAAGTCGGCGCGGCGGACCAGAACCGCGGAGAACGCCGAGGGCGCCGAGAGACGCCGCGCATTTCGCCGAAGATCTTCTTTGCACTGCAAGCGCTCAGAATTTTGTCGCGGCCACAACGTTCCTCGGACTGAGGGTTTCGGCTGGGATGCTCCAGAATCCAAGCGGGCCGAGAAGACTTGTCCACCGACCACACAGAACACATGGAAACGAGAATGATTTTGCCTTATTTCTGTGTGTTTCGCGTGTTCCGTGGTCTTTTCCTATCCTTGGTTGCGGCTCGGCGGAAATCCGAATTCCCCGATTGAAAATGTCCTGAAAGGAGTCTGCCATTGTCCTTCGACAACGATTTGCTGTTGATCACCGGGGCGACGGGTCTGGTGGGCAGCCACGTGGCCGAGCGGGCGCGGGCCGCGGGCCTGCGCACGCGGGCGCTCGTCAGGGCCGCGAGCGAAATGAGCTTGCTCGACCGCTGGGGCGTCGAGAAGGCCGAGGGGGAGCTGACCGACCCTGAATCGCTCACGCGCGCCGCCCGCGGGGTGACGCTGGTTGTGCATTGCGCGGCCAAAGTCGGCGATTGGGGTCCTGTCGACGAGTATCGCGCCGTGAACGTCCGCGGGCTCGAGCATCTGCTGAACGCGGTTGAAGCCAGCGGCACGCTGCGCCGGTTCGTGCACATCAGCTCGCTGGGGGTCTACGAAGGCCGCGATCATCACGGCACCGACGAACAGGTCGAGCCCAGCACGACGGGGCTCGACGGTTACACGCTGACCAAGGTCGAAGCTGAAAAACTGGTTCTCAAGCACGTTCGAGATCGCAAGTTGCCCGCCACCATTTTGCGGCCGGGTTTCATCTACGGCCCGCGCGATCGCTCGGTGCTGCCCCGCCTGCTCGAACGCCTGCGGTCAGGCCAGGTCAAATACCTGGGGAGCGGCGAGCAGTTGATGAACAACACCTACGTCGGCAACCTGGTCGACGTCATCTTCGACGTGCTCGACAAGCCGCAGACGGTGGGCGAGGTGTATAACATCACCGATGGCAGACTGGTCAGCAAACGCGACTTCATATCGACGGTGGCCACCCTGGCCGGCTACCCCGTGCCCCGCTCGGCCGTACCACTGGGGCTCGCGCGCTTTCTCGCGACGGCCAGCGAACGCGTTTATCGGCTGCTGGGCAAGAAAGAGGCGCCCTTGTTGTCGAACGCGCGGTTCAAGTTCATGGGGTTGAACCTCGATTTCAGCATCGAGAAGGCGAAACGCGACCTGGCTTACAAGCCACGCGTCGAATTTCACGACGGCATGCAACAGACGATCGACTGGTTTCGTGAACAGCAGAAGCTTTGACTGCCGGCGCATGGCGGTGGCCGCGTCGGGGCCGCTGGCGGCCTCGCTGCCGGCCACAAAATGTTCCCGGAATTCTGTGGAACTCAGAGGGCCGGGGGGTATAATGAGGGCCGTCTACGCGAAAGGAGGTGCCGACCAATGGGCGATGAGACGTGTCGCAAGGGGGGCCTTGCGGCCGAGGTGTGGGCTTCGTGACCTGAATGTGACAATATACGCCGCGTGCGCTATCGCGGCTGAAGTCACGTCATCCTGCTAACGGGGAACCCACGACCCGCCCGCCCGCAATGCCCCAGGGCCAGCGAGCGACAGACAATCCGAACGTTTCGGCCGCCGGCAAGGCGGCTTTTTTTTGCGCCGCCAGGACGCCGCAACTGCCGCGCGGCATCTGCCGTCGGAAGGCTTTGTTTGTGAAATAATTGGGCCGCGAAAATGCTCAGAAGGCGCAAAAATCTGGCGCGCACGAGACGCTGACGCACCGGGAGATTCGTACCGTCAGCGTTGCGGCGCAGACTCCGTGAGAACTCCAAGGTCATTTTCTGCGCCCTTTGAGCCTTTTTGCGGCTATTCTCGTACGTTTGGATGACGCTTCGCCGCGCAGAGTGGTCACTTGAGATAGAAAAACTTTTCGGTTTCCGACACCAATCTGGGCTCGCGTTCGCGCAAGCGGGCAAGGTGGCCGGCCGCCGCCCGGGCGTGCTCGGGGGGCGCCTCGTCTTTTCCCGCCGGCACATCTTTCGTGCCGGCGATCAGGTACCCGATGATCGCCCGCTTTGTTTCGCGGTCGTCGAAGCCCTGTGTTCCATACAGCTCCATCAGGCGCGACTGAATCGACCAGTCTTGCCAGCGCGCGAGATCGGTGATGGCGCTCGCGGCAAACTGCGGGCGCTCGACCAGCTTGCGCATCGCCCTCCGCAGTTTCTCGGGCGGAATCGTGCCGTTCCCATAGCTCCACAGGTAGCGCAGGGCCGTCAGCACGGCGAACACGTCTCCTTCGGGGGCGTCGGTCGGATTCAACTTTTTCGTTTCGAGGCGCGCGAGCCCCTGTTCGCCAGTCAGCAGCAGATAGCCGACCACGATCCCCTCGAGCCCCACGCGGCGCTCATCGTTCTCGTCGACGATCTTGGCGAACATCCGCTCGGCGTCGCGCGGCTCGCCGCACAGCCCCAGCATCAGGCCGTAGGCTGCCACGCGGCTGATGGCCGTACGCGGGTCGAACAGCCAGTCGCGCAGTTTGTCGCGGGGCAAAAGCTTCGCGACGGCCGCGATATCTTTGGCAGGCGCATTGACGAATTCGGCGAAGGCGTCGTTGGCGATCGTCAGATCGGGAAATTCGAGAAACCGCACGAAATACGCCAGCCGCTTTTCCCACGCCGTCTCGAGTGACGGGGCCTGCACGATGTACTGGTACGCCGTTTCGGTCACGTCGAGCGGGGGATAGTCCCATTGAATGTCGCCCGCTTCGGGCTTGCGGCCCGTGAGCAGCACCAGGTTGCCCGGCTTGCCGGCGTGATAGCCGGGCGCGGTCAACCGGTCTCCCTTGCGGTACTCGGTCGGCCCTCTGCGGGGCGTCTCGAGCACTTCGTACGTCGTCGAATCGGCCTGGCCCTCGCGGGCGGTTTGCGACGCGACCCACGCGACCAGAAGCGCCGCATCGGCCTTGGCGTAGCGTTCGGCCAGCGTCACGGTCGGCTGACCGCAGATGGGGCACGCCGAGCAAGTGCGCGCGCCGTCGTCCGCCGCGACGAGCACGGCGCCAGCGGCGACAAGCCTGAGAATTACGGAACGGCCTGATCGGCTCACTGGCATTCGCGGAAACGACAGGGACAAACGGAAACTCCGAAAAAACTGTGAGGTATCGGAACGAGCGAAACAAGACCGTCGCAATCTGTCGCGATCAATCGCCTGGGCCTTTAATTTACCGCGCCGGGATTTCGGCGGGGAGACGAAACGCGCGCGCATCTGGAAAACACTCGCAAAACAGCAATTTCGTCTTTTTCCCTTGCTTTTCTGAAGCCGGCCGGTGAGATTGATCGGCGTCGCGGTGCTGCCGCCTGCCGGTGACGGCCCCCCTGCCGTTCGATCGTTCGACTACCGCGGAGGAACAACCATGAGACCATCGACCACGGCGGTCGTTGTCGGACTGTTGTTCGCCACAGCCAGGGGGGCGCAGGCCGGGTTGACCCTGGCTTATTCAGTCAACGAAACCAGCGCCTCGGGCCGCCCCTACCCGACCGCGCCGGTCACGTTCGACGTGTTCGCGCAGAACGCCACCATCCCGCCCGACCCGATTCACGGCTTGGCCGTGTCGCTCTTCGCCGTCTCTCCCCGCGAGCCGGACATCACGCTCCTAGCCAGCGACAATGGCGCGCCCGGTGCGCCCGGCAGGCTCGGGACGATCGCTGCCTTGCCAGGTGACCCGCCCGACGACGGTTTCCCGTCCAGCAGCCTTTTCGATTGGATCGTCGCGGTCATGGGGATCGACCCACAGCCATTTCTGCCCGGCTCGCCGCGGCTGGGGGGGGTCGGCGAAAGCGCTTTCGACGTGCTGTTCGACCTGCAGACCGACGGGTTCATCGCGTCGCACGCGATGCGCTTCGCGATCGGCGACGGCCAGCCGCTTGAGTTCCGCAACGTTGCCGTCGGCGTGCCGCAAAGCCCGTCGTTCCACCTGACGTTCGAGCTGGTGCGGACGGGGGATGCGCCGCTCGACGCGCCGCTGTTCAGCGCGCAGTTGCAGGGAACTGCCGCGGCGGTCCCCGAGCCGGCCAGCATTTTCCTATTCGCCCTGAGCGGGGCGGCGTTGTTTTTCGCCAGGCGGAGAGACGCCTAATTCAAAAAGAAAAACTTCTCGGCGTCGCTGACGAGCTTCGGGTCGCGATCGCGAAGGGCTTGCAGGTATTTCACCCCGGCGGCGGCGTGTTCGGGAATCGTTTCCGCGGCGCCGGCAGGTACGTCTTTCGTGCTGGCGATCATGTACCGCACGATCGCCCGCTTGATCGACGGAATGTTGTATTCCTCAGCGCCATAAAGCTGCATCAGCCGCTCCTGCACCGACCAGTCTTTCCAGCGGGCCAGATCGGCAATCACCAGGTCGGTCAGTTCCGATCGTTCGAGCAAGAGCCGCATCGCCGAACGCAACCGCTCGGCAGGAATGCGACCGTTGCCGTAACTCCACATGAACCGCATGGCCTGCATGGCCGCGTACGTTTCGCTGAATGGAACTTTCTTGTCGAGAATCTTCGATTTCTCGATCAAACTCAGCCCCTGTTCGCCCGTCAGCAGCAGATAACCGCCGATCACGCCGTCGATCCCCAGCCGGTAATCTTCGGTGTTGGTGACGATCAACTGTTCCATGAGGGCCGCATCGTCAGCCGTGCCGCACAATCCCAGGAGCAGGCCATACAAACCCAGCCGCGTGGCCTGGGTTTTTGGGTCGCCGATCAGGCGCCGCAGCTTGTCGCGGGGCAGGTCTTTGGCGACCAGCAAAATGTCTTTGTAGGGAGCGTTGGCGAACTCCTGGTAGGCGTCGCCGGCGATCATCCCATCGGGATGCTCGAGGAACTTGACATAGAAACCCAGCCGCTGCTCGGGAGACGCGCCCGGGGCCGGGGCCTGCACGACGTAACCGTAAGCGTCGGCGGAAATATCCAGGGGCACGCCCCATTCGATCTGGTCTTCCTTCAGCCGGCTGCCGAAGACCAGCGCGCGGTCGCCCGGCTTGCCCGCGCGGAACCGGTCAAGCGTGATCTCTCGCCCCTTGGCGATCGAAGCGGAAGGCGCTTTCGCCGCCTGCACGATTTTCCAGACGGTGTGGCCGGGCTTTTCCTGTTTGGGCATCTCGGCTGATACCCATTCGACCAGCACGGCGGCATCGGCCTTGGCGAATTGTTCCGCCAGCGTCAGCATCGGCTCACTGCAAAACGGGCACGCCCGCGCGAGGCGCGTCGCCGGCCCCCAGAGGGCCAGGCAGGCGACCAGGGCGAATGTCAGGCAGGCCGGCCAGTGTTTCGTTTTCATGGGAGATTCTCCGGGCAGCCACCCATTTTCCTCTCCCCTCCCCCTCGATGGGGGGGGTCGGGGGTGGGGGTCTGTTAATTTCAATTCTGAAATTTCAGATCTCAGATCGGAGACACGCGCCCCCCCATCCCCAACCCTTCCCCGCGAGGGGGGAAGGGGGCGAAAACGAGCATTCGCCGCGAGTTCGCCGCATCGCCACCGATCAACGGGAGTCGTCCGTGCGACTCGCGAGGGTGCGTGCAGAGACGTTCGCTCGGGCGGTCGTCGCGCTCCCGGGCCGTGGCAGTCAACATGTCAGTCGAGGTCGATTGAGGCACTACTTCTGACCCTGAATGATTTGCGCGTCGTCGAGGCAGTACAGTTGATGAATCAGAACCTGGCCTTCGTCTTCGAGCGTTTCAAGCTCGATGCGAAACTTGCCGACGACGTCGAACGGGCGCAGCTCAATATAGTCGGTCGTCGTTCCCGGGTTGAGGGTGACGACGATCATATCGTAAATCTTCCCCTTGGGGCCGAAGCAGCACAAGCCCGTGTCACGCACCAGCATGAACTGCGGAATGTGATCGACCATCATGCTGGGCTTCATGAAGCCGCGAATGCGCACCTGTTTGCCGTCGAGCCCCCGCAACCACTCGGGCATCTTCTCGACGCAATCGGGCGTGACCGGGTCCATCCGCAAGACTTTCAGCAGGTCGAGATCGTCGAACCCGACGCGCAGCGCCCCATCGGGCCCTTCGGCGGCGAACTTGCGGTGCTTGGCCGGGGGCGCGGCGGGTTCTGCCAGGGGCGAAGCGGCAACCGACGACACTGTCGGCCCCGCGGTGCCCAGTTCATCGTCGCGCGAAGAGTCGGCCAGGTCGCGCCCTGCCGGGGCCGCATCGGGCTCAATCGGTTGGGTGGGCTCAGCGTCGGTAGCAGCGCGCGCGCTTCGCACGCTGCCGGCGACCGAAGGCTGCGCCACCCCCGAGGCCGTGTCATGACATCCCGCCGCCGCGAGAGATGCCAGACACGCCAGGCATGTGATCGTCAAGCCCCGCCGGCGCGCGTCGGGCGCGAAGCTCATTTGAAATGCGTTCCGTCGATGGAATAAATCGCCGTCAGCTCGCCAGATTGCCGGATGCTTTTGGCGTGAAACGTTCCGGCCACGGCCACCAGCGTCTGCTCACGATGGTCGACGGTCATGCCGTCCTGAAATTGCACAACGATCATGTCGGTCAGCTTGGGGTTGCCGCCGAAGCAGCACTGGCCCGTGTCTTTTACGAGCACGAATTCCTGAATGCCGGTCTTTTGCCGCGTGGGATACATGTACCCCTTAATAAAGATCGGCTTGCCATCGAGGGCGGCCACTTCGGCCGGCACGTCGATGGATCCGTCGTCCTTGATCTCGGGCATTTGCTTCGAGAGGGCGGGAAAGCTGACGCGCTCGTATCCTTCGGGCACTTCCGTCGCATAAACGTAAGAGTGCCAAACGATTCCGGAGACCAGGAACACTGCGCTCAGGGCACAGCCCAGCCGGGCCAGCCAGCGGCCACCCAGCTCGCCGTCAGACCGGCGGATTTGCCAGGCGCAGATGGCCCCGGCGGCAAAGCCGACGACTCCGATCGCCAGCCCGGGGATGACCAACAGCCCCGCGCTCGCACATACTCCCAGAAACAGGGCGATGGGGGCCAGAGGAGGGATCGGATGATAGTCGAATTCGTCGGGGGAAGCCGTTTCTGGCGGGGGGGCAGTATCCTGCCTCTCAGTCAGGACTTGCGACATGAGACATTCTCGCAGACCAAGGCCATCAAGCGGTAGAAATCAGGACATACCATGATAACACAGCCTGACGGCCGTTCCAGCCCCCTGTTGGAATGCGAGTGCCGCAGACCGTGGGCTTTGCCGGCCCTGGGAGCGACCAAAATTCGACAGGGTTGTCGAAATTTCAATCGCCTCAAGTCTCTGGTGGAGAATTTGTTATGTAAAAATCGGTGCTTGTGAGCGGGGAGTACGGTTGCCGGGATCGCCGAACGGGCAAAGAGGCTCAAATGGCCCGCAAGTTGATCAGCACTCTTCCCCCAGGTGTTCAGCAGCGGGTGACGTGGCGATCAGCAA
This sequence comes from Planctomycetaceae bacterium, assembly GCA_052388175.1. Lineage (GTDB taxonomy): Bacteria > Planctomycetota > Planctomycetia > Planctomycetales > Planctomycetaceae > SIAF01. Next base: position 13,159 of record JBQTIL010000017.1, on the reverse strand, counting down.
TTCGCTGCCAGATGATCAGCACTTGCAGGCAAGGTGATCAGTGGTCCATTCGAGCCGCGGCGGATCGGGGTGCGATTCCCGCAAGCGGCACCTCATCCAGCGTGTCGGCTAACTATTCTCGCATGTCGGGCATCACAGATTCAATCTTGATTATTTGAATTGAAATGCGTTCGTGTTGTCCCGACGGAATTTGAGGAACGAGAACCGATCAGCCGCGAAGAGGCTCACAGGTCGCAAGAGTTCTTTGAGCTTTCTTGCGGCCCGTCGATTCTTGCTGGTGCCAAAGGGTTCTGTGCGGGTGGCATCCCACACCACGCCAAAACCAGGACCTGGACAGGAGAGCGCAAAGGTCGCTGAGGAGCAAATGGCCATCTCCGCGCCCTCTGGTGTTCCTGTTCGCTTATTCGAAAAGGTCGAAAGGAGTCCCTGAACGGCGGACGCTTTCACGCAGCCGGCGGACACAGCCTGTATTTGGACTCGGGACGCAAAACCGCGGGCTGATCGGCAGCGGTGCTGTGTCTCTTCGTTTCCTTCGTTGGCTCCTTGTGACATTTCTGTGAGACTGCCATGAAAACCTGACAGAAGTCAACAAAGGAAACGAAGAAGTGTAGAGGGGCAGATTTCGCCGCTTGCGCCTCTTGTGCCTTTTTGCGGCCGGTCGATTTCTTCCTTGTGGCTGCCGGATTTCGTGCGGGTCGGCGACCCGCACGACGCCACAACCAGGATTTTGGACAGGAGATCGCAGAGGTCGCTGAGGAGCAAGTTGCCATCTCCGCGGCCTCTGCGTGCTCCTGTTTGCCTTGCGGGGACCACAGGAACCTGAGTGCCCCCGTCAATCGCTCAGGCCTCGAGCCACGTCGGTGCGATAGGCCGTCAGGCCGGGGAAGATGCCGACGATGATCGCAAGGATCAACAGAGCCGGGAAGATCACGAGTTCTTCGGTCTCGAACGCCCAGGGATTGATCAAGACGTCACTGCGGGCTTCGACGATGGGGCCGGCGACGAAGACCAGCGCGTGCCCCAACAGCAGCCCGACGAGCCCTCCCAGGGCGCATAAGAGCACCGATTCGGCGACGATGATCGAAAAGACCGTCGCCCGCCGCGCCCCCAGCGCCCGCATGATGGCAATTTCGCGTTTCCGGTCGGCCATCGAGTTGTAAATACTGACGAAGATCCCCACGCCCGACACGATAATGATCAGCGCCGTCATCACCATCAGCATCGTACGGACGTTGCCCACCACGTCGCGCAAGAGCTTGTTGATCTGCTCGATCGGGTTGGCAGCCTGGAAGATGGGGGCCTTGTTGATCGCCCCCTGCATCAGGTAGGCCAGTGAATCGGATTTGGTCTGCACCAAAATCGCGGTGACGTCTTTCTGCTCATCCGAAATCGCGCCGCCGGGCGATGGCACCTGGTCGACGGGCAGATGCGGGGCGTCAGCCACGACAATCGGTTGTTCCCCCTCGGGGGCCTCGCGCGCCCGGGCCTCGGCCCGCGCTTCTTCCAAGGGCTTTTCGTGGCCGGGAATTTGGAAGAACCCGTCGAAATGAATGAACACGGCCCGATCGATGGGCGTGCCCGTGGGCTCGAGAATTCCTCTCACGGTGAATTGCTCGGCATGCACGTCGGCGAGGTTGCCGCCGTGCGCGATCTGGAACTCGTGGCCAATGGGCCACTTGTAGGCTCGCGCCACGCGGGCGCCGATCACGGCGTCGAAGGCGTCGGCGAGCACGCTACCCTGCTGAAAGACGAGCTGCTTTCCGGGAATGTACTCGACCTCGAAATACTCCGGAATCGTGCCGACGATGCGGTACTTGCCGTCTTCGGTCGTGTCGCCGAGGTTGAACGGAATCGCGTGCTTGACCCACGACTTGTTCTTCAGTTTCAAATAATGCTTGTAGGGAACGTTCTGGATCGGCCGATCCATGAAATAGATCGTGTTGAGCACGAGTTGCATGGGGCTTCCCTTGGCCCCCAGCACCAGGTGGTACCCCGTCGCGCTCTGGCTGAACATGCGGGTGACGACGCCGTTGATCACCAGCACCGTGACCATCAGCGCCACCCCCAGCGCAATCGAGAGCGCCGTCAGCAGCGAGGCGAGCCAGCGCTGGCGAATGCTCTTCCAGGCGATCGTCAGCAGATTCATGCGGCCGTCCCTGCCTTGTTGAATTCACTGAGCCTGATCACCCGTGGAAACTGGCTGGCCGCGTCGAGCTGGTGCGTGACGATCAAGAGCGACACCTGGTGTTCGCGGCAGGCGTCGCGAATCAGTTGCAGAATCGTCTGCTGATTGTGCAGATCGACGTTGGCGGTGGGTTCGTCAGCCAACAAGAGCGACGGCCGGTTGGCCAAAGCCCGCGCCACCGCGACCCGCTGCTGCTCTCCTACCGAAAGCTGCGACGGCCGATGCGTGAGCCGCTGCGACAGCCCCACTTTCGCCAACAGCTCGCGGGCCCGGGCGCGATCGACCCGCCGGCCCGAAAAGCTCATGCCGAGCAGTACATTTTCGAAGGCCGAGAAGGCCGGCAGCAGGTTGAACGTCTGGAACACGAAGCCGATTTTCTGCGCCCGAAACCGGTCGCGGCGGGCCTCGTTCATGCGGGTGAGGTCGATTCCGTCGATCGTTACCGAACCGGCGTCGGGAGTGGTGATGCCGGCGATCACGTTCAAGAGGGTCGTTTTTCCTCCGCCGCTGGGGCCGACCAGGGCTGCCTGCTCTCCTGAGGCGAGCTCGAAATGGGGCACGTCGAGAACGGGCAGCAGGTGCCCGTCGGGCTCGCGGTACGACTTGCGGACGTCTTTCAAGGCCAGCGACATATGCGGTCAACCCCTGCGGTTTTCGAGCCGGAGTTGTCTCAGTTCTGCAATCGTTTTGCAACGCTCAATTCAGGTACGTCGGCGGCGCGGGCGGCGTGGGAAGCCGATGGAGAGAGTGCCCGTGCCGCTCGCCTCCCGGCCCGCTGGCAACCCCCCTTGCGTCGCTGACGAGTTTTCGCCTACAAGTACCGCTCGCACAAGCGGTTATCTCCCAAAGGGCCATCGGCTCGGCCCTCATCAGCAGGATGAAACGCGATGAGCGCACGGATGCTGCGAAACTCGTTGTGGGTCGTACTCCTCGCGGGGTGCCTCGCTTTCGCGGGCTGCAGCAAATCAGAGGAGGTTGCCGACGGCAAGGCCGTCGCGCCGCCCGGCAATTCGGCGCTTCCCACGGCGGCGATCGGCGAGGCCAAGATCGCGTCAGACGACGACGATGAGGCCGACCCTGACGACGATGACCTGGCGTCTCCCAAAGTCGAACCGAAGGAGGGGACGGCCGAGTGGATGGTTCGCGAGGCGATGAAACTGCGTCTCTCAGCGCCGCCTGAAACCGAAGACGTCGAGGCGCTGAAAAAGCACCGGGCGCAGCGAAATGAGAAGATTATTCAGTTGTGCCAGGAAGCGATCGCAAAGACGCACGGCGAAGGGGAAAAAGAGCGGGTGTTCAACTTTGCCGTGCAGAACCTGCTCGAAGCCCGGCTGCAACTGGCGCTGGCGGGCCAGCGCGACCACGTCGAAGCGCTGTATGAAGATGCGCGGGCCCTCTACAAGCGCGACGCCAATTCGGCGGCCGCCGCCGAAGGGGCCTGCGCGCTGGTCAATCTCGCCTACAACCGCGCCAAACAAGGCGCCGACGATCATCACGACTGGCTGAAGGAATTCGCCCGCCAGGCGACGCACTTTGCCGAGAATTTTCCTGCGGACCTGCACCGTTCGCTGCCCTTATTATTTACGGCTGGGCGCAGTTGCGAGCTTGGGGGGCTGACTCCCGAGGCGATTGCCGCGTATACGGTGTTGCAACAGAAGTTTCCGCAGAGCCAGTATGGGGCCCACGCCACGGCCATTCTGCGGCGGCTGAAGCTGCCCGGCAATCCGCCGCAGCTTGCGGGGCCAACCAGCGACGGCGAGCAGTTTGTCGTTGACGATCTGCTGGGCAAAGTGGTGCTCGTCGTGTTCTGGTCGAGCGAGGCCAGGCCGTTCGTCGACAAGCTTCCCCAGTTGCTCGAAACGACCCGCGCCCTGATGAAACAGGATGTGCAAATCGTCGGCGTGAACCTCGATTCGCAACCGACGGCGGCCAGCCAATTTATCGTGCAACACAAGCTTCCGTGGCCCCAGATCATCTTCACCGAACAGGGGCAGCAGGGCTGGGGCAACCCGATTGCCGTCTATTACGGAATCATGGAAATCCCGGCGATCTGGCTGATTGATCAGAGCGGCAACGTGGTGAGCACGTCGCTGACGGCGGAAGAGATTGCGTCCGCCGCCGGAAAGCTGCAGGGGGATCGCAATCCCGAGGGCGCCGCGGGCGACCCGGCCCGCACGCTCGATCGACCGCGCCGGCGAACCGAACGGCAGCCGCCCCGCGAAGAGGCCGAATGAGCGGTTGACCTGAGCCGCGCGGGTTCCACAGGACAGCCCATCGAGTCCGTCAGGCGTTCGAGGCTGACGACCTCATTCTGCTGCGCAGATCTTTCGGACGTGAGAAGGCCGTCAGCCTCGAAAGGCCGACGGCACTCCGGCTGCCAGTTTCTGAACAAAACGGGGCAGAATTGGACGCAGTTCCCCTGCGCTGAACAAATGACAAGCTTGCGCTTGATTTGTGCACACCTGTATATTAGCATTGGCCGCGGAGGGGCCATTGCGGTTGCCCAGTGGGCTGGGAGGGAACGGACCATGAAAACAGTCAACAAAAATACACTCACGACGCGGCAGCGGGCGATTTACGAATTCATCAAAGACAAGATTCTCAACCGCGGTTACGGGCCGACGGTGCGCGAGATCGGCGCGGGGTTCAAGATCAAGTCGCCCAATGGCGTGATGTGCCATTTGAAAGCCCTGGAGAAAAAAGGGCTGATCACGCGCGAATCGCACATGTCGCGGGCGATTCAGATTACCGAACCGCTGTCGCGCATGGCGCTGCCTCTGGCCGGTCGCATTGCCGCGGGCAGCCCGTTGCAGGCAGTTGAGCAGCAGGAGCAGGTTGATTTCAGCGGCCTGTTCAACGGCGACCATCAGTTCTGCCTGAAAGTCAACGGCGACTCGATGATCGAAGCCCAGATCGCCGACGGCGACTATGTCGTGATCAAGAAGCAGCGCACGTGTCGCGACGGCGAGATTGTGGTGGCCCTGGTCAATGGCGAAGACGCGACGTTGAAGCGGTTCTACAAAGAGCCCCACCGCGTGCGGCTCGAACCGGCCAACTCGACGATGCAGCCGATCTATTCGTCGAACGTCGAGGTGCTGGGGGTGGTGACGGGCGTCATTCGGCGGTATTGAGCGTGCGGCAAGGGGCCTGCCTGTGGCATTCGGTCGTGTTGACGGACCTTGGCCGCTGGAATTGGCTGTGGGGCTTTGGTATCATGCTGCGACATAATTGACGCCTCGATTTTCACGAATCTGCGCCCCTTATGCCCTCTCAACGTCGCCCGCCCGCCATTGCGGGCGTCAGCTCCGGCAAGACCGCCGTCGTTGCCGTCACCTATCCCTCGATCGCTTCGACCGTGCCCGGCCGGCTGCTGGGCCAGTTGATGGAGTCGATCCCGCTGAAAATCGGCGGCATCAAACTGTCGAACCTGCTGTTTGGCCTTCCCGCGGCGCTCCTCGCGGTGCCCGGTTTTCTGCAATTGAGGCTGACCGGCCCCGCGTACGTGCTGACCACGCGCTCGATGCAGTTGCGCGGCTGCCTGTCGAACCGGCTGTGGCGCGAAGTCTCTCTCGATGACGTCGATCGAGTTGTTGTGCGTCGCCTCGACGGCCAGCAGTTCTTTCCCGCAGGCGAAATCGATCTCGTGAACAAGGCCGGCGACGTGCTGCTGACGCTCTCGGGCGTGCTGCGCCCCGACGTGTTTCGGCAGTCGATTCTCGAAGCCCGCGATGCGCGGCGGCAGGTCGCCTCGTCATTGAAGACGATCGAGGCCCGCCAGCCCGTCGCCTCGGCGTGAGGAAGCTCGATTACAGACCGCACGGCCGAGCGCGCACAACCACAGAGCACACAGGGGTCACAGCGCGGCGACGCCGCAACCAAAGTGCAGGAACACCGATCGACACTGATCGGCACTGATCTGATCAGGATCAGCGGCGATCAATGCGGATTAGCATTCCTGCTTCGTCGGTATAGGACAACCGCCGGGAACAACGGGATCGGGGAACAGGGAGACGCCGAGACACGGAGATTCTGAAGGTACCGTCTCTTCTCTGTGTCTCTGTGTCTCTGTGTCTCCCTGTGAAGCTTTCCGTCATTTGATTCTGCCGCAGGTGATATCCGGCGAATCTTGTTGTCACGGTGGCGGCAGTTCGACGTAGCCCCGGTCGGGCACGGGCGCAGGCAGCTCGGTCGACATCGCACGCTTCGCCGGCTGGCGCTTGGCGAGCGCCCGTTCTTCAAACTCCGGGTCGGCGGCCGGCTTTCGCTTCAGCGAGCTTTGGCGCAATGTCGCATCGTCAGTCGGCTGTGCGGGGCGCTGGCGGCTGACCGTTGACGAACCGCGGGGGGCTTCGAGCAGCACGAGCAGCGCGTCGACTTCGTTCGTGCGGGCCGGGGCCCCGTCGGTTCGCGGCAGCAAAAGCGTCAACACGGGCGAGTGGAGTTCGGTCGAGGCGTAGCATTCGAGCGAGCCGCTGGTTTTGGATCCCAGCCCGCTGACCGTGCGGCACGAGAGGTGTTTCGCCGCCCGCTCGGCCATGTCAGCGGCGGCCCCTTCGATGTTCATCAACCCTTCGCCACGGCTGTCTTTCAGGTGCACGACGAGGTCGGGACGAAACTCGCTCAAGAGCCGCACAAGCTCGCGCGTTTCAACCTCGCTGGCCCCTTCAGCACCGCCGCGGCCTGCGGCGAGGTTCCGCCAGTTCGACGTGGGAAAATTGCGATTGAGATCGACCCCTTTGACGTTATACGGGCTGGCGGTCGCGAGCCCGTCGGGGTTGGGGGTCTTGACCAGGAGCACCGTCGCCTGGGCGAGCGATTCGGGGTGCCGCGACAGTTCGCCGGCCAGGGTGTCGACGAGGGCCGCCCCGCGTTTCTCGTCGCCGTGCAGGCTGCCCAACACGGCCACGCGCCTCGGCCCGCGACCCAGCACGCACGTTTCGATCGGACGGCGCTCGGTGCTGAAATGCGATTTGTCCCAGTAGGGCCGGTCGGCCTGCCGGCGTGTCTCCGTCGGTCCAGGGGCCGCAGCGGCCGGGCGATACTGCACCGTTCGCGACGGCGGCTGCGCCGTTTTGCCGCGCGGAGCGCGTGTCGATTTCAAGGGTGCGTCGTCGCGCCGGGCCTCAGGCATGCCCAGCGAAGGTCCGCCGTTGGGAGACGGAGTCAACCCGCTGCCCGAGTCGAACGACTGGGCCGGGGCACCGAGGCTGGGCGTCGTGTCGGGTACGGGGGCGCTAGTTCCGGGGGGCTGCCTGTACGTTTGAGGCGTGGCGCATCCGGCAGCCAGCGCAAGACCGAGCCCCACGCAAATCGAGAGGCGTTTCATGAGGGGAATCTCCGCGCGCCATCGGGGGGAAATGACCACAGAGCGAGCTCGATCCGCGAGCCGACCTTCAGCCCTGACTCCACGAATACAGGTCTCCATCCCCCCCTTCGTCGAGCCCCAGCCGGTAGCGCATTTGTTCGAATTCGCGAAGCAGCTCGTCGCTCGACGAGTGGACGTGTTCGGCCTCGGTAATGAACCGCAACTCATCGCTGCGGGGCACCCCCGCCTGGCGGAGTACGCTTTCGAACTCCGACAGGTCCTGCCCGTACATGATCAACAGCTTGTGCTCGTCGAACTGCACCTCGAGGGGAATTCCCGGGTTCAGCACGGCGATTCCCGTGCAGCCGTCGTTGAGCAGCAGGTCTTCGTAGTCGCACAACGTGCTTTTCAGCACCGGCAGATCGATGTGTTCGCGGTAGAGGTCGTCGTGTCCCTTGCTTTTCTGCTCGTGGCTCGTTTCGAGCACTACGTCGACTTCGGGCCCCAGGGGGTCGAGCAGCTCGAGAAACAGGTCGAATATCGACTCGCGCGACGCCGCGGCCATCAGCACGGGAATATTGACCCCGGTGTCTTTGTCTTTGTAGACGTCGTGGCGGTACCCTGCCGTCGGTACGACCTGCAGGTCGAACGAGGGCCGAATCGCCTCGGTCAGCAGAAAATCGCCGTAGCGGGCGATTTTCATGTGCGCTTCGAGCTGCTCTTCAGAGAGGTTCTCGAAGCTGCTGGGCGTGGCGTGCAGGTGCCCGTCACGAAAAACGTTTTTGAAGAACTTCTTCAGAAAACCCATAGATCGATTCCGCACAGAGTCTCAGCCGGGGTCTACGCTGCACCAAATCTAGCACGGAAAATCAACCGGCGGCTGACCGGCGAGCGAACGTCGCCCGAAATCTGCCGGGCCCGGCCCGCTCACAGCGGAACTGCCGCGTGGCGAAACGCTTTCGTCCAGGGAACCCCGTCCGATCAGCGAGGCTGGTGCGGCCGGGGCCGCTTCGCCTCCCTCACCACCGGCGCAATCCGCGGCGCCGGCGCGTCCGCCCCAACTGTCTCTCCGATTGCCGGGTTCAAGCCGGTGGGAAGACATCAGCAGCCACGCCCGGCAGTCGGCTGGCTGTCGCCGGGCAGGCCGTGACCAGCGGAACGCAACGCCTGTGCCAATCGCAGGCCCGAGCCCGGGGCGCGAGGGCATGCAACGCAACGCGGGGAAAGTAGCCGGTTGCGCTACCAGCGCGCAGTGCCCTCGTCGGGGGGCCTTGTAGGATTTGCACGGCGGAACGACAATTCATGCATTCCGCCTGACTGCGGGCCGGCCGAGATCCGGTGCTCGGCCCAGAGGGCGCGTAAACTCTTCTGCGAGACGATCTCATGCTGCCGATCCGACCTGCACAGAAACCGCCGGGAGGCGAGTCAGCACGGGCGGTGCTGGCGGCAGTGGTGGGCCTCGCGGCCCTGTTGACGGCATGGACTGCGAGTCAACCGGCCCGGGCTGACGAACCGGCCCAGGCCGAGCAGCGTTTGAGTTTCGAGGAAAACTGGCAGGTCGTGTACATCGGCAAGTCACGGGTGGGGTTCGGCCGCTCGGCGACCGAGCGGTTGAAGCGCGGCGGACGTGATATGTTCATCAGCGATTCAGAAATGACGCTGGCCATCACCCGCTTCGGGCAGTCGGCGAAGACGAAAATCGTCACCCGCAGCGAAGAGACCCCCGAGGGCGACCTGCTGCGATTTCAGTTCGAATTGCAGAACCCGCCCGCCGCCACGACGCGCACCACCGGCCGCGTCGAAAACGGCCGCCTGCTGCTCGAAACAGAACGGGGCGGCGTCACCGAGCAGAAAGAACTGCCGTGGGATGCTGGCGCGAAGGCGCCCGGCTATCAAGATCGCCTGCTGCGCGAGAACCCCCTGCGGCCGGGCGAGAAGCGAACCTTGAAGACGTTCGATCCGCAGTTCGGCCGGATGGGCACCGTGACGCTGTCGGCCGAGAAGCCTGAAAGCGTGCAGTTGCTCGACGGCCGCACGCGCGACCTCTTGCGCGTGGCGGTCGTCACGTCGCTGGCCCCCGTGATTGTGCTGCACGAATACCTTGATGAAAAGGGCGAGGCGCTCGTCACCAAGACCGGGCTATTGGGCCTGGCCACATATCAAACGACGAGGGACGAGGCCCTCAAAGCGCTCTCGGGCGACGAGGCTGACCTGGCCGTGGCGACCCTGATTCGAACGACGCCCATCGAGCGCGCCCAGGAAACCCGCCGCGTTGTCTACCGCGTCAAGACGGCGGGCGAAGACCCCGCGAAGATTCTGCCCGACGACGCCGTGCAAAGCGTCGTGGCCGTCGATGGCGAGACGGCGAAATTGACGGTGCGGGCACTCGTTCCGCCCGAAAGGCCCTTGGCGAATGCGGCCCCGGCGGCCCCTGAATTCGTTGCCGCCAACAGCCACATTCAAAGCGACGATGCGCTCGTGCGGAAATGCGCCGATGAGGCGGCCGGTTCGGAGACCGACCCGTGGGTTGTCGCCCGACGGCTCGAGCGGTGGGTGTGCGACAACGTCCGCGAGAAGAATTTCTCGACGCTGCTCGCCTCGGCCGCCGAAGTGGCCAAAGACCGGTCAGGCGACTGCACCGAGCACGCCGTGCTCTTGGCCGCAATGGCCCGCGCCAAGGGCATTCCTTCGCGCGCGGTGGTGGGGTTGTTGTATGTGCCCAAGGAGGCCAGCTTCGGCGGCCACATGTGGACCGAAGTGTACATTCGCGGCCAATGGGTTCCGCTCGACGGAACACTGGGGCAGGGGGGGGTCGCCGCCGACCGCATCAAGTTCGCCGACACCAGCTTTGCCGACGATTCTGAAATCTCGCCGATCGCGGCGTTTCTGCCCCTCGTCGCCGTACTCGGCAAGTTGCAGATCGAGGCGCTTGAAGTCGAGCACCGGTGAGACGGCGACACCGGAGATTTTTCAATCGGCGCGCGCCTGTCGGTTCGCCCGCACCAGCTTATAAACCCCCTTGCCGTCGCCGGTCACCATCATGAAGTACGCTTCGCCCTGTTCATCTTCGCCAAACGAAACCACGGGTGGCCGCGGGCTGGGGCCCGGGATGGCTTCGTTCGACACCACCTTGCGCGCCTGCGCGTCGTACGTGAGGGCCCAGAGCTTGCCGGTGACGTAATCGGCGTACAGATACTTGCCGGCCAGTTCAGGGACCTCTTTCCCCCGGTACACGAACCCGCCGGTGATGGAGGAACCCACCTGGTGATCGTATTCCCAGATCGGTTCGATCAGGTCGGCGCGGGGGCCGCTGCCGGCAGCGCCGAAGGGGTGCGTGCCTTCGCGCAGGTTCCAGCCGTAGTTGCCTCCGCGCACTACGAGATTGATTTCTTCCCACAGGTTCTGCCCCACGTCGCCGCACCACAGGGCGCCGGTCTGCCGATCAAACGACAGCCGCCAGACGTTGCGCACCCCCAGAGCGTAGATTTCCGGGAGCGCCCCGGCCTTGCCGACGAAGGGATTGTCTTTCGGGATCGCATAGTTCCGGCCGCCCTCTTTATGGTCGACGTCAATGCGCAGAATCTTGCCCAGCCAGGTGCCCAGGTTCTGGCCGTTATTGTGCGGGTCGTTGGCGCTCCCGCCGTCTCCCAGCCCCACGTACAGAAACCCGTCGGGGCCGAACGCGATGGTGCCCCCCGCATGGTTCCAGTAGGGCTGCTTCTTTTTCAGCAGAATTTCCTCGCTCGCCAGGTCGGCTTTGTCGGGGTCGGCGGCTGAGACCTTGAACCGCGACACGACCGAGGTGTGCGGTTCGAGCTTCGACGACGTGTAGTAAACGAAGAATTCTCCGGTCTGCTTGAACCGGGGGTGGAACGCCATCCCCAGAAACCCTTCTTCGTTCTGGCGGTCGTTGTACGTCACCCGGTCGCGCAGATCGAGAAACACCTTGCTCTCGGTCGCTTGCGGGCCCCTGACGACGTGAATCACTCCTTGCTGGGTCGGAACGAACATGCGGTTCGAGCCGTCGCTGGCGTGTGTCAGCAGAATCGGGCGGAACTCCTGCCTGCGCCCGTTTTCATCGACCGGCCCCCAGCCCGACCACTTCAGGCCGGGAAAGGCTTGGGCGACCGACACGCCCGAGAGGGTACCATCGATCGGCTCGGGCGCCTCGCCATTGGGGCCCAGCTTGCGAATGCGGATGTTACGAAATGCCACGGGGTTGCCGTGGTCCTGCAAGACGAAGTTCCCCTTGGACGACTTGCCGAACTCGGGAAAATCTTTGAACTTGCTCTTCGCGACGCGGCCGTTCCACTCGGCGTTCCCTTTCTGGAACATGGCGTAGCGAATGCCGTTTACGTTGATCTCGCAGATCGACGGCGTCACGCGCAACTGAATCTGGTTCCACTCGCCCGCGGGGTGCGTCGCATCGGGAACCTGGCTGGAGAGAAACGGCGCGGACGGCCGGAAGAGCCCGTGCAGCCAGCCCGATTTCTGGGCGCCATCGCCTTCGACGGCGTTGTCGCGAATTTCGACCTCCGGCCCCGATTTCCACGCGGCGTCAGCCTGCTCGCTGACATGAAAGAACACGCCGCTGTCGCCCCCCTTGGAAATCTTGTACTCAAGCGACAACTCGAAGCTGTCATACGGTTCGGCCGATTCGAGGTCTCCCGCCCCCGGGGTAACGAGCGCGAGGGTGCCATCGACGGCCTGCCAGCCCGCGCCGATCGAGTCGCGCCGGAACCCGCGCCAGCCTTTCATCGTCTGGCCGTCGAACAACAACGTCCAGCCGGCACGTTTCTCAGCGTCGGTCAGGGTGTTTTCGGCCGCTCGAACGCTCGCGGCAAGGTGCAGCACCGCGAGGGAGGCGAACAGTGACGCTACGGACAGACTCTGAGGCATGGCGATTCCGTCAAGGGGGGAAGGGGAGGAGGCAAGCTACCGGGCTAGGATTCGAACCTAGACAAACAGGACCAAAACCTGTTGTGCTACCGTTACACTACCCGGTAGTGCCGTGAACTCGTAATCGACGCGGGCTCGCTCCACGGCCTGTTGCGCCTAAACGCGATTCATTCAAGCCAACCGGGGAGGCGTGATACCGAACCAGTGTATCGAAACGGCGCTTCACGACAAGACCGCGGAACGTCCGGCACGCACCAAACGACGCACCTGCGACGACTAACCCAGACGCGCCCGCAATTTTGACCGCCGGCGGGCGGGGTCACGGCCGGCGTCTTGTTCAAGCGACAACAGTTGCCCCCGATCTCGCCAGCGTGGACTATAGAGCCCATCGGGTGATCGCCCTTGTTTTCCATGTGCCGGCCCGCCCTTTAGACCACGCGAATCCCCGACGGTACGATTTGTCTGTCCCGGATTTTTCACGCTGTGAAGTAGCACAGGCTTCCAACCAGCTTCCAGCCTGTGTCGTCGCAGCACAGGCACGATGCCCAATGCTACGAATCGGGCGTGTGAATAATCCGGGATAGTGGTTGGCACCGGATTAGCGTTCTTGCCACCTGCCTGCTCCCAGAAAACTTGGCAGCCACCGGGTCCATAACCGGCTTTGAGGGTTATCGACGGGCTGCTGCGGGCTGAGAACGTCTCCGGGTGGCTCGTCCCGGGCGGTCGCGGATGTGCTCGGCAAGGCGGTCGTCGTCGCTGAGCAGAGCGGC
>JBQTIL010000016.1:0-6756 GCA_052388175.1 Planctomycetaceae bacterium | reverse complement strand
CGAAGTAACCAATGTACTTTCCCTTGATCTTGTCGCCGTCCTGCTTGAGTTTGAAGACCGGCGTGCCGGGGTTGCCGCTGAGGTCGGTTTCAGCGTTCCACGTGCCGGTGACGTCGATCTTGGCCGTGGGTTTCTCCTCGCCCGCCGGCGCTGTCGACTGAGACGCGCACAGCGTCGCCAGACAGAGCAAAACCAGTTCGACTCTTTTCATGACAAAGGCTCCTCTTGGTTGGAGGTTCTCAACACACCTGTGAATTGCCAGTCGCCGCGCATTGGGCAATGACACGTGCCACAGGGCACCCGTCGGTGTTCCGGCGATATCGATCTATGAAGGCAACCTGGCGAAAATGTCGTGCCGATGGGCCTTGTTGTTAAGGTTTCTTTGCTCCGAAGTGCTGCCGCTCGCAATTCGTTAACGCCCAGAATCTGATCTCGCCGCCGTCAGGACGGTGTCGAACCACTCGATTGCCTTCGGCATGCATTCCTTCACCAATCCCAGATCGTGGCCGCCGCCCGGTTTGATGATGACCTCGGATTTGACACCCGCCTCCCTGAGACGCGCGGCTATACTTTGGGACTGCTGGACGGGAACGAGCTGGTCCTTGTCGCCGTGAATGATCAGAATCGGCGGATCGTCCCTCGAGATCAGATTGATTGGAGAAATCTGTTTGCAGATCTCGAGGCGCTCCTTCTCGTCGGTGATCTCCGTGAACGCACCGGTCGCCCCGCCAGGCTTGCGGAACTGGAATGCCCCCTTGATGGAGGATACGACTGGCGTGCTCAGAATGGGTTTCCCCGCTTCACCCCAGTTGAGAAAGTCGGTCGGCGGGAAAAAGGCCACCACGGCTTGGACGCGGCTGGCCTGGCGATCGACCGGGTCGGAGGCCACGGGATTGCCATCCGTGGCGGCGCAGCCTTGTATCAACGAAAGATGACCACCGGCCGAGCCGCCGATCATGCCGAGCCGCGCCGGGTCGATGTCGTACTCCTTCGCGCTGTAGCGGATGAAACGGACCGCGCGATCCATGTCTTCGACAATTTCCGGAATTCCGTATTTGCCATGGCAGACGGCAAACACCACATAGCCATTTTCGAGCAGCGGTTGGACAATGAGCGGTTCCGTAATCGCCATGACTTCCCGGCCGGAAACCCAGGCGGCGCTCACGGCCACGATGACGCCGATGCCCTTGGATTTGTTCTTCGGATTGAAGACGTCCATCGTGAGGGCGGCGCCGTCCTTACGGCCGTAGATGACCTCCTGCCGGGAGAAGGTCGGGGCGTTTTGCGTGCCAGTGACGTCGATCGTGGCCGTCTTCTTGTCTTCGGCCCGCACCGCGGCGGGCGGAGCCATGCATAGAACGGTCAGGCAAAACACAAACCACGCGACTTTGTCCATGATGAAAACCCTTGGTGTTGGGATTGTTAACCGCCAGCGAGTCGCACTTCTGTGAGCCGCCCAGGTTGCTGCACCGCGCACCTGGCTCAATCCCGAAATAGGCGAGGTGCGAAATCATGCAGCGAGCGCCGCCACGTCTGCCACTCGTGAGACGTGCCTTGCGACTCGAACATGACGTGGCGGACGCCCACATTTTCCAGGGCCCCACTCATCGCCATCACGCCGTCGGCGAACCCCTCGGCCGTTCCAATTCCGACCCAGAACAGACGGACTTTCTGATTGAAGGCGGCCGGGTCGCCGAACGCCTGGTTATACGCGGTTTTCACTTCGAATCGACCGAAAACTGGAGCGCTTAAGGCCCCCACGGATGCGAACAGATCCAGGTGGTTGAGTCCGATCTGGAGCGCCTGCAGCCCGCCCATTGAGAGCCCCGCCAGCGCCCGGTGGTCGCGATCAGCCAGGGTGCGATAGGTGGCGTCAATCTTCGGGATCAGCTCTTCGGTCAACACCGCTTCGAACCCGCTGAAGTCGAACGGTGTCGCTTTTTGGCCGGCCTTGGTCGCGTAGCCGTTGTCCATGACGACGATCATCGGCCTGGCCTTTTTGGCCGCGATCAGGTTGTCCAGGATGACGTTCGCCCGTCCCTGGGCCGTCCAGCCGCTTTTGTCCTCGCCGGCACCGTGCTGGAGGTAGAGAACCGGATAATTGTCCGTCGCCTTGTCGTACCCCGGCGGGGTGTACACCATCGCCCGACGCGGCCTACCCGTCACCTTGGAGTCGTACCCGAGCGCCCGCACCTCGCCGTGCGGCACATCTTTCACGTCGTAGAAGTCGACCCCCTTCTCGGGAATCTCAATGCCGCTGCATTGCCGGCCCCAGCCGAAAAACGTCTCGCTGCCGGGGTCGTTCACGATGGCACCGTCCACCAGGAACCAGTAGTAGTGAAAGCCCGGCACGGCGGCCGGAGTAGTCACGTTCCAATGGCCGTTGTCACCGCGCGTCATCTCGTAGGGACCCTTGCCCAGCCCGTTGTCGGCACCGCCAGGCTGCACCTGCGCCCGCTTTGCATCGGGAGCCGTGAGCCGGAAGGTCACGCGACCATCAGAGTGCATGCGCGGGTAGTCAGCCCTCTGCACATTGGTCGAAGCGGGCTTCGCGTCGTCGGCCTGCACCGACGTATTGACCCACGCCGGAAGAAACCCGAACACGCAAAGCGCCAAAACTGTCGCCAGTTGCATCTTCAAGGCCTGCATCTGTATCTCTGGTGGAATCTGTCTTGATTCAATCGCACTGTAATTAGCGTGCCATTCAATGGAGAACGCTTGCGAGACACGCACCCCGGACCACCACGTCGGCCAAACGGCGGTAATTATTACTCGCTCGGCGCTGGTAAGGGGATGTAGTACTCGAGGTATCCGATCAGCATCTCATCAAACGTTTGCGCTCCAAACCAAACGGTCTTCGTCGGATCAGGGTTCGCGGGATTCTGGTCACTATTGTCATACCAGCCAGTGAACCGGAGGATGTCACCGGCCTTTACCGGCAGCGGCTCGAAATACCGGTAGAGCAATTGCCAGTTGAAGTCATATCGCGGGATATCGAGGAGCGTCATTGTCTGGCCGTCAGCTTTGATGAGCTCGTATTTGCACGCCTTGCCGCGCAAGTGCATGTGCGGCAGGAACCCCATGATCTGAGCATCCGTCGAAACGTTGAGTAGTGCCTCTTCACGATGATTCGCCGCTCCCGGCGGGATCTTGATGAGGGGGTTAACGACGGCGCCCACGCGGACTTCATACCGAGTTGGTTCCTTGGCCCAGATCAGCCCAATCCGTGTCTGGTCAGTCGCGGGAACGCCGTTGGGAGTGTAGTGCACCTGAAATCGAAGTTTTGCCGCCTTCGTAATCCGTTTCGCGAACCCCACCGGATAGACGAGCGAACTGTTGCCGGGGACGTAGATTCCCCAGAAGTCGTCTCGTTCGATCGCGGCCTTGTCGAGTGACTTTTCGCCCGCGTCTTTGCCTTTCTGAACGAAAACGAGCACGTGATGCACGACCTCGCGATTGCCCGGCTGGACCTCGATCGCCTGCACCCACTTGTCTTCGTAAAGGTCCGTTTCGACAACAACGTTCTGATACGGCATCGTCCCCGTGGCTTTCACCACCACCGGTTCGGCGAACTGGTAGATGGCATCCGGCTTTCCAATCAGCCAGCCCTCTTCAATCCTTCGCGGCAACGGCGCATCGTGAGGGTCACCTTCGGGTTTTCCCCCCGTGATCCAGGACAGCAGGTCCCGCTTCTCGGCGGCTGACAGCGAGCGATCATTAGCCCAGGGAGTATGCACGGTCACAGAATGCGCCTCGGGTGGCTCTGTCTCAGCTGCGAACCACGGCGGCATGACGCTCCGCTCGACCACCTGCCTGACCATGCCGGCATGAGCGACGAGATCGTCATACGTGTCGAGCGCGAAGGGCGCGGCACCCCCCTCGCGGTGGCATTCGACGCAATTCTGCTGAACGATGCGGGAGATGCAGTTGTGGTAGGTGACCTCTTTCCTGATGGCAGGCGTCGCTGGCGTTTCGAGCGCGCAGCCGGGGGCCTCAGTCGCGGGCACGAGTGGCTGCTTTCCGGCGATGATCGCAGCCAAGGCGTCAGCCAGATAGCGGTGCCGTGGCGCGTCGATCGAATATCCGAAGCCATACTGATCGTCGATTGCGCCGTGATAGACGATGGTTCGCGCGGCATCGAGGACGAGCACGTCAGTCGTCGTCAGGGCGCCGATCGATTGTGCCAGCGCTCCACTCTTGTCATGAACGTAAAGCACCTCGTCTGCAAACTGTCTGGCGACCGCCTGCATGTCCTTAGCCTTGTCGGTGGCAATCGGATTGATGAGCACCCACATCACATCGCCGCGAAAAGCCGTCGCAATCTCAACAAGCGTTCGCACATACTTCCTGCTCAGCGGGCAGCTCGTGCTGGTCATCGCCAGCACAACAGCTTTCTTGCCATTGAAAGCGCTCAGCCGATGCGATGCGCCGCCCAGGTCGATAAACGACACATCCGGGACAAGGCGGCCCACATTGTGATCCCCTCGACGAACCGGCTGCGGCCCCAATCTCACCGGAATCTCGCGCGGGAGGAGATTGTCGGGAGTGGTCGTTGTCGGATTCGATCCGGCCACTTCCTTGATCTCCCCACGGTCGGAGTCGGCGGCCTCATCCTGAGGCGCGATCGCATCGAGCGTGCGCGCCGGGCCGGCCGACACGGATGCTGGCAGCGCAGAAAACACGAACGTCGCCATCAAAGCAACGAGGCAGAGCCACAACTTCATCAGACCGATTCCTTGGCAAATTGACGTCACGTTGCGTGCGACCGGCATCCGCTCGGCGACCCTGGCGCGACGCGGGGGAACCATATTTACGACCCCGGCTGCACTGGTTTGTTTCAGGGGACTTTGGATGTTTCTGCGGGCAGTGAAAATGGGGAGGGCATTCCCCTACTCACACCACCACTGCTCCCCTGCCGGCTAACGCCGCGACGAGGGGCCACCCGCCTGCTGCTCACCCTTTTGGCCGAGCACGCCACCTGTCGAAAGCCGCGGGCAAACCACCTGACGCGCGGTCTCAGGGCCATTTCGACGATGTAATAGAAGATGTGCCTTGAACTTGCGACGCGACATCCCGATGAGGAACCCGTTGCCTGAAAAATTTTCAATATGCCTGAAACGGAAAGTCGGCCGGGGAATCACCTACTTATGGGCAACTCTGCGTGCATGGTCTTACGCCCGAACTGGCTTCGCGGCCGCAAACCCGCCGAAAGATTACGATGGTTTTTTTTCTGACTCTGCTCAACGGGTGAATCTGGAGGTTGCGGACACGGAGCGTTCGGTTGTTTTCGTGCCATTTCAAACGTCAGTCGCGTTGTTGCCGTTTCATTTCTCATTTCAAGGGAGAGTTGACATGTCCAGTCGCAGACGAGGGTTCACGTTAATCGAGTTATTGGTCGTCATCGCCATCATTGCCGTGTTGATTGCCCTGCTGCTGCCGGCCGTGCAGCAGGCCCGTGAGGCGGCCCGCCGCACGCAGTGCAAGAACAATCTGAAGCAGATCGGGCTGGCCCTGCATAATTACGTCGACACCCACGGCATTTTTCCCAGCGCCAGTGTGTCACCTTTCGGCGCCCTGAATGACTGGACCTGGACGACGATGATCCTGCCGTTCGTCGACCAGGCCCCCTTGTTCCAAAGCTTGAACCCCGGTCCCGTGACGCTCACGACGGCTGGAACTACCGCGACCACCGCTCCTCTCCTGCAGACGAGTCTGGCCGTCTACCAGTGTCCCAGCGACATCGGTCCTTCGCCAAATACTGCGAAGCCTTGGGCCTCGCTGGGGGGCCTGACGATGGGAAAATCGAACTACATGGGTTGTTGTGGAAACACTCGTGGGGATGGGCCGGGTCTGATCATGGAGCCGCTCAATCTTGCGTTTTATGGGTATCAGCCACCCGCGCGTATCAGGGATGCCACCGACGGGCTGAGCAATACGTTTCTCGCGGGCGAGAAAGGCTATCTGGTCAAGAAGCCCGACGTGTTGTCTCCTGTTTTTCCCACCTACGGCAAGATTCCGGTTCAGGCGGCCGCAGGGGTCTGGCCCGGATGCAGTCATACGGATACGTTCACTGCGCTTAGCGACCTCCAGGTCGACACTGTGTCCACGTTCCTAACGCATTTCCGAATGCAGGATGGCGGCCTTTCGCCAGGAATTCTCATCGCCGGAATTATCACTGGTTTCCCGAACGCCGCGATGAGCAGTCATCACGTCGGTGGCGCCCAGGTCGCGCTCGGGGATGGGTCGGTTCGCTTCATCAACGAAAACATTCAGTACATCACGACGCCCATCGGAACCGGAAATCCTGGTGCTGCGATACTCGGGGCCGTTGGTATTCCCGTGGGTACGAAGACCGCCGCCAACATGGGCGTTTATAACAGGCTAGGCGACAGGTCCGACGGATTCCCCGTCGGCGATTTCTAGGTCGTGTCCGTCACGGGTTATGAATTGGCGGCCGGCCGTCCCGGGACGCCGGGGCAGCCGCGCCGCTCATTGCCATGCGGCGCAAGTGTGTCGCCGATCGCGTTTCTTCCGCGAGCACTGGCCTGCGATTCCTGGTCGAGGGGCACTTCCATGAAAGATCGCGTGAAACTGGGCTTGCCGTTGGGAAGACTGCTGCTGTGTCTGTTTCTGGCGTCGCTCTTTGGCTGCGACCCCTCTGGTCAGGGGGTCATCGACGCCGACCGTGCGGCGGGAGCGGCCCGCAAAAGCGCCGAGGACGCACTCACGGCGGAGGGCGCCGTTGTGACTTCGGAA
>JBQTIL010000015.1:0-63376 GCA_052388175.1 Planctomycetaceae bacterium | reverse complement strand
TCGTGCATCATCGCCGCGAGCGACTTGAACTTCTCGGCAATCCGTTGCTTGCTGATCGCATCCTGCATGGCCGCGGGATTAGAACAGCAATCTAAAAATCAGGCAAGTTATTCTGACGAGACTCCTTTGCAGTTGTGAATCAGGAGATTCGCGTTCTGCGCGTGCGGGGCCCCGGTCAGCTTCCCGTCTCGCACGGCGATCTCGACGATTGAGCGGATGTCCGCACGGTTCACTTGCAGCCCGCAATGCCTGACTGGAAAATGCGCTCCAGAAATCGTAGCGGCCTGACTTTTCAACTGTTCCTGATCCAGCCGTCCCATGCCCTCCACCCTCAACCCGCGCCACGCGGTTTATACCGGCAGCTTCGACCCCGTGTCGCTGGGGCACCTCGACATTGTCGCCCGCGCGGCACGGATGTTCGACCGCCTGACCGTGGGGATCGGCATCAATCCCGAGAAGAAGCCTTTGTTCACACCGCAAGAGCGGCTCGATCTTGTCAGGCAACTGGTGCTTCCCTTCGCGAATGTCGAAGTCGCCTGCTTTGAAGGCCTGGCGGTGGCCTTCATCCGCCGGCTGGGGGCAGCCGTCATGATCCGCGGCCTGCGCACACTGACCGACATCGAGGCCGAGTTCACGATGACGCTCGCCAATCGGGCGCTCGACCACGACATTGAAACGGTGTTTCTAATGGCCAGCGAGAAGTATTCGCACATTTCCAGCTCGCTGATCAAGCAGGTCGCCCTGCTTGGGACAGATTCGGCCAATGAGCCGCTGGAGGCGTTCGTGCCTCACGCCGTGATCCGGCTGCTGCGCCAAAAATTCAAAAAAACCTGACTCGACAGGAAAAACCTGCCATGGCACTGACTCCGTCTACGATGCTGCCCCTGGGGACCTCGGCCCCTGCGTTTTCACTGCCCGACGTGTCGGGGCGCCTTGTCGCGATCGACGATTTCAAGTCGGCGCCGGCGCTGCTGGTGATGTTCATCTGCAATCATTGTCCGTACGTGAAGCACGTCCGCTCGGGGCTCGCGCAGCTCGTGAAGGATTATCAGGGGCGAGGAGTCGGGGCGGTGGCGATCAGCAGCAATGATGCAGCGGCCTACCCCGACGACAGCCCGGCCAAAATGGCCATCGAGGCCCGCGAGGCGGGATACACGTTTCCCTACCTGCACGACGAATCACAGGCGGTCGCCAAAGCGTACCATGCCGCCTGTACGCCTGATTTCTTTCTGTTCGACAAACAGCGAAAACTGGTGTACCGCGGCCAGCTCGACGACAGCCGACCGGGAAACGGAATACCCGTCACGGGTCAAGACCTGCGGGCCGCTCTTGATGCGGTGCTGGCGGGCAAGCCCGCGCCGGACGCACAAAAGCCGAGCCTCGGGTGCAACATCAAGTGGAAGCCCGGAAACGAGCCGAGCTATTGATGTTCGTCGTGCGGGCTCAAAGCCGGCGAAGAAAATGTCGAATGACGAAATCCGAATGTCGAATCAATGACGAATGATCAAGTGACGAATGCCCAATGGCTCGCGCCGGGCGGCGGCATCAAGTTCAAACTCTTCGTCATTCAGGCAATCGTGCTCCGTCAATGATTAGACGTTCGTCACCAGGCATTCGTCAATTGCGGTTTCCGTCTTGCGGCGACGAGAGCCGCTGCCGCAAATAGGCGGCCCGTGCCACGTTGCGGTCGGCACTGTCGAGATTCGACTTTCGCAGCTTCTGCAGGTGGGCCGGCTGCGTGTGAATGAACAGCTCGTTGACGGTGGGAATCGGCAGATCGTCGATCAGGCCCAGGTTCACCCCCATCCGCACGCTCGACAGCAGGTGCATCGTCTCTTCAGAGCTGATCGACTGCGCCGACTTCAGCGTGCCGTAGGCCCGCGAAATCTTGTCGTGCAGGGCTTGCCGGCTTTCTTTGACCAGCGCCTGCCGCACCTTGCGCTCGTATGAGATGATGTTGGGGACGACGTCTTTCAGGTTCTTGAGCAACTGCTCTTCGCTTTTTCCCAGCGTGATCTGGTTGGAAATCTGGTAAAAGTCGCCCATCGCCTGGCTGCCCTCGCCATACAGCCCGCGCACCGCCAGGCTGATTTTCTGCAGCGCCTGAAAGACCTTTTGAATCTCTTTGGTCAGCACCAGCGCCGGCAGATGCATCAGCACGCTGACGCGAATGCCCGTGCCGACGTTCGTGGGGCAGGCCGTCAGGTAGCCCAGGTCTTCATTAAAGGCGAAATTGACCCGCTCTTCGAGCAGATCGTCGATGCGGCTGATCTCCTGCCAGCAGGCGTCGAGCTCGAAGCCGCTGCGCAGCACCTGAATGCGCAGATGGTCTTCTTCGTTGACCATCAGGCTGATGTTTTCTCCCTGCGTGATGCAGACCCCGCGTGAGCCGTGGCTTTCGGCCAGCTCGCGGCTGATCAACTGCCGCTCGACCAGAAACTGGCGATCGACGCCCTCAAGCTGGTTGACGTCGATGTAGAAGGGCTTTTCTTCGAGCGACAGCTCGCTGACCTGCTTGCGCAACAACCGCTCAATCTCGCCGCGCACCGAATCATCGGCGCGGCCGAGAAAAGGGAACTGGGCGATGTTGCGGGCCAGCCGAATGCGGCTGGACATGACGATATCCGACTCGGGGCCGCGCCCGCGCATCCATTCTCCCCGCATCTGAATCAGGTCGTTCAGTTCCACGCCGGTGCGTCCTTAAAATCATGCCGTCTCTTCGGAGAGCCGGTTCTCGAGCTCCTGAATCTGGTCACGGAGCCGCGCAGCCTCTTCGTACGATTCTTCGGCGACCGCCTGCCGCAAGTCGTTTCGCAACTTGATCAATTGATAGCGCTTCTGGCTGTCGTCAGGCGCCCGCTTGGGGAATTTGCCGCAATGGTGCGTTTCGCCGTGGATGTTCTCCAACAGCGGCAGCAATTGCTCGCGAAAAGCGATGTAGCAGTGCGCGCAACCCAGACGGCCCTGATTGCGGAAATCGCGAAAGCTGATCTTGCAGGTGGGGCAGACCAGCTTTTCAAGCTCTTCGAGCTCGGCCTCGCCCAGGCCGGCCGTCGATTTGATCATTCCACCGGCCGAATCCGCCCCCCCATCATCTCCCTGGTTCTGCAAATATTGCTGGGCGCATTCTTCGCAGAGGTGCAACTCCTGCGCCTCGCCCTTGATGATTTCGGTAATGTGGAGCGTAGCGACTTTGGGGCAACGGTGGCATTTCATGGGCCTAGATCCGGAACAAGCCGCCCCCGACAAACGTGCGGTGACGGCTTGGACAAATCACGTGAAAGTCTGGTACATTCGTCGCTAATTCTATCTGCCGCGTGACTTGTGTCAAGGACGGTCACGCAGACCTCAGGCCCCCTAACTGACAGCAGGCGCGATAGATACGGCGACCCGACCACGACCGTCACCGCGATCCGAAATGTCTCGCCACTACCCAGATTTCGACACGTTCGTGCAGCTTGCGCAGCAAGCGCCGTTGGTGCCCGTGTATCGCCAGATTCTCAGCGACACGCTGACTCCGGTCAGCGCGTTCGCCCGCATCGACAGCGGATCGAGCGCGTTTCTGTTTGAGAGCGTGGTGGGGGGCGAGCGCGTGGGGCGCTATAGCTTTCTGGGCGCCGACCCCTTTTTGCAGATCGACGCGTACGACCGGCATGTCGCTATCCAATCGGGCGGTCAAACCCGCTCGTTCGACGCGCCCGATCCGCTGGCGGAACTCGAACGCCTCGTCTCGCAACATCGCGCGGCTCACGTCACCGGGTTGCCGCGGTTCTGTGGCGGGGCCGTGGGGTATGCCGGTTACGACACCGTACGGTACGTCGAGCGGCTGCCGAACCCGCCTCGCGACGACCGCCGGCTGCCCGATCTTTCGTTCGCCTTTTACGATCGAATGGTCATCTTCGATCAGATCAACAAAACGGTTCGCGTCGTCGCGCACGCGCGCCCCGGGGGCGGTGAGATGCATACCGCCTATGCCGATGCGTGCCGGCGAACCGATGAACTGGTCGACCGGTTGTGCGCCGAGGCCGACGATTTGCGGCCCGCCGACATCGACCCGAGAGGCGACCCCACCCGTACCTGGACATCGAACTTCACGCGCGAGGGGTTCGAAGCCGTTGTGGCCAGGAGTCAGGAGTATATTCGGGCCGGCGACGTGTTTCAGGTGGTGCTCAGCCAGCGCTTGCAGCTCGAGACCGCGGCACGGCCGCTTGATATCTATCGCGCGCTTCGCGTCGTCAACCCCAGCCCGTTCATGTTTCTGCTGCGCACCCCGGCCGCCACGCTGGTGGGCAGCTCGCCGGAGATCATGGTTCGAGTTGAGGAAGGGGTGGTCACGATCCGGCCGCTGGCGGGCACTCGCCGTCGCGGCGAAAACGACGAGGAAGACCGCCGTCTGGAAGCCGAACTGCTGGCCGACCCCAAAGAACGGGCCGAACACGTGATGCTGGTCGATCTGGCTCGGAATGACCTCGGGCGCGTCTCGCAATACGGCAGCGTGCGCTTAAGCGACGTGATGAAAGTCGAGCGCTACAGCCACGTGATGCACATCACGTCGAACGCCACAGGACGGCTCGCCGCAGGAAAGTCGGCGCTCGACGCGCTTCGCGCCGGGCTGCCGGCCGGAACCGTTTCAGGGGCCCCCAAAGTGCGGGCCATGCAGATTATCGACGAACTGGAGCCGCACCGCCGGGGCCCTTACGCCGGCGCGGTCGGGTACATCGACTTCACCGGCAACATGGACACCTGCATCGCGCTGCGCACGCTGGTTCTCGCAGGAAAAACGGCCTACGTGCAGGCCGGCGCGGGAATCGTGGCTGACAGCGTGCCTGCGGCCGAGTATCAGGAAACGCTGAGCAAAGCCAAAGTGTTGTTGAAGGCGATCGAGATCGCGGAAGAGCAGTTGTAGCGCGCAGCGCGATTGGCGCGGCGAGCGGGGCCAATCACGGCGGGGCATTTCACCATGTGGCTCGATATACTTGGGAGTGGGTAAGGTGGTGATGCGGCGACTACCGTGTATCCGGGAGTTTCGGGAGTTGAAAATGTCATTGCAAATCGAAGCCACATACGAGAACGGGACGCTAAAGCCTGATCACGCACTGCCTTTAGCCGAAAAGCAACGCGTCACGGTAATCATTCACGAGCAGGCCCGGCGCGGACGGCACACTTATGGCCTGATCGGCTGGAAGGGCGATCCGGAGATAATTCGCAAGATTGCTCTTGAGCCCGAGTTCGGAATCGCGGAATCGCCATGAAATTCGCGAACATCGCGTCGGGTGAAGCCGTTTTCGTCGACGCCAACACGTTTATCTATGCGTTCGCGCCCGATCCGCAATTCGGACCGCCGAGCGACCAGTTGTTGCAGCGAATTGAACAGAACGAGCTGCACGGTCGAACGTCTACCGGTGTGTTGAGCGACGTGGCGCATCGTTTGATGACTCTGGAAGCTTGCGCGATGTTCGGCTGGCCATACGCTGGGATTGCGCAGCGGCTGAAGCGAAGCCCCATGCAAGTTCGGCAGCTTTCCCGGTACCGGCAAGCGGTGGACGAAATCATCGCGATGGGATTCCACATATTCCCCGCGCTGGCGGATCATGTCTCAGCCGCCACTCAACTCAGCCTGGCGCATGGCCTCCTCAGCAATGACGCTTTGATCGTGGTCTTGATGCAGGAACACGGCTTGGTCCACATCGCCAGTCACGACGCTGATTTCGACCGCGTTCCAGGCATCAATCGGTACGCGCCGATCTGAGTCACTTCCCTTTCGGGTCGAGATTCGCTTTCAGATCGTCGGCGGTCACGGTCGACGTGACACCACCCGCTGGCACCTCGGCCCGCGCAATCCACAATAGCGCATTCAATATGAGCTTTCGGAAGTTGTCGTCTCCCCAGTTGCGGTGGAAATGGCCGCCGGTAAAACCGAAGCCGCGGCCGCCGTCTTCGCGCTGGGCGGCCCAGGCCACATGCTGTGGCTGGCCGGCTTTGGCGCGCACATGCGGGTTGTTGGTGTGTGGACCGTCGGGGCGCTCGAGCGTGCTGGCCGGTGGAATGGCCGTGAGGATCGGCGTGACTCGTTCCATGCCCTCACGAAACCGCATGTTGTAGTACCATTCGTCCTTGCTGTCGAACGGCGCCACGCCGCGGGTGATCGGGTGCTGCGGAAGCTGGTCGAATTTCGCGGTCCAGTGGGGGTTGATCGACCAGAACTTCTCGAAATATCCGCCGATCCAATCGAGAAATTCGGGCCCGCCGCGTTCTTTGGGCACTTCGACGGCATAGTGAAAGCAGGCGATGCCGACCCCTTGTCGCGCGAGCCGGTCGAGCTGCAACAGGTGGTCTCCCTGAATCACCGGGTGCATGTCGCCGCCGTCCATGTAGAACGCAATCGCGTCGGCATTGTCGAAGGCACTGGGGTCTTTCGGCCAACCGCCGTGATAAACCGTCACCAGCACACCGGGAACCTTATCGAGGCAATTCTTGAGCAGCAGCATGCCGGCATTGTGTTCGTGGTCGCCCGGGCCGTGACTGGGGGCGCCTGCCACCAGCACGAGCTTTTTGACACGCGCGGCCAGCTTCAATCGCGCCAACCGAATGTTCTTGATCTGCACGGTCATGGGCGGGCCCTGATGCAGTTGCAGGGCCAGAACGCCCGACGTCGCCCGCTTCTCGGGCTGATTGTCGACGACCTGTGCCGTGACCCGCCCGTTGATGATGTGCGTCAGCTCGTTTCCCTGGGCGATCACCACATAGTCATTCCAGTCTTCCCGGCGAATGCCCTTCTGGATGTCGTCTGACGACCCCAGCGAACCGACCACGCGCACTTTGCCATCGGGGCCGACGTCGGTCTTTTGTCCGCGCTGCGCCAGAATACCCCGGAACCGCTCTTCGTAGCAGATGCCCGAAAACTTATCTCCAGCCTCGAAATCTCCCTGATAGCCCCCCACCACCCAGTTGCCGAGATCTTTGCTGCGATACTGCACTCCCGAATTTCCGCCGATAATCCGGTATTGAAACCGCAGCTCAAAGTCGTCAACCAGGCCCTCTTTCCAGATGATGAACGTGTTGTTCCTGGTGGGGTTCTCGTCGGTCGTCTGCCCGGTGATGGCGCCGTCGCGCACTGACCAGAATCTCGGGTCTCCATCCCAGCCCGACAGATCTTTCCCGTTGAACAGGCTCTTGAACCCGGGATCATCCGGCTCGTCCGCAGGTGCAGCCGCTGCCGTCAGGGCCACAGAGACCGCAATGGCCGCCAATGCGATCAACCGGTTGAAAGCAGCACCAACGATTCGACACCAGCCGAGCATGGAGCACCTCATCAGGGACCTCACAAGATCTTCCTCGAGTATTTTCTCAGGGCGGGTTTCCGAAAATGTGACAGTGCCGCAGTGTACAGGGCCGCCGCTCGGAATTCATCCGACCCGCGGCCCAGATGTCAGTCGGCGCGCCAGGCTTTCGGGCGCCGCAAATCCTGACATCAGCGCCTGCTTGACGGACTGCGACGGCCGCGGTATCGTGCCGGCAGTCGCGCTTGTGACAGGCGCGGGCGTTGGCAATTGAAACGGTCATGAAGGCCCCAGGGCGTAATCCGCCGATCGGGGCCTTTTTTGTTGCGCTGTTTTTATTGCGCTGGGTGCGACCCACCAGAAACAGCCTGTCGCCGCGGGCAAACAGGAGGCTTCCGTGAACGCAAAAACGGTCGGCTGCCCGATTGAGCAAGGTCGCCGGAGTTTTGCGACTGGTCGGCGCACGAATCGACCCGTGGCACGCGACAGCTACGCAATCCGAGACCCATACGATTCGAGTAAGGTCGCCGCCGAAGCATTCGTCAGGGGCCAAAAGGCTCGTTGAGGAATTGTCCGCAGAGCGCGTGGCTCTGCGAAGTGTTCGCCGTTCGTGAAAGGAGTGCGACATCATGGCAACGGGAGTGGCGAAATCTGAAGGCAAAGGGCTGCGGAGTTTGTTTTCGAGAGACCCCCTGTTGGCGCTGCGTGACGAGCTCGAAGGGCTGTTTTCGCGATTCTCTGCGGAAATGGACGGCGGCTGGCTGTCAGGGCAGATGATGCCGTCGCTCGACCTGTCGGAAACCGACACCACGGTCGAAGTGCGGATGGATCTGCCGGGCATCAAACCTGAAGACGTTGACATTCAGGTGACCGAGAATACGATCACAATCAAAGGCGAGCGCAAGGAAGAGAAAGAAGAAAAAGGAAACGGCCGGTCGTTCCACCGCATCGAGCGCCGCAGCGGCAGCTTTCTGCGCACAATCACCCTGCCCTGCCACGTCAACCAGGAACGTGTCGATGCGGCATACAAAGATGGCGTGCTGACCGTGACGCTGCCCAAGTCGGAAGCGGCCCGCACGCGAAAGATCAAAGTCAAGACCTGAGGCCGCAATGGCGAATCAGCCCGGCTCTGAGAACTCGTATCGCGTTGCCGTTTTCGGCGCGCCCGATGACGCGGATTCTCTGGGCCGGGTCCTGGAACGCTCTCTGGGGCTGCACGCGACCGATGCCAATATCCGCGCCCGGAGCGCGCCGGGGATTTTTCCCGAGCGGCTCTCGCGTGACGCGGCAGAACGGTTGACCGCCGCCATCGCCGAAATTGGTTTGCAGGCTCAGGCGATCTCAGAAGCCGAACTGCCGTCGCTCGATAAGGCCGTCGTCGTGCATCACGCCCGCTGCGACGACGCCGGTCTCACCGTCTTCGAGCTTCACGGTCGGCCTGAAGCGCAAATCGCCTGGGGCAACGTCGATGTGGTCAGCGTGGGGCAAGTGCCGCAGGAAACCGCGCGGCACTATGTCGAAGCGGTCTCGACGAGCATCAAAGCCGCCCGCCACACGGCCAAGGTTGCGGTCGACAAGCCGCTCTCGCCCGGGCCCGAGGCTTGGATCATTACTTCGCGGCCCTATCAGGTCTTTCGTGTCGACCACAAACGGATGAATTACGAATACCTGGGCGAGCGCATGTCCGACTCGGCAACGGCCAATTTCCGGCTGTTCATCGACGACGTGGTTGCCCGGGCGCCGCAGGCGTACCTCACGCCGGCCACCCGCGCCTGGTTGGAATCGGGTTCGGTCGAAGACTATTCGTTCTCGTCGACCGACGATCTGAAGCGCTACACTGTGCTGCACCTGCTGATCCACCGCCGCGCCCAGGCGCCGCAGTAGGTACTTCGCGGCGATCAAACCGCGGAGCAGGCGCGTTGCGGGTCAGCTGGGGCAGGCCTCGAGTGCGCATTCTGCGTCATTGCGGGCCGATTCGACCGACGTCAATCGTTTGCAGCAGCGACCGGGTGCTGACGTTCCAGAGCCGGATCGCGCCGTCGCGGGAACAGTCGAGATCGACAACGTACGGGTGAAGCTCGTCAAACGGATTCGATGTCGCGGGGAACCGTACCAGCAGCCAGCAAAACCCCCCGACGGCAACGCCAACCAATACAAAGGCTCGCAGCAGTTCGCGCAGCATTGTCGGCCTGCCCCCAACGCGCTTGAGGCACTCGGTTGGTCACCAGCCACTGTGTCGGACCACCAACTGCGCTCGCAGCTGGAATTCTGATCGCTCTCGCCGTGCGCCCCCTCTTCATCCAAAAAGCGCCGTGGTGCTGGCCGCGGCTCACGGCCGCGTGCATTCCACAGCCTCTGGTGGGGGGCACAGGTAGAATGCCGATGCTAAGAAGCCGTCCGGTGAAATAATCCGGGCCGGGCCTTTCTGCCTGCTCAGCGCAGCCTTCCGTCGGCGGAAAACGCGACTGACTCGGGGCGCCACGAGCCGGGCATTTGCCATTCACCCGCCAACATCCTTTGGGCCAGGTTCTCTGTGGCCAGCCGCCGGTAGCCGATGTAGCTCGTCGTCAGCCGGGGATTGATCTCGACGACAATCGGTCTCTCGGGCGACTCATCGGGCACGATGAGGTCGACTCCCGCGTAGCCGCGCAGCCCATTTACGGCCCGGCAGGCCCGGCAGGCAACGTCTTGGACCGATTCCAAATCGACTCCGCGCGCCGGAATCGCGCCGCCGAGATAACGAAACCGCCCGTCATTGCTCAGCGTCTGTTCGGCTGGCGGAAAGACCTCAACGCGATCGCCTGTGCCGGAGATCAAGAGCCCCACCGAAACCGCCCTGCCGGAAACGTACGGCTGCCAGACGGCCCTCTGCAACAGCGGGTCTGATTCGAGTGCCGGTTGAAGCCGTGTGAATTCCGCGGCGTCGCGGATCAGGTACGTGCTCTGCGAACCGGCCCCATCGTCAGGCTTCACAACGAGAGGAAACCCGACCGACTCGGCGTCGAAGAACAGTCGGGGCAGCCCCTGATCGGAAGAAAGGCGAAGCACGGGGCGACCGAGCACCGCGGGAATCGCAGGAACACCGGCAATCTGCAGCGCGCTTACCAGGCCCGCTTTGCTGGCGCACAACTCGACCGCACGGCTGCCGGGGCCGAGCAGCCGGCCGGCAAGCCGCTCGACGACGCGGCAGCGCTCGGCCAGAATTCCCTGCGTTTCAGGCGCGATGACCAGTGTGGCGTCGCACAAGCGGGCCAGCTCGTAAAACGTCGGCAGCTCGTCAGCGGATGATTCGACGCGCACAACCTGCACGGCGTCGACCGGGGGCGGCCCAAGGCGCGCGTCCCACGTCGTGGTCACGCGCACGCCGGGAACGCGGCAAAAATCTTCAACGACGGCCGCCAGCATCGCGCGGCCTTCGATCGCCAGGGTCCCCCCTGGTTTCGCATCGGGCCACGCGCCGCCACAGACGTATTCAGAAATGAAGACGCGCATTGGGCCCTGTGGCGGAGATCAGCCCCGTGCGTTCCTACTGGCAAGGCCGACGGGCAGCATGAGCTCGCGGCTGCGGAAACTATTCGTCGCTCTCGGACGGCCGTTCTGGCGGCTTTTTTCCGAATTTCGCTTCGTAGAGCGCGACAAACTTCCCCTCGTACTCCGGGTGACAGATGAAGCATTGCGATTCGGGCCGGTCGTGCTTCTGGCACCAGTCTCCTTCGCGCTTGAACTGGCTGGTGAGCTTTGTGCTGCACCGGCCGCACTGGTCTTCGGGCACCCCGTGCTCGGTACACCACCACCCCGAATGGTCGTGTTCTTTTCCGGCCGGGAATGCGGCGAGAGATTCGCCACTGGCGGGTTGGTTCGTACCGGAAGAAACACCCGATGTTTCGCCGCAACCTGCGAAAAGCGCGCCGGCGGCAACGAATGCGAGTGATACTGATCTTCGTTTTGTAATTGGCATGGCAATGATTCCTTTCATGGATTTGAGAACCGTCGAAGCGAGATTTTAGAAACCGGCGACGTGCCGGCGATCGATCAGGGAGCAAGAACCGCTGCCGGCGGGGCGCCCACGGCCGCGGGTTCAGGATGCTCGATCGGCCCCACCGCAACGGCCGGTTCCGAGTCGGGCTTTGCCCCCCAGGGAGAACGAAAGACCAGGTACAACACGCGCAGCACCAACAGCGACATCACCATCGCGCCGATCACGCCCCCGATCACGACTGTCGCCAGCGGCCGCTGCACCTCTGCGCCGACGCCTGTCGACAACGCCATCGGCAGGAAACCAAGACTGGCGACGAGGGTCGTCATCAACACGGGGCGCAAGCGCGTCACCGCGGCCTGCGAGACGGCGTCCTCCAGCGGCAACCCTGCCGCCCGAAGTTGCCGAATGTACGAGACGAGAATCATGTCGTCGAGCACGGCCACGCCAGACAGGGCAACAAACCCGACTCCGGCCGAAACTGAAAACGGCATATCGCGCAGCCAGAGGGCGAAGATCCCCCCGACCCAGGCAAACGGAATGCCCGTAAAGACGCGTATCGCATCGACGAGGCTGTGATAGGTGAAATACAGCAGAACGAAAATCAGGACGAGCGCGGCGGGAACGACCAGCATCAGCCGCCTTTCGGCGCGCGTCAGGTGTTCGAATTGCCCGCCCCATTCGAGACGGTAGCGGCCCGGCGGCAATTGCACCTTTTCAGCCACTTTCCTGCGTGCTTCCTCGACAAAGCTGCCCAGGTCGCGGCCGCGGACGTTGCAGACAATCGTGACCCGCCGCTGGCCCCATTCGCGCGTGATGGTCGACGGCCCTTCGGTCACTTCGATGTCGGCCAGCCGCGAGAGAGGTATGCGTTCGCCGGCCGGCGTAGGGAGCAGCATGGCGCCGATGGCCTGCGGGCTGGCCCGGTATTGTTCGGGCAGCCGTACCGCCAGGGGAAACCTGATCTGGCCTTCGACGATGTCGCCCAGAGGTTTGCTGCCGACTGATTCCACCAGGTCGAGCACCGCCCGCGCGGGGACGCCGTACCGGGCGATTTCATCCTGACGAATACGAATTCGCAAAAGCGGCTGCCCGACCACCTGCTCGACCTTCGGGTCGGCCACCCCCGGCACCGTGCGCAACACCGCCTCAATTTCGCGGGCCTTGGGCAACAGCACGTCAAAATCGTCGCCGTACAATTTGATACCCACGTCTTCTCTGACGCCCGAGGCCATTTCGTTGAGCCGGTGCTGAATCGGCTGCTGAAACGACAGAATCTGCCCGGGAATGTCGTGCAACACTTTTTCGATCAACGCGGTCAGCTCGTCTTGTGTGCGGGCCTTTTTCCACTCCGGCCTGGGCGCTAGCGTGATGAAGACGTCGGTCAGTTCGACGCCCATCGGGTCGGTGGCGATTTCGGCGGTTCCCGCGCGGCTCCAGACGTGCTCGACCTCGTCAGGAAATTCCGCAAGGATCGTGCGTTCCATCTGGGTGTTGACGCGGATCGAATCCTCGAGGTCGGTGCCTGCCAGCCGGGTCACTCCGATGACGATCGCGCCCTCTGAGAGCTTTGGAATAAACTCTGACCCCAGGTAAGGGGCGACCATCCGGAAGGCGACAAACAGCACGCAGACGGCGAACCCGATCACGGCCAGTTTATGGTGCATGGCAAACCGCAAGAGCGGCGCGTGAATTCGGTGCGCGACGCGCATCAGCAGAGGCACTCGCTCTTCAATCTGCCGCGGCAACAGCACGCTCGCCAGCACGGGCATCAGGGTCAGCGAAAAAATCATCGACCCCACCAGGGCGAAGACAACGGTCAGCGCCATCGGCCGAAACAGCTTGCCTTCGACCCCCTCCAGCGTGAGAATCGGCAGGTACACAATCATGATGATCAATTCGCCGAACAGCGTCGGCCTGCGGACTTCAACCGCCGCATCGCGAATCACGTCGAGCAGCGGGCGGCGCCGCGAGTCGCCGTGGGCCACGTGCCTCACGCAGTTCTCGACCATCACCACCGAGCTGTCGACAATCAGCCCGAAATCGATGGCCCCCAGGCTCAGCAGACTGGCGGCAATGCCGAACCGCAACATGCCCGAAAATGCGAACAGCATCGAGAGCGGAATGGCGAGTGCCACGATCGCCGCGGCCCGCAGATTGCCCAGAAACAGAAACAACACGGAAATGACCAGCAACCCTCCCTCGAACAGGTTGCGGCGCACCGTGTCGATGACGTAATCGACCAGTTCAGTGCGGTCGTAGACGATGTCGACCTGCACGTGGGGCGGAAGCTGTTCTTTGATCTGGGCCAGCTTCTTTTTGAGGGCCAGCGTGACGTTGTGGCTGTTTTCGCCCATCAGCATGAAGCCCAGCCCGAGCACTACTTCGCCCTGGCCATCGGCCGTGACGGCGCCCCGGCGGATTTCATGCCCGATCTGCACCTGGGCCACGTCGCGCACTCGAATCGGGGTTCCGTCGCGCGCCGCCACGACGATGCCGCCGATCTGTTCGGTGTCGACGGGCCGGCCGATCCCCTGCACCAGCAACATTCCTTCCGGCTGCCTGATATTTCCGCCGCCGACGTTCAGATTGTTGTTCTGAACGGCCGCGACGACCTCGTCGAACGTCAGATCGTGGCGAATCAGCCGCTCGGGGTCGATGCGCACCTGAAATTGCTTCTGATAGCCCCCCCAGGTGTTGATTTCGGCCGTACCCGGCACGGTGCGCAGCGTGGGGCGAATGACCCAGTCGTGCAGGGTACGCAGCTCGGTGAGATCGTTTCCCTGGCCGCGCACGATGTAATGCAGAACTTCACCCAGGCCGGTCGACACGGGCCCCAGCTTCGGGCGCTCGATCTGCTCTGGCAGCTCGACCGACCCCAGCCGCTCGTTGATCACCTGGCGGGCGAAGTAAATGTCGGTGCCGTCGTCGAAGATCACCACCACCTGCGACAGGCCGAACTTCGAGATCGATCGCACGTGCTGCAGTCGCGGCAACCCGCTGATGACCTGCTCGATCGGAAACGTAATCTGCCGCTCGATCTCTTCGGGTCCCAGCGCGGGGGCGACCGTATTGATCTGCACCTGCACCGGTGTCGTATCGGGAAAAGCATCAATATCGAGCGCTGAGAGCGAGGCGACCCCGATGGCCGCCAGCCCCAGCACGAAGACGATCACCAGCAGGCGGTGATGCAGCGAAAAATCGATCAGGCGGTTGAGCATTGGGTCTCAGAGGCTCAGAGGTCAGAAGTCAAAGCCGGAGGGTCTGTCATGCTGATCTCTGATCTCTGACCTCTGTTCGTCTGGTTAGTGGCAGTGGCCGCAGCCCGCTCCGAGATTGCTCTTCAAAAGCTGGGCCCGCAAAATCGCGCTGCCGGTCGTGGCCACGATTTCTCCAGGAAGGACCCCCGCAATGATCTCTGCATGTTTTTCATCCCTGGCGCCCAGACGCACCTTGCGGACGTGAAACAGCTTGCGGTCGTCGCGTTCGAGAAAGTCTTTGTCGCGCACGAAGACCACGTGACAGTCTCCTTCCCACTGCACGGCTTCGTTGGGGACGACGATGGCCTTGGGTTCTTCTCGCAGAATGACCCGCCCGCGGCCGAACGTACCGGCCCGCAACCGACCTTCAGGGTTGTCAAGCTCGGCCCGAGCCTGCACGGTACGGGTCTTTTCCTTGACCGCGGTGCTGATCCACGACAATGTGCCTTTGACTTCGCGCTTCATGCCGTCGGGCAGAAACCGTATGGTCTGGCCCGGGCGAACATCCTGCGCGTCCTCGATCCGCAGCTCGAGTTCCAGCCACATGCGGCTGATGTCGGCCACCGTGAACAGCACCTGCGTCGGCCCCACGACCTCGCCGACCACCACGTCGCGCTCGACAATGACCCCATCGAGCGGCGCCTTGAGGGGAAACAGATTGGCGGTGGTGGTTTGCGGGTCGAGCGTCGCGGTGAAGTGGGTCGGCAGGCCGAGCAGTTTGACGCGGCGTGCCAGCTCTTCGGGTGCCAGATTCGCCAGTTCGTCGGCCTTGACGGGCAACCCGAGGTTGACGAGGGCCTGCTCGGCGGTCGTCAGGCGAATGGCGGCCTCCTGAAACGCCGCTTCCGTCTCGCGAAACTTCAACTCGGGCACGGCCCCGCGATCGAACGCCGGCCGCATCGAATCGAACAGCTTCTGCCGCAACTGCTTCTGGGCAACCGCCTGCAGATATTCCGATTTCGTCCGGCCGACCTCGGTCGAATCGACCAAAGCCAATAGGTCGCCGCGCTGTACCTTGTCGCCCACCTGCCCGATCGCTCGCCACACGGTGCCCGTCGCGCGCGACGCCAGATGCGCGAGGTGCGTTTCGTCATAGCCGATTTCGCCGCTGGCCGAGACCGCTTCGACCATGGGGGCTTCCCAGACCGGGGCGATGTCGATTCCCGCCCGTTCGACGGCCGCCTGCGACGAAAACTGAATGTGCCGCTCGTGCAGCTTGCACTGCCGCGAATTTTGCGGCCGTGCGGTGAATTCCAGCGCGGCTTTCGCCCGCTCTTTCTGCGTCTCGCTGATTGTCGGCGTCGACTTCAACTGAGCCAACTCCGGCTGGCACAGCGTGCATTCCGGCAATTCGTGCTCTTTGCACCATCGCGCAGGCTCTGAATGCGGAGAGAGTTCCGGCTGACATTCGACGCACATCGCTTCGGGAACGTTGTGCTCTTCGCAGAATTCCTCTTCCGCCCTCGGCGCGGCGCCCCACAACTCTCTGGCGCGCGGCAGCTTCCAGCCGGTGCGATGTCCGAACCAGGCTACCGCGGCCAGCAGGGCGACAACCAGCACCGTGGGAATCGCCTGGAACAACAATGCAGTCGGCGTCTTGCGGACCGCGCCCGTTGGCGGGGCGGAGACATGCCGGGTGTCAGAGAGCGAATGGGGCGAGGCACTCATGGGGGGTTCCTTTGGCAGACGGCAAATGCGCGGCGAGCGGCGCACCCGGAGTTCGATCACCTCTGATCCCATGGCGCAAGCGTTCGATTGCGACAGGACGCAGAAGGCTGGCCAGCGGCAGTGCGTCTTCAGATCAATAGCGACGCAATGCGGGCGCGCAGCGCGCGCCCCGAGGCAGTATCAGAATCGGGCGCCTGCAACCGCCAGCGATGATGCCCCACGACCGAAACCTGACAACCGCCCGAAGACACCTCAACCACCCCGGTGAATTCACGCGGGTCAATTGCCGCCACGGCGACGACTTCAGACCTGGGCAGGGCCCCGTTGCAGCAGAAGCACGAACAATCGTGATCGTCGCCCTCGTCTGCCGGAGCATCGTGGTCGGCGGGAGTCGAGCCTGTTTGCCGATCGAGTGCACCGCACGCCTCGCGGTGCGCATGAAACAAACCCGCCTCGCGGCACAGGTACGGGCACGCCAGAACGGCGACCACCGTGACCGAAACCAGCAGGCTTTTCGACATCAAAGGCCGCTCGACCGGGCCAGAGGAATTGAAACCTCTGAAATCCTAGAACGAACGGCCGATCGGGTCAATTCCGATTACAACGGTCAGGCCGGCTTGGGCATGGTTGTGCCTTTGATGCGCTCATTCAGGCTTCGCAGTCGCAACGACAAGGCGACGCACAGAACGCCAAAGGCGACCGAGGCGGTGCCGATGAGCCAGGCAATCGTCACGGCACCGGCGTCCGGCCGCATGAGAATGAGGATGCCGAACAGAACCAGGCTTGCTCCCGCGAGTATCAGCAACCACTCATTTTCAAGGACCTTTCTCAGTCGAATGGCCGCAATGATCTCGAGTATTCCATGCGCGATGGCCGCAATTGCGATAAATAGCAGCATCGCTCCTCCGGCGATTCCCGGTCGGAAAAACGCGATCAGGCCGACGAGTATTCCCAGTATGCCGACGAGCACCATCGTCAACCAGGGTTGCCCTTCACCGCGGCCGCTGAGCCCCAGCGCAATTGATGCGACGCCGTCGACCAGGGCGTATGCTCCATACATGATGACCAGCACAAGAAAGGTCATTCCGGGCCAGGCAAACGCCATGATTCCAAAGAGGATCGCACAGATTCCCCGCAGCAACAACACCCACCAGTTCCGCGCAGCGGCTTGCAACATGGCATGCTCCAATCGGGAAGGGAGAGGTTGAGAGGTGACCTCGAGCGCCAATCAGCATACCCGTGGGCCGTCAGCACCGCGAGCGTCTCGTCAACGGCGAGCGGGGGGCGTCAGACGTAGGGTGCGTCAAGCAAAGCGCAGACGCACCGTGTGCTGGATTTCGCCTCGAACGGTGCGACAGCGCTGCGCTCGTCGCACCCTGCTTTTCGCCCTACTTTTCAAACTCGCAGATGCTCAAGCGCCGCTTCGGCCGCCAGAACGTAGCTCACGTAAAACGGCCCGAACTCGGCGTAATTTGCCGAGGCTTCATCGAACCGCATCGTGTACACGATCTCTTTCAAGAACGCCGGCTCGCGGCCCCACAGCGTCACCCCCCATTCCCAGTCGTCGAGCCCCGTCGACGCCGTGATCACCTGGCTGACCCGCCCGGCGAACTTCATGCCGCTCTTCCCATGCTCGGTCATCATCTCCATCCGCCGACTGAAGGGAAGCGTGTACCAGTTGGCCTGCGGATCGCGAATCTTGTTCATCGGGTAGAAGCAGACCACCGGCCAGGGTGGAAAATCGGGATACAGCCGCTGTTTGCGCATCACCGTTTCGCGTTCTTCATACGCCTTCAGCTTGGCGGCAAAGGCCGGGCTCGAGGGGTCGGTTCCCTCGGCCCGCAACCGCTCGCCATATTGTTCCACCGTTGGAACATATTCCGAGATTTCGGTGATCGAAACGAAGGAATAAACCGGCACCAGCGCCGCCCCCAATGGCGACGAGCGAATTGCTTGGCGCACCGCATCGATCTTGAGCGGGTCGGGGTCCATCATCAACAGCCCCAGGTCGGCCTTATGACCCGAGACGACCGACGTTTGCAGGCGCTCAGGCGCGCCCGACCGACCAGGATCAAGCAGCCGCAATAGCTCGGCCCTTCCCGCCGCTCGTTCCGTTTCGTCGATCTGCCGCAAGGTGGCCGGGCAGACGCGGTAGTAGAGGTGCAGGCAATGCCAGCCGTCTGACATGCGAGTGGTCGGCTCGGAGGGGGGCGCCGGATGGGCGGGTCGGTTCATGGCTCAAAGCGGTCAATCGACTGAAAGGAACACACGCATCTGATGCGCGCCCGAAATGTTAGAGCAAAACGTTCTGATCTGAAAGCTTGGGCCGGCGCGCAAGCTCGCGGCAGCCAGCATGACACAGCAGGCGAGGTCCATTGGCGCGCACCTGGCGGCTACACTCAAGCGGAGGAGCCAGCCCGGAATGGACGCGAATCGACGACTTAACCCGACCGCCGGCAAGCGATCATCGCAGGCGAAAGGCCGCACCGGCGATCGACCGGCGAAATGCGTAACCCAGGACTCCCGCGAGCCCCGCGCCGAATACCGCCAGCGTACCGGGTTCGGGAACCGGGCTGCCAGGCACGATCGACGCTGCGAGAATCCAACCGAAATGATCGCCCGGCGACGTGATCGACACCGAGTTGCTGCCGGCGACCGACGTGACATTGAGTTGGAGCAGGCTGGCGCTGAACCCGAGGTTAGAGTCAAGCGGTCCGCCGACGGTTGTGCCATTGTACCGCACCACTTCGTTAGAACCGTTCGAGTCATCCGAAACGGTGAAGAGGTAAAGGTTGGTCGGTCCGGCTGGAAGCCCGGAAAAGCTGGCCGCCTCAGTGTCGGGTGAGGGGGGCGTCAGGAAAACGGTTTCGCCAACCTGCCGCGCGCCATCCACAATGGTGACCGTCGAAAACGGCGTTTGAGGGGCCTGCCAGACGACGACCAGCGCCGCGCCGGCAAGCTGACCAAACGCGTTGGCGGAATTGATGGTAAAGCTATACGAAGTTGGCGGAACGACCGGCCCCATGAAGCTTGTCACGTCCCATTGGTAGGCGAATAGCAGCGGGAAAACCGACGTGTCGCTCTGGAACGCAATCGCCGCGAGCGGCGGGCTGCCTGCAGGAGGCGGAAGTCCGAACGACGACAAGGTGGCTCCTCCGCCGCTCCCCCAGTCGTGGCTGTAAACGAACGCCTTAACAATCGTCGCGCCCGGTAAGACCTGGGTGAGCGAGAACGTGCCCGTCAGACTGCTTGCCGTTCCCAGGATCGGGTTGGCGTCGACGGCCACCACCTCCAGCCCCAGGTTCCCCGACGACTGAAAGCTTTGCACCAAGGCCCCGGCGGCAACGCGGGCCGTCAATGCGGGGAACGCCACGAACGCAGCCAAAGCAAGGCGGCTGAGCGGAGCCATCGGCGCCTCCTTATTCGAGCGCCAGCAGTCGTAGCCAGATCCGACAAAAAGCGTTTCGAATCTGCAATCGAAATTATCGAAACGGGCCGTATAGGTCAGAGAGCCAGTACCTTCAGGCACATCCCCTCTGCGTTACTCGCGATGGCAGCCGGCCCTCATTCCACGGCAAACCGTACACCCGTGTCAACAAAAAAAGACGCCGAGCGCTATTTCGTCTCAGCCTTCACCGGGTATCCGCTCCAGACGAGCGCCTTCGAGGCCTTGTCTTCTTTTCCCTGCTCGAGCGTCTTGAGGATTTCGCGCACGGTGGGGTTGGCAGCCATTTCGCGAATGAGCTGTTGCAGCGTGGCCGCCGGGATCGACACGGCGCCGGGGCCGGGTGCCCCTTCCAAATACGCCCCCTTCTGGTCGAACACGCCCCAGAAGATCGTGCGCGCGTGCGCCTTGACGTTATCGCGAATCGCGGTGGCGTTACCCCCCTTCCCCCGGTTGCCGTTCACCCGGTACAGGTCGGAGCGCTCGAAAATGATCGCGACAATGTTCCAGTCTTTGCCGAACAGGCCCATGCGATTTCCTGCCTCAACGTAGGTCAGCCAAGTAGGTCAGCCTTTCGAGGCCGATTCTTCTGCGTCGGTCAGCCTTTTGAAGCTGACGTGAACGTGTTTCAGCCGCGAGGGGCTGGTCATTCAGGCTCGATCGCCCGATCTGCGTGTTCTATCACGGCGCGGGCGCGAGTTCCATTGACTGATCGGAGGCTGGGCCGGGCAAATGCAAGCGGCAGGACTCACCCTCGACTGCACAGAAAAGTGAAAACCAGCACCGTAGCAGGGTATTGAAAAAGGTGTCTGGAACTCTCCGCATCTGCGAAAACCCCGCGGAATCTGGATGTTCACAAAGTTCCAGACACCTTTTTCAACAGGCTCGTAGGCCGCCCGGCTCGAATCGGCTACAACACAATTGGAAGCCTGCTGCCGGGATTTACGCAGCATGGAGGAATGCGCGAGGCGCCTGGCTTAGAAACTGCACCCCTCGAGACCCGATGAGCGAAGAACCACGACCACCCCTGGAACCGGAGCTGATCACACAACCTGCAGCCGACCACCTGCGGATGGAATGGGGTAACGCCGTGGGGGGTGCCGCTCCTCCCTACCCGCGCTACGCCGCGCCGCGCAGACCTCCGCGGCGGAAACTGGCGCTGGTGTTGTTTCTGTTGACGTGCGCGAGCACCTTTTACGCTGGGGGAACCGAGTTCGGCAAGGAATACGTTACCAATCCACAAACAGGTTGGGTCGAATCGCGCCCGGTCGTCTCGAAGTTCATACAGAACGGACTGATTTATTCAGTCGGGGTCCTGGCAATTCTCGGCTTTCATGAAATGGGACATTATCTGCAGGCGCGCCGCTACAAGGTGCCTGCAAGCTTCCCGTATTTCATCCCAATGCCGTTCGGACCGTTCGGAACGATGGGTGCGGTCATTGTTCAGCAGGCAGGAGTCGCCGACCGAAAATCGCTATTTGACATCGCGATAAGCGGCCCCCTTGCGGGACTCGTTCTTGCCATTCCCATGACCTATTTCGGTCTTCTGCAATCGCAGATCATCGATTTTGCCGACCTCCCGCGAAACGAGCCGCAACGATTCCTCGGCGTTCCGCTGCTCGTTCAATGGATGATGACGTTTTTCGTTGGTCCGCTGCCCCGAAACCAGGTCCTTGACTTCTCCCCCCTCTTGTTTGCGGGATGGGTTGGCATTTTTATCACGGCGCTTAACCTTATACCGATTGGTCAGCTTGACGGCGGACATATTCTTTATTGTCTGTTACGCCGCAAGGCGCATGTCGTCGCTCGATTAATATTTGTTGCCGCGGTCACGATTGTGGCGTTGACGACCCTGACGGGCAACGGGGTCTACGCAAGCTGGACGCTCATGCTCATGCTGCTGTGGATGATGGGCACCCGCCACCCGCCAACAGCCGACGACAACGCACCCCTCGGGCCAGGACGAACTCTTCTCGGTTGGCTGACTCTCATGTTTATTGTGATTGGATTTACGCCTACGCCCATTGTGGAGTTTGAGTTGCGCGCAGCGCCGCAGCCACCGCCTGTTCAGCGCAACGTCGAGAGAGAAATCCTGATTTGAGGCTGACCGGTTCGCGGTCTGTCCCACCGGTGAGCCAACGGCAATTGGCGCGCGTGGTCGAACTTTTTCATCTCGTTCCTCTGGGTTGCTCCGGATTTACCCATAAATTGCGAGATCGCGCACCACGCGCACCATCTCGTCGCGGCATGCGCCCCGCTCGCCGGGCAACTCCAGCGGCCGCCCGCGGGCATCGAGAATGATCCCTACCGTTCCCCCATGCACCTGTCGTTCGACGCGCTTCCCCGGCCCGCGACCCGCGTCGAAACCGCGCGCGGGGTCAACCGCCACCGTCGCCGTTTCACCCGCAGCGAGCGGCAACAGCCGAACCTCGCCGGATTTCAGTTCTCCCGTTTCAATCAAGGTCCGGCCGCGGATTGAATAGCGGAAGCACGGCTTGCCGCGCTTCCCCTGCCCTTTGGCCGCGACGCACGTTCCGAGGTAAATCAGGCAATCTTTCTCGAAGACTTCCAGCGCCGCGCGCGGATGAACTTCGGCCAGTACCCCCAGGTGAGGCATCATGAAGATGCTGTCTTTGGCCAGCCGCGTAAACCCCTCGGGCTCGAACGCGTCGATCAGCATGGCCGCGGTCTGTTGCATGCGCGGGGCATGAGACAGCACGCCCCCCGACGCCACCAGCAGGTCGAGCCGCATGTTGTCGACGAGCGAGCGGCCCCCCGCTTCCTGCCGAAACGCATCACCCACCGAATGTTCGCGTTTTTCACCCTTCAACGTGACGGCAAATTCTTTGTGCTGCCTGTAAGCCAGCCGCAAGGCCTCGCGCGCCACCGCCTGCTCGAAGATCAGCGCTTCGCGAGTCTGCGGAATCGTCGTCGGGCGGATCATCTTGTTCTTGACGCGATTTCGCAGGGCGTGCTCGTCCATTTCAACGTGCACCCAGCGCAGAATGTTCGCCAGCCCGGCTTCGGCGCAGACGTTCGAGATCGAGTAGCTCATTCCCAGGTTGGCGCTGACCGTGCGGTTGAAGACCCCGTCGAACACGCTGAACACGTCGGTCGTGGCGCCCCCGATATCGACCCCCACCACGTTGATCTTCTCGGTCTTCGCGATCGTCTGCAGAATGTTTCCGACGGCGGCCGGCGTAGGCAGAATGGGCGCGTCGGCCCAGCGCATCAGCCGGTCGTAGCCCGGGGCGTGCGCCATCACGTGGTCGAGAAACAGATCGTGAATCGCGTCGCGTGCCGGCCCGAGATTTTCGCGCTCGAGCACAGGCCGCACATTGGCGACGATCGCCAGGTCGACCTGATCGTCGAACACCTTTTCGACGAAGGGTGCGGCGTCGGCATTCCCCGCGAAGATCACCGGCATGCGATATTGCCCACCGAACCGCGGTTGCGGCCGCGCCGGGGCGATTCTTTCGGCACACTGCACCACCTGCCTGATGTTGCCGCCGTCGGTTCCTCCGGAGATGAGAATCATATCGGGCCGCAATTCGCGAATCCGCCGGATCTGTTCGTGCGGCGCCCGGCGGTCGTTACACGCGAACTGGTCCATCACGATGGCGCCGGCGCCCAGCGCCGCCCGCTCGGCACTCGCGCCCGACATTTCGCGCACCAGCCCCGCCACGACCATCTGCAGGCCGCCCCCCGCGCTCGATGTCGAGATGTAGATATCGCACCCTTCGCGCTCGCGGGCCGGCCGAATGATCTGCCCGCGCTCGTCGATCAGCCGCCGGCCGCACAGCTCCTGCAGTTCCGTGAGCGCGTTCGCCACGCCGATGGTCACATCGGCGACCGGCTCTTCGACCGTCGTCGGGGCCTCGCCGCGGTGCGTCTGCCGGTACTGCCCGTCGCGCTTCTCGATCAGAATGGCCTTCGTCGTCGTGCTGCCGCAGTCGGTGGCGACGATCACATTCAGCGTTTCCGGATCAAGCTGCGGCATCGTGCAGGAGCGAATCGAGTGGCAAGGCACGCGCCTGAAGGTGTTGGCTCTGGCTCAAATGCCCCGTAGGACCTCTGAGCGATCAGTCGCGAGGCCAGTTTCCTTCCGCCTCGCCCTGTGGGAGTTGGTCGAGATCCGCCAGGCTTTCGTGCGACTCGTGTCTTTTGCCCAGCTTGAAAAGGTTCCAGGCAATACCCACCAGCACGGTCGCAATCGCAGCGCACACAATCGCAATCGCAATGTTCGACCACACGGCAGTCGCCTCTCAGAAACAGTCAGGCAGCGACCGATCGAGCAGGTCGCCGCCGACACCTCACCGGCTCGCGACTCGAAACCGCCAGAGCGCAATCCGCCAGGGCGGAAACCGAGTTCAGGTCTCGTGCTCACCTCAATCGAACGATGCGGAGAGGACAGGACTCCAATTGAACTTTTTTTCGCGGGCATTTCGACAGGAAGTACCGAAATCGCTCGACTCATGAAACCCGTCTCAACGAGACTGTTTTGAGGAAGAAAGTAGTGAGTAGAAAGTAGACCGCAGTAGAGGTCGAAAACGGTTCAGCGTCGACATGTCTTGTCCACTCTCGCTCTACTGCTCTCTTTTTCGCCCCGAGGGCGAAAAAGCGGAGAGGACAGAACGTCAATTGAACTTTTTATCGCCGGGGTGGGCAACTGGGATGCCCAAAGCCGGCGGTACTTCGACGACGCAACGTCAACCGAACCAAAACCTTAGCGATTTCGACAAGTCAAGATTTCATGGAATGACCACGGCTGCCGATGGGGCGCGGTGGCTCCCCCCTGGTCGTCATTGCGCTGCCAGCGCGTGTTCCCTGCGCAGTTGTTCCAGCTCCGCGCGTTCTTTGGTATTAAGCTTCTCTTTGCCGAGTTTGATTTCGATCTTCTCAAGCGTACCCGTGAACTTGAATGGCATTTTCGCGTCGTATTCGTCAATGACCGGCGAGCCGGTGTCCATGCCGACGTCGAAGCTCTCATCGAGCGTGAATTTGCCGAGCGGATTGGTCTTCTCGATTCGACTCTCGCCGACCGTTTTGCCATCGACGGAAAGCGTCCCTTTGCCACCCTTTCCGAGACCGCCGCCGTCATAGACGAAATCGAAGGTGATGGTATGCTTGCCCGGCGCGAGTTTGTCGGCTCCCGTTACCCGAGTCTTGT
The DNA here is from genome assembly GCA_052388175.1 of Planctomycetaceae bacterium. Taxonomy (GTDB): domain Bacteria; phylum Planctomycetota; class Planctomycetia; order Planctomycetales; family Planctomycetaceae; genus SIAF01. The sequence continues at coordinate 38,577 of JBQTIL010000015.1, read as the reverse complement.
CCTTTCGTTGTTTCGGGTACTTCTCTCCGTCCTGGTTCGTAGAGGCGTAAACAAACATCGGTTTCCCGTCGAGCACGAGCAAGCTCCAACCGCCGAATCGTCCGCCCTGGGTTGCCAAGACACCTTCGGCACCCTTTTCTGGAATTTCCACCTGGGCGGACACGCGAAATGACTTGTTATGAACGTCGGGCGAATTCGCTTCAGGAATGCGAAACATGCCCACGTAATACGTGAACTCTGTCTTACCCCGCAGGAAGTTGGGGCGAATCTGCGGGTCCATGCGGTCGGCAAAGCTGGAATCAATCGGCAGCACGTTGTATTTCACCGCCTCCATCAGGAATCGTGATTGCAGGTCGAGAACTTTCTTGGGGTTCTCTTTCGCCAGGTTCCTGGACTGGCTGAAATCCTCGGCGAGATTGTACAGTTCCCACGGATACTCGTCGGGATCAGGGGCCGCGCCCAAGGTTTCCCAAGGCTTACGAACTGGCGTGGTACAGGCCATCCAGCCATCGTGATAAATTCCCCGGTTTGCCGTCATCTCGAAATATTGGGTCGCGTGCTGTGTCGGGGCTTTTGCGTCGTCGAACGAGTAGACCATGCTGACACCTTCCATCGGCTTCTGTGGGATGCCGTTAAGCAGCCGCGGGGCCTGGATATCGGCGGCTTCCAGGATTGTCGGCACGATATCGATGACGTGGTGGAACTGTGTCCGTATTTCACCGCTGGATTTGATCCGCTTGGGCCAGCTGACCGCCAGTCCATTCCGAGTGCCGCCCAAGTGCGATGCGACCTGCTTGGTCCATTGAAACGGGGTATCCATCGCGTGAGCCCAGCCGATCGGGTAGTGGTTGTAGGTCTTCTCGCTCCCCAGTTCGTCAATCATGGACATTAGGTACTCGATCGATTCGGGCGCAAACTGGGCGGAAACCTCGCTCGTCGTTCCGTGCATCGTGCCTTCGGCGCTGGCACCATTGTCTCCTTCGAGGTAGATGACCAGCGTATTGTCGAGTTGGCCAGATGCCTCCAGAGCATCAAGGATGCGGCCGATCTCATGATCGCTCTGCGCGACGGTAGCGGCATAGACCTCCATCATCCGTGCGTAGACTTTCTTCTGATCAGCGCTCAGAGAATCCCAGGCCGGTATTCCTTCCGGTCGCGGCGTCAGCACTGTGTTTTCGGGGGCGATCCCCAGTTTCTTCTGCCGCGCGAGCGTTTCCTCGCGGACCTTGTCCCAACCTTTGTCGAACTGCCCCTTGAATTTGGCGATCCAGTCTTTCGGGGAATGGTGCGGGGCGTGGCTGTTGCCGGGGGCAAAGTAGAGGAAGAAGGGCTTGTCTGGGGCAGCCGCGTGCTGCGTGCGAATCCAGTTGATCGAGCGATCGGCCAGATCGCGGATCAGAATGTAGTTCGGGTCTCCGAACGGCGGCAGGACCGGGGTGTTGTTCTCGAAAAGTGCCGGATGCCACTGGTCCGAATCACCGCCGAGGAATCCATAGAAGTAGTCGAAGCCTAGTCCGCCAGCCCACTGGTCGAAGGGACCGCCGGGGCCTTGCATCCATTCGGGAACCAGATGGTGCTTGCCGAACCACGCTGTGTTATATCCATTGTTGACAAGAATGTTCCCGACAGTGCCGACACTCTTGGGGATGATCGACGTATAACCCGGATACCCCGTGGCGAACTCGGTGATGTTGGCCATGCCGCATGTGTGATGGTTGCGGCCGGTCAATAGCGCGGACCGCGTCGGCGAACAGAGTGCTGTCGTGTGAAAGTGATTGTAGCGGAGGCCGTTTTTGGCCACGCGGTCAAAGTTCGGTGTGGGGATCGGGCCGCCGAAGGTACTCGCCGCTCCGAAGCCAGTATCGTCAGTCATGACGAGCAAGACATTGGGCGCACCTTGGGGCGCGGTCACACCTTTGGGAAAGTCCGGCTTGGATTCGCTGGCCTTACGCCCGATGACGCCGCCAAATCGCTCGTCAGGCACTGGGACAACCGGAGAGCCACCAGTCGGCGATTTCTCGGCCGACTTGTCTTGGGCAAGCACATCGACGGGACGTCCGCTCGCCGCCAACCAGCCGAATAGGACACCTGCGGCAAGAACGATCACGACAGAGAGGTGTGCGTGTGTTCGCATGGTGTCGCCTCCATTGAAATTAAGATGCGCATCAAGGGCAGACGGGCTGAGGTGAAATGGTCGCCACGCGCCGCAAGGGAGATTTTACGTCAGCGACGCGGAATTGTCATCGCTACCGGCACTTTGACCTACCGAAGGGTAAGCATCGCATTATGAAGTGGTCGGGAAAACCCTGGATCGAGGACCGCATCTTTGCAGCAGGGGCGCTCCCCCGCCGTGCCACCGCAACGTGGATGCAACGTCACTGCAATGTAAGCGGAGAGGGGGGGATTCGAACCCCCGGTCCCCCTTTCGGAAGACACAGCATTTCCAGTGCTGCACAATCGGCCACTCTGTCACCTCTCCGAGGGCCTGGTCATCATCCGCTTCCACGCGGCAAGTCGCGCCGAATTCCGTACGTTCTTGTCGCCGTCGGCTTGGCTTAAGTCTATACAAGTCGATACCGGGTCGCAAATCGGACAATTCGCGCCGTCATCCTGAATCTTAAGCGCCCTGCTACCGCAGTGTTCACATGCGAAATCAATCATGGTTGCCCGCCGTGTCGGCTGCATTTCGATGCCAACGAATCGGATACTAGATCGGGGGCAAAGGGCTGTAGCCGTTTCAGCCCAACGACTGCGACAACCCAACAGCCTACCCCGGCCGCGATTGCGGGACGCCTTAACGATAGGGATTCCCCATAGCCGCACCACACACGCAGCATATGTGGAGGATCACCCCCGGGACGATCAAAAGGGCATATCCGCCGAGTACAACGAAAAACCAGATAATCGCGTTTAGAAGCTGCCACTTGTATAGTTGCCCCAGACCCGGAATCAGAAGACTCAAGAGGGCGGCGACCACGGGGCTCCAAGCTTTTACGGCTTGTCGCCCACCGGAAGCGGTCGCGGTGTTGACATTGGAGATATTGATGACCGGGGCAGCCGCGGCCTGCTGTGACTGGCGGAGCACAACGTCCAGAATTTCACGGCAGTGCTTGCATTTCTTGGCCGCCTTTTTGATTGGCTCGCTACAGAAGGGGCAGACTGTGGTTTTTTCGACGACTTGCACGTCTGCCCGCGACGGATCGCGGCCGGGGCTGGGCGGCGGTTTCCATTTTGAACCGAATCGCGAGTAAACTGCTGATGCGTGGGATGGGAGCAGCGAGAGTGTCGTGAATCGAAAGGCAAAACCGTGATTACAAGAAAAGGCATCATCGATCATCTTTGTGATTTTGTGTGTGTGATGCTCGATAGGCATCCCGAACTCAGAAATGCGTTTCGTGAAGCGGCGCGATCTCTGGCAATCGAATATCGAAAGATGCACGACACTGTGCAGAACGCTCCACCGGAGACTGCTGCGTCGCTTGAATCCGGGCCAATGAGAATGTCTGTCGTAGTGCTGCGGATTTTGCTTGGAGCCCCAGACATGGACCACGCTGCGAAGTGGGCACTGCGGGAGACTGACGCGGCGAGAAAATGAAACTCAGTAATCCCCGGAATGGATTCCGGCTGGGCGAAAGTCAGCACAGACGGCATCGAGCAGTGGTAGCTTCACACCCGCCGCGGCCGTTCTTTCACCTGCAAACTGATTGCAATAGGTCCGGGGTGTCTTTGACACTCGCCACAGGGTGTTTACGGGTTTTTCAGCGGTTTCTGCAAACTGGCCTGAAAGTGCATTCCGTGCGGCAAATCACGGTTTTCATGCACTTTTCGGGGTGCCGACTATGCGATTTCCAGTGCCGCATTGCTGAACGCCGCGATTTCATTGGCGCAGCGAAAGCTGCCAGACTTAGACGGCGACTGATTGCCGGCACGTCGTGCGGCCAGCCAAGACGTTGAGCGGCCGGCGGGCGGGCGTTTCGCGCGTCGCGAAATACGAGCGGCAAATATTTACCGCCGGGGTGGAAGCCCAGGCCCCGGCGGCACACTCAGTAACGCTCGTATGTCTTGTATCGACAGTCGTTGATGACCGACTCGATTACAATCAGGAAGGGAAACGAGCCGCATCCAGCTTCGCCGTAACACGTGGCACGACGGCGTCGGTTCCTTCGGAATGCGTGCCCCCCGCTCCCCGCGCGAACTCGTACCGAGCGATCGTAAGGGCCGACGCAGAATTCCCTGCAAGCGGCAGACAGCCAGCCGCTGCGGGCCGCGCGACGCAAACGCGGCCCACGCGGCGTTATTCGCCCTTCTTATCTTCTTTGCCCTTCTTGGGGGCCTTTTCTTTCTTCGCGGGCTTGGCTTCACCTTCAGCAGCCTTTTCCGCCTTTTCAGGGGACTTGGCTTTGGCCTTTTCTTTCCCCTCTTTCCCCTTCGGTTTCTCGGCCTCTTTCTCGGCCCGCGGCTTGGTGCCGGCGATCTCAGCACGGCGATCGGCCTTTTTCGCGGCCAACTGCGCCTGCCGCTCGGCCTTATGCCTGGAAAGCTCTTCGACCTGGCTTTCCCCCTCGCTGACCTTCCGCAGCCAGCCGCTGATCTGTCGCACGCGGGCGTCGAGCGAACGCCATTTCGGGTCTCTCTTGAACTTTGCCGGCTCTATCTTCTTCTGCGCGAGCGCGGCAACGCGCTGCGCCAAAGCCTCTTTGGCCCGCTCCAACTGTAACTCGGTCGTCTGGCGGCTGGTTGCCATAGTTCTCAACTGGTCCTGCGAAATCGTGTGTTCTACCTGATTGCAAGCGAGTTCGGATTCTCACATTCGACGACGAAATCTGCAATAGTCGGCAGGCAGACTGCCGCCTGAAAGTCAGGAGTTGAACATGCAAGCGATTGTGCTCGACAAAGGCCGGGTCTGTTTCAACCCGCACCACGCCGAACCAGTGCCGTTGCCGGGCGAAACGCTGGTTCGCGTGTCGCTGGCCGGCATCTGCGAAACCGATCTGCAACTGGTGCGCGGCTACATGGGGTTTCGGGGTATACCGGGCCACGAGTTCGTCGGGATGGCCGAAACGGGGCCCTGGGCCGGCCGTCGCGTGGTCGGAGAGATCAATTGCGCCTGCGGGGGGTGCCGGGCGTGTCGCGCGGGAAACCGCAACCATTGCCCGCATCGTTCGGTCATCGGCATTCTAAACCACGACGGCGCGTTTGCCGAGCGCGTTTCGGTACCGCAGGAGAATCTGCACCTCGTTCCCGATGAACTGGGCGATGAAGCGGCGGTGTTCACCGAGCCTGTGGCGGCAGCGTTTCAGATTCCCGCGCAGGTCGCCTTGCGGCAAGGCCTTGAGGCCGTGGTTCTGGGCGCCGGGCGGCTGGGGAACCTGTGCGCGCAGGTATTGCGGGTGGAGGGCTGTCAGGTCACCGTCATCGGAAAGCATCCGCGGAAGTTGAACCGCCTCGAGTCACTCGGAATTCCGTCGGTGCTGCTCGAGCAGTTTGAACCGCAGCAAGCGGCCGAACTCGTTGTCGACTGCACCGGGTCGCCCAGCGGTTTGCCGCTGGCCCTGCGTACAGTGAGGCCTCGCGGCACCGTCGTTCTGAAGACGACCATCGCCGGCGAACAGGCGCTTTCGATGGCGCCCCTCGTCATCGACGAAGTGACGCTTGTGGGCTCGCGTTGCGGGCCGTTTGACCGCGCGCTAGAGGCCCTCGCGCGACGCGAAATCGACGTGGCGCCGCTCGTTGACGGCGTCATGCCGCTGGCCGAGGGCGTCGGGGCGCTCGAACGCGCAGGGCGAGAGCCTGTGCTGAAGCTGCTGCTTCAGGTCACACCGCAACGACCTCAATCTCGTTCGTGATCTGCGGGAGACCCGAGATGGAACGCAGCGATTCCTGAGCCAACTGCTTCTGGTAGTAGCTGCGGACGACGCCGCGCAGCACGACGCCATCTTCGTGAACTTCAAACCGCAGGTTTTTCCCTGAGAGGTAGGCACTGCGGGCCAGCGCGCATTGGACGACGTCACGCAGGGCGTATTGAGGAGGAGCGTCTTGGTCGGTGTGCATGGACTGGGTAGGCCTGGTCGAAGTTTCGAATGTTGAAGTACCCGCAGCATCAAAATCGACCGGCTGGGCAAGCTGTTCCAGCTTGAGTTTTCTTTTCCGGAAATTTTTTCTGCGGAACGGCAGTTTGGCTGCACAACCGCTGCGAGCGGCGCGCCAGGCAGGCAAACGCCCCGAACGGGGTGGCATCTGAGACCGGCTTTCTGCGCAGGATGGGCCTCTTTCTCAAGAACACGAGTGCCACCTGCCCGGGCCAGATCCTGCCCGGAACGGGTACAACTGGAACCATCGGAGCGTTCGACAAGCGCATACCCGCAGACACCCGGCCCTGTCTGCCCACCGGGCCGCTGCCCCTCTGAAGACTGGCGTGCTGTCGAGTGTCCCGCCTGCTCGAAGCGGCCGGGCATTGTTGACGCCGCAGCCCCTTGCCTCTCGCCCGACATCGCACGGGGCGCGAACAGAGTGTAATCTCAAGGAGCAACGTGTCATCGGGCGCGGTCCGGTAATCATCCGCCCGAACAGCGCCCGATTGAATCCCCCTGGAAATGACCCCCTCAGCCCGAGTCAACGTCAGCGAACTGTTGCGGCAGGCGCGTGCCGGAGACGCGGCGGCACGCGAGCGGCTGTTTGAGGTGTGTCGGAACTACGTGGCTGTGGCAGCGCGTGCCGAGATCGCCAGTTGGTTGCGCGCCAAAGTCGACGCCTCAGATCTCGTCCAACAGACGCTGCTCGACGCGTACCGCGGCCTCGCCGAATTTCGCGGAGAGAGCGAAATTGAATGGCTGGCGTGGCTCAGGCGCATTCTGCAGCACAACGCGACCGACTTCGTCCGCCGGTACCATACGATCGAAAAGCGGCGCGTGGGGCGCGAAGTACCGATCGAAGCGGGCGACGATTCACAATTCCGCCCGTTGCAGCTCGATGACGGCGGCGAGACCCCCAGCCAGCTCGTCATGCACAAAGAGCTGCAACTGCAGGTGGCCGACGCGGTGGCGCAGCTTCCTGAAGATTACCAGCAGGTGATCGTGCTGCGGAACATGCAGCGTCTGCCCTTCGACGAGGTCGCCCTGCGCATGGGCCGCTCGCGACCCGCCACGCAGATGTTGTGGATGCGCGCGATTCGAAAACTGCAGGCGGCGCTGGAGCGTGCCCGATGACGCCGCCCGTCGATTCCGACGAGACGCTGTTCCCCGTGTTCGATCGCTACGTGGGGCTGTTGCACTGCGGCGATCGGCAAGCCGCGGCCGAACTGCTGGCGGCCAACCCCGAACTGGCGGCGCTGGCCGACTGCCTGAATGCCCTCGACAGTTTTGCGCCTGCCGCGGCTGGGCCGCCGGCGCCGGGGGGCGCGACGCATTCGCAGGCGACGTTGATCGCGCACGCCGCTGCGACAGGTTCCGACAGCGCGGCGTCAGGTGTTGTTGCAACCCGCGAATTCGGCCGCTACGAGCTGCTCGAGGAGATCGGCCGCGGGGGCATGGGGGTCGTGTACAAGGCCCGCCAGTGCGATCTCAATCGAATGGTCGCCCTCAAGATGATTCTTTCGAGCCAGTTGGCCGGCGGCGACGACGTGAAGCGGTTCTACCGCGAGGCGCGGGCGGCGGGCCGAATTCGACATCCGCACATCGTCGGCATTCACGAGGTGGGCCAGGTCCACGGCCAACACTACTTCGCCATGGATTATGTGGCCGGCCCGAGCCTGGCGCAGCGGCTGCGCGTGGGGCCTTTGCCCGCCGAAGAAGCCGCCCGAATTCTGCTGGCCGTCGCCCGGGCGGTCGATTACCTCCACACTCAGGGAATTGTCCACCGCGACCTGAAGCCCTCGAACGTTCTGCTCGACGACGCGCAGCGCCCGCTGGTGACAGACTTCGGCCTGGCAAAGGTTTTTCAGGAAGACGACGGCCACACGCAATCAGGGGTGATCATCGGCACCCCGGGCTACATGGCGCCCGAACAGGCGGCCGGTCGAATCTCCGAGATCTCGTTCGCCAGTGACGTCTACAGCCTGGGGGCGATTCTTTACGAGATGCTGTGCGGCCGGCCCCCTTTTCGCGACGAGAACCCGTTGAATACGATCTTACAGGTACTGGAAAAAGAGCCCGACCGGCCGTCGTTGCACAGCCGGGGCATTCCGCCCGAGCTCGAACGCATCTGTCTCAGATGCCTCGAGAAATCGCCCGATCGGCGCTATCCTTCTGCGGCAGCGTTTGCCGACGATCTTGACCGCTTTCTGCGACACGAGCCTCTCGAAACCCCGCCCGAGCACTGGCGCGACCGCTTGCGCCGCTGGGTCCGCCGCGAAACGGGCCTGGTATCGCGGCTCGCGATTCTCGCGGCCGCGGCCACGATCGTCGAAATCCGCCAGGCCCTGGCCCAGCACCACTGGACCTACCACTTCGAGATTCGGCTGGTGTTCGTCGTCTGGACGCTGCTGGGTTTCGTGTTCCAATGGTTGCTGCGGCGCGAGCGCACGGCCGCACTCGCGCGCCTCGCCTGGGCCGTCACCGACCCCTTGCTGCTGGCCATCGCCCTGAGATTCGCCGATCAAAACTACGGCCCGCTGCTGGTCGGTTACCCGCTGCTGCTGGTTGCATCAGGGCTATGGTTCGACGTGCGGCTGGTGGCCGTATCGACCGCGGCGTGCGTGCTGTCGTTCTTGGGTCTGTTATGGTGGCGCAACGAACCGACCGAACAGCCGCACTACCCCATCATTTTCATCGCGGCGCTCGTGGTGATTGGGGGAATGGTCGCGTTTCAGGTGCATCGGCTGCGGACGCTGAACCGCTATTTCGAACAGACGCAACCGCCGCGAACGCCGCGGGGCTAGCAGACGTACGGTTTAGTGCGACCCCAGATCAGCGACGCCTGGTGATTTATTGCGCGGCGACGGTCGATTCGGCGAGCGGACTTTGATCGGGCCGCGACGCCGCGTCAGGCAATGCCAGGTCGGCCCAGAGCATGGGATGGTCTGAGGCGCGGTGCGTATCACTTTTGATCAGCCCTGCACGCCGGCACGTCAAACCGCGGAAGAAGATCCAGTCGGCGCGAAACGTCAGCTCGTCGATGCCGGTGGCCGAGACGACTTCCTTTACGCCCGGCGCGTTCTTCAAGTCCATGATCAATGGGTCTCGGTCCCACGAGTTCAGGTCGCCCAGCAGAATGGCCGGCTCGGCCAGCGCCAGAAACAGGGCCGAAACGCTGCGCATCTGTGATTCTCGATCGCTCTGCTTCGCGATATGGGTGCTCAGCACGTTTAGACGCCGGTTGCCGATTCGCAAAGTCACCAGCGCGGCATTCCGATACCCCTTGTCGGCTGCGTATGCCAGCGGAATCTGGTGCCAGGCGTCGATCGGCAGACGCGAGAGCACACCGTTGCCGAAGTCGTCGCGGCCCCAAGTGCGCTCGAAGGGAAAGAATCGCCAGCCCAGGTCCAGCGACCGACCGAGCCGAGCTGCGTGATCGTCAATTACCGCCCCGGACGACGTGCCGCAAACTTCGTTGAGGGAGACGAAATCGCAGCCTCGCAAACAGTCGGCGACGCGATCGAGACTGCGTGTTCCGTCGATTCCGACGGCGCTGTGAATATTGAACGTCGCGACGCGGATCGTGGCGCCATCTGAACTCGGCCTGCCCGAAACCTGTGTTGCGCCCTGGAAGTCGGTCCCAAAGGCTGCGCCCATCGGACGGCTCTGTGAAGCGTGCCAGACGAGGGCAACGCAGACACCGGCACTGACGACGACGAACAGTCGTACTCTGCGGCAGAGATTAATCAGAGGAAGAAAGCGCATGAGTAGTCGACCGGGGCGGCAGCCGGTGTGGCCGGTCGGGCCGTTTTCATAGCGCGGCTGTTCCGACCCAACGGTAGCCGAATGGCATAAGGCATTGATTTCGCGTGGCTTATGACCGGACAGATCGCGGCGTGCCAGCGGGAGCGCAGAGCATCCGTCATAATCGATATCGTCGGCGCAACCGGCACAACTTGAACCGGAACTGCCGTTTGGCAAACTTCCCGGATTCTTCCCGATGTTTCCGAACTGCCGATCGTAACTGCCCGGAACCGCCCTGCGCGCACAAAACGCTACACTCTCTGCATGTTTTGTGAACTTCGTGGTCTATGATTTGGCATTAACCGCTACGCCGCAAATCGGGTCCGAGTTTCTCGGAAGAGCACGCGGCAATTTATTTGCAAACTAGTCGTGCTTTTGCCAAGATCGCGGACGCAGGATGAGTTCCGATGCGCGGAACCGCACCGGAGGTTCCCACCGCACCACACGACGGATGTTTTCTCAAGGAGTTGCCACCATGAGCACCCGATGCTTAGGAGTTCTTGCGGGCCTGACTCTCGCCCTGGGAGCGACGGCCCGTACCGCGGAGGCGGGAGGCTATTGCGGGGCCGGCTGTTATAGCTGTTGCCCGGCGCCGGCATGTCAGCCGGTTTCCTGTTACACCTCGTGCCGCGTCGAACGCCGCACCTGTTCGCGCACCGTGCGCGAAATCGTGTACGACCAGGAGCAGGTTCAGTGCATGCGCACCGAATACGACACGGTATACGAAGATCAGCCGGTCACCTGCTATCGCCTCGTGACCGAACGCAAAGAGCGCGAGTGCCAGGTTCAGGTGTGTCGGCCGGTGTGGGAATGTGCCGAGCGCGAAGAACGGTACACGGTGTGTCGGCCTGTCTATGAAACCAGCTATCGCGATTGCAGCTACACGGTGCGCCGCCCGGTTTGGGAAACGGCGAATCGTGAATGCCGCCGCACGGTCTCTCGCCCGGTGTGGGAAACGTGCGAGCGCGAATGCCGGCGCGTCGTAATGCGGCCGGTCACTGAAACGATCAACCAGGAGCGCTGCTACACCGTCATGCGTCCGGTGACGACGTATCGCACCGTGCAGCAACAGTGCGGCTCGTGGCAGATGCAGCGCGTCTATCACCCCGGCCCGACCATGCCGCAGATGGTCAGCGACGGCTGCGGCAACTGCTGCTGCCGAATGGTTCAGTGCCCGGGGTATACCACGTGCCGGCCGGTGTGGCAGTCGCAGATTGTCGAACGCCAGGTTCCGTGCACGACGTACCAGGCTGAAGTCGTGCGGCAAAGCTGCCCGGTGCAGGTGTGCCGCATGGTTCGCGAAGAAGTCGTCGAGAAGGTGCCCTATCGCACCTGCCGGATGGTTTCTGAAGAAATCGTCGAACAGGTGCCCTACCGCACCTGCCGGTGGGTCGACGAGGTTGTGCCGCAGCAGGTTCCGGTGCGGACCTGCCGCATGGTTCAGGAGGAATGCGTGCGCAAGATTCCGGTGCGGACGTGCCGGATGGTGAGCGAGACCGTGACACACCGCGTTCCGTATTGCGAGACTCGTCGCGAAGAGTACACCGTCAATCAGCGCGTGTGCCGCCGGGTGGCGAAGCAGGTGCCCTACACCGTGACGCGGTGCGTGCCGCGGTGCGTCGAACGGCAGGAGACGTTCGAGCAGTGCTACCTGGTGCCCCAGACGGTCTGCGCCAGCGCGTGTGGCGAAGGCTGCACAGGGGGCAATTGTGCAGCCGCCCCCGATTCAGCCAACCCGCAACCGTACGAGTCGGCCCGGCCGGTGACTCCGCAGCGCGAAGCGGCCCCGAGCCCGGAACCAAAGCCGGCGCCGGCTGCCTGAGCCTGCTCTCTCGACAAAATCAAGTCGAGCCCACGGGTTTTTCCCGTGGGCTTTTTTGTTGGAAATCATTCCGCGGCGCTTGCAAGCCTCAGGCAAGGCCACTTGCGGAAATGTCGTGGATGGGGGGACGAGTACCTCAAGTGGCCCGGCCGCGACCGCGCGGCCGGGCCCCTACGCGGTGAGCCGGTGCTGCCCCAACTGGGCGCGCTCGCGGTTGACGCGGGCCAGGGCCCGCGGTTCTTGAGCCAGGAGCTTCGTCAGTTGCGACGAGGTGCAGCCCAGATACTCCGCCGCCTGACGCAGGTCAAACTGCCGCGAAGCCAGCGCATCGAGCGCTTCAGCGAGAATCGCCGGAAAATCGTCGTGCCGGGCGTTGACGGCGAGTTTTCCATCGCGGCACCGTGACCGCCAAAGCGCGCTCGGGGCATCTGCTGACAGTCGGTCGCTGCGGGTTTCGAGCGCCAGGTTCACCCGCAATCGAAAAATCGCCTCGGAAAGGTTCTCGGCCTGACTGCGGCGTTCCGAGGCCTCGGCAACAACGCCTGTCGGGCGATGCGTGATGACGACGGCGGTCTCGACCTTGTTCCGATGCTGGCCCCCCGGGCCCGACCGGCGCGTCCGGCGAACTTCACACTCTTGGAGCAGTTGTTCGACGGGAACGCCGGCAAAGTGCGTTGCCGAGCGCGTGGTGAGAGACTTCGTCATTGACCGGGTACGGCAGGCGATGCGCTAGGCGCAGGGGCATGGTCGTCTTGCGGCGCATACTGGGGCAGGGCGTGCCCCTGATAGGCAGCCGCGATGACTGTGAAATAGATCGGTAACGTGAAGATAACTCCTGCAAAACAGGCGTAGATACCGATCCCAGCCGTAATCGACACCAGGAAAAACAGCAGAAACATTTCCCAGAAGCGATTCGTCGTCAGGCGCCAGCTTTCTTCCAGAGCTTCCAGAAAACCGCAGCCGCGGTCGGCAATAAGCGGCATAACGTACATCGTTTTCGTCCCGAACCAGAACGTCCAGATCAAAAAGGCGAACATGCCCAGGAATGCAAATCCGTAAAACGCAATGAGGGTTACTGCCATAGTGATCAGGGCTCGCGGCGCCGGCGAGTACGCAACCCGTGTTGGGGGCACCGCCGTCGGGGCTATCTGAGGCTGCGGCACACTGCCCGCACCGCTCGAATTCAGCTCCTGAGATGCGTCGCTCTGGTCGCCGGTATCGTCCCCGACGGGGTTCGTTTGTGCCGGCGCAACGGCCGCCGCAGGGGGCGCAGCCGGCGGACCGACCGCAACCCCGATCGGAGCGAACGAGCGCGACATCATCATCGCGATGGACCCGGCCGTGAACAGGGCATACAGCAGTATACCCGGAAGTATCTGCATCGCGAGCATCGCCAGAGACGCGATCATCGAGGTTCCGGCGCGAGTCCATCCGCGCTTCAACGCCGCGGGGCTGACCTTCTCCCCCCGGATCGCCAGCAGACCCGTATAGTGCAGGCCGCACGAGAGCGGCCCGGCGACGAGCCACGAAGGGAGGATGCAGCAGGCGAGGGCCACGAGAGAAATGCCCGCGGCGATCAGCATCTGGACGAGCCAGGCCCCCGGCTGATCGACATACGCCTTGACTCCCTGGGCCAGATACTCGCCGAAACGATAGCCGTGCGGCGCGACCGCCGTTGGTTGATTCGACATGCAGCCCCCCGCCTTCCCGGGTGTCGAGAAATGGAAAGATAGAATACCTGATGCGAGGGCTCTGGTATATTACGTTCCGGCAGACGCCGACAATCTGTCGGCGCACACGTTCGTTTGCGGGGTCGTCCAGGCCAATCCGACGGCCGGCGGATAAAATCCAGTCCGATCGCACAGCGATCGGCTTGGGTTAAGATCCGGCGCCCAATCCACGGCTGCAAGAATCAGACCCGAAATCCAAAATTGAAATCCCTCCCATGGACGACACCCGCCAGAACGTCGCGTACCTGATCTTCGACTGCGAGGCGATCGCCGACGGCGACCTCGTCGCGCGCGTCCGGTATCCCGGCGAAGCGCTGACGCCGGCCCAGGCGATCCGCCGGTTTCGCGACGAAGTGCTGGCCGAACGGGGCGACGGCAAAGACATCCTGCCGGTCACCTACGTGCTGCCCATCGCGGTAGCCGTCGCCAAGATCGACGCCAGTTTCAAACTGCTCGACCTCTCGGCCCTCGACGTGCCAAACTACCGCCCGCACGTCATCACCAAAAACTTCTGGCAGGGCTGGTCGCATTACAAACGACCGACGCTGGTCAGCTTCAACGGCCGCGGGTACGACCTGCCGCTTTTGGAACTGGCGGCGTTCCGTTACGGCATCGCGGTGCCGCCGTGGTTCAACGTCGAGAGCAAGTCGTTCGAGCAGTCGCGCAATCGCTACAACATCGGTTCGCACGTCGATCTTTGCGACCTGTTGTCGAACTTCGGCGCCATTCGCCTGTCGGGGGGGCTGAACCTCGTCGCCAACCTGATCGGCAAGCCCGGCAAGACGGGCGTTGACGGCTCGAAAGTGCAGGACATGTACGACGCCGGGCAGGCGCAGGAGATCAACGACTACTGCCGCTGCGACGTGCTCGACACGTATTTCGTGTTTCTGCGGACGCGCGTCTTGCTGGGGAAGCTGAAGCTGGAGGACGAACAAAGGCTGGTGTCGGAAACGAAAGACTGGCTAGCCGCCCGCGCCCAGGCAACGCCAGCCTATGCGCACTACCTCGAACACTGGGGCGAATGGCGCGCGCCGGAGGAAGCGGGCATCTAGGGGATAGGGGATACGCGTTGGGTGGCGCGCCCTGAAAGGGCGTGGCCAGATCGAATTTGAATCGCGCGCTTCGCATGAATTGGTGCGCTCCGCACGTACGTCCGCCACGCCCTTCCTTCAGTTCCTTCGTCAGGGTCGTGCCACCCGGCCGACGGCGCGTCGTCGAGGGACGCCTGTCGAACTACAACTGCCCCGGACGCTCAAAGAGGCCGGGGCGCTCGCGCACGGCTGATGCCACCCCCATACCGGAGTGCAACCGCAAGACTCGCCACCATTTAGAGTATCGACGCTCTTCCCGTTATCGGGAATCCCGCCGGAATCGGCGAACCGAAGCCGGGTGGCCGCGATTATAATCAGTGGTTCTGTTACACCGAGACGTGTTTTTGCGGCTTATGCGATCGACCAACAGTACCGCGATATAAGAGAATGCCGGGCAATGAGTTCCGCCACCGCCACTGCCCTACCGTCAGACGCTCTTTCGGGGGCGAACGCCGTCTACGTCGCCCGGGGGATCACGAAGATCTACCACATGGGGGAGGTCGACGTGCATGCGTTGCGCGGGGTCGACCTGGAACTCTTCGAACGGGAGTTCGTGGTGCTGCTGGGGCCCTCGGGAAGTGGCAAATCGACGCTACTCAACATTCTGGGCGGGCTCGACGTCCCCACGGCCGGCCAGGTGAGCTATCGCGGAAAAGACCTGACGAAAGACGACGATACCCTGCTTACCACCTACCGCCGCAATCACGTGGGCTTCGTCTTCCAGTTCTACAACCTGATTCCCAGCCTGACGGCGCGTGAGAATGTGGCGCTCGTGACTGAAATCGCCCGCGACCCGATGCCTGCGGAAGAGGCCCTGACGCTGGTCGGCATGCAACACCGCATGCATCACTTTCCGGCTCAGCTTTCAGGAGGCGAACAACAGCGGGTGGCGATCGCGCGGGCCATTTCCAAACAACCCGACGTGCTCTTGTGCGACGAACCGACCGGCGCCCTCGACATTCAGACCGGCATTCTGGTGCTCGAGGCGATTGAGCGGGTCAATAAAGAACTGGGGACGACAACCGCCGTCATTACGCACAACGCCGCGATCTCGGCCATGGCCGACCGCGTTATTTCGCTGGCCGACGGCCGGATCCACCAGGTGCGGACCAACGAGCGCAAGCTCTCGCCTCACGAGCTGCAGTGGTGAAACGATGCGCGCGATCGACCGCAAGCTGGTGCGCGACGTGCTCTCGATGAAAGGGCAGGTGCTGGCGATTTGCGCGGTGATCGCCTGTGGCGTGGCGACGTTTGTGATGTCGCTGTCGGCGCTAGAGGCCTTGCGCAGCACCCAGCAGAGCTACTACGACCAGTACCGGTTCGCAAACGTGTTCGCCGGCCTGAAGCGGGCCCCCAATTCGCTGGCGGCAAGGATCGCGCAGATTCAAGGCGTAGCGTACACGCAGACGCGGGTCGTGCGCGATGTCATTCTCGATGTGCCCGGTTTGAGCGAGCCGGCGGTGGGGAAGCTCGTGTCGATTCCCGAGACGCCCCGTCTCGACCTGAACGCGCTGCATCTGCGATCGGGCCGATGGATCGAGCCGGGCCGCGACAATGAGGTGATCGCCAGCGAGGGGTTTGCAGAGGCCCACGGGTTTCGCCCGGGCGACAGCGTGACGGCCATCATCAACGGCAAGAAGAAACAGTTGCAGATCGTGGGCCTGGGGCTCTCGCCCGAATACGTCTACACGATCAGGCTGGGGTCGCTGGTGCCCGACGACAAGCGTTTCGGCGTGTTCTGGATGGGCCGCCGCGCGCTGGCCTCGGCCTTCAACATGGAAGGGGGCTTCAACGACGTGGCGCTGGGGCTAAGCCCCCAGGCCGATGAACAGGAGGTGATCGAACGGCTCGATGAATTGATCGCGCCTTACGGCGGCTTTGGCGCCCACGGCCGCCGCGACCAGATTTCCAATCGCTTCCTGTCGGACGAGATCAGACAACTCGAGCGGATGGGCACGATCGTGCCGTCGATCTTTCTGGGTGTGGCCGCCTTTCTGCTGAACGTCGTCTTGTCGCGCATCATCTCGCTGCAGCGCGATCAGATTGCGGCGCTGAAAGCATTCGGCTACAGCAACCTCGCCGTGGGCGTGCACTACCTGAAGCTCGTGCTGCTGGTCGTGTTCGTCGGCGTCATTGTCGGCTGCGGCGTCGGCGGGTGGCTGGGGCTGAAAATGACGCAGATCTATACCCGGTTCTACAAGTTCCCCATGCTGCAATTCACCGTGCCTGCGCAAGTGGCGGTGATGTCGCTGGGGATCAGCGCCCTGGCAGCCACGGCCGGCACGCTCAACGTCATCCGCCGCGCGGTGCGACTGCCGCCGGCCGAGGCCATGCGGCCGGAACCTCCGGCCGATTATCGCCCGACGGTGCTCGAGCGGCTGGGTTTTGAAGAGCTGTTCACGCAACCGGCGCGCATGATCCTGCGGAACATCGAGCGCCGGCCGGTGAAGGCGTTTCTCTCGTCGTTCGGAATGGCGCTCGCCGTCGCGATTCTGATGCTGGGAAGGTTCTCGGCCGATTCGCTCGATCACATACTCGACGTGCAATTCGGGCAGCAGCAGCGGCAGGACGTGTCGGTGACCTTTGTCGAACCCACGTCGCTCTCGGGCCTCTACGAGGTGCAGCACCTGCCCGGCGTGATCGACGCCGAACCCAAGCGCATGGTGCCCGTAAGGTTCAAGAACGGTCACCTCGAGCGCAGAACGCTCATCATGGGGCTCACCGACCACCCGCGGCTGCATGCCCTGATGGACAACGAGCTGCAACCCGTCGACCTGCCCCGAGAGGGGCTGGTGATCAACGAAAAACTGGCGGAGATGCTGAACGTCAAACGGGGCGATCTGTTGACGGTCGAGGTGCTCGAAGGCGAACGGCCGGTGCGCGACGTGCCCGTGGCGGCATTGATGCAGGAATTTCTGGGGACGTTCGCCTACATGAATCTTCGGGCCCTCAATCGACTGCTGCGCGAGGGTGACGCCGTGTCGGAAGTGCTGCTGACGGCCGACACGCGGCAGGTCGACGATCTGTATGCCGAGCTGAAACAGACGCCGCGCGTGGCAGGCATCACCATCAAGCGCGTTTCGGTCAAGAGCTTTCGTGATACGGTCATGGAAAACATGCTGCAGATGCAGTTTTTCAACGTGACCTTTGCCTGCATCATCGCCTTCGGCGTCGTGTACAATACGGCCCGCATCGCGCTGTCTGAGCGGGGCCGCGAGCTGGCGAGCCTCAGAGTGCTGGGGCTGACGCGGGCCGAGATTTCTTTCATTCTGCTGGGTGAACTGGCCGTTCTGACCCTGTTCGCTCTGCCTCTGGGCATAGGCATGGGGTGGGCCCTGGTGAAGACCGTATGCCACTTTCTCGACACCGAGATGTACCGGATTCCGTTTGTGATCGGGCCCTCGACCTACGGGTTCTCGGCGGTGGTGGTCATTTCTGCCGCCATCGTTTCGGGGTTGCTGGTACGCCGGCGGCTCGACAAACTCGATCTCATTGCCGTGCTGAAAACGAGGGAATAGCTGATCGTGAAGCGCTGGTTCAAACGATTGCTGATGGTGGTTCTGGGCGGCGGCCTGGTCGCGGGCATCGTGTATGCGTTTCTTCCGCAACCGATCGTCGTCGACATTGATACGGTCAGCCGCGGGACGCTGCAGATCGCCGTGGAAGAAGACGGCAAGACGCGACTCAAAGACCGGTACACGATCTCGGCGCCCCTGGCCGGCAAGCTGCAACGGATCCGATTCAAGGCGGGCGACATTGTGCCCAAGGGGCAGCCGGTGGCGATCATCGAACCGACCGACCCCGCCCTGCTCGACCCCCGGGCGCAGGCGCAGGCCGAGGCGCGGGTCAAGGCGGCGCAGGCGGCGCTCGAAAAGGCCGGCAGCAATCTGGAATGGGCCCGCGCGGCGCTCGACCTCGCCGAGACCGAGCATGCGCGGGCGCTCGATCTGCATCAGAAAAATGCCCTGGCCAAGACGGAACTCGACGTGAAACTGATGCAAAAGCGCACGCGGGTCGAAGAATACCGCGCGGCACGCTTCGCCGAAGAGATGGCCCGCTTCGAAGTCGAGCTCGCGCGAGCCGCCCTACTGCGAACCCGCGGCCGCGGGTCTGAAGCCGACCTGGACTCGCAGTTCCCGATACCGGCCCCCCCCTGGTCGAACAGCGGCCGATTGCTGCACGTGCTGCGGGTGTCGCAAGAGAGCGAAACGGTGGTCCAGCCGGGTACCGCCCTGCTCGAACTGGGCGATCCTTCCGATCTCGAGATCGAAATCGACGTGCTGTCGAGCGATGCGGTCAAGATTCGGCCGGGGGCCAAGGTGATTCTCGAGCAGTGGGGAGGCGACGAGCCACTCTTGGGTCGAGTGCGGCTTGTTGAGCCTTCGGGCTTCACCAAGATCTCGGCCCTGGGGGTCGAAGAGCAGCGCGTGAACGTGATTGTCGACTTTCCCAGCCGTGACGAGATCCCTGCGACCTTGGGCGACGGCTTCCGCGTCGAGGCGAAGATTGTGATCTGGGAGAATGACGATGTACTGCGAGTTCCGACGAGCGCGTTGTTTCGACAGGGTGAGAGGTGGGCCCTGTTCCGCATCGTCGAGGGACGCGCCCAAAGGCATCGCGTAACGATCGGCAAGCGCAGCGGGCTCTATGCCGAGGTCCTGGCAGAACTGACCGAAGGCGAAGAGGTGATCGTACACCCCAACGACCGAATCAGCGACGGGGCACAGGTAAAGGCTCGCTGAGCCGTCACGAAAACTTTTTCAAGGCCCACATGCCAGCGCCCGCGACGCCTGCCAGGATGACGGCGAACACTCCCCAGGGAACCCACGAGCCTTCTTCGGGGCGGCGTTTGAGCTGCTCAATGGCCTCGCCGGCGGCGGCGCGAACCGTCGGATCAGAATCTTTCTGCTGCACCGTCCGCAGCTCGCCTTGCAGAGCGAAATCGGGCGAGCCGACTTTTCCGAGCGCCTCGACGGCGGCCGAACGGACGGTCGGGATCTTGTCGGTCAGGGCTTTTTGCAGCGCAGGGATCGCGGGGGCCGCTTCGGAGCCGACCGCTCCCAGCGCCTGCGCGGCGAAGACGCGAATTACCGGGTTCGTATCGTTGAGCGCCTCGCTCAATGCCTTCATCGAGCGATTCTCGGCCTGCCCCTGCAGCCACCACGAGACCAACGCCCAGCTCGCGACGGCCAATGCCGCCACGAGACCGATCGCCAGCCAGCGATTGACCGGAGCGGCTGACAGCGTCTGTGGAATCTCAGCCGACACCGTGTCGACCTGGCGCTTTTCCATCGGCCGGTTGCGGTCCTGCTTCGGCACCTTGATGGTGACGCTCTGGTCGATCTCACGCAGCCGCCGGGCGACCGTCATGGCGTCGCTCGGGCGCTGGTCGGGGTTTTTCGCCAGCAGCTCGGCCACCAGGGCCTCGAGCTGCGGCGGACAATCGACGGCGATGCTGGCGACAGGCTGCGGCGACTCGCGCACGTGCCGTTGCAGCACCTCGGCCATCGTGCCGCCGAGAAACGGCGGGCGGCCCGTGAGCGTCTCGTAAATCGCGCAGCCGAGCGCGTACAAGTCGGTGCGGTTCGACATTTCGGGCTTGCCCGTAATCTGCTCGGGCGCCATGTAATGCAGCGACCCGACCGTTTTGCCGGCCGCCGTGAGCTTGCTTTCGGCCTGCATCTGCGCCAGGCCAAAATCGCTGAGCTTCAGCTTGCCCGATTTGCCGATGAGCATATTGCCGGGCTTGACGTCGCGGTGCACGATACCGCGGTCGTGCGCGTGGCCCAGCGCGGCGCACATCTGCAGAGCGAACTCAACGGCCTGCCGCCAGTTAAGCCGCCCCTGCTCTTGAACCAGTGAGCCGAGGGTGCCCCCTTCCACCAGCTCCATCGCATAGAACCACTGATCTCCCTCGCACGTGCCGCCGAAGCAATGCACGATGTTGGGGTGCCTCAGGTCTTTCAGCAGTTCCATTTCCCGCTGAAACCTGGCGGCCAGCACGGGGTTCGCGGCGATGTCGGCGGGCAGCAGTTTCAGGGCGACGCGGCGGTTGTTCTTCACGAACCGCGCACGGTAGACCACCCCCATGGCGCCGGAACCGATCTGCTCCTCCAGCTCAAACGGCCAGATCCAACGCTTTTCCATGCTCCGCATCTCACTCGCCAACCCCGCACACCGCACTGATTCTAAGAAGGTACGGCCCGTTCCGGCGAGCCAACGGCGGAGAAAATCGGCGCAGGGAGGGAACTTACCTTCATACCCACGCCACGGCGACCCGTCAGGCGAATTGACTGGCCGCAATATCAGCCGTTTCCCCGCGCGTCACTCGTAATCGACGCGCGCCAGATACAACCCGCGCGCAGGGGCGGTCGCGCCCGCGGCCTCGCGTCGCTGCTCACTCAGAATGCGTGCTACGTCGGCAGCGGCCCACTTTCCCCGCCCCACGTTGACCAGAGTTCCGACGATGCTGCGCACCATGTTGTACAGAAAGCCGTCTGCCGTGATCTCGAAGCAAATCAGGGGCAGACAGGGCGCAGCGGGGCATTCGCCGGGCTGCGCCTTGGCCCCCTGTTGAAAAATGGGAAGTGAAACCCCCTCCCCCGTTGGGGGAGGCCCGGGGTGGGGGCCGAACGTTTCAGGAAGTGCTGCGCTCCGGCCCTCACCCTGACCCTCTCCCAGAGGGAGAGGGAACTTCTTCGACGGGCCGTTAACCTCCCCTGCCCCCGGCTGAGGTTCCAAAGACAGTTGCGCCGGCCGCTGCGCGTCGATTCGCACGGGAAGCCACACGTCCCAAAGCGGCACTCGGGTTACCCTGAGTTCGGTGACCGTCCGCACGCTGGTCGCTTTGTTGGGCCAGTCGGTCTCGAAGCTGCGAAAGTCGTGCGTTCCCACCAGCGAGGCTGCCGCGTCAGCCATGGCCTGCGCGTCGAGCGGTCGCCGAATCTGCCACGCGAATTCCCGCGTGAACGGCAGCGCCACGGGGCTGTTGTCGATCAGATACCGGTACTGCTTGCGCTTCGCGGAAAACGTCGCATGGAATTCGAGGGGCGCCTCGACGGCATCGAGCACGACGATGTCGTCGGGCAGCCTCGTCTGTAGCGCCGGACGCAGGTTCCTTGCCGGGATGGCGCACGTCGTCTGAAAATTGGCGACCTGGCCCAGCGCATGCACGCCGCTGTCGGTCCGCCCCGCCGAGTACACGGGTGACGCTTCGCCTGTGACTTCCAGAACGGCCCGCTCCACCGCCGCCTGCACCGTGGGGCCGTTGGGCTGCACCTGCCAGCCGCAATAGCGGGTGCCAACGTAGGCGATGGTCAGGCGGATGTTGCGAGGGGCCGAGTTCATCTTGGCGTTGCCCGGATTTCGACAGCGTTTGCCGCTTTTGGGCCAAATGGTAGAGCTTTATTTGCGTCCTCTGGCCTGGGGCTTTCGCGTCGGTGCGGCGTTCCAGGGGTCTTCCGGCCATGCATGCTTCGGATACCGCACCCGCAGCTCTTTGCGCACCTGTTGGTAAGTCGTGTTCCAGAAACTCTGCAGGTCGTCGGTCACTTGCTGCGGTCGCATGTTGGGGGCCAAGAGATGCAACAAAAGCGGGACCCGGCCGGCAGCGATCCGCGGGGTTTGCGCGAGACCGAACAGCTCCTGGATTCTGACCGCCAGCACCGGCCTGTGCCCGGCCTGGTACCGAATCGGCGCCCGGCCCCCGCTGGGAACAGTCAGCTTCTCGGGCGCCTCGCGCTCGACGGCCTGCAACTGCGCGGGCGACAGCAACCCCTTGATGGCGCGCAGCCAGGGGGCTTTGCGCAAGTCATCAAATGTGCGGCAGTTCTGACTCAGCTCGGGGAGCAGTTGTTTCAGCCGGGCTGCATCCAGCACCGGCAGGCCCAGTTCGGGCATCCACTCAGCCAGACAGCGCACGCGATCGACATAATCGGGCACATCGCCGCGGTTGGGAAACACGCGCTCGAAATTCTCGGTGGCAGCCCGGGCCAGTGCCGCGGCAATCTGGTCTTGCGGAACGTGCGCGAGCGCCGTCTCTTCGAGAACAAGATCGTCGAAGAGGACCTGCCGCGCGGCGCTGGCGCGTTCGGTTCGCGGGTCAAACGTCACGAGGTCGCGCGTCGTCACGAGCTTTGAGTCGAGCCACTCGCGCTCGACGCCGGATGCCTGGCGGACGAGCGCTTCGCCTGAGCCGGCATCGATGTCGACGCAGACGAACAATTCGGATTCGGTGACCGCGCTTTCGGCCGCCAGCCGCACGCCGCGCCCCCCGACCATCACCGCGCGATCGCGGTTATGCTGTCGGCGGCGCGCGACCCGGTCGGGGAACGCCGCGAGAACCGTTCGCCGCAGCGCAAGAGAGCTGTCGCTGGCTCGCCCCGTAGAAGCCCCCTGGCGGGCGGGCGACGCTTCCGGGGCGCCCGGCTCGCCACGCAACAGATTCAGCAATTGATTGCGAGCCTGCAGGATGTACCGCGCGGCGCCTGTTCGCAGGGCCCCGGCCGGATGCTGCAATCCGCCCGTGCGCTCGAACTCGAGAATCGCTGCCACCCGATCGACCAGGTCAGATTCCGAGCGATGGGTCGCAGCCGCCCGACCTGCGGCCCGGGCCGATTGGCCGTCTCGCGAAAACGGGTCGCGCTCGGAAAGCAGCGCCGCCGCGAGCGCCGCCGCATCAGAGACATTCCACCGCTGGCCCTCGAGCAGCAGTCGCGCGAGGCGCGGATGAACGGGCAGCCTTGCCATTCTGCAGCCCAGTGCGGTGATTTCGCCGCCGTCTTGCGCGCCCAGGCGCGCGAGCAGGTCTCGAGCACGCGTGACCAGCGACTCGCGGGGCGGCTCGAACCACGGAAACCCGACCAGGTCGCGCTCCCCCCAGGCGAGCAATTGCAGGGCGGCGCCGGCGAGATCGACACGGCGAATCTCGGGCGCTTCGTGATCGACCAGCCCGCGCTGGTCGCGTTCGCTCCACAGCCGCAGGCACAAGCCCGGCCCGGTTCGTCCCGCGCGACCGGCGCGCTGATCGGCCGAAGCCTTCGAGATGCGACTCAATTCGAGGCGGTCAAGCCCGATGTGCTCGTCATACCGCAAGATGCGCGCCAGGCCCGAATCGACCACCGCCGTCACTCCGTCGATCGTCAGTGACGTTTCGGCAACGTTGGTCGCCAAAATCAGCTTGCGTTTTTCAGAAGGAGCGAGAACCAGATCCTGCTGTTCGGGCGACAGGTCGCCGTACAGGGGCAGCACCACAAAGTCGTGCTGTTCCGCCAGCGATTTCAGTTCGTCAGCGGCGCGGAGGATTTCTCTCACCCCCGGTAGAAAGACGAGCACGTGGCCGGAGGTCCGACGAATCGCAATTTCGACGGCGCGCGAGACCCCCGAATCTCCCTGAGTCGCGCCGGCGTTTCGCCCGCGCTGCCAGCGCGAACGAGGGTCGGTCGTGCGGCGAGCCAAGAGCGGCCCGACATCGAGATACTCGACTGCGACCGGAAACTGCCTGCCCTCGACAGAGACGACCGGGCAACGTCCGAGATAGGCCGCGATTGCCGCCGGGTCGAACGTGGCCGACATGACGACGATCTTGAGGTCAGAACGCACCGACTGCTGCACGCGGCGCACCATGGCCAGCGCCAGGTCGACGTTCAAGCCGCGTTCATGAAATTCATCGAACACGACGACGCCCGTGTCTTCGAGAAACGGGTCGTCGTGCAGCATTCGCAGCAGGATACCGTCGGTAACAATTCGAATTCGCGTCTGGCGGCTTGTCTGCTGATCGAACCGCACCTGATAGCCGACTTCTGTTCCCAGAGCGACTTCGCGCTCAAATGCGATGCGCCGCGCTGCCGCACGGGCCGCCACGCGCCGGGGTTCGAGCACGATGACCTGGCCTGCCCCCGCGGCGCCCGCATCGAGCAGGGCGGGTGCGACACGCGTGGTCTTGCCCGTTCCCGTTGGGGCCTGCAACACGACGGCGGGGTGATCGCGAAGGCGTTCGATCAGTTCGGGCAGCACCCGGTCGATGGGAAGCGGAGACGGCGCAGGCACGAGTTTCAGGTTGCGGCGGGACGCGGCGGCGTAAAGAACTCAAACCGAAAAGGGCCAGCAGAACGAAGCAACTGAAGTGCAGAGCCGACAGAGGCGTGATCTGTTCGCCGTGCTTCGGTCTTGTGCGACTGCTTCCGAAACCTCACGCCGGCTCTTTCAAAACAGCCGATTATACCCGTTCAATGCCGCCACGCGGTACGCCTCAGCCATGGTGGGATAGTTGAACGTGGTATTGATGAAGTACATCAGGCTGTTATTGGGCGCGGGCTGCACCATGATCGCCTGACCGATGTGAATGATTTCGGAAGCATTCGCCCCAAAGCAGTGAATCCCCAGGATCGCCAGCGTTTCGCGGTGAAACAGCAGCTTCAACATGCCGACGGTCTGACCGGTGATCTGCGCTCGGGCCAAGCTGCGGAACAGCGCCTGTCCCACTTCGTAGGGCACGTTGGCTTCGGTCAGCTCGCGCTCGGTCTTTCCGACCGAGCTGATTTCGGGGGTGGTGTAGATGCCCGTGGGAACGTCGCGCAATAATCCCCGCTCGCATTTTTCACCCGTGAGGTGGGCTGCCGCGAAGCGGCCCTGCGTGTAGGCGGCGCTGGCCAGCGAGGGAAAGCCGATCAGGTCGCCGACGGCGTAAATATGCGGCTGCGACGTCTGAAAGTTGTCATTGACCGACACGTACCCGCGCCCGTCGGGCTGAATTCCGAGCGATTCGAGCCCCAGCGCATCTGAGTTGCCGGTGCGACCGTTGGCCCAGAGCAGCACGTCGGTTTTGAGTTGCTTGCCCGATCGCAGGTGCAGCACCACACCGTCGTCGAGCGGCTCGACCTGCCGGTATTCTTCGCCGTGCCGAATCAAGACCCCTCGTTCGCGCAAATGATACGCCAGCGCGTCGATGATCTCGTCGTCGAGAAACTCGAGCAGCTTGGTGCGGGTATTGACGAGGTTGACCTTCGTCCCCAGGTTGCGAAACATCGACGCATATTCGCACCCCACGATGCCGGCGCCATAGATGGTGATCGAATGCGGCGTGAATGAAAGGTTCAGCAGCGTCTCGCTGTCGAAGACGCGGGGATGGCTGAAATCGACGTCGGGCGGGCGATACGGGCGGGCCCCGGTCGCCAGAATGAATGCATCGGCCTGTAGCGCGGCGCGGGCACCGCTGGGCTGCTCGACCTCGATTGTTTTCGAGTCGGCGAACTGCGCATGCCCCTCGTAGATATCGACCTGATTGCGTTCGTAAAACGTGCGCCGCATATCGACCTGTTGGTCGATTACCGACCTCGCCCCCTTGCGCAATTCCGGGAACGTGAGGTGAATCGAGACGCCGGCCTCGCGAAACAGCTTGTTGTGGTTCGCCTCGGTCATCTGAAAAATCGCGAACCGCAGCGCCTTGCTGGGAATGGTGGCCTGGTGCGTGCACGAACCGCCGATGCGCGGCTGCTGCTCGACGACGGCGACCGCCCGACCACACTTCGCGGCCTGCATGGCAGCCCCTTCGCCCCCCGGGCCCGTCCCGACGACAAGCACGTCGTATTTTCGCGATTGACTCATGATGCGCTCTCGACGCGAACCCGTTGGAATCGAATGTGCGGCCGGTCGTTGCCGCAATGCCTTTTACTTTCCCGACGCAGCTCTCCATCGCAGCGTGCCGCGACTTATTTTGCACTCTCGGCAATGCAGTACACGTGCTGAAACGTCCGCAGAAAAAACTGCCCATCGGAGACGGCCAGCGTCGAATTGCTTTGTTCTCCGAGCGCATTCTCAGCGAGCAGCTCGAATTGCTCCGGGCTCGGGCGGAAGACCAGCGTGGTGCCCGCCTGATTGGTGACGTACAGCCGGCCCGCGGCCAACACCGGCGATGCCCAGATGGCCGAATCACCCAATCGCGACTTCCAGACCTCGCGACCAGTCTCAATCTCGATGCATTGCGCCAAAAACTGCTCGTTGGCCATGTACAGGTGCTTTCCGACGATCACTCCCGTCCCGATTCGCTGGGGATTCTTCTCGGTGACGTGCCACAGCCGATTCACGCCGGTCACATTGCCCGAACCGCCCAGCCTGAACCCGAGGGCCGGGCCGTGGTACCCCCCCATCACGATCCCGATGCCGTTGGACACCGCGGGCGATGTGTAAACGAGCCTGCCGAGGCCGTCACACGTCCAAATGATGCGGCCGCTGGCGAGGTCGTAGGCGTTCACGTGCTGCGGCAGACTGACCAGAACCTGGTCGCTCTCCCGCACGCTGGCGATGACCGGGGTGCTCCACGACCCGATCCACTCCCCTTCTCCCTTCTCGCCGCTGGCGCCGCCGCGTTCATCGGCCTGCCAGAGCGTGCGGCCGTCGGCGCCGTCAATGGCCGTGACGAACGTGCGCTCGCCGGGCCCGCAGTTCAGAATGATCTTTTCGCCGTGAAACACCGGGGAAGACCCGTATCCCCAGATGTGTCGAAATGTGCCCAGGTCGCGCGACCACAGCAACTGGCCGTAGTAATCATAACAATGCAGGCCGGCCGACCCATGCCAGACGACGACGCGCCTGCCGTCGCAGGCGGGGCTCGAACCACAGTACGGGTTGGTGCGATGCGTCGGGTCAGGTTTGTCGTAAGGGACGATTCGCGACCACAAGACCTCACCGCTCGCGCGGTCAAAACAATACAAGCCCCGTCGACGCCCCTCGTGGGTCGCGCACGTCGCGAATACGCGCCCGCGCGAAACGACCGGGCTGCTGTCACCCGGAGCGGGAAGCGGCGCCTTCCAGAGAATGTTCTTGTCGGGCGCCCAGCGCAGCGGCACGTCGCTCTCGCGCGAAATGCCGTCGCCGGCCGAACCTCGAAAAGCGACCCAGTCTTCCGCGTCGACCCGACGAGGCGCCTGGAGAACCGCAACCACCATCAGGGTTACGTACGTCGCAGAGCGCTTTATCGCCACTCGCATCGAGTCGTCCTTGAATTGAAGAAATCACTGTAGATTGCCGGTGCGCGGGCGGCCGTTCCGACAAACATACTCAGGGCCGCGCCAACCGACAAGCAGTGGTAATTTGGCCTACCATCGAGTATCGTTCAAAAGTCAACCGGTGGGCCCTATCTATCGCCGTGCGTCAAGTCAGGATCCGGTCGTGATGAGCACCGAGCCCGCGCCTCAGGACACATCCGTCGCGCCACGCGTCAAGTTGAATCCGACCGTCGAGCCTGGGCAGGATCAGGCGGTTCCCTCCTTCGCGGCCTCCGGCGCAGGAAGCAATGCGGGTGACGCCGCGGCGCCCTCTGACGAGCCATCGCCAGCGCCCGAGCCTGCGGCCGCTGCCGAGAAAGTGGCAATTCCCGCCAAAAATTCGCCGCTCGACGCCGAGTTGGAAGCCGAAATCAACGCGGCTCTCGAAGGCGCCGGAAGCCTGGCGCTGGGTGACGCGGCCGATCCCGCGACTCCTGCGAGCGCATCGGCCGGCGGCGGCGGCGAAACCCAGCTTGAGCCGGGGACGAAGACCAAGGGCAAGGTGGTATCGACACACGGTGACAATGTCATTCTCGAACTCGCCGGCCGCGCCTCGGGCGTGCTGACCGCCCGATCGTTCGACGCGGGAAAGCTGCCCGAGCCGGGCACCGTGCTGGACGTGATCGTCGAGCGTTATGTGCCGGAAGAGGGGCTGGTGCAGGTGCAGCTCGCGAAGGCAACCGTCAGCAAGCCGGCCGGCAATTGGGACGCGATCTCACAAGGCCAGATCGTCGATTGCATGGTCGTGAAGACGAACAAAGGGGGGCTGGAGGTCAACGTCAGCAATCTGCGAGGCTTTTTGCCGGCCGGTCAGGTGGACCTGGCGTATTGCCCGAATCTCGAGCAGTTCGTGGGGCAGAAGCTGCGCGTCAAGGTGCTCGAAGTCAACCCGCAGAAAAAGAACCTGGTTGTCAGTCGTCGGTCGTTTCTCGAAATCGCCGCCGCCGAGGCCCGCGAAGAAGCCTGGAAACGGGTGGAAGTCGGCATGCGGGTGGCCGGCCGCGTCAAGACCGTCAAAGATTACGGCGCGTTTGTCGACATCGGCGGAGTCGATGGGCTGCTGCACGTGAGCGAGATTTCGTGGAGCCGAATCGGGCACCCGCGCGACCTCTTGAGCGAGGGGCAGCAGATCGAGGTTCAGATTCTCAGCATCGACCGCGAGAAATCGAAAGTCAGCCTGGGGATGAAGCAATTGCAGGCCAGCCCTTGGCAGACGATTACGGAAAAATATCCGCCGAACGCCGTGGTGCACGGCAAAGTGACCAAGACGACCGAGTTCGGCGCATTTGTCGAGCTTGAGCCGGGGGTCGAAGGCATGGTGCACATCAGTGAACTCGAACATCGCCGCGTGCATCGCGTGACTGACGTTGTGAGCATCGGCCAGGAAGTCGACGTGAAAGTGCTGTCGGTCGACCCTGCCAAGAAACGCATCGCGCTGTCGGTGAAGGCCCTGATTGCGCGTCCCGAAGCGCCCAGAAAATCAGACGAAGATCTGGCCCCCGGCGGGGGAGCTCCCTACGAACGGAAGCGCAAAGAGCCGCTGAAGGGGGGCGGCACCGAAAGCGGGGGGCTCTTGTTCGGGGATTCGGGCGGAGGTTGAGTCGGGCGGCCCGGGCTCGTGAACTTTCTTTGGCCCGCTCGCCGCCAGCGACGTTCATGACCAGTGCGCTTCGCGCAGCGCCGTGAACCGGCCGAGAGAAGATTTTGGAGTTCCATCTGATCGTATCAGCCCCGCGTGCGGAAAACGGTGCGGCTGCGCGTCGGAGAGATGGTTCCAGAAAACCGCGATAACCGACGGCTTGGCCAGAAGAATCGGCACGTAGTCGTCGATCCAGTCGGCCTGGGTCTGCTCGTCGATGGGTCGCCGCCAGAAATTGGGGTCGACTTCGAGATCGGTCGTCACGTGCGAATCAGCCTCGACGCTCGAAGGAAAGGCCAGCGTCACCTGCAAAGGCAGGCCCAGCACGGTCCATTGGTCGATGAGGCGGGAGAAATCGAGCAGGTCGCGCGAGGGGCTGCCCGAGGGAACGTAACCCACGCCGATCTCGAGGTTGATCGCCGACAGTTCCATTCCCGCCCGGATGAGGGCGTCGGCGAAATGCAGCGGTGAGAGCTTGTGTTGCCCCCGGGCCTGGTATTCTCCCCAGGGTTGATCGATGCGAATCAGATACTGCCCCTCGGGATCAACCTGCCGGGCCACTTCCAGGACCTTGGCGACGAGCGTCAGCCGATTCTCTTCGGTGATGGCGAGGGCCCCGCCCGCATTGGCGCGCGCGCAGACTTCCCAGATGCGCACGCGGCCGACGTAGCGCGAGACGGCGGTTTCGATGAAATCACAGACAAAACTCTGCAGGTTCCAGTAATCGTGCTGCCATTGCCCCAGCCAGCTCGGGAGCCCTCCCGGAGAGAGATCGATCAGCGGGCCGCCGCGAATCAGCAGATTGTTGGCCAGGGCCCATTCGACCTGCGTGTCATAGGTCTCCCAGCGGTATTCCCCTTCGATCGGTTCGATGTGCCGCCATTGAAGGGGAATTGCAGCGCCGCCGAACGCTTTCAGAAACCCGGCCTGCTGATCGAGGTCGAACAGGCTGTCGCCCATGCTGCAGCCCAGCACGGTCGGCAATTGCGGGTATTGGCGATGCCGCATCTCGAGCCGCTGCCGCGCGTAGGCGCGTGACAGAAGTTCAGCCGCCTCAAAGGCCGCGACAATGGCCTGTTGCGCGAGGGCCGAGGCCACATCAGGCCGCTCCTGAACGGCGACGGCTTGCGCCAGCAGACGGTGCGAGTCGCGATGCAAGGTGGCGAACTCCATCGGAATCGACATCCCCGCGGCATGCCAGAACGCCAGTTGGTTGCGCACCTGAACGATCTTGCCGCGCGCCAGTTCAACCGCCAGCAGGTACGGCTCATCGCGCTCTGGGAGCGACGAAGTGGCGAGCATCGGGCGGCCGAACCCGGCGACGGGCCACGCGACGTTCAGGCGACCGCTGTCGGAATTCTGCCGCCGGCAGACGACAATCGCCCCCTCAGTGTCGATGCGCGTGGGCCAGACCGACTGGTCGACGCCGCTAAAATAAGCGCGGTGCACTTCGGGCCAGGCGGCAAGGAGCTCGGGCGGATGAACCAGGAACCGCATCACCCCCATGGCCCGTCCTTCCCTGCCGCCGACGCCTCGTGTCGGGACGACGTGCCTCTCTGACTGGGCCTGTTCGACATCGTGGCTGCCCGGTGCGTGCGATTACTTCGCGCAATGGCAATCCTTCGCCGAGAACCCGGGGGCCGCATCCTGCCCGGTACGCCGACATTCTAGTGGCCGACCGAAAATGGTTTCAATGGATTTTGCCGTCGCAGAGGAACGGGGGAAAAGAGTCGGCGGGCCAAACACACGCCAAGCGACTGCGGTTCGAGAGTGCCTGCCGCCCGCGGGTTGCAACTTGCGATCCGACCGAGCGGTGGGGCAAACGTCGGCTACAGCGTTGGGCCGATGCTCCACGGGGCGAACTCGTCGTCGCCGACCCCCTGCGCCTCGCTTTTCGTCTTTTCGCCCGAAGCCACTGCGATGATCTTCTCAAAAATTTCGCGGCCAACGTCGGCGACGCTGGCGCCGTCGAGTATGACGCCTGCGTTGATATCCATGTCGTCAATCATCCGCTCGTACATGGGGGTATTCGTGGCGACTTTGATCGAGGGGACCGGCTTGCAACCGAAACAGCTCCCGCGCCCCGTTGTGAACACCACCATATTGCATCCCCCGGCGACCAGGCCGGTGACCGAGACGGGGTCATAGCCCGGCGTATCCATGACAACGAAGCCTTTCGCGCGGACACGCTCGGCATACTGGTACACCTCGCGCAGTGCCGTCGTGCCGCCTTTGGCAATGGCCCCCAGCGATTTTTCGTAGATCGTCGTCAGCCCACCCTTCTTGTTGCCAACCGAAGGGTTATTGTTAATCTGCGCGCCGAACTGCGCGGTGTACTTCTCCCACCATTTGATCCGCTCGATGAGCTTGTCGGCCACTTCGCGCGACACGGCACGCCGGGTCAGGGTGTGTTCGCCGCCGTAGATTTCGGGGGTCTCAGCCAGCACCGAGGTGCCGCCGTGCGCAATCAAGAGGTCGCTGGCGTACCCCAAGGCAGGGTTCGCGGTGACGCCGCTGTTCCCGTCGCTGCCACCGCAGTTCGTTCCCAGAATCAATTCGGAAAGCGCAATGGGCTCGCGGCGAACCTTGTTCACTTCCGGCAGCATCTCTTTGAGTATTGCTGTGGCCCGCGCGGTCGTTTTCCTGATTCCCCCTTCGTCCTGCATGTTGAGAATCAGGGGGAGCGGCGCCTTCTTCTGCGGCAGGTCAAGCTGCACGAGACCTTCGCTCTCGGCGAGAAACGACGCCTGACCAACCTCGCAGCCCAGGCCCACCAGCAGGTAGGCGCCGATATTTGCGTGCTTGGCAAAGCCCGCCAGCGTTCGGTTGAGAAGGCGATGGTCTCCGCCGCCGTACGCCATGCCGCATCCGGCCTTATGCACAATGGGCATCACGCCGTCGACGTTCGGGTAGTCGCGCAGCAAATCGCGATCGAACGCCTGGGCAATCAATCGCGCGGTGTACGCCGAGCAGTTGACCGTGGAAACAACGGCAATGTAGTTGCGAGTCGCAGCCCGCCCGTCGGCGCGGCGAAACCCCTGAAAGGTGCGGCCCGATTGGCGCGGGGGGTCGGGTGGAATCTGCGTGGCCGACGAATAGTCGAGGTTCAGTGGTCCCACGTCGACATTGTGGGTATGGACCCAGCTTCCCGGCGCGATGTCGGTCGAAGCGAACCCGATGGTCTGGCCAAACTTTCGCACCGGCTCCCCGCGGGGAATTGCCGTGACGGCCATTTTATGACCAAGGTCGATTGCCTGGGTCGCGGCGATGGTATGGCCGTTCAAGCGGACTGTCGCCCCCACGAGCGCGTTTCTCGAAGCGACAACGATGTTGTCAGCCGGATGTAAATTGACGAAAACCCGCGGTTCTTTTGTCGCAGTGGTCATGTCACTCGATGCTCGCATTCCCCAAGGCCAGGTTAGACGTCGCTTTCTCAAAATACCGCGCCGCGCCCCAGACTGCAAATCGCGTCATCCCAGGGAATCCGCCAGCGGTCACGCGCGTCTCGTGCCGCACTCGCTCCAAATGCTGCGTCTGACCGCGAACAGGTCACGCTTTCTGAGCCGGCGGCTGGTCGCGCGGCGCGTTTGCGGCAGGCGGAACCGCGACGGGCGCAGCCGCGGTCGTGGCCCCCAACCCCTGCGACCCGCGCGCCGCCGACGTTGATCGCGGCGCGACGTTCCCACCGGGTTGTGTCACCGCCAGGACGATCCACCAGCCGAGCGTCGCCAACAGCCCGTAGCGGGCGGCCGACAGAACGTTGACCGTCAGGTCAGGGTCGCGCACGGAATACATCGCGGCTGCGAAGGCCGCAATCAGCGCAATCGTCCAGCGATTCCGCCAGCTTGTGCGCCCGAGCATCAGGCCGGCCAGAAAAACCGCGCCGCTGATCATCCAGGTGTACCAGCTTGTCCTCCAGTACGAGACTTCCAGCGCGTCGGCCATGCCCGAGCGCTCGTACACATATGCCTTTCCTGCCGACGAATCGAGCACATGGTCGCCCAATTCGTCGCCGACCGCTGAGACGACGTCGGGCACTGAATCGTTCTGAGCGCTCGCGCGCCGGTACCGGGCCCACGAAGTCGAGTCGACCGGATCAAATAATGGAGGCCGCCCAACCAGCACATACTCATGCGGGATCCGGATCACGACACGCAGATTCTGAACCGCCAGCGACGTGCGTGCCGAATCGCCGATACGCGCCAGTCGCGGCAGGGGAAGCGCCAGATTGCCCCCGCGGCCGCGCACAGGATTGTCCTTAAAAGGGGCGCGATAGACTGTCAGCAGATCCCAGGCATCCCGCGCCCTCGAACCCGGCACGGGGTCGAGGCGATAGGTGACGGAATGCTTGGAGGGGGCCGGCTCGTCTTTTACCGGCGAGACGCGGAGGCCGCCGGCAACGACATCCAGCAATTCAGAATCAGCCGGCACCGTGAAGGCCAGCAGCTCAGGAACTGACGATTTCAGTCGGTAGCGGCAATAATACGTCACCGCCTTTTCGCCGGTGACGACCGCTTCAATCACGGCCTGCGTCGCGACAGTGCCCAGAGTGGGGCGAATCTCGCGCGGTGTGATTGTCAATTCCAGAGAGGGTGTTGGCTGCCCCCCGGGGCCCACCTCGTAGCGATAGGTCAATACGCCCGGCAGCGATTCGGGCGCCGAGTCGTCTTCGACCGGTTCGATCGCCGATGGATTCACCGCAACTTCCATTTCCGGCGGAATGCGCACGATCATGTCGCCGGAAACGTTCAGGGGCACGACGGGCGGGCCCCCTTCAAGAGCAGCCGAGCTCTCAAGCACCCTCACCGGTTCAACTTTGACGGCCGGCTTGCCGTCTTGAAGCGCGGGTTTCAGCGCATATCGAACGCGCAACGGGATAATGCCTGTCGCCTCGCGGGCCAGCGTGGCTGTCCAGGGGGCCCAGTCGCCGCTGGTTTTTTCGTCGCGCGTGACCTGGTATAGCGGCGCACCAACCGGGTCATTGCTGGTGATCCACGGGGCCTCGCCCGCGCCGGCAGGCAGCGCGAAGCGAAACGTCGCCAGACCACCAGACTCAACCTGATAGGCAACGACGGTGTCGACATCGATCGCCGCGCCCCGGGGTTGAACCTCTGTCGCAACGCTGGCCGAGAGGCGCACGGGTACCCGGTCGATCCGCACCGGAATCTCGGGGCTGCGGCGGAAACTCCAACCACGTACGCGCCGCGCTCCTGAAACCCATTCCGGCTCCTCCGGACCAGGAGGCGCTGCGTAAGCGCCCTGCACCAGCTTTTCGTCGACGTGAACCGCCAGCGACGCAGGCGCATAGACGGCAACCCGGCCCGTCACGCGGCCGGCAGCCAGCGGTTCCAGAATCGGCAGAGGCTTCGGTTCGTGATCTTCCGCGTCAAGATCCAACTGGCCGCGAACAGTCAACGCGACGCGACCATTGACGGCGTCGCGCAGCGCGACGATCAACTGGTCACCCGCTTCGGGCACTATGAATTCTTTGAGATTCGCGCACGCGACATCTTCGACAATCAGCCCGGCCGGCAGCGCGAATTTCAATTCGCGCACTCCCGGACTCGCGATCAGAAACTCGAATTGCGTTTCGGTCGCGATCGATCCGTCGCGGATAAGCATTCGCGTCTGCTGCTCGACGGCGACGCCCGGCTCGACGGTTTGCAGCGCAATTCTCAACTCGAACTTCGGCGAGAAGAACCGATAGACCTGGCCCGACCTGCCGCGCAGCGGCAAGGGCGTCATACTTTCGTCGACGCGCGCCAGGCCTGACTTGCCGACGACCGACAACGACGCCTGCCCGTCGGTTGTAATCGCGATCCAGCCCGATTCGTTCACGTCATCAAGACTGTGAATCGCGTGCGCGACCCCGCGCTCGTCAATGCCACCCACGCCGAAGGGCTCGTCGGGCGGCGAAAACTCTGTAAAGACCTCGATCGTTGTCGCCCGGCTTTCCAAAGGCCTCAACTCGACATCCAAGACCTGCGACTTGTCGCCCGTGGACTCCTTCCAGGCAGAGACATCGACCCCGACGACCCCCAGAATGCGATGCCCTGCGGGAACCGCCAGTTTCAGTCGCTCGAGGCGCCTGGCGTCGGGTTCCAGAACGAGCGTTGCGTGCGTCTGCACCAGTCCGTCGAGCATGCGAACATCGAGTAGATTCAAGAAAGGGGCCCGCTTCTCGGTCACGAGCGGCGCGTCGTCGGCGCTTAAATACGCGCTCAGAAGGCCGAAGCAGGTGACAATTCCGCCACCCCAGCGAATGCCCCGGAGGATAAACGTGGAACTAAAACGCGAGCGAATCATGGTGCGAGCGAAGCAAACAGCGAATTCGGCATCAGGCCAGAGGATGGCGGCAAGATGAACCGGCCACGGGGAATCGTGAAGCCGGCTAAACCTTTTCGCGCAGGTAAGTTATAGAAACGGCACGCGGCGGCGCAAAGGCCATCGCGGGAGAATACCCGGCCGCGGATGCATCCGCCAATCCGGGTAGACGTCGATCCGGTCGGCGACTCGCAGAGTCACCCGGGCGAGCATGAAGAAGACGATGGGCCGCAAGCAGGCTCAAGAGGCACAGGTCCCGGCGCGCCGGGATCGCGACTTCTGGGGTCCCGAATTGGAGACCGCGCCCCTCGGCCGGGTCAAAAGACGCGGCTGAGTGGGTACCATCCGTAATTCATCGTCAGAATCGACTTTGCCACTGGTCAGTCTGAAGTCGAACGAGGCATCTCGATCTGGTACGTCTTCTCGCCGAGATTCACCAGCACCGGCTCGTCAAACGCGAGATATTTGGCCAGCGCCCCGCCGTGCGCGGCGGCCAGCTCAAAATATTCGTCGCTGAACTGCACGATGCGAATGGCCTGCCGGGCTTGTTCCGGCGTGACGGTCGAATCGTGCCATTGATTCTGCTTGCGGAAGAACGATTTCTGGCCGATATTGCGAACCGCGTCGAGCACTTCGTATTCGCCGTCAGCGTTCTGCGTGATGACCGCGCGTCCCAGCGATTGTTCACTTGCCTTCCCCGCCATCGCACTCTTCAGCTTCTGAATCTCGGCAGGCGACGTTGCGAAGCCGCCGAGCGGCAGTCCCCCGACGGAGGCGGGTTGGCCGGCTTCCTGAAGCCGGCCCTTGATGATTCGCTGCGCGACGCCCCGGGCGCCCTGGTCCACCGCGAGGTCTCGCTGCAGGCGGGCAAGACCGCGCTCGCGATTGCCCCTGCGATCTGCGAGAGCGGTGTTTTCATCCGCCAGAAAAGACGTATAGGGCGTCATGATGCCGTGGCGGATCGACAATTGAACCAGCTCGTCGATCAGCTCCTGGTTCTGCCCGTGCAGGTCCAACTCGTCGATAATCTCTCCGATGCGGCGGGTGGCCCACAGCTTCTCGACGAAGCCCAGCGATTCATCGGGCGATTTTTCGGCAAACGTCGCGGGGAAGGCAAAGCGTTTCAGCTCGCCCCCGGTTTTTCCCGAGAGCGCGACCTGTGCCGCGCCGCCGTACCTGTACCTCCCGACCCATACGAGCTGTTCCCCCTGAAACAGATCGGTGAGCTGTTTGGGATACGTTCGTGAGATCGGCGCGGCAGCGCCCACGGGATTGACGCGGTCAAACTCGATCGTGACTGCAATATCGGTGAGCAATGGCGAACCGATTCTCGCGCCGAGCGCCGCAACGTGCGCTTCGATGCTTTCATTCGGTCGCACATAGCCCGACTGACCGCGCTGATCGCGCGCCAGGCGGTCGAGCAGCCGGGCGTTCACGTCGTACCCCACGCCGAAGGTGAACAGCCGGGCGTTGACTCTGTTGGCCTGCTTCGCGGCGGCTGCAATCTTCATCTCGTTGAGCTCGCCCACGGTCGGCAAACCGTCGGTCAGGAAAATCAC
Organism: Planctomycetaceae bacterium; assembly: GCA_052388175.1. Classification (GTDB taxonomy): domain Bacteria; phylum Planctomycetota; class Planctomycetia; order Planctomycetales; family Planctomycetaceae; genus SIAF01. The sequence continues at coordinate 1,494 of JBQTIL010000015.1, read as the reverse complement.
GTAGCACGGGCGCCCGGCGTCGCCCAGCATTTTGAGCGACGTCTGCAGGGCGCCGTCGATATTCGTGCTGCCGCCGGCGTACATGCCTTCTGCATAGCTCAGGGCGGCCCTGATCGTCGGTTCGTCAACCCGCTGCAATTCGGGCCGAAATGACTCGATCGACGAGTCATAGGCCACGATGTTGAACGTGTCTCCCGGTTTGAGCTGCTGAATCAGAAACTTCAGGGCCTCTTTTGCCTGTTCGATCTTTTTGCCACTCATGCTCCCCGACTTGTCGAACACGAAGACCATTGTCTTCTCGACCCGCTCGACGAGCGCGCTCTTCACCTCGGGGCTTGCCAGCAGCACGAAATAGCCGTCGTCTGATTCGTTCGGCCGGTAACTGATCACGTTCATGCCGACGTGGCCGTTGACCGTGCCGTAGAACAGGCGAAAATCATCGGGCGAATAGGTATCTCGCAAAGAAAGCCGGCAGAGGGCGTGATTGTTGTCGGGCCGCTGGATCTCAAGCTGGTGCGTGGGACTGTAAATCGACTTGATCTGGTCGGCGGCTTCGACCCGCACGGTGATGTTGAGCGTCTCGACGGGCTTATTCGAATGCTTGGTCGTGCCCACGGGCAACAGCAGGTCGATCAGGCCGTTGTCTTTCTTCAAGAGTTGGGTGTAGCGGATTTCGACGGTGCGTTCCGCATGGGCCGGAATCGGGAAGACGCTGGTCTGAAACATCCCCTGCCCGAGGTATTCGAGCAGGGCCGGGTCCTGTCGCCGCCGGACGATCGATTCGTAAATCCGCCGCGCCTCGTCTTTCTTCAACAGCTTGCCTGCCAGTTCCTTGCCGTCGACCATCAGCGTCAGGCCGCTGATCGGCGCCCCTTCAGGAACCGGAAACACGAACTGCGCTTCGAGAGTTTCTGAACCGGTGTTCTGAAACACCTGCGACACCTGAACCTTGGCCGCCTGGTCTTTCAGCGTGGCCTGTACGTCAAGGGTCTTGATGCGATACGACGAGGGAACTGGGGTCGGGCGGCGAACGGGCGGGATCGGGGGGCGCGGAGGCCAGATGCCTGTCGAACTATCAATGACGAGGACCTGCGCTTGCGCCGGCCAGGCGACCAACAGCGCGGCGAGCAACCAGGCGGCGCGAACCGCCAGCGATGCGGCATTCTCGAACCCGGGGCGACGCGAGCACATGATCTGACCTCCTGCTTTCGAGAATGACCCGGCCGCCGGGCGGCCGATCGATCAAGGGCATGCCAACCGCCACCGATAAGACGCACGTTTCCCGTTGACGGTTCCCCGTAGTGATAATGACGCTCAGAGGCAGATCATTCTTACGGTCAGGCTGGGGGGTAACCGTTCACAGCCCGGGGACTGGCTCGATTTTCCCGCGTCGACTCGAGCGACATTCATTGGAAACCATGACACCTCCAGCCAGTTTCCGGGAAAACGGTGCCTGTCCCCCTGCTTTGGGCGTGAACGGTTACGGCTGGGGGG
>JBQTIL010000014.1:0-43620 GCA_052388175.1 Planctomycetaceae bacterium | reverse complement strand
TGTCGTTTCGCAAGGTCAATGCCAGGGCGATTATCGAGTCGAAGATCATGGCGGTGCAGGCGGGGCTGCCTCCCATCGCCACCCAGTCGCTCGAGGCGCATTATCTGGCCGGCGGCAACGTGCGCCGCGTCATTCAGGCGCTGATCGTCGCGCAGCGCGCCAAGATCGATCTCGACTGGGAAACCGCCTCGGCAATCGACCTGGCCGGCCGCAATGTTCTGGAAGCGGTTCAGACCAGCGTCGACCCCAAGGTGATCGATTGCCCCGACGCCAGGCGCGCCGGCGGCCGCCTGACGCTCGACGGCGTCGCCAAGAACGGAATTCAATTGCGGGCGCGGGCGCGCGTCACCGTGCGCACCAATCTGGCCCAGTTGATTGGCGGGGCGACTGAAGAAACGGTCATCGCGCGGGTGGGTGAGGGCATCGTGTCGGCCATCGGCTCATGCGAAAGCCACAAAGACGTTCTGGCCAACCCCATGCTCATCGCCAAGGCGGTACTTGACAAGAGCCTCGATTCGCAGACCGCGTTCGAGATCGTTTCGATCGATATTGCCGACATCGACGTGGGCGACAACGTCGGCGCCCGGCTGCAAGCCGACCAGGCCGAAGCCGACGTGCGCGTGGCTCGCGCGAGGGCTGAAGAGCGCCGGGCGCGCGCCGTCGCGCAAGAGCAGGAGATGAAGGCCCTGACGGCCGAAAACCGCGCCAAAGTCGTGCTGGCAGAAGCCGAAGTGCCCCTGGCTCTGGCCGAAGCCTATCGCCAGGGCCGGTTGCGTGCGGCGCCGGCCTGACGACCTGCAACGCGAAAGACGCCTGTAGCGGCCCTGACGGAACTCGGCGGATTTCCAACGTTTTTACCCCCCCGGCTCGATGTTGATCGCGTGCCGTTTCGGGGCCCCGGCGGGAGACGCCAAAACGCCAAGGCAGACCAGACATCTATCTTTCGTGATCGGCACGACCCGCAGATTCCGGCATCGGTCGCATCGGCTGACATGACCGCCGACCGTGCCTCCCAAAAATGCCGACGTGCGGTTGAGAACGCTTGCTGGCGGAATTATCATTCTGATTGTGAATTTCGCCGAGTTGGCGTGTCGTATCGGAGCAGCGAGGGTTTCGTCCCGCAGAGGGTGCCGAATATGACGAGTGAACATGTGACGGTCGATCTGACCCGACAGCAGCGGGACCTGGTTCTCGAGGGGCTGCGGTATCTGCGCAGCTCGCGGCGGTTTGAATTCCGCGAACCGGCTGCGCCCCCCGACGAACGTCGCGAAAGCGACCTGCGGACCATTGCCGAGCTGATGGAGCAGCTTGACTCGCAATCGTCGCTCTCTGCGCCCGCGCGCGCTTGAAGCCTACGGACTCGCGGGGTATGCGTTACCGGCAGGTCTGCATCGAGGCGTTCGCTTACAGCCTGCCCCCTTGCATCGTCAGCTCGGCCGAGATTGAAGAACGCCTCGCACCGGTCTATCGGCGATTCGAACTTTCGGTCGGTCGCCTCGAACTGATGACCGGTATTCGCGAGCGCCGATTCTGGGACCGCGGCATTCTGCCCGGTTCAATCAGCGCGCAGACCGCAGAGCGCGCCTTGCAGGCGTGCCGCTTCGATCGCGAACAGATCGGGTTTCTGGCGCACGGTTCGGTCTGCCGCGATCGGCTCGAACCGGCAACCGCCAGCAGCGTGCACCAGGCCTTGAAGTTGTCGCCGTCGGCATTGGTCTTCGACGTCAGCAACGCCTGCCTGGGCCTGTTGAACGGCATGCTGATGCTGGCCAACATGATCGAGCTCGAACAGGTCAGCGCAGGAATTGTGGTTGGGACGGAAATGGGTCGCGACCTCGTCGAAGGCACAATCGACTCGCTGCTGAAGGACCCCCGCCTCACCCGGCAGGACCTCAAACTGGCGTTCGCCTCGCTGACGATCGGGTCGGGTTCGGCCGCCCTCGTGCTCTGTCACCGCCGTTTGAGCCGCACCGGCAACAGCCTGCTGGGCGGCGCGTTCGCCGCCGACACGACCAGTCACGAGCTATGCGCGGGTGGGGTTAAGGCCCACGAATACGGAGACGATCGCCCGCGCATGCAAACTGATTCCGAGGCCCTGCTGCACGCGGGCGTGGCGCTGGCCGAACGTACGTGGGGCGAGGCGCGGCACGTTTTGAACTGGACCAACGACAGCGTGTCCAGGGCGTTCACTCATCAGGTAGGCCGGGCCCATCGCAAGTTGCTGTACGAGCGACTGGGGCTTGACCCGGCAATTGATTTTTCGACCGTCGAGTTTCTGGGAAACACGGGCGCCGCGGCGCTGCCGTTGACGGCCGCCCTGGGCATCGAGCAGGGGCACGTCAAGGCAGGAGACCGCGTGGCCCTGTTGGGCATCGGCAGCGGGCTCAATGCGCTGATGCTCGGCATCGACTGGCAAGGCGGCTGACATTCGACCGGCCGCACTACGACGGCAGCTCGTCGGGTAAGGGCACGTGCAGCTTTCGCGCGACCGAGGCCAGCGCTTCGAGATGCTCTGGGGCGACGGGCACTCCTGTGGCCAGCCTTTGCGCCTTCGTTTCTGTGCTGCGGTCGCCCGGCAATCGAATGCGGTCGACGCCTGGTTTGCGCGGCGTATCGCGAACCGCCCCAATCAGTTTGTCGGCTTCCGCCAGTAAGTGTTCGCATCCGGCCCAGTGACCGGGATCCCAGACGACCACGAGCACGTTGTTCCATTCCTGCATTCCCGTGCGTGCCGGCGGGCAGAACCCGCCGGAGAGGCCCGACGCCAGGATGTCGAACAGCAATCCCAGACCGAATCCCTTGTAGCCCTGTTCGCCCCCGAAGGGGAGCAGACTTCCGGGCTGATCGGCCAGCAATACATGCGGGTCGGTCGACGGGTTGCCGGCCGCGTCTTGAATCCAGCCGAGCGGCACCTGTTGGCGCGACAGCCTCGCGATTCTGAGCTTTCCGTTGGCGACGGCGCTCGTGGAAATGTCGAGCACCAAGGGCCCGTTGCCGGTCGGAACAGCGATTGCAATCGGGTTGGTGCTGAGCCGCGCTGCCAGGCCCCCGGGCGGCGCCACGGTACGAACGACGCCGTTGTCATTCACGGCCAGCAAAGAGGCGAGCCCGGTTGCGCCAGCGCGCTCGACCCATTCCCCCAGCCTGCCGACATGACCAGAACGTACCAGCGTGCCACAGGCCACACCAAGCGCGCGAGCTTTCTGAGTGACCGCGTCAACCAGCCGCGGACACTGAACCTGCCCGAAGCCCAGGTGCCCATCGGCGGCAACCATCGCCGGGCTTTGGTGCAATATTTCAAACGGCGCGCCCGGCCGCAGTTGGCCGTTTTTCATCTGGCTGAGGTACCAGCGTGCCAGCACGACGCCATGCGAATCGTGGCCGCGCAGGTTCGACTCGACGAGGCTGCCTGCGACGACGAGCGCCTCTTCCGGCGGGGCGCCGGCCGCGATCAGCAGGCGGTGCACGAATTCCCGCAGCGCTTCAGGGGCAAAAAATCCCGCAGGCATACCGCGCCTAATGAAGCAGCCCGGCTGCGATCAGGCAACCGGGCTGCGAGTACGAGCAATGTGGCAAACGGGGCGCGGTTAGTAGCGGCCGCCTCGGCGGCCACGGCCACCACCGCCACCACCACCGCCGCCGCCGTACCCGCCCCGGCCGCCGCCCGAGCGCTCTTCGCGCGGACGCGCCTCGTTCACGGTCAGGCATCGGCCGTCATGTTCTTTCAGGTTCAGGCCCTGGATGGCGGCCTGGGCCTCGGCGTCGCTCTTCATTTCGACGAAGGCGAACCCTTTGCTGCGGCCGGTCAGCCGGTCGGAAATGACCTGCGCACTTTTGACCGTGCCATACTGCGAAAACAATTGCTCGAGCTCTGAGCTGGTCACGTTATAGCTCAGATTGCCCACGTACAGGTTGGCTCCCATTCGATCTTCTCCTTCGTTCAGGAACCGGGCAGCCCGCCTGTCGGAAGGCGGACCGCAATTTCAAACAGGGCTTTCACGACTGCCCAGACTTCATGGAACACGCGAGACGGGCAGGCGAGGCCAAAGCCGGGACCCTGAAGGAGCCGGGAGCCATGTGCTCGGTCGATGCACCAGACAATCCGAATGATAGCACGATGCCGACGGCGAGCACAGTCCGAAATCCTTTTCATGGCCGGCGGGCCGGTGCTAGAATCAGGGCAGAACCGACGGCATCAAGGGCCTGTCGGGGGTGGTCGATCGCGTCTCGCGAAAAGGTGCGCTCATGAACCGCAGAGACATGCTGGTCGTGTCGTTGGCCCTCGCGTGCTCGGGCGTGCCCCATGCGCCTGCCGACGAGGGTGACGACGAAGCCAAGGCCATCGCCAAAATCAAAGAGATCGGCGCCCTGGTGCTCGAGATCGCGCAGAACGACAATCGCCTCGATGTGAGTTACATCACGGCGCAGACGAAAGTGGTTGACGAACACCTGGCGCCGCTGAAAGATCTGCGGCGGCTGGCGCATCTCAACCTGCGCGGAACAGACATCACTGACGCGGGGCTGACGGCGATCGCCAGCCGTAAAGGCCTCGTGAGACTGCACCTTGAAAAAACAAAAATCACCGACAAGGGGCTCGAGCCACTGAAGGGGCTGGAGAACCTGGAATACCTCAATTTGTATGGCACCGAGATTACGGACGTCGGCCTGGCACACCTCGAGGGCCTGAAGAAACTCAAGAGCCTCTACCTCTGGCAAACCAAGGTGACCGATGACGGGGTGAAGAGGTTGCAAGAGGCCATTCCGGGGCTGAAGATTATTCGTGGGGCGTGAGGGCGCCCAGCGACGACTGGGCTGTCGATGCCGCCGGCGACAAGGGCGGCTTGCGACGCGTCTTGGCGACCGCTACCATGCACCGTCGTTCTCGCACCTGCGCTGGCTTTGAGAGTTTCGGCTCTCCTCTGCGGTGGGGGTTCGACGACCAATGAGACACTCCCTTGATCGAGTACCGGCCGTTCCATAACACGGACCCCCCTAAACTGACGGAACTATGGAACTTTGGCCGGTTGGGCGCCGGCGCGGTGCAGGATCTTTCGAACGATATGTTCGACGCGCTGGTCCTGTCCGAGCCGTATTTTGACCGTCAAGGGCTGATAGTCGCCGCGGAAGGCGCCGAGGCTGTGGGGTTTGTGCACGCGGGTTTCGCCGCCAACGCCCACGGTTCTGGCCTGGGGCGCGAGGCGGGGGTCATTTGCGCCCTGATGGTGCGCATCGATCGCCGCCGCCAGGGCATTGGCCGAGAGCTTGTGCGACGCGCCGACGCCTACCTGCGCGAACGCGGCGCCCGCACAATTCACGCCGGAGAATCGGCCGGACGAGACCCGTTTTATCTCGGCTTGTACGGCAGTGCCGAGGCGGCCGGTTTTCTCGATTCTGATCCGGCGGCAGCACCGTTCTTCACCGCGGTCGGGTATGTTCCTGCCGAACGCTGGCTCGTCTTTCGTCGCGATCTGTCACGCGGCAAAGATCTGTTCGACGTGCGCGCCATACAGGTCAAACGGGCGATGAAATTCGGTGTGTTTGACAAGCCTCCGGGAGCGACCTGGTGGTGGATGACCCGCTACGGCCGATTCGACTCGCTGACCTTTGTGTTGTTGCCGAATGACGGGGGCACCCCACCGGCGCGAATGACCTGCTGGAACATGGAACTGCACGCGCTCACGCGCGGCCAGCGCACGGTTGGGATCAGCAGCATTTTCACTGAAGAAGCGGCGCGCCGCAAAGGTTACGCGAAGGTGCTGATGTGCGAGGTATTGCGTCGCCTGCGGGAGGACGGCGTGACGCATGTCGAAGCCGTGGCAGCCGACAAGAATGCGGCCGCTGAAGCTTTGTTGAAATCGGCCGGGTTCGAGCAGGCCGACGCCGGCGTCGTGTACCGCTGCGGCGCCGACCCGGTCGAGCCGTAATCGAATTGCAGCTCGGCGCCTGCGCGCCCTATTCACGCGCCCGATTCGTGCATAGGCATCTTGCCTGGACCGCCAGGCACAGGCTGGGCCGGTCAGAATGTCAGGCTGGCCCGCGAGAATGCGGCGACATCATGGTCGTCGTAGCCGATTCCGGGGCCCGTCTGCCGGGCCAGGCCCGGCGGCGCCGGGGGCTTGGCCCGGTTTCGCGGAAAGCACGTGATGACCATCAATCGACCGTCGCCGCCCGCGGCCGGAATTGCGAATTGTTCGGCCAGAGATTCCCACGAATCCTGGGGCAGCAGCCGTGCGGCGGGCCAAAGACTCTGGATCGTGAACACAAGCTGCGCAGGCGGGGCCGCGTCGGTTTCGTCTTTTGCCGCGCGATGCACGAGTGCCCATTGCGCCACGTGCTCGTAACGTGCCAGCACGCCCCGAATGCTGGCGAGATCGCGGTCGCCGGGCGCTTCTCGGCGCATTTCCAACGTGCCCCAGACGCAATGTGCGAGCAGCAGCCCGATGACCATCAGCGACAGAACCCGCCGCTGCCGTGATTCGCTCAGTGCGCCCCAGACGGCAACCAGCAGTGCCGCAGACGCGAGCAGCACCGCTGACACCCAGATCATCCGTTGGGCCCCGGGCGGCAGCGCCTTTAGGCCGGACGTGACTGAAAGACCGCTTTGACGGGCTTCGTGCACCACCACGATCTCGACCAAGGTCGCCAGGCCGATCAGCACGGCCCAGGGAAAAGGAATGCGGCGCTCGAGGATACCGAGCAGGCCGATCGCCGCCGTAATGAGAACAGGCACATCCAGCAGCGTCTGCCAGGGCTCGACGGCGCCGCGCTGTCCGCCGAAGGCTGCGGCGGCCCACCACAGGAAACCGGCTGTGGCGATCCAGACCAGCAGCAGACCACGATGTCGTCGCCCGGGGCTTTCACTACGCCTGACAACTTCGCCGGCGACAAGCACAACACCGGCAATCGCCAGGGCGCCCAGAGGATGAACCCTTTCGAGCACCTGCGTGAGGAATGAAGCGGTATTGCGCTCCCAGGGGCCGCTGGCAACCGTCGATTGCCGCCAGCCCGACCATCCGTCCCAGAATTCAGCGCCGTACCGCGACCCCATCAGCAGCGCACGCCAGCCGCCGAACGCAAACCCCGTCACAGCCAGAATCAATACCCCGCGGATCGCCCGGCGGCGACTGACGGGGTGCCGATCAGGCTGTCCATTGCCTTCGGAACCTCGCCACACGTCAAGCTTCCAGAGTGCCGCGTAGGCCAGCAGCATTAGAACGACGACCGCCGCGACAGGCCCGCCGGCGAGCAGGCACAGGGCGAGCGCCAACCCTCCCAGCAGCAACTGAGTCGACGCCGGCGCCGGCGATTTCTGCCAGTGCGCCACCATGCCGGCGATTGTCAGCACGGCAAACAAGGCCGAGGCGGCCTCTGGAGTCGGCTCCTGGGCCAGCCGCATCACCGAGGGGCTGAACGCCGTCAATAATGCCGTCAGCAGACCCAGCCCCGCACCGCCGAAGCGACGCGCAGCGAGATACGCGGCGATCACCAGCCCCGCCGTGCAAAGGTAGGCCCCGCCCACCAGCCCCGCCGCGGTCTGCGGCCCGAACGCCCACATCGACAAGGCGGTCAGCCAATTGATCAAGAGCGGTTGATGCACCGCCGATCGGCCGCCATCGGCGGCGGACGGGTCGACAAATTCGTTGACGCTACGGGCGTTCAGGCAGCGCAGGCTCAACAGGCCCTGCTGCGCAGCATCTTCGGTGAGGGTGCCATGCGAGACGGCGTACAACGCCGGCACAAACGCCAGCACCACGACCAAGGGCGTCATGGCCTCGGCGTACTGCAGTAATGGAGCCAGCGGCCGCGCCGGCTCAGCGGCCAGCCGCTCGAGCGCCGAGTCGCCGGTCTCTTCCCACGGAAGGTCGGTCATGCAAATCCAACCGCCGAACCACAGAACACGCCTCGCCTCAAACTCTCACGCATCAATCACCGCCTGGCCCCTCACCAACCGACTCGCGCCTCATAGCGGCCTGTTGAAAAAGGTGTCTGGAACTTTGTGAACATTCAGATTCGGAGGGGTTTTCGCAGGTGCGGAGAGTTCCAGACACCTTTTTTGCCCGACTTTCGCCCCATGGGTCACGGCCGCACCGCTCACAGCCGCTTCTTGCGATCGATCATCGAAAGCCGCGCCGCCGATGCTCGCTGTAACGCTCCAATGCATCTTCAATGATGGGAAACGTGAAACCCGTCGGCGTAAACTCGTCGACCTCGACCGCCTTGCCTTCCAGCATCTTGTAATCTTGAAAGAAGCGGCGCAACATGCTCAGGCGGTGCGGCGGCAACTCGCTGGCCTCGCTGAAGCCGTTGAATTCCGGGTCGTCGACCGCCACCGCCAGAATCTTGTGGTCGCGCTTGCCTGAGTCGATCATCGTCATCAGCCCGATGGCGCGAGCCTTGACCAGAGTCAGTGGCACGACCGGCTCCTGACAGAGCACCAGCACATCGAGCGGGTCATCGTCTTCGGCCAGCGTCTGCGGAATGAAACCGTAGTTCGCCGGATAGTACACCGCCGAATACAGGACCCGGTCGAGCCTTAAGAGCCCCGTCCGCTTGTCGAGCTCATACTTCACGCTCGACCCCATCGGAATTTCAATGATGGCATTGAACTCGCGCGGCAGGCTTTCGCCGGGGGTCACGTCGTGCCACGGATGAATCATGAATCGCACCGCCGTTCAGATCGGGTTTCGCCTTGCTGGCGCATCAGTCAACATAGAGAAACTCGTTGCTGTTGAACAGCACGCGGCACAACGCCGCGAGGCCGTGTATCTCGACGAGCGCCCGTGCCGCGTTCGATTCGTCGGAATAGGGCAGCCGTCCCAGGGCCAGCCGATACGCCTGCGCGCATTGGGCCGCCGGGTCGGCGCTTTCAGTCTGCCGCACACGATCGGCAAACCGGTCTGCCATCCGCATCGCAAACGGGCCGTTCAGCAGGCTCAATGCCTGCAACGGGGTCGTGGTTACGGCGCGGCGCGGCGAAACGATCGACGGGTCGGGGCAATCGAACACATCGAGCATCTCGCTGCGGCCGGAGCGCACCCACGTGCGATACAGTGTCCTCCGATGAAACCGCTGGCCCGCCCGGTCGAGCATGTCGTACAGTTGCGAGCCGCGAAAGTACGTGCGGAAGTCCTGGTACCCGGGGCCCCCCATCGCGGGGTTCAGCTCTCCGGCGACGGTCAAGAGGGCGTCGCGCAGCGCCTCGGCCTCGAGTCGATGCGGCGAATGCCGCCACAGCAGCCGGTTTTGGGCATCCCGTCGCTCTGCGGCCGCGTTCGCCTGCGACGACTGCCGGTACGTCGCCGACGTGACAATCAGCTTGTGCAATTGCTTCAACGACCAGCGCCGCTGAATCAGTTCCGACGCCAGATAGTCGAGCAGTTCAGGATGGCTCGGCCGCGAGCCGTTGAACCCAAAATCGTTCGGCGTTTCGATCAGGCCCAGGCCGAAATGATAGTGCCACAGCCGATTGACGATGACCCGCGGCGTGAGCGGGTTGCGCGAATCGGTGACCCACTCGGCCAGTCGCAATCGCCGATGGGCTTCGGGCGCGTCGACCGGCAGCTCGAAGTCGAAGGCCAGCCCCCCCACGGCGACGAGCGCCCCGGGCGTCAGTTCGTCGGCGGGGGTGGCCGGGTTTCCGCGTTCCAGCAGCCGGGTTTTTTCAGGCGCCAGCGGCGAAACGGTGTACGCCGTCTCGCACGACAACAGTCTCAGGTCGAGTTGTGCCCGCGACAATTCCAGCACCAGTCGGTTGCGCTCCGTGCGGTCGGCAGGAGTCAGCGTCGCCAGCAGCTCATCGGTCGCGACATGGTCGCTCGACGTTCCCGCCAACAACGCCACCTCATCAGGGGCGAGCGCCCTGTCGTACAGCGCCGCCCGTTCGATCGAACCTGCCAGGTGCCTTTCCGGCTCAGGCGGGCTGTGCGCCAGCCCAAACACGACACGTGACGTACCGGCGCTGAATTCGGTCAGCGACGCAACAAAGGTTGATTTGCCGCACGGTCGTCCGTTGCGATATGCCGCAATGGTTCCGTCGGCGTCGTACGTGGCGACGAGCTGCACTGGCGTACGGGCAGGCCCTGCGCCCGTATCGGCGGGCAGCGTCTGCCGACGCGCCGCGCTATGGCTGTCGAGCGACCAGCAGCCGGCCTCGTGAGCTCCGTAGACGAAACCGTCGAACACCGCACCGCTCGACGATTCGACCGTCATCGCCCCGCCGCCGCGCTGTGCAACGTCAGCCAACTCGACCCAGACTTCCAGCGTTTTTTCGACAAGCGTCTTTCCCAGCGGCGCCGTCTCAACGAAACTTCCGTTCCCCGGCAGAATCAGGCGGCCCCCTTCAACGCGTGCTTCGCCGTGCGGCTTGCCGTGCAGGCCGCCAACCTGATCTCTCAGGTCTCCGTCGAACTCCCAGCGGGCATAAGCCTTGGGCCGTTTGATGGGGCGTGTTTCGGTTCGCCCCCTTTCCGCCAGAATTTTCTGCCGAACAGGAAAATCGAAGGTTTCCAGCCGCGCTTCCAGCGCCGCCACCTGCTCTCGCAGCCGTGCGATCCGCCCCGCCAACTGCACGCGCCCTAACTCTGATTGAACGGGCCGTTCCCCATGGCGCGTTCCGGCGAAGACCGCCGCCAGACGGTAGTAGTCACGCTGCGACACCGGGTCGAATTTGTGATCGTGGCAACGGGCGCAGTTGACCGTCAGCCCCAGAAATGTCTGCGAGGTGACGCCGATCACGTCTTCCAGTTCGTCCTGGCGGACCACCGCCTTCATCGCCGCCCCCTGTTGCGTCTGGCCCGGCTCATCCCACGGCCCGACCGTCAGGAACCCGGCGGCGATGGCCCCCCGCGGATCGTGCGGCAATAGCACGTCGCCGGCCAGTTGCAGCCGCACGAATTCGTCGTAGGGCAAGTCGTTGTTGAAAGCAGAAATGACCCAGTCGCGGTAGGGCCAGGCGTTCGACCGCAGCTTGTCCCACTCGAAACCCTGGCTTTCGCCAAAGCGGACGATATCGAGCCAGTGTCGCGCCCATCGCTCGCCATAGTGGGGCGAATCGAGCAGCCGATCGACCAATTTGGCATAGGCCTCGGGTCGCTCGTCGGCCACAAACGCATCGACCTCTTCAGGCGACGGAGGGAGCCCCACCAGGTCGAACGACAGGCGGCGGATCAGCGTGCGGCGGTCGGCCGCAGGCGCCGGACGCAACCCCACCCGCTCGAGACTCGCGAGAATGAAACGATCGAGATCGCCGGCGGGCCAGCTTTCATCAGTCACCCGCGGCAGTTTGGGCTTGCGGACAGGTTGCAGGCACCACCAGTCGTAGCCGGCCCGCGATTCGCTTGTAAACCGCAACGGGTCGATCGGCGTCGCGCCCCATTTGGCCCCGGCCGCCAGCCATTCGCGCAGAACCTGCTTTTCTTCTCGCGGCAGCGCCGTTTTCGGCGGCATTTCGTCATCAACGACGCGCTGCCACAACAGGCTCTCGTCAGGCCGCCCCGGCACGAAAGACCGGCCGCTGTCGCCGCCGGCCCTGGCCTTCACCTCGGCGGTCAGGTCGAGCCCCCCTTTGCGGTCGGTGCCGTTGTGGCACGACAGGCAGCGGCGCGCCAGCAGGGGCGCGACCTGTGTGTCGAAGTCGAAATCGGCGCGGGCCAGAACCGGCCATGAGGCGGCCCAGACACAAACGAGCGAAATCGCTCGCAACTGAGCCCTTCGTTGGCGATTGACCACAAGGCCGCGCCGCCCGCTTCGGGCCTCATCGGCACACTGGCACACGTCGGCTTTCAACTGCCATCAGCCGTCTGAAGGTTGAATGATCGCTCCCAATCAACTCATGTGCAATTCCACGCGCCCTTGTCGGAAAAAGCCTGCCGGCGGGAAAAATCGCGCGAGTTCGCAGCGCGGCGACGACGCGGTACGCGACAACCGCCGGGAAAAAAGGATCGGAACAAGGAGCGGCTGTCTCCCGGAACGACGATCAAGAACGCTGAAACAGGAGCCAACAGAGGAAACGGAGTCGCGAGCGGGGGAAAGGTGTGGAAACACGGTCTTGCCGAGAGTTTCTTGTCCATTGTCTCTGTTCCCTCTGTTAACTCCTGTTCCACTTCATCTCCCAATGGTCACCGATTCGCTGCTGGCAGCACCATACGACTCACACCGTCTGTAGCTTAGGTGGGCATCTGCCGCGTGCATGCAAGCCTCCGAGACGTCGAGATACTGAGGGTACCGTCTCTTCCCGGAGTCTCTTTGTGCAACTTTCCGTCTGGTTATTCTGCCGCAGGTGAAACCCGGCGAATCGTTTTGCCGAACCAAGACTCAGACATTTGCAGTGCTCTGCGCCGCTCTTGCAAACTCGGCGGTTTCTCACACAAGCTCTGCAGAGGCAGGCACTTCAAATCCTTCGCGGTACTCGCGGGTCAGCAAGGCGTTCGCACGCGGGCTGCCATAGCCCGTGAATGCCTCGGCGCGGCCATCGACCTTGAGCATCGCCCCCAGGCGCAGCCTGGTCACTTCGAGATTGACGTCATTGGCTTTCAGGTGTTCCGAAAACCGTTCGAATGTTTCGGGGCAATCGTCGCTCAGCCGATAATCGCCGCCCAGTCGCCTGCGCACTTCCGATGCCGGCAAGACGTCTCCCAGCCGGTAAGAGATATTACCCAGGTGACACAAGGCGCTCGACAAATGCCCTTCGAGAACGTCGGCGTGAAGAACCTCGGGATCGCGGCGGCGCACCGCCTCGACGAAATTCGCATAGTGTGGCAACTCCTTGTCGGTCGCAAACGCGCGAATCTCATTGCCATCGAGGTCAAACGCCTTGCTCGAATGCGGGGGGTGGTGATTCACGACCACGTACCCCTGGCTTCCATAGAAAACGACCCCTACGTGCGCGCCTTTGAAGGGTTCGGTATTCAGACCACGGACCTCGAACACCAGCTTCTTGTCGCCGAAATCGTGAACGGATACCTGCGTGTTGGCCGTCTCGCCGGCGTCTTCGTACCCGAGTCGTCCGCCATAGCTCAAGACCTCCTGCCCCAGGTCGCTGACTCCCAGCCCCCAGCGGGCCACGTCCATCTGATGAATTCCCTGGTTCCCCAGGTCGCCATTGCCGTAATCCCATTGCCAGTGCCAATCGTAGTGAAAACTCTGGCGCGACAGCGGTTTGACGGGGGCCGGGCCGCACCACAGGTCGTAATCGACGCTGGCAGGCACCTGATACTCTCCCCGCGGGCCAATCGATTGCCGCCGCTTGTAGCACAGGGCCCGGGCCAGTTTGACTTCGCCGATTCCGCCATCCCGAACGAATTGGATCATCTCGCGTATGCCGGGTATCGACCGGGCCTGGGTGCCCGTCTGGCAGATGCGTTTGTATTTGCGGGCCGCATCGACAATCCGCCGCCCTTCGCTGACGTTGTGGCTGACAGGCTTTTCGACGTACACGTCTTTACCTGCCTGAATCGCCCAGATGGCCGCCAGCGCGTGCCAGTGATTGGGGGTCGCGATCGACACAACGTCAATATTCCTGTCGTCTCTGACCTGCCGTACGTCGCGCACGAATGCGGGGCGCTTGTGGGTCTGCTGTTCGACCCAGTCGCACCTCTTGTTGCCGACCGACTCGTCGGGGTCGCAGATCACCACGACCTCGGTATCGGGCAGTTGCGTAAACGCGGCCAGATGCGATTGACCGCGGCTGTTGACCCCGATCACCGCCACCCGCAGCACGTCATTCGGGCCGGCCGGCCGTTCGTCGCCCGGCGCTCGCCGCGCCAGTGGACCGGCGGCCACAGCGGCCGCCGCAAACATTGACTGTTCGAGAAACTCCCGCCGTGTGCGTCGCGTCATCGGTGGGTCTCCGCGCAAGAGGATTGGTCCGGGGCGACCCGGCGAAACTCCGCCGGGAGCGGTCGGCAGGCCTGCCGGGGCAACCGAACGAGGCCCATTGGAGGGTGTTGAAAAAGGTGTCTGGAACTCTCCGCACCCGCGAAAACCCCTCGGAATCTGGATGTTCACAAAGTTCCAGACACCTTTTTCAACGGGCTGTCAGAGAGTATACCGCGACTTCCGGCCCAATCGCCACGTCGTCACGCCGCCGGCCGCCTGCCGTTCTTGCGGCGCGCCTATTTCGTCTGTGCGACGCTCGGAATTGGCGAGATCGACGCACCGCTCACGTCAACTGAGCGAGGCGCTCGAAATCGATTTCGAGAAACTCGGGCGAGTCGAGCAGGTCGGCGTTCGCCGAGTGCTCAAAGCTCGCCAAAACCGGGGCCGAAATCCGGCAGGCAAGCTCGGCGGCATTCGATTCAACCGACAGGTCGTCGTCCGCCGGCGGCTGAGCCTCGTTCAAAATGACGCCGGCGACAACCAGGCCCCGCCGCGCCGCGGCTTCCAGCGTCAGCAGCGTATGGTTGATCGTCCCCAGCGTTCGGCGGGCGACAACCAACAATGGGAACCGCAGGTCGCAGGCAAGGTCGGCGTTCGTCTCGGTCTCCGACAGCGGAGACAAGAACCCTCCCACGCCTTCCACAACCAAGAGATCGGCGCGGTCGCGCCACCAGCAGGCCCCCTCCCGCAAGCGCGCACAATCGACGCGCCGGCCTTCATGCCGCGCCGCCACAGGGGGCGCGAGCGCCGCAGAGAACCTCTGTGGACAAATCCGCTCGCGCGGAAACTCGCCATCGAGCGCGGCATACAACCGCTCGACATCGGCCCATTGCGGTCCGCAGGGGCCCTCTTCCGCTCCGCTGGCAGCAGGCTTGTACGCCCCGACGCGCACGCCAAGCTGCCTCAATCGGCGCACGATCGCTGTGCTCAGGTGCGTCTTGCCGACGCCCGTATCGGTCGCCGTGATGAACAATCCGCGCATGGATGCTCGCATCCTAATATGACCAGCCGGCAGCGGCAGGTAGCTCGCCGTCATCTTGAGGCCCGCGCGGCGTTTCGAGCGCGGATCACGCCTTAAATCCGCCGTCGATCGTCGAGCTCGTACCGGTGACGAAACCCGCATCGGGTCCCGGCGTGCACAAGCGACGAGATTGTAACTCAGATCGACAGCGAACGAACGCCAACGGCCTGCGGTCAACCTGCCACGGGTGCATCCGCCAATCCGGGTAGTCGCTGATGCCGGTCGGCGGCTCGCAAAAAGACCCGGGAGATCATGCAGAAAACGATAGGCCGCAAGAAGGCTCAAGAGGCACAGAAATTCCTTTTGCGACTTCTGAGCTTCTTTGTGGCTGATATTCTCGTTCTCCAACAACACGCCCTGCGAAGCTTCTGCTTCGGGACCTGTCCCGTTGGCGCGCAAAACGCACGTACGCTGCCTTCCCGCCGTGGTGCGCCTCACCCGTGCGCCCCTTCCAGAACGGCCAGTGCCGCGGCCTGCGCGATCGGCCCGCGCCGGGTGCGCAGCGCGTACAGCGCCGGCAGCACGAACAGCGTCATCAACGTGCTGCTGATCACGCCCCCGATCACGACGGTCGCCAATGGCCGCTGTACTTCGGCCCCCGTGCCGGTGCTGGTGGCCATCGGCACGAAACCGACGCTGGCCACCAAAGCCGTCATGATCACGGTGCGCAGGCAGCCCAGTGCGGCCTGGGGAATGGCGTCTCGCGGCGCGGCCCCCTGGGCCAGGCACGTACGGTATTGGGCCACAAACACCATGCTGCTCAATACCGAGACGCCCGACAGCGTGATGAACCCCACGGCAGCCGAAATCGACAATGGCATCTCGCGCAGGTACAGGCCCAGCACACCGCCGACACAGGCGAATGGCACACTGAAGAAAACGAACGTCGTGTCGAACGGGTTGCGATACGTCAGGTACAGCAACAAGACAATCAGCGAAAGCGCCAGAGGGACAACGATGGTCAGCCGCGTGGCCGCCTTCTGCATGTTCTCAAACTGCCCCCCCCACGTCATGCGGAAGCCGGGCGGCAACTCGACCTTCTCGGCCACCTTCTGCTGCGCCTCGGCCACAAACCCGCCGATATCGCGCCCCCGCACGTTGCACTGCACCGTGATCCTTCGCTTACCCCATTCGCGGCCGATCAGCTTCGGGCCGCGCACTTCACCAATGTCGGCCACGCGCGACAAAGGAACCCGTTCTCCCGACGGGGTCGCCAGCATGATGCCGGCGATCTTCGACGGGTTCGACCGCAGCTCTTCAGGCACCCGCACCGCCAGCGGAAAGCGAAGCTGGTCTTCAACGACTTCACCTACGACCTTGCCCCCCACCGATTCCACGACGTCGAGCACCAGCGATGCCGGAATGCCCGATCGGGCGATTTCCTGCTGGTTGATGCGAATCTGCAAGATCGGCTGCCCCAGCACCTGTTCGGTCGAGAGATCTGCGGCGCCCGGAATTTCACGCAACACGTTCTCGAGCTCGTGGGCTTTCGCCACCAGCGTTTCGAAATCGTGCCCGAACAGCTTCAGCGCCACGTCGGCCCGAACCCCCGAGACCATCTCGTTCAATCGCATTTCGATCGGCTGGGTGAACCAGGTGATCTGGCCTTTGAACGGCGACAGCTCGGCTTCCATCAGCTCCACCAGCTCGCTTTGTTGCCCCGCGCGTTGCCAGCGCTGGCGGTCGGTGAGCATGATGAAGATGTCGGTCGATTCGATACTGCCCGCGTCAGTGGCGACTTCGGGCGCCCCCTGGCGGCTCCAGATCGAGTCGATCTCATCAGGAAAAGCCGCCAACAGCGCCTGTTCCATGCGCGTATTCAACGCGATCGATTCGTCGAGACTGGTGCCCGGCGGGCGAATGATGCCGATGACGATCGACCCCTCGGAAAGCCGCGGCACGAATTCGGTTCCGAAACCGGTCGCCAGCCAGCCGGTCGCGCCCAGGGCCGCCAGCGCCAGCAGCAGCACCACGAACCGGGCCGATACGACCCACCGCAGCACGGGGGCGTACAGCCATTTCGCCAGCCGCACGAGCCATACGTCTTTCTCTTCCATCGTGCGGGGCAGCACGAGGCTGGCGAGCACGGGCGTGACGGTCAGCGACATGATCAGCGAGCCCACGAGGATCAGCATCACCGTGAGCGCCATCGGGCGGAACATTTTCCCCTCGACGCCTTCCAGCGTCAGAATGGGAATGTAGACGATCATGATGATGAGCTGGCCGAATACGGTCGGCGTGCGCACTTCGATGGCCGCCTTGCGGATGACTTCCAGGCGATCGCGGCGAAGGTTCGCCGGGGCCAGGCCATGGTGCGCCAGATGCTTGACGATGTTCTCGACCACGACGACCGAGCTGTCGACGACGATGCCGAAGTCGATGGCCCCCAGAGAGAGCAGCGTCCCTGCAATGCCAATCTGCTTCATGCCGATGAAACCGAACAGCATCGACAGCGGAATAGTGGCCGCGGCAATCAGGCCCGCCCGCAGATTTCCCAAAAAGATAAACAGAATGGTGATGACCAGAAGGGCCCCGTCGAGCAGGTTCGCCTTCACCGTGGCGATGACCTGGTCGACCAGCGTTGTGCGGTCGTAAACGGCCATGGCCTGCATACCCGCGGGCAGCGTCTGGGCGACCGATTTGAACTTGCCGCGCAGGTCGCGGGTGACGGCATAGCTGTTTTCGCCCATCCGCATGAACCCCAGCCCCAGCACCACTTCGCCGTTGCCGAAGGCGGTCACTGCCCCGCGCCGGATCTCGTGCCCGATCAGCACCTGGGCCACGTCGTCGACGTAGATCGGCACCCCCTCTTTCGCGGCGATCACGATCCGTCGAATCTGCTCGATGTTGACGGTGCGGCCGACGCCGTGCACGAGCAGCATGTCGCCTTCACGGACGATGTTTCCACCCCCCACGTTCAGGTTGTTCTGCCGCAGCGCGTCCATCACCTCCTGAAACGTCAACTCGTAGGTGAACAACCGCGATGGGTCGATCCACACCTGGTACTGCTTCTTGAGACCACCCCACGAGTTGACTTCGGCCGTACCGGGCACCGGCCGCAATTCGGGCTTGATGCCCCAATCCTGCGTGGTGCGCAACGTATTCAGGTCGGCAGGGTTCTCGCCCGCCGGAACCAGCAGGTAGTGGAAGACCTCGCCCAAACCGGTCGAAACCGGCCCCATTTCAGGGCGGGGCACACCGGGCGGCATCTCGACGTTTGCCAGCCGCTCGATGATCTGTTGCCGCGCAAAATAAATGTCGACGCCGTCTTCAAACGTGACGACCACCTGCGACAACCCGAACTGCGAAATCGATCGCACTTCCTGCAACCCGGGCATTCCGCCCAGGGCCAGCTCGACGGGAAATGTGATCAGCCGTTCGATTTCTTCCGGAACCAGCGACGGCGCAGCCGTATTGATCTGCACCTGAATCGGCGTGGTATCAGGAAAGGCGTCGACATTGAGCGATCGCAGCGACAGGAACCCGCAGAGAGCAATCGCCGCTGCGCCCCCCATCACCAAGGCGCGATGCGCCAGCGACCAGGTGATGATTCGCTCTAACATTTGGCGGGAGAATGACGAATGTCGAAACCCGAACGCCCGACGACTGACGAAGCCCGAATGCCGAAGGGCAAACAGGGCATTCGGAATTCGTCATGCGTGCTTCGTCGTTGCGTCGTTCGTCATCTGGGTTGAGGGATCATTGAGTATTTGCGGCAAGTTCCGATTTCAGCATGTAGCTGCCCCGCGTGATGACCGCGTCTCCGGGCGCGAGTCCCGCCAGCACTTCGGTGAACCCCTGCTGCGACAGGCCCGTCTGAACGACTCGCGGCTCAAAAGTGCGGCCGTCGTCACGCGGCACGAAGACCAGCCTGCGGCCGCCGCGCGTGTGCACGGCCTCGCCCGGCACAGCCACCGCCTGCGGACGATTCTTCGTGCGGATGCGCCCGGTGCCGAACATGTTAGCCCGCATCAGCCGCTGCCCTTCGCTGGCGTCAGGCCCGTCGTCGAGCGACGGGTTATCGACCTCGGCACGCACCTGCACCGTTCGCGTTTTGCGGTCGACTTCGGTGCTGATCCAACTGATGCGGCTGGTCGCTTCGCCAGGCATTCCGTCGGCCCGAAACACCAGCTCCTGCCCGATGTCGATGAGGGGAGCATCTTCGCGATCGACATTGAGAACCAGCCACATGCGTCGGACGTCGGCAATCGTAAACTGAGTATGCGAGCTGTCGACCATTTCACCGACAACCATCTCGCGACCGATCACCACTCCGGCAAACGGTGCAATCAACGGAATGAGGTTGGCAGTCGTCTTTTTGGGGTCGAGCGTGCGCGTGATTGATTCCGGCAGACCCAGAAAGTGCAACCGGTCAGCCAGCGCTTCGTCTCCCAGTTGCTCGCATTCCGCCAGCTCGATCGGCAGGCCCAGATTGACCAGCGTCTGCTGGGCGTTAAAACGCCGCACGCGGTCTTCACGAACCTGCGCCTCGGCCTCGCGCAGCATTCGGTCGGGGACTGATGCGGCAATTGACTTCAGCCGCGCCAGGTTCCGCACCGACAGATCGTAACGCACGACAGTGCTCAGCAATTCGGCCTTCGCCCTGCCGACTTCGACCGAATCGAGAATCGCCAGCACGTCGCCTTCAGAGACCGCCTGGCCCACGTTCTTCTCGACGCGCCAGACGATACCCGGAACGCGGGCCGCCAACTGGGCCAGTCGATTCTGGTTGTACGTCGCGACGCCGTTGGCCGTAACGTACTCGTCCATGGCGCGGACCTGAACCTGGTCGACCACCAGCCCCGCCTTGGCAACCTCCGCGGCCGACTTGAACTCGACGGCGGGCAAAGCGTCACTATTCCCTTCATCTGCATCCGCGCCGACGAGTGCGGCGACTTGCGGCAAACCGGCGTCGCGCAACTCTGGCCTAGACTGCGCGGTTGGTACCGACGAGCCGGGCGACCTGACGGCCGCCGGCTTCATTTGCGCGCGCAGCGGCATGGCCGCCTCGGCCTCGGCACCGCCGCTGAAACTCCAATGGGTCTTGTGACCTGCGTACAGGGCCCCCAGCAAGAGGCCAAGCACCAGGGCATTCATCAGTCGCTTGATCATCAGATGTCTCTCCTGGTGACAATCTGTCGCAACCGAATAAGACCCCGTACAGAATCCTGACGATTTCGACAGACTGCCCCCCTGAGTCGCCGGTGCAAGGTTTGTGCCGTCACGGTCAGCGCCCTCCGACCGCATAACGTATCCCCAGACGGCATAAGGAGAATCAAACACTGCCTCTGCCGCCGACGTCGGCGCACAATGCCGCGCGAACAGACAGCCTCAGCGCCCCCTGCCTAAGGCTCAAGCAGGGCCAGGGCGGCGTTCTGCACGTCGGCTTATGCAATCTGTGGCTTATGCAATCTGCAGCGGTGCCTGCGCGGGCACCTCGTCTTCGTGATCGTCGTCAATTGCGCCTGCAACGTGCCCACCCGGCACCTCGGGGCGGAACACCCGACTGGCGATCTGATATAAGAGCGGCAGTACCAGAAGCGTCATTATCGTGCAGGTAATGACCCCGCCGATCACAACG
Organism: Planctomycetaceae bacterium; assembly: GCA_052388175.1. GTDB lineage: Bacteria > Planctomycetota > Planctomycetia > Planctomycetales > Planctomycetaceae > SIAF01. The sequence goes on along the minus strand of JBQTIL010000014.1, from coordinate 23,143 downwards.
GTCGCCAGAGGCCGTTGCACCTCGGCCCCCATTCCGTGGCTGAGCGCCATGGGCACAAACCCCAGGCTGGCGACCAAAGCCGTCATCAGCACGGGTCGCAATCGGGTGTGCGCGGCCTCGCGAATGGCCTCCTCCACCGGCAACCCTTCGGTGGCCAGGTGCCTGATGAATTCCACCAGCACCAGGCTGTTGAGCACAGAAATTCCCGAAAGGGCGATGAAGCCGACGGCGGCCGAGATCGAAAACGGCATGCCGCGGGCCGCCAGCGCCAGCACGCCGCCGACGCAGGCGAACGGCACGCTGCTGAATACCAGGCACGAATCGAACAGGTTATTGAACATGAAATACAGCATGATGAGTATCAGCGCCAGCGACAGCGGAACCACGAGCGTCAGCCGGCGGCTGGCCCGCTGGAGATTTTCGAACTGGCCGCCCCAGGTGATGTAGTAGCCGCCCGGGGGCAACTGCACCTGCTCTTCGATCTTCCGCTGGGCTTCGTTTACGAACCCGCCCATATCGCGACCGCGGATGTTGCACTGAATGCTGATCCGGCGCTTGCCCCATTCGCGGGTGATGACACGGGCCCCTTCGACCGTGCGGATGTCGGCCAGCCTTTCGAGCGGAATGCGCTCGCCCCGTGCGGTCGGTATGAGAATTCCCCTGATCGCCTCGGTGCTGCCGCGGTAATCTTCGGGCAGGCGCAGTGCCAGCGGAAATCGAAGCTGATCTTCGAGCACTTCACCCACGGGCTTGCCGCTGACGGCCTGGACCAGATCGAGCACCGATTCGGCCGACACGCCATAGCGGGCGATTTCGGCCTGCCGCACGCGCACCTGCAGCACGGGCTGACCCATCATCTGCTCGACGGCCAGGTCGGCGACGCCGTCGATGCCCGCCAGCACGTTGCGGATTTCGCCGGCCTTTTCGAGCAGGACCTTCAGGTCGTCGCCGAACAGCTTCACCGCCACGTCGGTGCGAACCCCCGAAATCATCTCGTTGATCCGCTGTTCGATCGGTTGCGTGAAGTAGATCATTTGCCCCGGAATGTTCTTGATTCGCTCGTTCATCAGCTCCACAAGCTCGGCCTGCGAATGCGCCCGCTTCCACTGGCTGACCGGCTTGAGAGTGATGAAGAAGTCGATCTGCTCGACCGTACTGGCGTCAGTCGCCACTTCGGGCGCCCCGGTTCGGCTCCAGGCATTTTCAACCTCATCGGGAAAGGCCTCGACGATCATCCGCTCCATCTGCAGATTGAGCCTGATCGATTCTTCGAGGCTCGTGCCGGGCATCCGCGTGATGCCGATCACCAGCGCCCCTTCATTGAGCCGCGGCACAAATTCGGTCCCCAGGCCTCTGGCCGCGACGAACGCGGCGCCCAGGGCAGCGAACGCCACGCCGAAGACCAGCACCGGCCGGGCCATCACAAACGCCAACAGCGGCCGGTAGAGGGCATTGGCCAATCGCACCGGCAACGGAACCTGCTCATGCGGGTCGCGCCTGAGCACCAGGCTCGACAGTACGGGCATCAACGTCAGCGACATGATCAGCGAACCGGCCAGCGCGAACACCACCGTCAGCGCCATCGGCCGAAACATCTTTCCTTCAACTCCCTCCAGCGTCAGAATCGGGATGTACACGATCATGATGATGAACACCCCGAACACGCTCGGTTTGCTCACCTCGCTGCACGCCTCGCCGATGATTGTGGCGCGGGGCAGCCGGGGGTCGGCGTGAGACAGCCGGCGCACCGCGTTCTCGATCATGACGACCGAGCTGTCGACCACCAGGCCGAAATCAAGCGCCCCCAGGCTGAGCAGGCTGGCGGCGATGCCCCACCGCAACATGCCGCAAAAGGCGAACAAGAGCGACAGCGGTATCGCGAGCGCGACGATGAGGCCGGCGCGCAGGTTCCCCAGGAACACGAAGAGAATCGCGATGACCAAAAGGCCCCCTTCAAACAGGTTGTTGCTGACCGTGTTGATCACCTTGTCGACCAGTTCGGTACGATCGTAAACCAGCACCGCCTGCACGCCCGCGGGCAACCGCGGCCGCGCTTCGTCAAGTCGGTCTTTGAGCCGGCGGGTCACCTTGTAGCTGTTCTCTCCCATCAGCATGAAACCCAGCCCCAGAACGACTTCGCCCTGTTCGATGCGTTGGGGCGCCGCCAGATCGGCGCCTTGGCCCGACGAGGGGGCCAGCCGCGTGGCGGTCACCGCCCCCCGCCGGATTTCATGCCCGATGCCGACGTCGGCGACGTCGCGCACCCGAATCGGCACCCCCTCTTGCGCCCGGATGACGATGTTCTCGAGTTGTTCGACGTTGCCGGTGCGGCCGATGCCGTGTACCAAAAGCATTCCGCCGTTTTCGGTGATATTGCCTCCCCCCACGTTCATGTTGTTCTGGCGGATCGCATGCACGACGGTGTCGAACGCCAGGTCGTACTTGATCAGTTTCTGGGGGTCGACTCGAATCTGGTACTGCTTCTTGTAGCCTCCCCAGGGGTTGATCTCGGCCGTTCCGGGCGTCGGCCGCAAGATCGGCCGCAATTGCCAATCCTGCACGGTGCGAACGGTCGTCAGAAAGTCGACTCTTTCCTGTTCGCCGAGATTTCGGAGGTTGCCCGTCAGGTAGTAGTGAAACACCTCGCCCAGGCCCGTTGAGACGGGCCCCATTTCCGGTCGGACGGAAACCGATTCAGGAAGCTCGACGGTCGTCAGTCGCTCGTTGATGAGCTGCCGGGCGAAATAGATATTCACGCCGTCTTCGAAAGTGACGACGATCTGCGACAGCCCGAATTGCGAAATCGACCGCACCTGGTCGAGCCCGGGCAGGCCGCTTAAGGCCAGCTCGATGGGAAAGGTGATCTGCGTTTCGATCTCTTCAGGCACCAGCGACCCGGCGACGGTGTTGATCTGCACCTGAACCGGGGTGGTATCGGGGAAGGCGTCGATCGGCAGCACGCTCATGGCGTAGCCGCCCAGCCCCGCGAGGGCCAGCCAGCCCGCGAGCACCAGAAAGCGATTGCGCAGCGACCACGAAATGAGACCGTTGAACATGAGGTCTCACAGGCTGGCCACAGTCTGCCGGCGGCGCGTCAGCTCCGACCGCAGAATGAAGCTGCCGGCCGTCACCACGTGCTCGCCTTCTGCGACGCCCGAGACGATCTCGGTGCACGAGCCGGCGCGAATCCCCGTTTCGACTTCGCGCCGTACGCACCGCGGCGCCCCTGCGTCGCGCCCTTCGCGAATGAAGACAATGGCGCTCCCCGCGTCGTGCTGCACGGCATGGCTGGGGACGACCAATGCCTGCGCCCGGCTGGCCAGCCGGATGCGGCCGGTCCCGAAGGTGTTGGCCCGCAAGCGGCCTTCCAAATTCTCGACAACGGCGCGCACCTGCAACGTGCGCGTGCGGTCGCTGGCCTCGGTGCTGATCCACGACAGCGTCCCCTGCACAAGGCGCTGCCAGTCGCCATCGGGAACAAACTCGATCTCCTGCCCCTCGACCAGCCGGCTGGCGTCTTCCTGCCGCACTTCCAACGTCACCCACATCTGGCGGATGTCGGCGATCGTGAAATACTTCTTCTCTTCGCCCCCGACCGTCTCACCGACAACCAGATCGCGACCGATGACGATGCCGTCGAACGGCGCAATGAGCGGAATCAGGTTGGCTGTGGCGGTGTCGGGCTCCAGCGTTTCGCGCACCTTGTCGGGCAGACCAAGAAACTGCATGCGCCGCGCCAGGTCGCCTTCGTCGAGCCCCAACATGCCCGTCACGTCGTCGCTGCGGATCGGCAATCGCAGGTTCCGCAAGGTCTGCTCGGCATTAAAAGCCGCCACGCGGGCGTCGCGCAGGTTCGCCTCGGCCTCGATAATCGTCCGGACAGGAACGACCTTTTCGTCGAGCGACTTGCGAATTTTGGCGCGCAGGTCAACCTGCACCAGCGCCTGCAACAGCCGCGACTTCGCTTCTCCCACGTCGGCCGAGTCGATCAGGGCCAGCACCGAGCCTTTGGTCACCCATTCGCCGACCTTCTTTTCAACGCGCCACACGACCCCCGGAACACGGCTCGAGACCTCAGCCGTCAGGTACGGGTCGTAGTTCAATTCCCCGGGCACGACAATCTGTTGCACGAGATCGCGACGTTCGACCACCGCCGTTTTCAGCCCCACGTCTTCCATGACGCGCTCGGCCATCTCAATCGAACCAAGATCGGCCCCGCCGGCCTTCACACCCTCTGCTGCGCCAGGCGCGGCCGAATCGGCCGCCACGTGGCCGGCTGCCGCATCAGCGGCTGGAGGGGCGAGGCCCACAAGCGCCGGCAGTCGCATGGGGTTCCAGCCGACTTTCGGGCCGACGATAAACATCGCCCCCAGCGTTCCCAACACCGCCAGCGTTGAAAGTTGTGACAGACACACGCGCACCGCACGACATATTTTTGCGAACATAAGCTGCATCTCGTTACTGGCGAACTGTTCCCCGCCACGCGGCCATGACGTAATCTCACGCTATGACCGCAAACACTTTTTCAGATCCTTGCGAAACTGACAGCCTGCCTGGCATCGGCGGGCAATGCAAGGTGCGTGCCGAGGATTTCGTCGTTGACGAAGTCCCGATGTATCTGCCGGCAGAACAGGGGGATCACGTCTTTCTGCGGATCGAGAAACGTGAGCTGTCTGCCGAACAACTCACCAGCCACGTGGCCCGCTGCCTGAAAATCGCGCACCAGGATGTCGGGATGGCGGGGATGAAAGATCGGCAGGCCGTCACGCGGCAATGGATTTCGGTTCCGGCGCGGTGCGAGCCGCTGTTGCCCCAACTGCAACACGATCTGTTCCGCGTGCTCGAAGCGCACCGCCATACCAACAAACTGCGAACGGGCCATCTGCGAGGCAACCGGTTTTCGATTCTGATTCGTAATGCCGTTGCCGACGCGCCGGCTCGTGCCGAACGCATCGCCGGCCAATTGCGCGCCCGCGGCGTTCCGAACTATTTCGGCGACCAGCGGTTCGGCCGCGACCGCGAAACACTGACGCTGGGCGAGTCGCTGTTGCGAGGCGAGAAAGCGCCCCATACAATTCCGCGGGCGCGGCGCAAGTTTCTGTTGCGCCTGGCCCTCTCGGCCGTGCAATCGCACCTGTTCAATCAGGCGCTCGGGGCGCGGTTGCGCGACCGGAAACTGCACACCGTCCTGCCGGGCGACGTGATGCAGGTTGTCGCCTCGGGGGGCCCGTTTGTCGTCGAAGATGCGGCGCGAGAACAAGTTCGATTCGACGCGCGGGAAACCGTCATCGCCGGCCCGATTTTCGGGCCCCGAATGAAGCAACCCGCCGGCGACGTGGCGGCCCGCGAAGCGGCCCTGCTTGCAGAATGCGGGTTGAGCCTCGAAATGTTCGAGCGATTCGCCAACCTGACCCCCGGAACACGCCGGTCGTACCTCGTCTGGCTCGACAACCTGCGCTTCGCCAATGAGCCCGAAGGACTGCGATTGGAATTCACGTTGCCTTCGGGCAGTTACGCGACGGTCGTGCTGCGTGAGTTTCAAAAGGACGGTTGAATCGCGCGTAGCGTTCGACTAGGCTGCGTCGAAGCCCACGGGGGGGGTAGCCCGTGGGTTTTTGCAATTCGCGCGACCGAGTTCTTCCACCGCTGTTCTTCCACCGCTGTGAGACCGACATGTACAAGATCACCCTGATTCCCGGAGACGGCACGGGCCCTGAAATCGCAAATGCCGCGCGACGCTGTATCGACGCCACCGGCGTGAACATCGACTGGGACGTGCAGGAATGCGGCATCGAGGTGATTGAAAAAGAAGGCAAGGTTCCCGATCGTGTGCTGGAATCAATCAGGAAAAACAAGGTGGCGCTGAAGGGGCCCATCACCACGCCGATCGGTAAAGGGTTCCGCAGCGTCAACGTCTTTTTGCGGCAGGCGCTCAACCTGTACGCCTGCGTTCGGCCGTGCAAGAGCTATCCCGGCGTGCGCGGGTTCTACAAAAACGTCGATCTGGTGATCGTCCGCGAAAATACCGAAGACCTCTACGCCGGCGTCGAGTTCGAGGCGGGGCAGCCGAAGACGGCCGAGCTCATCAAGTTCATCAACTCGATTGCGACCGGCAAGAAAATCTCGACCGGGCTCGACAGCACGGGCGTCAGCATCAAGCCGATTTCGATTGAAGGAACCCGCAACATCGTCAACCACGCCTTCGACTACGCCGTGAAGAACGGGCGCAAAAGCGTCTGCTCGGTCTGCAAGGCGAACATCATGAAGTTCACCGACGGGCTGTGGTACAAAGAGAGCCGGGCCGTCGCGGCTGCGTACGGCGCCCGGTTTGAAGACAAATCACTGGCCGAAGGAGTGCAGCCCGACCCCCAGCTCGCGGGCAAGGCCACCAACACCGGCGGAAAGCTCGAGTACACCGAGCGGCTGATCGACAACATGTGCATGCAGCTTGTGCAGAAGCCCGAACTGTATGACGTGATCGTGCTGCCCAATCTCTACGGCGACATTCTGAGCGATCTGTGTGCCGGCCTGGTTGGCGGCCTGGGGGTCGCCCCCGGCGCCAACATCGGCAGTGACGGGGCGATTTTCGAAGCCACCCACGGCAGCGCGCCGAAATACACGGGGCAGAACAAGGTCAACCCGACCGCCGTGATTCTCTCCGGCAAGCTCATGCTGGAACATCTCGGCGAGAAAGCCGCCGCCGAGAAGCTCGAACGGGCCGTGGCCGCCGTCATTGCCGAAGGCAAAGACGTGACTTACGACATGAAGGCCGACCGCAACGACCCCACCGCCGTCGGCACTTCCCAAATGGCCGACGCCATCATCCGCAAGATGCAACGGGCGTGACCCGTTCGTCACCGCCTGGATCGCGAAGCACCGTTCGTAGTCCCGGCTTCAGCCGGAACGCGGATGATGTTGCACGCTGGCTGCCAAACCACGGCAACGCGGTCTCGACTTCCCGGCAGATGCTCGGCGTCGTCCGAAGGCTCACTCGTTCCGCCTGAAGGCGGGACTACAAGCTCTGCGGCTTGATTGCTCTCTGCATCGCCTCCACGATCTGCCGATCGAGCCGGGCGGGCAGCAGTTGCCGCGCATTTTCGGCCGCCGCAGCGACGCCATAGGCCACCGCCTCAGGAACATCGCGACCGCGCGCCAGGGCCAGCGCGATGCCGGCCGCGAGGCAATCGCCCGAGCCGATGGGGTTGACCGGTTCAATCCGCGGCGGCTCGATCGTATACAATCGATTCGCGGAAGCGATCCAGACGCACTCTTTCCCCTGGGTCACAACAACCCACGTCGCACCAAGGCGGTTCATTTCGCGCATCGCCGCATGCAGCCCGGCGTCGGTCGAAACGTCGCACCCCATCGTGCTACCCAGCTCTTTGCGATTGGGCTTCACGACGTATGGCCGCGCCGCGAGCGCCGCCAGCAGCACCGCTCCCTGCGCATCGACAATCGCCGGGCACTTCGTTTCTGCGAGCAGTTCGCCATAGAGCGCATCGGGCGCTCCGGCCGGCAGCGACCCGATCAATAGCGCGACATTCGCTCCCCGCGCCTCTTCGCGATACGCGTCACGGAACGCGGCCAGTTCCGCCGGGAGAATTGGCCCCGCATTCTCGACCAGCTCGGTCGTCGTGCCGCCGCCCCGATCGAGAATTGTCGTGCAGACACGCGTGGCGCTTCGGGAAACGACCCAGCGGGCGTCGACGCCCAGCGCCTCGAACTCGCCGCGAATCGCTTCGCCTGTCGCCCCACCGACGAGAGCCAGCGTGCGGGCTGCGAGAACGTGCGGCGAGAACGCGATTTCGCTTCCTTCCCCGCTCGCGGCATTGATATCTACACAACTTCCTCTCCCCTCCCCCTCGACGGGGGAGGGGTCGGGGGTGGGAGTGTTTTCCGGCGTCGATCCCGTCGCGCCGGGACTCGCCCCCCATCCCCAGCCCTTCCCCCGCAAGGGGGGAAGGGAGGGAACACACGCTTCGTGCGGCGAATTCGTGAGGTGTGCCACCCTTCCCGGCCCACCCTTGCTAAGGGGGGGCGCCAGCGCGTGGAGCGCGAGGCCGGCGTTCAGCACCTTGCCCGACGCACACCAGTGGATTTCGCGGGCCCGGTTGACCTCGCCCACGTGCAACCGGTCGAGCAGCACGATCTGCTGCCACGCGGGAGAGAGCCCTGCGGCGACAATCACAGCATGTCCTCCAGAATCCGTGTCAATTCGTCGTCGGAAAGCTCGCGCGGGTTGCCGCTCATGCTGTTGCCGCGCGAATCGCGCACGATGTCGGGGATCTGTTCGCGGCGGACGCCGATTTCGGAGAGCCGGCGGGGGATGTGCAGGCGTTCAAGCAGGCTGTCGATCTTTTCCTGCGCCGCGCGGATCATTTCATCGATCACGAACTCCGAGCGCCCCTCGGGCAAGAGCCGTTCCATCAACTCCTGGTTGGCAAACCCGAACGAGAGTCCATACAACCTCTGCTGCGCTTCCGGCACTTCGATATTGACGCGCACGGCGACCGGCAACATGACGGCGCAGGCAAGACCGTGCGGCACCTGGCAGTGGACTCCCAGGGCGGCCGCGACGCCGTGGGCCATGCCCAGCCCTGAGTTCGCGAGCGCGATCCCTGAGAGCAAGGCCGCTTCGGCCATCGCCTCACGCGCCCATTGAGACGAGCCGTTCTGGTAAGCCATGACCACCGACTGTCCCCCGAGAACGAGGCTGCGCCGGGCGATCTCCTGTGTGTAGAACGTGCTGCGCCGACACATTCCACTTTCGATCGCCTGCGTGATCGCATCCATTCCCGTCCAGGCCGTGATATGAGGCGGTACGCTCACCGCCAGTTCGGGGTCGACCAGCGCGATCCGCGGAACCATCAGCTCTGACCGCAGGCTTTTCTTGAACGGCGGGTAGTGCGAGGAAATGACGGCGTTCTTCGTGGCTTCGCTCCCTGTTCCACCCGTCGTGGGCATCGCCAGCACAGGCAGTGGCGGGTTGACCAGCTTCAACCCGCGGCCGACCCCTTCCAGATAGTCAACAACCGACTCGCCCTCCCGATTCGTCGCCAGCGCCCCGGCCGCCTTGGCCAGGTCGATCGACGAACCTCCGCCGATCGCCAGCAGCAGATCGCCGGCCCCGGCATGAGCCTCGCGCAGCCGCGCGACGGCGGCATCAACGTCACCGACAAGCGGTTCATGCGAGATGGTCGCCAGCCGAATCGGCTCGACGCCTGATTCGCGAAGTGAATGAATAAGTTGCCCCAGGTTGCCGTTCGATTCGAGCGTCCGCGACCCGCACACGACAAATGCGCGCCGCCCCAGGGTTCGCGCGAGGTTGCCCGCTTCGCGCCGCCGGCCCCAGCCGAATACGATGCGCGAGGGCGCGACAAAGTCGAGCGTAAGTAGAGACTCCGACACGGACAGGCCCTGTGTCAACGGAGGCGTCGAGAGAGCTAAGAACCCCGATTGCTGATTGTTTGTGCTCCGGGACTGATTAGAATCTACCCGAACAAGGCTATGCCGGTCATCTATAAGTCAACCGAGAGACCCTGATGGCGGGTGGAAAGCGAGTGGATGGATGAAAATAAAGGAACTCAAAGTCGAAGGCTTTCGATCAGTTCGGTCTCAAACCTGGCGCCCTGGAGACTTGAACGTGGTGATCGGTCCCAACGCCAGCGGAAAGTCGAATCTACTCAAAGTGTTGGAATTTTTAAGTATTTCCTCACGAGGGGGATTGGGACGACACGTCCAGCAGGAGGGAGGAATTGACTCCCTGCTTTGGGACGGACAGGCGGACCATCTTCGGGTTCGAGCCAAGATGACACCGCTTCCGCCCTATAGTGATGAGACCAAGGACGCGTTGACATACGACTTGTCACTCGTGCAACTCGGAACTTCGGGCGCTTATCAAATCGATTACGAGGTATTGGGAAACTTTTGCAAAGTTGAGACAGGGGAGATGCAGGATCCGTTCAAGCTGCTTGAGCGAGATGCGCGTCATGCCGTTGTTTTTTCGATGGCGAGCAGACGATTCGAATCGCCGCAGTTATCCACGACAACTGCATCGCCGGAAAGTTCCCCGAGTTCCAACGCGTCCGTCCCGACGACGGTGCCTCCCGGAGAAACGCCAGAAGAAGAAAGTCTTCTTTCGATCGTCGCTGGCCCGTTCAGCACGAACCGCATTGTGACCGAGTTTCAACGAGAGCTCGCCACGTGGAGAATCCACCAGGGCCTGCATACGCACCGCGAGGCGACGATCCGAGCGCCGCAGGTGACGCGCCATGAGTTGCAGGTTAGCGCCGACGGCCAGAACCTGATTTCGGTTCTCCACAGTCTTTACACAGGCAACAGGCAGTTCAAGGATGAAGTCAATGTCGCGATGCAGGCAGCGTTCGGAGACGATTTCGACGAGCTTGTGTTCCCACCCGCGGCCGACCAGCGTATTCAAATGCGCATTCGCTGGCGAAGCCTGCAACGCGAACAATCGGCGGCCGATCTCTCTGACGGTACGCTTCGCTTCCTGTTTCTGCTCGCCGTTCTGGCGAATCCGTCGCCTCCTCCGCTTATCGCCATCGACGAACCTGAGACGGGACTGCACCCATCAATGTTTCCTATCGTGGCCGAATTTGCCCGGGACGCGGCGAACCAGACGCAAGTGATTCTGACGACCCACTCGCCAGAATTTCTGGACGCTTTCGGTGACGAACCCCCGACCACCACTGTCGTAGAACGACACGCAGGCGAGACGACGTTGCGAGTCGTCGCTGGAGACGAATTGTCGTACTGGCTGCAGCAGTACACGCTGGGCGAGCTCTTTCGGTCGAAAGAGCTGGAGGCCATGAAATGAGGTTTGTGCTGCTGGTGGAGGGACAGACCGAGCGGGATTCGGCCGCAGGCTTTCTGAAACGCTGGCTGGATCGTCAGCTTCACCAGCCGGTCGGAATCGATGTTGTTCTATTCGAGGGGTATGCCGATTTGATCCGAAAGATGGGAAAGAAGGCGCGAATGCATTTGGAGGGGCCCAAACGGGGCGAGATCATCGCCGTCATCGGGCTTCTCGATTTGTACGGCCCCACTTTTTATCCTGCGGGGAAGAACACGGCTGATGAACGAGTTGCGTGGGGCAAAGAACACTTCGAGAGGGAAGTCGGCCTCGAGAAGTTTCGGCTGTTCTTTGCCGTTCATGAATTTGAGGCATGGCTGCTCAGCCAGCCGGAGATCTTCCCGACGCAAATCAAGGGCGCGCTATCCGGAATCAAGCACCCTGAAAGGATCAACTTCAACGAACCTCCCGCAAAGTTGCTCGATCGAATCTACAAGCAGACGATGAAACGCAACTACAAGAAAACGACGTACGGAAAGCAAATGTTCGCGAAGCTCGTTCCAGACGTTGCGGCGGGCAAGTGCCCTCATTTGATGGCCCTGCTGCAGGAGATGCTAAAGCTGGCGAAGGCTTGCGGCCTCTAATCCCAACGTTCTCTTCCAACATGACCGCTGCCGCAGCCCCGTTCGTCGAAGATGTCGAGTTGAGCGGGCATATTATCGACAGTCTGCTATTGCCCAAGGTGCTCGATGAAATCGCGGCCCTGGGCGGCCGGCACCGCGTGCTCGAGATCAAGGTGGGGCAGCGCCGGCAAGACCCCAGCCATGCGCGGCTGTCGGTCGAGGCCGATGCGGCCGAGACGCTCGAACGCATTCTGGCAAGCATCGTTCGGCACGGCGCGGTCCCTGTGCACCAGCGCGATTGCGACTTGATTCCGGCCGACATGCAGGGCGCATTTCCCGAGGGCTTCTACTGCACGACCAACGAAGATACCGAAATCCGCGTGCAGGGCCGCTGGCTGCCCGTCGGTCGCCAGAAGATGGACGCCGGCATTCTGCTGGCCGCCGACCGCAAGAGCGCCCAGTGCGTGATGATGGCCGACGTGCAACGGGGCGAGCTGATCGTCATCGGCCGTCATGGAGTGCGGGTCAAACCACAGGAGCGCGAAGTCAGGCAGCTCGACGCGTTCGGTTTCATGGGCAGCACCGTGTCGAGCGAGAAGCCCAAAGCGGTCACGGTGCGCGAAGTGGCCGCTGCCATGCGCAAAGCGCGGTTCGGTACGGGGCAGATTCTGGTCGTCGCCGGGCCCGCCGTCGTGCATACGGGCTCGAGCGAGCTCTTCAGCGAATTGATCCGCCAGGGGTACGTCAACCGGCTCTTCGCCGGAAACGCGCTCGCGGCCCATGACATCGAGCAGGCGTTCTTCGGAACCAGCCTGGGGGTCTCGTTGCAGGAAGGGCGACCCTGCGAAGGGGGCAACGAGCACCACCTGCGGTCGATCAACCGCATCCGCCGGCTGGGGGGCATTCGTGCGGCCGTCGAACAGGGCGTTTTGACCAAAGGCATCATGTACGAATGTGTGAAGAACGATGTTCCGTTCGTGCTGGCCGGCTCAATTCGCGACGACGGGCCGCTGCCTGAAGTCATCACCGACACGCTTGAGGCGCAGCGGGTGATGCGCGAGGCGATTGCTGACGTCACGTTCTGCCTGATGATCGCCACGACGCTGCATTCGGTGGCAGTCGGCAATCTGCTGCCGGCACGGGTCAAAGTCGTCTGCGTCGACATCAACCCGGCCACCGTCACCAAGCTGACCGACCGGGGCAGTTTTCAGACGGTGGGGCTGGTGACCGACGTCGAACCCTTCCTGCGGGTGCTGGTGCAGGAACTGGAACGCGCGTAAGCACGACGGGTGAACCGCCGCGTGCGCTTGTAGAACGGATTCTTAAGCAGAGACGATCGGATTCAATACTGTCGCGATTAGGCGAAAAGAGCGACAATCACCGCGTGAAATGCGTCTTATGTATCGGGCTGCGATGCCTGTACAAACCGCCACAAAGCGGTGCAAACGGGTGTCATGACACTCGAATTCTTGTCCGAAAGAACAGCCCCAGCTGGACTCAAGGAGAAGCTCGCCTTGTTTGAACTTTGTGAGTTCGCTGCTTTGCGGTCTCACGCTGAAGCATTGACACCATCAGTGAGAGACGTCCGCTTTCGAGAGGTCATGCCCAGGCTCCTCTGCTTACCTCACAACCACCGTTCCTCCTCGATCTCAGCGCGCTGAATATCGAGATCGAGACCGTCGACGTATTCCCGAATCCAACCGACCAGAGTCGAACCTTGTAGTGCCTGCGAAACGGCGAAAAAGGCGGCGACTGGGGAGCAGTGAGAATGGCTGCGTTCATCGCCGAGCGGAGCACAAGGCTGTCGACTGTGGATGCACTCGAGAGTGTCTGACACTGAAAGTGGATCGCAGCATCACGAGCGAGGACGTGATTGATACGCTGGCTGAGCTGTTCGCGATGCGTGGCGTCCCGAAGTGCATTCGCTCCGACAATGGCCCCGAGTTCATCGCGCAGGCGATCCGGCGGTGGTTGGACCGCGTGAACGTGGAGACGCTGTACATCGAGCCGGGCAGCCCGTGGGAGAATGGCTATGGCGAAAGCTTCCACAGCCGGCTCCGCGACGAGTTCCTGGCGTTGGAGGTGTTCGAAAGCCTGTCGGCGGCGAAGCGGGATAACGTCCTGACTTGTGCGCACATTTGCAGTCCTCGTACTGGTAGGAAAGTTTCTGGACGGAAACGAACCACCAGCACGGAAGCTAACAGAGCAGCGTCTCTCGGTGCTGCGCGTTAACCGCAACGTACCGCGTTTCCGCGACACGCCAGAAAAACGCTTTTCGGAATCGTTTCAGAGAGAGCGCGGAGAGCGCGACAGGTGAGCTCTTTTCACCACTTGCAGCGTCGGAAGACGACGCAGAAGCGCGACTCACGACGACCGGCGAGGTGACGCATTTGTTAGCACGCGAAGGGCTGCCAGAAGCGCCGCCACATTAAGATTCTTCGGAGTTTGTGAAACACGAAACGGCTCCGCGGGGTCATAGCTCATGACCGACTTGGGCGACGCAAGCGCGTGGCTGGCCCGGGACCGTAAAGCGGCTTCGATACACACTCCCCGGAGATTCCATCATGAAGGCCTGTGTATATGCGTTCCCGATCCTCGCCATGCTGCTCGCAGTGACGGACGCTGATGACCGGAGCCCAACTAGGGCAGGGTTAAATTTGCCTAGCGCGGATCCCGGCGATCGCGGCAACGAGCGGGTCCCCGAGAGGAGTTTTCCGCAGGAGATCGCGATTTACCCCGGCGCGGCCCCAGGCTCGGAAGAATGGGACTGGTCGGAACGCACCGCCTCCGGTCCGCAGGGCGTTCCAATGGCGAGAGATGTGGTGCGGCCTGTGCTCTTGTACTATCCTGCCGAGAAGAACAAGGCGGTCGGCACGGCCATGATCGTCGCGCCGGGCGGCGGTTTCCAGGTGCTTATGATGAGCTACGAGGGTGAGGACATCGCCCGGCGACTCAACACCATGGGGGTCGACGCCTTTATTCTGAAGTACCGACTCCTCTACACCGGCGCCGATGCCCCACCGGCAAAGACGGTCAAGTCGGATCAGCCGCGGCGGTTCAGTGTGACCGGGGCCTACAAGGCCCAGACCGGGCACGATATTATTGCGCTGGCGGCAGACGACGGCCGTCAAGCAGTGCGGATTGTGCGCGACCGAGCCAGGGACTTCGGAGTGCGGTCCGACCGGGTGGGCATGATCGGGTTCTCGGCCGGCGGTATTGTGACGTCGGAGGCACTCTTCGGCCCGGCGGCGACACGGCCGGACTTCGCGGCCATCATTTACGGAGCGTGGGAGATCAAGGATCCGCCGAACCCTGCGCCGCCGCTGTTCCTTGCCGTCGCGGCCGACGACTCACTGTTGGTCGGCGTCGAACGGACGGTTGAGATGTTCACCGCGTATCGTAAGGGGAACGGGTTGGCCGAGTTGCACGTTTTCCAAATGGGTGCGCACGGCTTCCTCAAAAAGGGGGGCGGAGCCGACCGCTTTATGGACCGGTTGGAGGAATGGCTTGCGGTTAACAAATTGCTCGAGAAATCGTAGGCCGGGTCATCCATGGTTTCTCCGCTGGCGTGAACTGCGGCGCCCGGTTGGCCTGGTTTGAGAAACTTGCAAGCGACTGCGCGACGAAATGAACATAAGTTCATTTGAGCATGGATTTACTATGAATTCCGTGTTAGGCGTAATACAAGCTGTGCCTAGGGGTTGCGTGCATCAGAAGTCCCCTTCGACTCAACGGGTGCTTGCAGAGTCCAGCAGAATCACTGAAACAAAAGACTTGACGGCGGGTCATAAATTTATGACCGACCTGGGTTGCGTCGCACGCATCCTTGAGGGTGATACAGCTGCTGGGGACGCGTTAGTTGAACGGCTGCGGCCGCTGGTAGTGCGCATTGTGCGCGCCCATGGGAGCCGGCTGGCTGACGAGGCAGATTTGATTCAAATGGCGTTCCTAAAGGTGTTCGCGAATCTTCGGCAATTCTCGGGTAGGGTGCCACTAGAACACTGGGTTTCGCGAATTACGGTCAACGTTTGTTTGAACCAGTACCGGTACGAGGCCAAGCGACCGGAATTGCGACGCGCCGATTTATCACCTGAGCAGGGAGAAGTCCTGAATTTCCTGGGGGCTTCCCATGAGGAATTATCTGCGGATAGGCAAACCGAGGTGCGTGAGTTAGTTCTGGCGTTAATGGAACGACTTGCCCCCAGGGAACGATTGATAATGCGTCTGCTGCATCTGGACGGGTGCTCCATGAAGGATGTGCAACAATTGACCGGTATGACCAATTTGGCAGTGCGCCTCGTCGCGTTTCGAGCGCGAAAGAAAATGAAACGACAGTTGCAGCAACTTCAGCAAAAAGGTGCCTGATGATATCCATTCGTTCGCAACTCGATCGTTTGTTTCGAGGCGCGAGAGCCGCCCAGCAAACTGCACATCCGGTTATTCCGGCCGCTCCGTGTGCCGCCTGGCTGCTGGTTCACAGCCAGGCCGAGATCGAACCTATTTGTTTGGAAGCATTACCAGTCCTCAGCCGGGGCTTAGCACTGGCGACCTTCGCCTTCCTGGTAATCAGCATTGTCAGTTATCAGTGGGTCGGCCTTAGTTCGCTCACCATCGACGAGATGGTGGCTTGGCTCGCTCGAATAGATGCGCCGTTATGACGATTAACTCGACGCGAAGCGCGGTGTTCTATCTGGCCGCCGTGTTCTCTATCGGGCTCGCGTGCGGTGCGGTCGGGGGCTACGCGCTCGGTTATCGGGCGAACGTCGAACTGCCCACGCAACCGAAACTCGAGGCCTTCCTTGTCAACGGGCTGAAAGCCGATTTGGGCTTAAGCCGCGCACAGGTACGAGAAATCCGCCCCATGGTGCAAGAAACCGTGCGCGAGGTATGGACCCTAAGGGAGCAAATGGTGGCCGAGACTCATGTGCCGTTTGAACGGCTTCAAAAGAGGATGGGCCCAGTGCTAAATGACAAGCAGCGCGCCACGGTGTCCGAAACAATGCGGCGAGCCTTTCAAAAGTACCGGGTCGAAGGCGACGATGGCCCGGATACGAATCAATGAATCGGTCTTGTGCTGCAGCGCGTCCCTGCACAAAGCAGACCTTAAAAGACTGCGAATAACCCGCCATTGACGATGCCAAAGCTCTGCTTGTCCCAGGCGCGGCGTCGGCGCCTTTGGCTGGGGCGGGGCCTACGGTACTGAAAGCTGGGCAGATCCCGAACTCGATGTGGCCGCGGCATTGTTCATTCAACTGCAGTCTGACCCCAGAGACGTGAAGACCGATTTTCAGCAGGCGATTCGCAAAGCGATCGCGGTTTGACGGCAGGCGGAGTTGCGGCGGCGCTGACGCTTTTCCCGAAGGCGCGGATCTCGCCTCGGACATCAGCAATCGCCGACGGGAGGGCGCGGCTCAAGGGATAATAGAAACATGATCGGTCCTGCTGTTCGCGGAATCTTTGGTTCGGGAATCGCCGCGGTGAGCATGCTGGCTGCGATGGTGGCTCTCGCCGAGACCGAGTCGCCAATCGCAACCACGCGCCAGGGCCGCGCGCGAGGTTTCGTCCGCAACGGCGCCTCGGTGTTCCTGGGACTGCCCTATGGCGCCGACACCTCCGCCGCCCGGCGGTTCCTGCCTCCTGCGCCCCCCGCGGCCTGGCAGGGGATCCGCGACGCCACCCAGCCGGGTCAGCGCGCTCCGCAGGTTTTCGCGCCTCAGCCGCCTAATCCCGTCGCCGACTATTTTACGGGCAATCGTTTCCGCGAGGTCGCGGCGATGCCCGAGACGCTGGGCGAGGACTGCCTGATGCTCAATGTGGTAACCCCTGCCGTCGACGAGCGTCGTCGGCCGGTCCTCTTCTACATCCATGGCGGCGGCTTCACGAGTGGGTCCGGCCTGGTAGCGACCCTGAGCGATGCATTCGCGGTGCGAGAGGATGTGGTCGTCGTCGCCGTCAACCACCGGCTCGGCGCGCTGGGATATATGTATCTCGGCGGCATTTCGCCCGATTTCGCCGACGGCAATCCGGGCATGCTCGACCTGGTGGCCGCGCTCATGTGGGTCCGCGACAATGTTGCCTCTTTCGGGGGCGACCCCGACAAGGTCACGGTCTTCGGCGAGTCTGGTGGCGGCGTGAAGATCGGCCTCCTCATGGGCATGCCCCAGGCGAAAGGGCTGTTGCGAGCCGCGATCATCCAGAGTGGCCTTTTCCCTGAGCCGATTGCGCCCGACCAAGCGACAGAAGCGGCGCGGTCGTTCATGGAGCGCGTGGGAGCGGCCGACATCGCAGCGCTCCGCGCCCTGCCGTTTGAGAAGCTGGTGGGCCCAAATACGCCGGGAAGCGTACCGGCCGCCGATGGCCGCACCCTTGTCGCCCAGCCCTGGGAACAGGCGCCCCCGTCCGCGGCCGACATTCCGTTGATCATTGGTTATTGCAAGGACGAGCTGACGCTGATCGTGCGGGCCGAGCTGGCGCTGTTCAATCTGGAATGGCCCGATGTGCCCGCCCGCCTGGCCACCCAGACTTCGCTGCCCGAAAAAATGTCGGAGCGAATTGTGGCCGCCTATCGCGCCGCCTTCCCGCAGGATAACCCGTCCGACTGCTTCCACCGCATCGGGTCGGATGCGAGCTTCGGGCGCGCGATGTTCATCATGGCCGACCGCAAGGCCGGGCAGCGACCGCCGGTCTATTTTTACCGCATGGAGCTTGATACGAAGCTCGCCCCCGGCTTGCGTGCGATGCACACGGCCGAGCTGCCTTTGACGATCGGCCTCAATCCTCGACCCGAAACGGCGGTGCTTACCGGGCAGATTTCCGGCGCCTGGGCGGCGTTCGCCCGTTCGGGCAACCCGAACCATGCCGGCCTCCCGAATTGGCAGCCGTACAATCCCGAGCAGCACAACCTCATGATCTTCGATCTGACCTCCCGTTCGGGCCCCGATCCGCAGGCGGCGCCGCGCGCCCTGCTCTTCGAGGCGCTCGCGGGCACCCCGCAGTTCAAACCGCTGGGAACCCGGCTGGGAACGAGGGATTAGGAAGGTGTGAATGTGGACCGACAAGAAGACGCAAATCTGAGCCTGCACGCGCGGCCAGCAATCGCCCAAGACGCGCGAAGGTATCGTGGGCCTGTTCGGAGTGGGTCCGCTGCTTCTGTTCCCAGGCAAGCATCATCGCGATCTGGGCCTACCCACTGAGCGCGCAAACTCACCGGCGGATGATTCGTGCGATCGAATGGCGCCGTGGGCGCGTCAACATGGCCCAGAGAAGTCCCGCGTGAAGCGTTATTGAGCGGCGCTGCTCGTCGCACTGTGCCGTCGGTAAGTGGCGGCTCAGCGGGAGTCGGATTATGCGTTGGCGCTCGGCGCGGCATTACGGCAGCGGAGACGGGAGACAACTCAATGAACGGTGCCGAGGCGCTTATCCGGACCCTGAAGGACGGCGGGATCGAGGTGTGCTTTGCCAATCCCGGAACATCGGAGCTGCAAATGGTCGCCGCCATTGACCGCCAGCACGGAATGCGCGCCATTCTGGGCTTGTTCGAAGGCGTCGTAACGGGGGCCGCAGACGGGTATGGCCGCATGGCAGACAAACCGGCTGTGACGCTGTTGCATTTGGGTGCCGGTCTCGCCAACGGGCTTGCCAATCTGCACAATGCGCGGCGTGCGGGCTCGCCAGTTATCAATCTCGTTGGCGACCATGCGACGTATCACGTCCATTATGACGCCCCTCTGACATCCGATGCGGCGAGCATCGCCCGTCCGATGTCAGATTGGGTACGCACATCGCGCTCTGAGCGCGACCTACCGCACGCTGGCGCCGAGGCACTTGCGGTGGCGTCGTCTTATCCCGGCAGGATCGCTACTGTTATCGTACCGGCCAATCATGCTTGGAGTGCTGGAAGCGCGCCGGTGCATTGTCCTGGCGCTGGCGAACCCGCACATGCGCCCGAAGACGCCGTTATGGCGGCAGTTGCCGCGTTAAGGGAAAAAGCACCGAAAGCCCTGTTCCTCGGGGGGCGCGCACTGCGAGAAGATGCACTGCACCAGGCAGGCCGCATCGCTGCCGCAACTGGCGCGCGGTTGATCTGCGAGACTTTCCCTGCGCGTCTCCAGCGCGGTGCTGGACGGGTGGCGGTCGAGCGACTGCCGTATTTCGGTGAACAGGCGGCAGAGCTCATAAAAGACTTCAAGACGATTGTTTTTTGCGGATGCGAACCGCCCGTTTCCTTTTTTGCTTATCCCGAAAAGCCGAGCTGGCTATCGCCAGACGGGGCTCGACGCGTTCGGCTCGCCTCGCAATGGGAAGACGCGCCTGGCGCCCTCGTACGGCTCGCTGAAGCGCTGGCAGCACCCGCTGGACCCGCGATGCTTCAAAACGAGCAGCCAGCTTCTGTTGTTGGGGGACGGCTCACGGCCATGAATATGGCACCGGTGATCGCAGCGCTAATGCCGGAAAATGCCATCGTCTCAGATGAAGCGGCTACGGCAGGGCTGCCGATATTCGCGATGACCGGCGGCGCGAAGCGGCATGACTGGCTGACGCTGACGGGAGGCGCGATTGGTCAAGGACTGCCGGTCGCACTCGGCGCCGCGGTAGCATGCCCGGAACGCAAGGTTCTGGCACTTCAAGCCGACGGCAGCGCCATGTACACGTGCCAGGCACTATGGACGATGGCCCGCGAGAAACTTGACATTACAACGGTCATCTTCAACAACGGCTCCTATGCAATTCTCAACATCGAATTGGTGCGGCTCGGGATTCTGAATGCCGGTCGGAAGGCACTGTCGATGCTCGATCTGCACAATCCTGCCATTGATTGGTGTTCCTTGTCCGAAGGATTGGGCGTCCCAGCCGTGCGAGCAAAAACCGTCGACCAATTCGAGGCGGCGCTGGCGGGTGCACTCGCACTCAAAGGGCCCCGGCTGATCGAAGCAATGATCTAAACCGTGTCGGCAAAGAATTCGCTGGATCGGAAAGCCGAAAGAAATGGCACAGCGGGGGCACTGTGCGGTGATCGCGATGGCTGTCGCAGCTTCATTTCGGTCCTCGACTGCTGCACCCGCGAGGTCTGGCAAATGGGAAACTCTTGAAACCTTTCCTAATTTATGTTAGCAGAACTAACATGAAAACTAGATTCCCGGCTCGTGGGAGGGGCGCCGACCGTTTCCATGATGACGCGCGAAGCGAAACGAGCAGCGCGGTAATTGCGAATGCTGATGGCCGATCACACGCGCATGCCGAGCGACGTCTTGTCGTGCCCTAGCGGATCAAGACGGTCAGAAAGCGGTGCGGAAGTGCGACGAAAGATGCCAAGGATCATCGGTCGTCAGAGCGATTGCTCGCCGAAGGTCACGTAGAATGTCAATGGTCACGTCATGAATGCCGGGAACTCGACGCCACGCTCCGCCTGGATCCTGCTGGCTTTCCTGACGCTCTTGAACGTCGTCAATTTCGTTGATCGGCAGTTGGTCACGAGTCTCCAGATTCCTCTACGAGAAGACCCGACCCTGCAATTGACGAACGTGCAGAACCAGTTGCTGGCCGGATATGCGTTTTCGGTGGTGTATTCAGTGGCCGGTTTGCTGCTGGGTTCCCTGGCCGATCGCCGCCATCGTCCGAGACTGATCGCGATCGGCCTGTTCATCTGGAGCATCATGACGGCCGCGAGCGGCCTGGCCATGAACTTCTGGCAAATGGCGCTGGCCCGGGTTTTTGTGGCGATCGGCGAGTCCACGTTGACGCCGGCGGCGATTGCAATGTTGGCCGATGTCTTTCGACCCCAACAGCGTGCCTTGGCGACAGGGCTGTATTACCTGGGTATTCCGTTCGGGGCCGGGCTCAGTTTGATCGTCGCCAATCTCTTGTGGCCCATTCCCTGGATCGGTTGGCGGGGGTGTTTCCTGGCATTGGGCCTGGTGGGAATCGTTTTGGTGGCGGCGCTCTTGTTGCTCGACGACCCGCCGCGCGGCGGCGTCGAGCGGCAACACAACCCGATTCTGCATCTGGATGAGGTCGGGTCGTCGCCGCGCGCCATCGCCATTCAGGTCGCGCAGGTGTTCCGCAAATCGCCCGCGCTTCTGATGACGATGGCAGGCGCGGTGCTCGTCAATATCGGCGTCGGCGCGACGTGGCTCGATTCGTCATGGCTGCATGCCGAACGGGGCTTTACCCGGCAAGGCGCTCCGATCTTTCTGGGGTCGATTCTGCTGTTTGGCGGTTCGCTGGGAAATCTGCTGGGGGGCTGGCTGGGAGATCATTTCAACCAGTACCGCGCGGGGGGCCGGCTTCTGGCGCTGGTGGTGCTGCAGCTCGCGGTTGCGCCCATGGCGATCGCATTTCGGTTTCTGCCGGGCGATCGCAGAGTGCTCCTGGCGTGTTGCTGCTTTTTTAACATGATTCTCGTGACGTTCATGTACGGGCCGGTGCTGGCCACCATTCAGGAGCTGACGCCCTTGCGGCTGCGGGCCACGCTGGTCGCGACTCTGCTGATCGGCATGAACATTCTGGGCGCATCGCTGGGGTCGGTCATTGCCGCGTGGCTGGCCGGTCGCCTCGAGAGCTACACGTGGGGCATTTTCATTACCGGCCAGGCTGGCTTGCTTTCCATTCCCTTGTTTTTGCTGGCGCTGCGGCGCTACCCCGCCGATCTGATTCGGCTGCGCGGGGCCCAGGGGGAGACGTGAGCATGAGAGAAGCTGCGGTTGTGGCGAGTTTGCGCACGCCCATCCAAAACGATCGCGAAGCGTTGTACAACGAAGCCCGGGTAGACGGCCTGGGGCTGAATCGGCGGGGCGCAACATCGCCGACGACCAACGGAATACTTCTTAAATGCGGCATGACAGGAACGGATTGATGGATTCGGTCTCTGATATGACATCGCTTCCCATAACTCACCAAGCGGTGATTCCGGCCGACTACCGTGACGGGATGGGGCACATGAACGTGATGTGGTACACGCATCTTTTTGCGCGCGCCATGGGCGGCGTGTTTCGTTTGGTCGGCCTGGATCGCGAGTATTTTCAGCAGAACCAAGCTGGTGTTTTTGCACTGAAGCAGCTCTTTTCGTACCGGGTCGAAGTGCACGTCGGCGACGAGATCACCATTCGGAGCCGCGTGCTGGGGCGCAGCGAACGGCGGATGCACATCGTGCAGTTCATGTTCAAAGGTAAAGACGTACTGGCGGCCACTGCCGAGACTGTTTCGGCACACATTGACATGCGCGTGCGGCGTACGTCGCCTTTCCCGCCCCACATTGCAGAGGCCATTGATCGCCTGGTGGTCTTGCATGCCGCCCTCGGCGCTGAGCCCGGTAGCTCTGGCTTATTGAATCCGTGAAGACGCCTTTGCGAATTGGCGGTTGCCTCGAACACCGATAATTCCGGACGCCGCCGCCTGCTGGCTGCCTTCCTGGTCCGCCTTCCTTGCCTCCAACAGGGAGTAGAAATGATTTTTGAGTGGTCGCCGAAAGCCAAAGACTGGCAACGTCGGCTGAAGGCGTTTATGGACGAGCAGATCTATCCCAATGAATCGACCCTCGACCAACAGTCCCGCACCGGTGATCGCTGGCAGTCGCCGCCTCTCCTGGAAGAGTTGAAATCTCGCGCCAAAGCCGCTGGGCTGTGGAACCTCTTCCTGTGCGACGACGAATGCGGCCCGGGGCTCACCAATCTCGAGTACGCGCCGCTTTGTGAAACGATGGGTCGCTCGC
>JBQTIL010000013.1:0-3407 GCA_052388175.1 Planctomycetaceae bacterium | reverse complement strand
GACCGCCACGCGTCCCGCGCGGCGCGGGCGGCGTCGAGCCGACACGTGCGCCTTGCTTCTGCTGCGTCTAGGGTTGTGGCGGCGGCGGCCAGGTCGACAGATCGCGCTGTTCACGATCAAATCGCAGTGAGTTTCAACCGTCGACCGCTCCTTATTCCGTGTGGTCTGTCTGTTCCGTGGTCTGTCTTCGATGCTCAATGTGCCAGCTCATCATACCGTCTGACATGCCCGTAGAATTCAACCACGGAAACAATGGAACGCACAGACCGATCGCCGTGCTTCGGCTTGTGGCGCGCATCTTCGGCTCCTTCGTTGGCTCCTGTGAGATTCATTTTGGCTCACCAGAGGTCGAATCGCAAAATCCAGACAGGAGTCAACAGAGGGAACGGAGAAGTGCTCCCTTTTTTTCTGTGTGGTCTTCTGCGATAACCGGGGCGCCGGTCCTCGAATAGACCGGAGGGGCGCGTAGCGCTCCGTCGTCCGCTGAAAATTCCATCCTCGTGCCCAAGCTCCCGCTTGGGCACGGGCACTGCGGAAGCCCCCGCTTCCCGAGGGCGTTCCCAAGCGGGGCGTTCCCAAGCCGGAGCTTGGGAACAAGGGGGCTGCGCGGCATGAGAACGACGGGGCGTTCCGTCTCCCGCTGGAATCCTTTACCCCGTTCTGCATTTCTCCGCTATGCCTGCTCCACTTTCTCGCCGAGCGCTCGTCTCCGTCAGCGACAAGACCGACCTGGGGCCGTTCGTCAAGGGGCTCGTGGCGCTGGGGTTCGAGATCGTCTCGACCGGCGGGACGCGCCGGTTTCTGCTGGAGCAGGGGGTGCCCGTCACCGACATTTCCGAGTACACGGGCTTCCCCGAAATGCTCGACGGGCGCGTGAAGACGCTGCACCCCCGCGTGCACGGCGGGTTGCTCGGTCGCCCCGACCTGCCCGAAGACGCGAAATCGATGCGTGAGCACGGCATTCTGCCGTTTGAGCTGGTGGTGTGCAATCTGTACCCGTTCGAGGCCACGGTCGCCAAGCCCGACGTCTCGGTCGCCGAAGCGATTGAGAATATCGACATCGGTGGGCCCAGCATGATTCGCTCGGCTTCGAAGAACTACGCCTACGTCGGCGTCGTGACGCAGAACGACCAGTATCCTCGGGTGCTCGCGGCCCTTCAGGCCGGGGCCCTGCCTGCCGACCTGCGCCTCGAGCTGGCCGCGGCCGCCTTTGCCATGACGGCCCGGTACGACCGGGCGATTGCCGGCTACATGGCCCGCCTGTCACCAGGTACGAACGAGGCGTTTCCCGAACAACTGGCCCTGAGTTTCGCGCGGCGGTTTGAATTGCGATACGGCGAGAACCCGCACCAGGCCGGGGCGTTTTACGTCGCGCCTGACGCTTCCGAAGCGAGCCTGGCCGCCAGCCGCCAAAGGCACGGCAAAGAGCTCTCGTACAACAATCTGCTCGATCTCGACGCGGCGTTCCGGCTGGTGCGCGAATTCACGGGGCCGGCGGCTGTCATCATCAAGCACAACAATCCCTGTGGGGCCGCCGTGGCCGACACCCTCGCCCAGGCGTTCGAGAAGGCGTATGCCGGCGACCCGGTGAGCGCGTTCGGTTCGGTGATCGGGTTCAACCGGCCGGTCGACGCGCCGACGGCCGAGTTATTGTGTCAGCCCGATCGGTTCATCGAGGCGATCATCGCGCCGGAGTTCAATGACGAGGCGTTTGCCGCGCTGACGACGCGGCCCAAATGGAAAGCGAGCGTGCGGCTTTTGGAATGCCCCGGCTTTTACGAGCCGGCGGCGGCCGAGCGCGAAGTTCGCGGCGTTTCAGGGGGCCTTCTGGTGCAGGCGGCCGACACGCTGCCCGACCCAGAAAGCGAGTGGAAGGTGGTGACGAGCCGCCAGCCGACGCCTGCTGAAAAGCACGACCTGCGGTTTGCCTGGAGCGTCTGCCGGCACGTGAAGTCGAACGCGATCGTCTTTGCGAAAGACGGAATGCTGCTGGGAGCGGGCGCCGGGCAGATGAGCCGGGTCGATTCGGTGCGCATCGCCGCCGAAAAATCGGCGGGCAAGAGCGAGGGGGCGGTGTGCGCGTCAGACGCGTTTTTCCCGTTCCGCGACGGGCTCGACCTGGCGGCCCAGGCGGGGGTGACGGCCGTCATCCAGCCGGGGGGAAGCCGGAACGACCCCGAAGTGATCGCCGCGTGCAACGAGCAGGGCGTGGCGATGATTTTCACGGGGCGCAGACATTTCAGGCATTGATTTGCGGCAATTCGCGGCGCGGCGCAGCGACGTAGTACTTTTGAATCTGCATGGCACTCCCTAGGGACCCGCGCTGCGCCAGGGATCATCCCGGCGCGACGCGTGATACAATCCGGGTCGCGTAGCTGCCGCGCTCCCGGTTCCCAATGACGTGCCATGATCGGCCGATCTTTCGCGAAATCTCTCGCGCTGTTCGCTCTCGGCATTCTGTTCTGTTGCGCGCATTCCGGCTGCGGCAAGGCCCGGCCGCTTGTCTTCGAGAAAAATCCCCGGGCGGGCAGGCCCTGGTGTGCGCCGAATGAACGGGTCAGAGTCGGGAAGAGGGTTGTCGGTCATGTTCACGATGGGCCCAAATACCAGGACTTTCTGGTTGACGACAAAGGCCAGGAGCACGACCCTGAAAAAATCGCCGACCAGGCGTGGTCGTATCTTGAGCGCACGGGAGACGCCCGGAAGATCGAAGGCGCGTTAATCAAAGAGGCGAATCAGTCGGCGATGAGCGTCGTTTCGATCAACCCGGTCGTGGTGGTTCTCGAGACGTACCACGACCCGAGCTGGGAGAAGCAGCCGCGCGAGTTCGCTCGCGAACGCTGGTACTGGCGGGCGCAGGTGTACTCGCTCCGCGAGCCAGTGTTTCGGGAAAACCTGCAATGGTTTTCGCCCGATCTCAAACAGCGCCCGACGGCCCTCCGCTTCTCCGAGGCAGGAGTGGCCGAAATCGCGCTTCCCAAAGGAAAGCTCACGCTGACGCGGGAGGGAGACAAATGCCAGACGGCGAGGGAGTAGGGTGCAGACGAAACATCACTTGAACCCGAGGCGGCCGCGGCTGGACTCCAGCAGTAGGGTGCCGACAAGCGCAGCGCAGTCGCACCGCCAGCGGTGCGTCACTATGGCACGGCGTGACTTCGCTGCGCTGTGTCACCGTACAATCTCACGGCGGCGACAAGTCGCCGCACTCCAAAATAGGCGTTCATTCAAACCCGAGGCGTGCGCGGCTTGATTCCGGCAGTCGGGTGCCGACAAGCGTAGCGCAGTCGCACCGCCAGCGGTGCGTCACTAAGACACGGCGTGACTTCGCTGCGCTGTGGCACCGTACAATCTCCCAGCGGCGCCAGGTCGCCGCACACCAAAAAAGGGCGTTCATTCAAACCCGAGGC
>JBQTIL010000012.1:0-21887 GCA_052388175.1 Planctomycetaceae bacterium | reverse complement strand
ACCCGAACGCCCGGTGATGACGACCATCGTGGTCTTCACCACTTCACCAACCGAACCGCCGGATACGGACCCGTATGTCCGGTGGTGTGGGAGGGGAGGAGCCGCAAGGCTCCCCCCTATCCCGATTCTCGCTCGCGCTTTCGGGTTGGTGTCGTCGTCCAGTGTCGCTCGTTACATTGTGACGTTCCACGCCACCATGCCTGCTTTCCTTCCCAAGCGACGCTTGTACGATGTGGGCGGCGCCATTCGGGCCTTCGTTGTACATTCCCGGCGCGCCGGGATTCGTATTTCATTCGTCATTCCGCTCCGCATGTCTCCCCGCGATTTGGCTTACGACGTCTTGTGCCGCTGGTTGCCGGAAAGCGCTTCGGCCACAGCAGAGCTCGAGTCGCGCCTGGGACTTGCCGATTTTTCTCCCTCCGAGCGCGGGCTGACAAAAGAGCTGGTAAACGGCGTCATTCGCCGCCGGGCGACCGTTGATGCGCTTCTTGCGGCGCACAGCCGGCGTCCGCTGCGGCAGATTGAGCACGGGTTGCAGACGCTGTTGCACCTGGGAATCTACCAGCTCGTCTTCCTTTCCGGCGCGCCGGCCTATGCGATCGTCGATGAAACGGTCGAACTCGCACGGCGGCTCGGCCACGAAGAGTGGAGCGGGTTCGCCAACGGAATCTTGCGGGCCGTGGCGCGCAGCGTGACGGATGAAGTGGCCCACGAGCCCGGCCGCCGGGCGGTCCCGCTGACAGCGGGCACGTATCGGCTGTTCGACTGCGATACCTTTCCTGACCCCGACCGCGAGCCGGCCGGCTATTTTGCGGTGGCGTTCAGCTTTCCTGCCTGGCTGGTGGGGCGGTGGTGCAAGCGCTACGTGTTCGACGAATTGCTGCGGCTCGGTTTCTGGTTCAATGCTCCCGGGCACCTGACACTGCGCGCCAATACGCTGTGCACGTCGCGCGAAAATCTGTTGGGTGCCTTGCGCTCGGCCGGCATCGATGCAACGCCGATTGGCGACGAGGGGGTGCGGCTCGCTTCGTCGGGCCGTATTACGTCATTGCCCGGCTATGACGAAGGGTGGTTTGCCGTCCAGGATGAATCGGCGCTTTCCGCGGCAACGCTCCTGGCCCCCCGGCCGGGCGAAAGCGTGCTCGACCTGTGCGCCGCCCCCGGCGGCAAAACGACGCACCTCGCGGCACTCATGCAGAACGATGGGAAAATCGTGGCGTGCGATGTGAGTGCCGACCGGCTGGCGCGAGTTGACGAGAATTGCCGCCGGTTGCGCACGACGATTGTCGAAACGCGCCTCGTGCGGAGGGATTCCAGCGACCTGCCCGAAGGGCCATTTGACACCATTTTGCTCGACGCTCCCTGTTCGAACACGGGCGTGTTGGGAAAGCGGCCCGAAGTTCGCTGGCGGCTGAAACCGAACGAAATCGAGGAATTGGCCGCCTTGCAGATCCGGCTTCTGGCGGCAGCCGCGGCGCGGTTGCGCCCGGGCGGCCGGCTCGTCTATTCAACATGCAGCATCGAACCGGAAGAGAACGAGCGGGTTGTCGCGGCGACCGTTCGAGCCGAGAGCGGCCTCGAAATTTTGGAAGAACGCCAGCACGTACCGGGTCAACCGGCCGACGGCGGCTACCAGGCGCTGTTGCGGCTGGCGGGCGATGAACGATAATGCGAGGCTTGTGTGCCAGGGCTTTACTTGACATCCAGGAATGGAACAGGGCGTTTCTCGTGTTCCAGTTCGGATCGCGCGATACTGCGCAAACGCGCACGAATCCAGCCTGACAGGGCCAACCCCGCAAGGCCGGCGGCGTCTGAGAACGCCTGTTTCTCCGAGGAGCTTACGCGAAGCTCCAAGCGTTCGCGTTTTCGCACGGTAGCTGGCGAACTCGACCGCTTTCGGCGCCTTCTGCCTGTCATACGGCCATCGTACGGACATATCGCGGGCTGTCAAGAAAACCTCGGACAATGATGGCTTTATACGTACAACGTACGTACATTCAGGTGCGGAAAGCAAGAACCATTTGCACTGAAAGTAGAATCGAGCCGACCGAGGAACTCATGCAATCGAAAAAGCGGAAACGAAAATCGCCGGACGGAATCGCCACGAACGATCTTGTTTTCAGCGCGTACACCGGAACGAACGGCGATATTTTTCCGCACGTTCTTTCTCTGTACATCGCACCCGGCGGCACGATCGCAGACGTGACCTACGGGAAGGGTGTGTTCTGGCGTCGGGTTCCACAAGGCGCCTACAACGTGTTTGCGACAGACCTATCAACTGGCGTCGATTGCCGCGACCTGCCGTACTCAGGCGGCGCGCTCGATTGTGTCGTTTTCGATCCTCCATACATGCACACGCCAGGGGGTACGGCCCATGTGGACCACCAGAATTACGAGGGCTACTATCGAAACAACAAGGCGGCGTCTGAGAAAAAGTACCACGAAGCCGTCTTGGACCTGTACTTTTCTGCTGCGCGGGAGGCGTTCCGCGTCCTGAAGACTGGCGGCATTTACATCGTTAAATGCCAAGATGAAGTGTGTGCCAATCGCCAGCGCCTAACGCACGTTGAAATCATCAACGAACTTTCGACCATCGGGTTCGTTGTCGAGGATTTATTCGTGGTAGTTCGCAACGGGAGGCCGGGCGTCAGCCGCATTCTGACGCAGGCACACGCCCGCAAAAACCATTCATATTTCGTCGTGTTCCTGAAGCCTCGCGGTAAGAAGCGATGGACCGGCCTCAGGCATCGACTGCACGCGACGCGGAACGGCGCGGCGCTGCCGAAAGCGGCATCACGAGCTGCTTCGCGGAAAGAACTGCGTCTTTTTCAATGAAGAACTCTCCGAATTGCTTGATCCAAATCGTATTTGGATGTGCATCGGCCAGCTTCTGGTATCGGACCGGCACGTCGAAGTAATAAATCCGGTCGAGCTTCGCAAGCAAGACTTGATATGCGAGCCACTGATCTGGGACACAGATTTCGATAACCTCGCGGTTTCTCAGGTCCAACTTCGTTTCTGTGAAACAGACCATGATCCCGCGATACTTCTTCGCCCCGAAAGCCCCGTCAAGTAATCGCTGATGCGCACACGCCTGCACAACCCGCTCGCGCGTGGACATTTGACGGGTAAATGGACGTGGCGTTTCTTCGCGCCAAGATCAAACAGAAAATCCATCGTGAGCCGCACCGTTTGACCACCGACGGGCAAGCTGGCTTTCTTGTGGGGATTCGCGCCAATGGCCTTTGCAAAAATGTGGCCGATCAGGCACTCGAACCACGTCGCCGGCCCCTTCTTATTCTGGCGATCAAAAAGCTCCAGCGCGAGGCATGGGGCGAGTGCGATTGAGTACGACATTCTGGCAAGGTCGGGGCGGCTGATCTTGCCTTCCCACCATGCTTGCCACTGCTTTGAGACCGAATCTGCGTTGGGATTGAAGATCGCCGAATTGGCCGGCCGCGACAGTTTGGCGCTGGCATTTTTCCGTACATACGAGACGTACTGCTTGCCCGGCACCAAGGATTTGAGTTGGATGGAGGTGCATTGCGCCTCTAAAAATCGGAGTGACAAGAGCGCGAAGTCATGAATGGCCTTTCCGGTTTCGCCCGAGACAATATTTCGCTTCAATTGGTGCTTTACGAGCTTGTACGCCCGCTGTAAGGCTGCGAGCTTTGTCGGCATTCCTGCCCTCCCTGGTCCAAGGGAGGTCGTCTTACCCAAACCACCGAATCCGCTCAACGTGGATTTGGGCTTTTCGTCAATTCCCCGCGCGCTTCCTGAATGGCAACCCGCATGCGGAACATATCGCGGCCGGGTTCGCCGCCGGGGCTACAACCGGCCCCCGCGGGTGATATGATTTCAGCATGAGCGTGTCGCAACCGGCGTCGGAAAGCAGGGCGGAGCCGTCGGCCGAGACTCTGCTGCAAGACGCCGCCGAGCGCGAGGCGTCGATTCGCCTGAGCGCGCCGCGTCAGGCGCCGCCGGCCGAAGTTCCCGGATACGACGTCGGGCTGTGCCTGGGGTCGGGGGCGTACGGTTCAGTGTGGCTGGCGACCGAACGGAACACGGGCAAGCAGGTGGCGATCAAGTTCTACAGCCACCGCCGGGGGCTCGACTGGTCGCTGTTGAACCGCGAGGTCGAAAAGCTCGCGCTCTTGTACACCTCCCGCGAGGTGGTGGGGCTGCTGGAAGTCGGGTGGGATGCCGACCCGCCCTACTACGTGATGGAATTTCTGCAGAACGGCTCGCTGGCGGGCCTGTTGCACGCGGGGCCTCTGCCGGCGAATCAGGCGGTGAAAATTGCCGCGGCCGTCACGCAGGCGCTGGTGCAGGCCCATGCCCAGGGCGTGCTGCATTGCGACGTGAAGCCGGCCAACGTGCTTTTGGACGGCGATTTTTCTCCGCGGCTGGCCGATTTCGGCCAATCGCGGCTGTCTCACGAGCAGACCCCGGCCCTGGGCACGCTGTTTTACATGGCGCCCGAGCAGGCCGATCTTGAAGCAACCCCCGACCCCCGCTGGGACGTCTACGCCCTGGGCGCGCTCCTGTACCACATGCTGTGCGGCGAACCGCCGTTTCGAACGCCTGATAACGAGCGGCTGATTCGCGACGCGGGCACGCTCGAAGAGAAGCTTGCGGCTTACCGGCAGATCGTGGAACGGGGGCCGCGACCTGCGAAGCATCGCACGGTGCGCGGCGTCGACGCGCGGCTCGCGGAAATCGTCGATCGCTGCCTGATGGCCGACGCGGCAAGGCGCTTTCCGAACGCGGCGGCCGTCGCGCAGGCCTTTGCCGAGCGCGACCGCCACCGCTCGTTGCGCCCCATGATCTGGCTGGGAATCATCCTGCCGGGGCTGCTCTTGCTGGCGCTGTTCCCCCTGGCGGCGCTGGCGGTGTCTCGGGCGCGCGAAACGGCCGAAGAGAATATCGCCGGGCGGGCGCTCGAGAGCGACGCCGTCTCGGCCAAGATTCTCGCGTACTCTCTGGCCGACGACCTGGCGCAACGCACCCGCACGCTGACTCTGATCGCCGACGATCACGAATTGGCGCCGCTTTTGGCGGGCCTTTCGCAACCGCCCGATTCCGAACCCCGCCAGGCGCTGCAAGCCTGGCTCGATCATGAAAAGGGAGAAATCGACGAGGTGCGCCGCAAGTCGCAAAACGATCTCGACGAAAGCTGGTTCTTGACTGATACGCAGGGCTTTCAGCGGTGGCGGAACCCGCACAGCCCGAACTCCTTCGAAGACAATTTCAGTTGGCGCGACTATTTTCACGGCCAGGGAGCCGATCGCCCCGAATGGCGCGGCCGCACCGATGTCGCGCCGCTGACAGAGCCGCGCATTTCGGCCCCTTATCGCAGCTCGACCACCGGCAACCTGAAGATCGCAATTTCGGTTCCGGTGCGTGACGGCGAACAACGCCTCGTCGGAATCTTGAGCCGCACGATTCAACTGGGGGCGCTGTTGGGTTCTTACAAACGGCTGCTCGGCGAAG
Source organism: Planctomycetaceae bacterium (assembly GCA_052388175.1). Lineage (GTDB taxonomy): Bacteria > Planctomycetota > Planctomycetia > Planctomycetales > Planctomycetaceae > SIAF01. The sequence continues at coordinate 16,394 of JBQTIL010000012.1, read as the reverse complement.
ATCAACGCGACGCGAGCGGCCAGCGGGTGATTGCGCTCGTCGACATCCGCGATGCCACCGGCCGCCTGCTCGACCATCCCTGGCTGACGGCCGACGAGATCCGCAACCTGAGTGACGAAACCTTCCAGCGTCTTTCGGTCGATCAGGCCTTGTACGGGCAACTGGCCGAGCTGCGCCAGCGCGCTCGCGAGGGCCAGACGCGCGAGGCGCAGCACCTCGAACAGATGTACTTCGACCCGATTCGCCATGCCGGCGCCGGGGCGGCGCGCGCCTACGGCCAGCCGTGGCTGGCGGTGTTCGTTCCGGTTGGCGACACGGGGCTGTTCGCCATCGTTCAAGAGCGACGCGATGCGGCGCTCGCGCCGGTTCAGGAAATTCGCGACGGGCTGCTCAAATTCGGCGCCGGCGGCCTCGTTTTGTGCGTAACGCTGGTGCTGACAAGCTGGTACTTCGCCCGCCGCGTGATGCGTAACGGCGTTTCTGGCGATTCGCGGCGCGCCAGCGGCCCAGGCGGCGGCCCGATTTCGGGGAGCCTGTCTCGTGCTTGAACTGCTCGTTCAGGGGCCCAATACATCGCGGCAGGCGCGCGTCGAGCTCGAGGCGGGGCGCATCTACGTTGTCGGCCGCGACGCCGAGGCTGACATTCGCCCGACGTGGGACCCGCACGTCTCGCGCCGCCACGTCGAACTGGTGCGGCACGGCCGCGAGGCGTCGGTGCGCCGGCTGGGCGGGTCGCGCAATCTCTTGTATTTCGCCGGAGACGCGGTCGAATCGTGCGTGCTGACGGTCGGGCGGCATTGCGTCGTGGGCAGCACCTCGCTGACTCTGGCCGAACGAGAGTCGCCCGAAGGCTCGGCCCCCTCGGGCCAGCCCGTCGAAGAGGTCACGTTCAGCCGCGAGGCATTGGCGCAGGTGCGGTACCGCGACCCCGACCGGCGGATGGAGGTGTTGTCGCATCTGCCCGAGGTGATCTGGGGCGCCCGCAGCGACATCGAGCTGCAAACGCGCCTGGTCAACCTGCTGCTGGCCGGCATCGGCGGCGCCGATGCCGCGGGAGTCATTACGCTGGACGCCCAGGATGCGTTGCGCGTCTTGCAATGGGAACGTCGGCGCGAGACGGCCGGCGCGTTTCACGCCAGCCGCAGGCTGGCGGTCGACGCCATGCGTCGCCGCCGGCAAAGCGTGCTGCACGTGTGGGAGAGCGCGGCACAGCAGGCGGAATATACCGCGATGCAGGAATTCGACTGGGCATTCTGCACGCCGGTCGCCGGCCCTCGCGCAGAGGAGTGGGGGTTGTACCTGGGGGGGCGGTTCGACCGCAGCCAGTCGGGGCCGGCGGCGGGGCCCTTGCGCGAAGGGGCGCAGTTGCAGGCCGACGTCAAATTCGCCGAGCTCGTGGCTGAGATTGTTGGGTCCGTCCGGCGGCTGAAACATCTTGAACGGCAACAGGCGGGGTTGCGGCAATTTCTGCCGCCCGCCGTGCTCTCGGCCATTGGCGACGAATCTGACGCGACCCTGCTCGCGCCGCGCGAATCGGATGTGACCGTGATGTTCTGCGACCTGCGGGGTTTCAGCCGGCAGGCCGAGACGTTTCGCCAGGATCTGCCGGCACTGCTCGATCGAGTCAGTCAGGCATTGTCGGTGATGACCCGGCACATCTCGGCTCATGGCGGCGTGATCGGCGATTTTCAGGGCGATTCGGCGATGGGTTTCTGGGGCTGGCCCGTGGCGTCGGAAGACGACCCTGAGCGGGCGTGTCGCGCGGCGCTGGCCATTCGCCGCGAATTCGCCGAGGCGGCCCAGAGCCCCGGCCACCCGCTGGCCGATTTCCGGGTCGGTATCGGGCTGGCCCGCGGCCCCGCCGTAGCGGGGCGAATCGGCACCGGCGAACATTTCGTCTTCACGGCCTTCGGGCCGGTGGTGAATCTCGCCAGCCGGCTGGAGGGAATGACGCGGCAACTTCGCGTTTCCATCGTGGTCGACGATGGGCTGGCGGGGCTGGTGCGCGAACGGTTCGCGCCAGGCGAAGCCCGCACAAGGCGGCTCGCCAACGTGCTGCCTTACGGAATGGAAACGCCGGTCTTCGTCGGCGAGCTGCTGCCCGGCGACGGCGAGCTGCCCGAGCTGACGGCGGAACATCTGGCGGCCTACGACCGGGCCGTGGAGCTGTTCGTCGCCGGCCGGTGGGACGAAGCGCATTCTGCGCTGCGGGCGTTGCCCGCGGGCGACCGCGCCCAGGACTTTCTGGCGATGCACATCGCCCAGCACAATCGGGTCGCGCCGGCCGATTGGAACGGCGTCATCAGGCTGCCCAGCAAGTGAGACTGGCGGCGGTTAGCGGCTCAACCGAGCTGAGTTGACGGGTGCGACGGCCGACGACCGATCTGCCTCTCCCCGGACGGGAGAGGAGTCGGGGGGTGGGGGTGAGGTCTGATGATTTCAAATCTGAAATTTCAGATCTCAGATCGGAGACGCTCGCCCCCCATCCCCGCAAGGGGCGAAGGAAGCGAAAAACGGGCTTTCGCGCGGGTCCGCCAGATGGATCGATGCCAATGGCCAGCGATCAAAGGAGAGTCAGCCGTTCGAGATTTCGGGAGACAGCGGCTCGCCTTAAGAACCGCATTTATTGAATGACTACACTGGCGCGACCTGTTCGTACCCCTCCTTCCACCGGAACCGATTTACTTGCCGCATTCCGCGACCGCCTGATCAAACCGTTCCCACCACTTCTCGACAAGCGGCGCCTGGTCGGTGTCTTCAAGAATGAGCTTGTCTCCCGGCGCATCGGCATGAACGTATCCCACGATGACCGCTCGCCCGCCGTGACAGCGCGCGACCTGCGCACGCTCGAAACTCTTCTTCGCTTCGGTGCCCCGTGCTCGCTGATAGACACGCGCCCCATTCGAACTGCGCGTTCCCAATTCCTTCCACCCGCCCTCTCTTGTCTGGCGTTCCAGTTCACTCCAGAACAGATCTTCAGGCTGTTTCGGTGCTTGGTACCGAAACAAGACGCCGTCGACTTCTGAATTGCGGGCCAGCCCCATCGGGCTGGCCGCCCCCAGAATGAAGACATTCGCCGGGGAAGCCTGAATGTCAGCCCGCGATGCCGTTGTCCCCCTCGTGCAACCGCCGATTACGCACAGACCGGCCAGCGACACCAGAAACATTGCCTGCCGCATCGAATTTGCCCTTTTTTCATTGATGAATTGATGAAACGGTCGTCTTCATCGCCGCCTAATGCCGCACTTCGAACGCGTCGAATACCTCGCAGCTCACGTGCGGCTTACGGTCAACATGGCGGACGTTATCGCCGAAGTGGCTGGTGATATCGGCCACGAGGCCATTGACGGCCTGCGCCCCGCCGCTGGCAACCAGCTCGACCGTTCCGTCGGGCAGGTTACGGACGAAGCCGGTCACCGGGTAGCGCCGCGCGAGCGACCGGGTCGTGAACCGAAAGCCGACCCCCTGGACGCGGCCTGAGAAGACTATGCGTTCGGTGACCTGCATGGCGAAATGATAACGCGAGTTCGCACGGGCGCACACTGCCCAAATCGCACGCAGGCAAACGCGATGGCCGGCCACTAACCCGCTGGTGCGAAGCAGCGCTGTGGGTAGAATAGCGTCGCCCGGCCACCGCAAAGGGCTTCCATCAATTCACACCCGGCCAAATCATGCTTGACTACGAAAAACTGGGCGTGTTTTACCTGGGCCGGCTGTTCGACCTGAAGGCCAAACGTCCGCGCGACGAACTGTTGCTGTACGACACCAAAGACCTCACCACGCACGCGGTCTGCGTCGGAATGACCGGCAGCGGCAAGACCGGGTTGTGCCTCGCGCTGCTCGAAGAAGCCGCCATCGACGGCATTCCGGCCATCGCCATCGACCCCAAGGGAGACGTCGGTAACCTGCTGCTCACTTTTCCCGAGCTGCGGCCGGCCGACTTTCAGCCGTGGGTCGACCGGGGCGAGGCCGAGCGGCAGGGGGTGTCGGTCGAGCAGCTTGCGGGCGACACGGCCGACCGCTGGCGCAAGGGGCTCGCCGAATGGGGCGAGGCGCCCGAGCGGATCGCAAAATTCCGCGCGAGCGCCGATGTCGCGATCTACACCCCGGGCAGTTCGGCCGGCCTGCCCTTGGGCGTTCTGCGGTCGTTCACCGCCCCGTCAGAAGAGACATTGAACGATGCCGACGCCTTGCGCGAGCGGATCGGCGCGGCCGTCTCGGGCCTGCTGGCCCTCCTGCGAATCGACGCCGACCCGCTGCGCAGCCGCGAACACATTCTGCTGGCGAACATTCTGGACCATGCCTGGCGCGACCGCCGCGACATTGATATGGCCGGGCTGATTCGCGAAATTCAAAAGCCCCCGTTCGATAAGATCGGCGTCATGAATCTGGATGATACTTTTCCAGAAAAAGACCGCTACTCCCTGTCAATGACGCTCAACAATCTTCTGGCCTCGCCGGGCTTCTCCGCCTGGATGCAGGGTGAGCCGCTCGACATTCAGCGGCTGCTGTACACCCGCGAGGGAAAGCCGCGGTTGTCGATCTTGTCGATCGCGCACCTCTCGGATGCCGAACGGATGTTTTTCGTGACTCTGTTGTTGAACGAGGTCGTCGCGTGGATGCGCGGGCAATCGGGCACTTCAAGCCTGCGGGCCCTGTTGTACATGGACGAGGTGTTCGGGTATTTCCCGCCGAGCGCCAACCCGCCCAGCAAGGTCCCCATGCTCAGGCTTCTGAAAAGTGCGCGAGCGTACGGCTTAGGTATCGTGCTGGCGACACAGAACCCCGTCGACCTCGACTACAAGGGCCTGGCAAACACGGGAACGTGGTTCGTAGGGCGTTTGCAGACCGAGCGCGACAAGGCCCGCCTGCTCGACGGGCTGGAAGGGGCGTCGGCCGCCGCCGGGTCGACGTTCGATCGCCCGACGATGGATCGGGTGATCTCGGGGCTGGGAAACCGCGTGTTTTTGATGAACAACGTACACGAAGACGCTCCCGTGGTGTTTCAAAGCCGCTGGGCCCTGTCGTACCTGCGCGGGCCGTTGACGCGCGAGCAGATTCAGTCGCTGATGAAGGCGCGAAAGGAGGGCGAACCGACAGCCCGCCCCGAGGCCCCGCAGGCCGCGGCGCAGAGGGGCGCGGTGCCCAGCGGTGCCCGGCCGATTCTGCCCCCCGAGATTGAGGAGCTCTTCATTCCCGATTCGGGCACGCTGGCCGACGGCGCGACGCTTGTCTATCGGCCGGCCCTGCTGGGGACAGCCCGTATCCATTATTCGCAATCGAGCGCGGGGGTCGACGAGTGGAATGAGTTGACGGTGCTGGCGGTGTTGCGCACCGACACCGCGATCAACGCCGTGTGGAACAATGCCGAAATCGCGACCGATGAAGGGCCTGAACTCGAAAAGGGCCCCGCTGGTGAGGCCCGCGCCTACGAACGGCTGCCCGGCGACCTCGCGCGCCCCAAGACCTTTTCTGGGCTCGCCGATCAACTGAAAGACTATCTGTACCGCACGCAGACGTTGACGATCTGGAAGTGCGCCGCAGAAAAACAGACGTCGCGGCCAGCCGAAACCGAAGGCGAATTTCGCGCCCGACTGTCGCACGCCGCGCGCGAACGGCGCGACGCCGATGTCGAAAAGATCCGAGCCAGGTACGCGACGAAGTTCAAAAGCCTGGCCGACCGCAAGCTGCGGGCCCAGCAGAAAGTCGAACGGGAAAAATCTCAGGCCACGCAGCACACTCTGCAGAGCGTGTTCTCGTTCGCCTCGTCGCTGCTCAGCGCGGTGCTGGGGCGGAAGCTGTTCAGTTCGACCAACATCGGCCGGGCGACTACGGCCGCCCGCAGCGCCAGCCGCATCGGAAAGGAACGCCAGGACGTTGAACAGGCCGAAGAGTCGCTGCAGGTGCTCGCAGAGCGCGAGGCCGAGTTGAACGCCGAGCTAGAGAAAGAAGTCGACGCGCTCGATACGGCGACGGCCCCCGACCGCTTCGCGCTCGACGCGGTGAACGTGAAGCCGAAGAAATCAGACCTCGTGGTCAGCCGCGTCGCATTGGTCTGGGCCCCCTGGCACGTTTCTGCCGCGGGTATCGCCGACCGCGCGTGGTAACGCGCAGTTTTTTCAGCGCGCGAGAAGTGCCCATTCGAGCGACGGCAAACCGGGGGCTGACGCCCTCGTTGTTCCACACATCTTCGCCTTGACATTCTGAACCGAAAATGCGGACCCAGAGGGAGGAGAAGATGCACAAAATGGTGAGGGCTCACTGCATGTGAACACAACTCCAAGACCCCGATGATTCCGCGGAGATTTGGGGGGTAGCCGACTTGTGTAGTACAACGAGGGCTGACGCCTCCCGTTCGCCGGCATGGTCGCTTCACGGAGTCTTTGACGTGGCCTTTTCGTCCTTCTCGCTGGCGGCGCTCCTCGTGAGCTGTTCGGGGCTGCGCGCCTGGTACAGACCTAGCGCGTAACCGGCTTTCGGTGTCCAGAACTCAGAGTGCGTTCCCGCCGGGAGAGTGTAGTTCTGGTAGCTGGCATCAGTCCGGCGGCGGAACCCCAGCGGATACGAGATGGGAAAATCGTGCGAGTCGCCCGGTTTGAGCGTGTAGGGGCCTCCCCAGCCGCTATAGGGGCCCTTGGTCTCGTAGACCAAAGACTTGTCGCTGCTGTTGGTGATCTTGACGCCCGCCGGACCATACGCGGCGAACAGACTCGGGGCATCCCATCCGGCGTCTGCGGCACGCAATTTCGCGAAGCCCAGTTCGACGTCGGGCAGCGTGAGCTGTACCGGTCGGTCGCGCTTGATGTACTCGTCCCACCCGGCCGAGAACAGCGACCGGAATTTCGCGAGATCGAGAGTCCGCTCCTGCGGTTCGTAACCCGGCGCAAAACGCCCCTTGACGTCGAGCTGCGCCTCGCCTTCCCAGTGCACGGCGACGGCCCGGGTCTGATAATCGGGCTTCAACAGTTGCGGCGATGCGGCCTGACGCAACGCCACGTCAAACTCAGCGCACGGCTTCCACCGCGCGGCGCCCGGTTCGGTCTTGATCGATACGACGATTTTCACCTGCGGCGCCTCGAGCGCCAACTGCCGCGACCGCGTCTGCGGAGCCGAAGCGGCCCGACCGGCGGAAGCCGGCCTGGCGACGACACCCGTCGCCCCTGCCGTCACCGGATCGCCGCCATTCTCGACGACGTGGATCGGCCCGGCCAGCACCAGCTCGGCGTACGTCTGCAACCGATCGCCGTACCGCTTCAGGTCGGGGATCACGTCAGAAATCACGTCAGGCTCGGCGAGCCGCGCCATCGCCTCTGAGGGCGTGTCGGCCACATGCACCCGCGCCACGTCAGATTCGATCAGAAGCTCGGTGAGCGGGGCCATCAACTCGGGGGTCATGCCGATGCGCAGGTTGGTCGTCCGCGGCACCGAGGCAATCGAAAATGAGCCCGCCTGCACCGACTTCACGCGTTGGGGGGGCCGCGCCGGGTCGACCGCCGCCGCGGTCACACCCAGCACCAGCGAGACCCCTTTCTCATCGGCGCTGACTTCGGCCGGCCACAGCCGCAATCGCGGCTGATAGACGGGCAAGGGCCAGATCGAACCGACCGCCTGCCCCATCTGCGTCACGTCGAGCTGGTTTTCCATTTCTCTGATCAGCGACGGCACGACCGAGGCGACCTGCTGCTCGATCGTCGCCTTGCGGCCGTAAATGCCGCTCACCAACTGCCCGGCGATCTCACCCTCGGATGGCCCGAACAATCCGAAGTTCGCGTCGACCCCCGCGGGGCTCGAGACGTACCAGTTGTCGCCGGGGATGCTGAACCCGGTGCTCAGGTGCCGCAGGCGCAATTTGCGATCGACCACGACCGGCGCCACGTCGAAGCTCAACCAGACGGGGCGCACGTGCCCGATCACGACGCGCATGGGCCCCGCGGTGGCGCCGCCGGGTTTCCCCTGAATCGAAGTTCCGCCGATCGTCACCTGCACGTTGCTCAGCCCCAGTTGCACGTTGATGCGGTCTTTGGCATACGCCTTGACGACGGCGCGATATAGCTGCGCCGAGTAGCTCAGGCCCGACATCGTGACGCTGAACGTATAACCCTGGGCGTGCGTGTATTCCGAGATGGGGTTCAGCCAGCCTGTCAGGGTTTCTGGCTTGACGACTTTCGGAATCGCATCGGCGAGCGACGTGAGGGCGTCGTTCCCCAGGCGCACGTAGACCGCGCGGCTCACGTCAACGGCCGGCACGAACGGCGCTTCGGGAATTTCAACCGCCTGACCGGCCGCGGTGGCCGGTCGCGACGTGAACGGTTTCAGCGTTTCGAAGTCGCGCTGGGGATACAACATCCAGGCGTACAACTTGTCGTCGTCGTACACCTTCTTCCACACGTTGTGGTCGCCATCGGGTACGTCCGTAAACCGCGCCTTGCCTCCGGCGGCGTCGACCGCGGCCGCCAGCTTGCGCGTATTTTCGGGCGCGACGATATTGTCTTTGGCGCCATGAAAGAGCCACAGCGGCGTGTTTTTGAGCTTTTGGGCCAGCGCCTCATCGCCGCCCCCCGAAACGGCGACGACCGACAGCCAGCGATCGGGGTCGGCGGCTGCCATCTGCCAGGCGCCATAGCCCCCCATCGACCAGCCGGTCAGCACCTCGCGCTTGGTATCGACGCTGAAATCTTTCTCGACCTGCTCGAGAATCTTCAGGGCCCGACGGCCTTCCGCCTCGTGCGGGTTCCAGCCGGTGATGATCCGCCCGTGCGTGTCTTCGATCTGCGGAAACACGACGATAAACGGAAAATTCGCCTCGCGCAGCTTCACGAGCGGCCCCAGGCCGATCGTTGTCGGCAGAATTCCGTCGCGCCCGCGTTCGCCGGCGCCGTGCAGATACACGATCAGTGGCCACTTGTAGCGGGTCGAATAACCCTTCGGCACGAAGAGGCTGTACTTGTGAGTTCCTTCGTCATCCTTGAATTCGCGCAACTGAAAACCGGTTTTTGGCTGCTGCTGCTGAGCGTGCGCGGTCGCGGGGGCGCTAATGAAGACTCGCAGAGACAACGCGGCGGCGACGGCGGCAATTCGTATCAGCATCCTGGGTGCGAGGCGTAGATTGAGCATGATCGTTCCTGGGAGAATCCTGGGCACAGTGGGGTCAATCGGCACTCCCTGCCGCGCCTGGCAGCGTCGTTTCTGTCGGTGCTATTCTAGCACCATGACCGCGGGGCGATCAGGGAGTTGCTTTTGGGAAAAATGGCTTTCTATTCGCGAAGTCCGGTATTGCCGATGAGTTCGGCGCGACGCTCCAAGCGCGACACGCTGTCAATTCAGGCCTTGCCGAACAAGACAGAAGGCACGACGCCCCAAGCCGCCCAACCACCCCAAATAGCGGCTCGGTCCCTCGAGCCTGAATCTCCGGAAGGGTCATGCGATGACCGCGGCGGCGCACTTCGTTGAGCGACATGCGGCAGCGGATATACTCAGGCTCGGCGGGCCGTTCGCTTCATCCAACGAGGCCGCGACAGACAGGAGCCAGATCATGATGGGACACCGAGAAATCACGTTGGCCGGAGTTTCGGCAGTGGCACTGATGACTTGGGGAATGATCGGATTGGCGAACGACGACAAGGCCCAGTCGCCGCACGCCGGTCATCATGAAATGTTCAATACCTGTGCCGCCGCGTGCGGAAGCTGCCAGCGGAGCTGCGATTCGTGCGCGGCCCACTGCGCAGGCCTGCTTGCCGCGGGGAAAAAAGAGCACCTGGAAACGTTGCGGACCTGCCAGGATTGTGCCGAGTTCTGCGCGACGGCGGCCAAAATTGCTTCCCGCGGAGGCCCCTTTGCCGATCTGATCTGCAACGGGTGCGCCGATGCCTGTGCGCGCTGTGCTAAAGCCTGCGAGAAGGTTCCCGACGATGCGCACATGAAAGCGTGTGCCGAAGAATGTCGCCGTTGTGAGAAGGCGTGCCGCGATATGTTGAAGCAGCTTGGCGCCGGAGCGAAATAAACGGCCGCGGAAAGGGTGTCAGGAGCTTTCTGGCGATTTGTTGACCGGGCCGCCGTCGTACCATTCGAGACGGCCCGCAGGTGCGCGGTCTGCCTGCGAACAATCCTGGGCCTGCAACTCGGAGCCTATTCATGCGCCGCCGTGCTTTTCTGACCGTACTGGGTTCCGCCGCCCTGGCCCGCACCGCGCGGGCTTTCGCGACCGAACTGCCTCAAGACCTGCGCATCACGCGCGTCGTCGGGTTCGACCTGGTCAGCCGGCGGTCGAAGGTCGCGGGGAAGAACGCGCGGCTCGATGTGCATGGCGACCAGGCGACCGATCGAATGCTGCGGCTCTTTACAAATACCGGACTCGAAGGATTCGGCAACTGCGTCGTAAACGAAGAGGCGGCGGGGCAACTGCTGGGCCACGACCCCTTCGAATGGTACCAGCGCGAGCCCGGTCGGTTCGCGAGCCCCCTGCGCCAGGGCACGATGCCTCTGTGGGACCTCCTGGGAAAGGTATTGCAAAAGCCCGTGTACGAGCTGCTGGGGGGCGCCGGGCCCGAGCGCGTTCCGGTGTACGACGGGTCGATCTATTTCGCCGATCTGTTGCCTCAGTATGAGTCGCGGTGGCGCGAGCGCTTTCGCGAAGAGATCGATCTGGCGCTCGCAGACGGGCACCGCGCGTTCAAGATCAAGATCGGTCGCGGCAACAAGTGGATGGCGCGCGAGGCCGGCGACGACCGCGACGTCGAAGTCGTGCGTTCGATTCGCGAGCATGCCGGCGCCAACGTTTTGCTGGGGGTCGACGCGAACAACGGTTACGACCTGGCCGGGGCGAAACGATTTCTCGAACGGGCCGGCGACGTGCAACTGGCGTTTGTCGAAGAGCTGCTCGACGAGCAGGTTGAGGCGTGTCTCGAGCTCAAGGCATTTTTGCGCGAACGCGGGTGGCACACGCTGGTGGCCGACGGCGAGACGCAAGGGCAGCTCGACGCGTTCAAACCATTCATCGTAGCCCGTGCGATCGACGTGCTGCAGGGCGACATGAACCGGTTCGGCGTGGAAGGCATCATGACCGAAGCGGCGTGGGCCGGCGCGCAGAAGCTGCTCGTCGCGCCGCACAACTGGGGCTCGCTCGTCGGTTACTACATGCAGTTGCAGGTCGGGCGGGCAATCGACAATTTTTATCGTGCCGAGCACGACCCGCTCTCAAACCGCGTGCTGGTGGCCGAAGGATACGAGCGTAGAGAGGGGACGAGCACCGTCCCCGCGTCCCCTGGTTTCGGCCTGTCGCTGCGCGAAGAGGCGTTTGCCAGCGAGGCCAGGGTTCGGTTCGACCTGCGGTAAGCCCCGTGTACCCGGATGACCAGGATGTGGGCAGGCAGAGGGTCAACCCGCTACTCGGGTTCCTGCCGGCCGCCAAAGCCGGGTAAACGCGGAAGTTTTAGAAAGTTCTCGAACGTCTTGCCGCGCTGAGGGCGGTTGGCCGGCGGTTTTTCGCCCGGGCTGTCGGCCGAAGAAACGTCGATGGCGATCACCTGCAGGTCGTCGAAGCGAATGTCTCCCATGCCGGTCAGGGTCATGGTCAGGGTCATATCGGTCGTTTCGCTGATCGGGCGAATCAGTTCGAAACGTTCCCACCCTGTCACCCCGCGCCACCGCAGAGCCAACGCGGGCCCGCCGATGCTGTCGTAGAGCATGGCGCCGTCGAGGCTGCCAACCGAGGCCGTCACCATCTTCACCCAGCCGGTGATGTACACGATCTGTCCTTTATAAACCGTCAGCGGGGGGGACGTGACGGTCACGGGGCGATCGGTGACGACGGTCGGCGGATCCTGGCCGGCGGCCGGTCCGGCGGTCAGCCGCAGGCAGTACTTCCCGCTGTGGGCCTGCGGATTCAATTCGGCGAGCGGACGGACCCCCGGAATGTCGACCTCTTCGCGCCGCCACCCCTCGCCCACCAGCGTGTCGTAATCTTCGCAGTCGCCCGAACGCAGCAGGTTTTTAGGCTCTGCCGAACTGGCCCGGCCCACGCGAGCCAGCATTTCCCAGTGATCGGGCAACGTCTGAAAGCATACCGTGTGCGGGCTCGACACGGGCGAATACCGGTCGCGCGTGGCGTTGGTCCAATGCGCGTGCTGCAAGATGCGCAAGAGCTGCAAGGCGTCGCCGCTGTGCATCCGTGAGCGGTGGAAGTCGCGGTTCTGCAGCGCCAGCTCGGCGTCACGCAGCTTGGTGCGGGCCCTGGCGATGATCCAGTCGGCGTCGCGCTGACCGCGCCTGTACTGGCGCAGATGAAAGTCGACATCGACGGTGCGGTCGAGCTTTTCGCGCGCCAGTTCGAGCGTGATTTGTGCGCTGGGCTCGGCCAGGGCCTGCACCTTGGGCTTGAGTCGATTGAATGCGCGATCGTCGTGCGTGAACAGAATCGCGGTACACGAACACGCGTCGAATTTCGGCAGAACCACTTCGACGCCGCCGGTGACGCGCTTGCTGTCGAGCAGCGGGGTGATCTCGGTGGTGCTGATCTCGTAGGCCCGCGCCGCCTCGCCGACGCCGGGTACGACAATACGGGCTTCGTTGGCCGCAAGCTGCCCCGGCACGTATTGCCCGTCGTCGGAATACCAGATCAGCAGGACGAGCACCCCCTGCTCGGTGTTGATGACGACGGCTTCGAGGTTGGATTTCACCTGCCGCCGGTTCTGCAACTGCGTCTCGCGATTGTTGAGCTGACTGGCCAACTCTTCGGAGTCGCGCGAGCGGCCGGCCGGTGTGGCGAGCGCCCCGGGTTTGCCGGTCGGGGGGAGGGTCGCGGAGAAGGGCTCCTGGCTTGAGACGGTTCCCGTGGCCAGCAAGTCTTCGAGCAGGTCGAGAAACAGATTGACCTGCGTGAGCGCCAGGCGGCGCTCGCGCAGGCCCGGCCCTTCGGCGTCGAGAGGGGTGTTCGTCCAATAGGCGATTCCGCGGCAACCCGCGGCCAGCGCCGCGAACACCTGCAACTGCAATTGCTCGGGCTCCATGACCACCGGCGACCAATGCGCCGCCGCCCGCTGGTCGGCCATTGACGGCAACGGTTCGGTCGAAACCCAGGTCCAGAAATAGCTGCCGGGCCACGCCAGGTTTCGCCGCTGGTCAAGCCAGTCGCGGTAGCTCTTCAGATTGAAGCTCGTGAACAAGGTGGGGCGGTTGACCCCCAGCATATCGAGTTGCCGCGAGTACGAGCGCTCGAGCCCCGCCACGTCTCCCATGATGGGCCGATGGCTGCGATCGACGCTGTGAATCTGGTCGACCCAGGCGGTCAGGTCTGATTTCGACTGGGCCCTGATGCGCGTCCCCAGGTACCAGAACAGAATGGGGTCGGTATCGGGGCGGCTCAGCGGGGCTAGTGAGGCGCTGGCAGGATCGTGCGCGACCGCAGGCGGCTCGGCCATCGACCACAACCCGGCTTCCGCGAGTCGCCCGAGCAGGCCCGTGTCGGTGTAGTCGGGAACCCAGATCGTATTCAATCGCATGCGCGCCAGGTCTTCGGGCGGCTCTCCCTGCCAGGGGGCGATCCGCGGAAGGAAGGGGCGCTTTTGAACGTGCAGGCGGTTGCCGTGAAACCGGGCGGCCGATTCCGGCTCGGCCTCTTGGGCCGCGATCTGTTGGATCATTTGCTGCGGCGTCGCGTCGACGATCGGGCCAAAGGTCAACTCGTCGATCAGAAACCGCGCCCGACCGGGGCCCGTCGGCGCGAGAATGACCGCCGCGTCGACATACACCCCCGACAAATCAACCTCGGCCGCCGCCCGGCCCTCGACTTGCAACTGTCGCCTGAGCGCCGGCAGCCCGCGCTCGAGCTGGGCCCGCACGTCGCGGCACACGAGCTTCTGCCACTGGCCCGTCTTGGTGTACCTGTCGGCTTCGAGCAGCCGTGAGAGGGGTTGGCCGGTTCGATCGGCCTGGTGGGGAAAGACGACCCGCATCGCCAGCTTCGCCCCATCTTGCTCAGAGCGCAGCCACAGCGACAGCACCAGGTCGTCGATCAGTAGCGCGGGGGGCAACGGGCGTTCGAAATGCAGTGTGGCGACCGCTGCCCGCGAATCGACCTCAATCTGTTCGGCAGCCCCCCCCGCACGCCCGGCGCCGGCCAGCCGGCGCTGGTCGGCCACGCGCATGGCCGGGCCCGAATTGACGAGTCGCCAGCTCGGGTGCTCGCCAGCGACCGGTTCGACGAACTCGCGCGCCGCGCAGACGCCTGCCGCCACGGCGCAGACCACCACGAGCCCGGCGGCGGTCGTTCGCGAAAACAGCGAGCAGAAACGCGGCATCAATGCCCTGCTTCGTTCCAACCGTGGAACACGGGTTTCTGTAGACTCGAGATCCGTTCTAGGGCCGGTTCCGCCCCGCAAGAGACGCAGCCCGGCGCACGGCCACCGCTAAATCCGGCACAATCGGCGGAGAACTTTCCAGAATTCGTGCGACACGGCCTGGTGGTCCGCCGTGCGTGATGCTTCTCAGGCGACACTCATTGTCGTTTCGAAACAGCCTGCAATTCGACCGTAAACCCCTGATAGTACGAACTTTCCAGAAATCAGCCAATATGAGCCGCGCGAGCCGTCGCGCAGCGCGTATCAGGCGCTGGCCCGCGGCCTTGCCGCGCAACCGATTGCCTGCGAATGGCTTGCGGAACCCACCTTGCGAACGCCCATATCACTGGCACAAAATCTGAACTGTCTGGGGACGATCCCTCGCGCGAATCACACTCAGGTTTGGACGCTGGTCGAATGAATCCGCGGTCGAAACTTTCCGGCGACGCTAACGAACTGCCCCGCGAGTTGATTGAGCTGGGGCGCCGCATTTCGGCCGTGCCCCAGGCGTATCAGCGCGATCTCAAGCCGCTGTACGAGCAGGTGGTTGATTCGGTTCGCCGCCGCCGCCGCATCTTGTCGCTGGTGCAGGATGCGCTGTCGCAATTGCGGCTGGACGTCAAGTATCTGATGTTCGACCTCGACGTGACGCGCAAAGAACGCGATGCGCTGCGCGATCACCTGGCCGACGACTGACGCGGCATTTTGGATTTCTGATTGCCGATTGCGGATTTGACGCGAGGAGGTTCTCCGCCTGAACCTGCAGTCGCCAACCGAAATCTCCAATCCGAAACCTGCAATCGTCTCACCTGCGGGCCGTTCCGGGGTCCCAGCCGGCGATTGAGGCGTTGGGGGCCAGCACGAAAATTTCGACGCGGCGGTTCTGACGGCGGGCATCGTCTGATTTCGCCGCGACGCGCGGTTGATGCGGGCCGTACCCGGTCGCCCCCATGCGGACGGGCTTGATCCCCTGCTTCTGCAATTCATGCACCACGCTGATCGCGCGGTGCGACGACAGATACCAGTTGTCGGGGTGCCGCTGTTTGGTGCTCGCCTTGACAACCGGCCTGTCGTCGGTGTGGCCCACAACCAGAATGTTGAGCTCTGAAGCGTCGCCGCCATTGAGAATGCGAGAGAATTCGGCCAAGAGCCGCTCAGCCTCGGGCCGCAGCTCGTCGCTGCCGGTTTCGAACAGGATTTCGTTCTGGAACTTACTGACCCCCGTCTGCGGGTCGAACTCGAACCCGGGGTAACGCCGCGCCAGGTCTTCGAACTGCCGGTTGGCAGAATCTGACAGCGGGTTGGTGTTTTTCATTCCGGCAAGCTGACCGCGCTCTGACATCAAATTGTCGACTCGCTGCTGGAGCGCGTTGCCGCGGGCCTGCAATTCGCGATTCTGCGCTTCGAGCTGCTGGTATTTGTTGACCAGCGACTGCCGGTCCATCGTCAGCAGCCGATTCTGCTCGTACATCTGCCGCGTGCGCGTCTGGGCGCAGGCCAGTTGCTGGCGGGAAACCATATTGCAGCCAACCTGACTGCACGCCACCAGCCCCACTCCGAACAGCAGGCCAACGCGAGCGGCAAGCGACATGAGCGAGACTCCTTTCCCGCGGGTCCGCGGTTGCCGCGCCTTGCCGCCATTGACCGTTGACGCCAGGCGTCAACGCGCGATTGCGAAAAAGCGAAGCAGCCCGGCGGGGGCCGGGGCAGCCGAATCCTGTATGTGGCAGACGAAATTGAGAGTGAGAGAGGCGACGCCCGGGCCAACACGCCTGAAGAATGGCCGAGTCGCTAACGAGCGCCAGGGCCAATTCCAGTCGGCGGAGTGTTCCGCACGTCAGGGCGGGGTTCTAGCACGTTCTCGAAGGGCTGCCAAGAGGGAGTTCCGACGCCAACAATTGGTGCCGAATGACGCCGCCGGCACGGCAACCCGGTTTCGGGTCCATAACCGGCTTTGAGGGTTATCGACGGGCTGCTGCGGGCTGAGAACGTCTCCGGGTGGCTCGTCCCGGGCGGTCGCGGATGTGCTCGGCAAGGCGGTCGTCGTCGCTGAGCAGAGCG
>JBQTIL010000011.1:0-49655 GCA_052388175.1 Planctomycetaceae bacterium | reverse complement strand
CGCCGATCACATTCTCGAACGTACCGGCCGCCCCCAGCGACAGCATCAGGTTCGCCGAGACCGTCTGCATCGTCGACGACCCCAGGTTGACCGTCACCCCCGCCGTGGTCGTCGCCGAAAAATCCAGTGTATCGCTGCCGCCCCCCGTCTCGTTCAGCGTGTCGCCCCCCAGCGACCCGTCGGCGTCGAACACGTACGTGTCGTTCCCCGACCCGCCCGTCAACGTGTCGTTCCCCCCCAGGCCCGTCAGAATGTCGTCGCCGGCGCCACCGAACAACGTGTCGGCCAGTGTCCCGCCGCGAAGAACGTCGTCGCCGTCTCCGGCGTGAACGAGCGTCTGTTTTGTCGAGGGCGTCAGGTCGATCGTGTCGGCCCCGGCATGAGTCCGCAGTCGCATAGTCGACACATCGGCGGGCGCGTAGTTGTAGGTCACACCGTTCAACGTGAAGGCCAATGCTCCGCTGAAGGATACGGTGTCGGCCCCGGGGCCGCCGTGCGCCAGCACCTGGCCGCCCGGCGCGTGATAGACGCCCGTGAAGAGCGTCACGTTGTCGTTCGCCAGGTCGCCCAGTTCGTTTTCGACGATCGCGTCGGCAGGATCGGCCACCAACAGCAGGAAGTAATCGGTGTCGACCTCGGTAGCGCCGGCCCCCGGCAGGGGAATTTTTCCTGTACCGCTGCCGATCGTCCACGTCCTGGTATGCGTGCCGACGGTCAGGTCGGCTGCGGCCGAGATAGTCTGCGTACTCAGCAACAGGTCGCCGCCAAAGGCATCGTCGTCGGAGCGGTAGACGCCCAGGTTGAAGGCCGGGGCGGGCATGTTGAGAATCTGGTAGGTGACGGTAAGCGACGTGAACCCCTCGGAGACGGCCGACAGCATCCGAATGTCGGGCAGCCCCAGGCTCCACGATTCGGTTGCGGCGCCCGTGCCTGCATTGCCCGCCAGGTCTTGTACCCCCGCAACATCGATTGAGAGCTCATAGGTGCCGATTTCACCGGTCAGTCCGCTCAGGTTTTCGATGCGGTAGGTCGAACCGCCCACAAAGGCGATCGTCTGGCCGCCGGTCAAGAGGTTCGAGCCGTTGTTGCGCGTCAGGTTCAGGTCGCTGAGGTCGAGCGAGCTGGTCGCAATTGGTTCGGAAAACGTAAACTCGATCGCATCGACCGAAGTCGTCGTCGGGTCAGGTGAAACCGCAGCGATTGAGGCCGTCGGGCCTACGGTGTCCATCTGCCAGGTCACCGATTTGGAGCCGGCCCCTGCGTGCCCGCCGACGCCTTGAACGCCCGTCGCGTCGACAGCAAACAGGTAATTGCCGTCGTTGAGCGTCAAATTGTGCAACCCGCTGATTCGGTAGGTCGCGTCGCCGACAGACGTCAGGGTCGTGGATCCTGAGAGGAGGTTCGGGCCGCCGTTTCTCGTGAGCGTCAGGTCGGCGATCGTCAGCGTGCCGGCATTGATCGGAACAGAAAATGTGAAGTCGATCGATTCGACGGCAACGTTGCGCGGGTTGGGCGCGATGGATTCAATCGACGAAACCGTCGGGCCGATGAGGCTCACCACCCAGCCCGCCGAGTTCGAACCTGAGCCACTGTTTCCGGCGAGGTCTTGCACGCCGCCGGCCGTCACAGTCAGCAGGTAGTCTCCCACAGAGTCCACCAAGCGTGTCAGGCCCGAGACCCGGTAGGTCGAGCCGGCAACGAGGGAAATGGCAATCTCCGACGTGATCAGGTTGGGTCCGCCCGCGCGCGAAAGAGTCAGGTCGCTGAAATCGAAGGTCGCGGAATTGATCGTTTCAGAGAACGTCACCTCGACCGAATCCACCGGGGCGCCGGGAACGTCGGGCGGTGCGGCCGACACCGAGGGCACGGTCGGGCCGACGGTATCCATCGTCCAGGCGGTCGCGAGCGACCCTGAGCCCGTGCTGCCATCAGTTCCCCGTACGCCGGCCGCGTGGGCCGTAAAAACATAGTCTCCATCGTCGGCGGTCAGAGTCGCCAGGCCGCGCCTGAGGCTGACCTGGTAAATGACGCCGGTACCGCCCCCTGCGCTGACGCTTCCATTCGCACAGAAGTCGGCCAGGTACAGCGCATCAGAGGTCGCCAACAGGCCGTCGAGGTGCCCGATCGGCTGATTGTTGTCGATAAAGTGGAAGTAAGAGTCGGTTGACAGGTTGTAATAGACCAGCGGGTTCTCTTCATTCGCGACGCCGGCAAGGTTGAATTTGCCGTGGAACCCCACGAAGACCCCGTTTCCCAGAAGCGACCGGAATGATTCGGGAGTAAACGCGATCTCGGCCGGACCTTCGCTTTCGGAACCGGTGGCCGGGTCGGGAAGCGGCTGAAACGCCACCAGGGGATTGTCTCCGACCCCTCCCTGTCCGCCGGTGCGATAGGGAATGTACGTGGAGGGAAACCCGAAGTTCTCAACGGCCCCGCCGATGTCGGAGGCAGCGATACGGTTGAGTTCGTCGGCGCTATAGGGTTCGTTTGCGTTGACGAGCCCGTCGATGCCGTTGTCGGCGAACAGCAGGTCGCCCGTATTCGGGTCGAACGTGATGCCCGAGGCATTGCGCAGGCCGGCGGCGATCTGGGTCAGGTTCGAAACGACGGGGACCCCGCCTGTGTCGGTGACCGTGACGCGATAGATGGAATCGGCGTTGAGAGAACCGCTGATCAGGCCGCTGGCAGTCACCGGCACGGTTGAGGCCAAGTTGTTGTCTTTCGAGCCGACGTTGAAGTACAGCTCGAATTGCCCGGGCTGCCCGGCAACCGCGCCCACTTCCATCCCCGAGGTCGAGTGCTGCCAGCCGGAAGTGTAGGCGAGGTCGATTGTGCCCAGCAGGGTCAGCGAATCGGCGAACGTAGCCCCCAGGCGGAAGAATGCCAGGCGCCCGCCGCTGCTGGTGACGACCAGGTTGCCCGCCAAACGAATCGATTGCAACCCGCCGGGAAATCCGGAATACAAGACCTGCGTCGGCCCATCGGCCTGCCCGTCTCGATTGGCATCGACCAGCCGCAGAATGCTGCCGGTCGCGCTGGGGTTGAAGAAGTTTCCGGTGGGCGAGTCGGTGGTGGCGACCAGCAGCGACCCGTCGGGCAACTCCAGCAGGCTCTTGGGAAAGTTCAGGCCGGTTTCAAAAGTCGTGACCTGGAAGCTGTCGGCGATTTGCGAAGCGAGAAGCGGCTCGCTTCCGCTCGAATTCAGGCCGGCAATTCGAAACGTGACGCTTGAAAGCGCTGTGATCGTCACGCCGCTATTCAGCAGATTGGCCGAGCCGTTGCGCGTGAGCGTCAGGTCAGAAAGGTCGAACGTCGCCGGGTCGATCGGTTCAGAGAACGTAACGTCGATCGCATCGACCGGCGTATTCCGCGGATCAGGAGAAACGGCGGAAACCGAGATGACCGTCGGAGACAACAGTGTTCGGTCTTCGAGCACTTCAGCCGCGCGACTTTCCGGGACGCAGACAGATCGCGCCTCTCGCGTTTGCCGCGGCTCGCCCGAAACCAATGCGCCCCACAGCCGCTTCCACGTACGCGGCAACCAGTGTCTGAGCATGTGGCCCCTCGGTGGCTCGGGTTTCACGACCGTTCGCGCATCGCGTCAGCGACTTGCACGCTACAGGACCGGCCCGACCAACGTCAAGCAAATTGTTTGTGAAGCCGGCCGCAACGCCCGGCGCGGGGGTGTCCTCGGAAACTCGTTGCCAGTTCCCCCGGCTGCCGCCGGGCCGGCGAACGTGCTCGACGAGTTTTCAATTCGCGATCGAGCGGCTTATGATGAGCGCAGGGCACGGCGATTGTTTCGGGTACGCGTCGAATCGGGAATTGGAACCAGGCCGTAATGGCGCACGCCGCAAGCCGGGGTTCGTTGAGCTCCAGGATTTCGAGATGCCACACGGTGAGAACCTGACATTTGCAGGGCGTCTGCGCAGCTTCCGGTATGCGGTGCAGGGCATCGCCACGATGCTCCGCTCGCAGCACAATGCATGGATTCACATGGTCGCCAGCATCGTTGTGGTGGTCCTCGGAATTGGCCTGGGCATCTCGACGGCAGAGTGGTGCTGGATCGTCCTGGCGATCGTCGCAGTGTGGACGGCCGAGGCCCTCAACACGGCCCTCGAATTCCTGACGGATGTTGCCTCGCCGAGTTTTCACCCGCTCGCCGGCAAGGCAAAAGATGTGGCGGCCGGCGCAGTTCTGATCTCGGCGATCGGCGCCGTGGTGATTGGCCTGTTTGTGCTCGGTCCGCGGCTGTATGCGTTCCTGGGATTGGCGGTCTGATACCAAATACGAGATTCGGCACATGGGCTTTGTTTCGACTACGTCGGGCAACCTGGTCCGCAGCGCGATCTCGGCAGCGTGCGGCCTCTTTGCCGCCATCATCCTCGTTTCAAGCACATTCGGTGGCGAGAACGTCGAGCCGACTTCCGCCGAGCGCGGCTATGCGCTTCTGACGACGAAGCCCTATTTGCCCCCCGATTTCGACGACGCGGCTTTCGAGAATCTGTGGAAAGTCTGGCCGCGTGAATTGCGTGAAGAAGCGAGGCAGGCGACGCCCGAAAAACGCCGGCGGATGGCGTTTTCACGCTACGGGCTGGTCGAGCGGCCCGGTGGAAACGAGAGCGGGCCGGCCCTGGGTTACGTCGCCGATGGAAACGGAGGCTGGGCCATGAATTGCCTGGCCTGCCACACCGGCAAGGTGGCCGGCCGCTTGGTGCTCGGTTCGCCCAACGCGTCGTATGCCCTCGCGACCCTGACCGAAGACGTGCGGCAGGTCAAACTGCAGATGCTGAAGCCACTGGGACACATGGAACTCGGGTCGGTGAAGATTCCTCTGGGCTCGACCCGCGGAACCACCAATTCGGTGATGTTCGGCGTCGCGCTGGGGGCCCTGCGTGATCGAGACTTGAATTTCAACCGCCATCTCGCGGTCCCTGCGATGGTGCATCACGACATGGATGCCCCTCCCCTGTGGAACGTGGCCCGCAAGAAATACCTGTACTGTGACAATTTTGTCGCAAAAAGCGCCCGACCCCTGTTGCAGTTCGTGATGCTGCCGAATAACTCCGGTGCGACTCTCCGCGGCTGGGAAGTCGACTATCGCGACATTCTCGCATGGATCGAATCGCTCTCCCCCCCCAAATACCCCTGGGAGATCGACGGCGCTTTGGCTGCGCGGGGTGAGCTCGCGTTCGAGCGCGTTTGCGCTCGATGTCATGGAAAATACGGTGAGAGCGGCAGCTATCCCGAACGCGTCGTGCCCATCGAAGAGGTGCAAACAGACCTGGTGCGTCTCTATTCGCTGAGTCGCGACTACCGCCAGCACATGCAGGACGGCTGGCTTGGGGAGTACGGTGGAAAGGCGTATCGGCTCGAACCGGGCGGCTACGTGGCCCCCCCGTTGAACGGGCTGTGGGCCAGCGCCCCTTATCTGCACAACGGGTCAGTGCCGACCCTCTGGCACCTGCTGCACCCCACTGAGCGGCCCGCCATCTGGACGCGGCGCAGCGAAGACGGTTACGACGGCACGCGCGTGGGCCTCGAGGTGGACGCGTTCGATGCGCTGCCCGCCTACGTCAAAACGGCGGCCGAGCAGCGCGAGTTTTTCGACACGGGCAAGCCCGGCAAGAGCGCCCTAGGGCACCTCTTCCCTGACGAGCTGACAGACGATGAAAAAGCCGACGTGCTGGAGTACCTCAAGACGTTGTAGAGAAAAAGGGGACATTCTTAGAATGTCCTCTTTTCGTGATTCCACCAGCACCTACGCCGGGCTCGATCGTTTCGCGCGCACGGTCGACCAGTATTGGGACGGGTATGGCTCGACGTCCGACGTCGACCGGTTCAAATACGCCTACGACTATGCCGGAAACAGGACGTATCGCGACATCGATAGCGCGATCTACGCCACCAACAATAAGGACCAGGCCTACACCTATGACAACCTGCACCGGCTCGTCACGTCCGATCAAGGGACGCTCTCCGGCACGACGATCAGCGGAACTCCTGTCCGGGAGGAGGATTTCACACTGGATGCGCTCGGAAACTGGTCGACCTATCTCACCAAGGCCGCGGGCGTCACGGACCTCAATCAGTCCCGGACGCACAACGACGTCAATGAAATCACGCAGATCGCCGGCTCATCCACGTACATTGGCCACGACTCGGCGGGGAACACGGTCAAAGCGCCCAAGCCTTCTTCCTGGTCGGCCGCCTACACCTTCGTGTTCGATGCCTGGAACCGGCTGGTGACGGTCAAGGATGGGGCCAACACGGTCCTTGCACTGACCTACGACGGCCGGAATTACCGGATCACGAAGGCCGTCTACACTGCCGGCAGCCTGTCGTTCACCGACCACACGTATTACAACGACGACTGGCAGGCGCTGGAAGTCCGGCGGGAGATTTCGGGGACCGAAGACACCGACCCCCGGGAACAGTTTGTCTGGCACCCGTTTTACATTGATGCCCTGGCGGTGCGGTATTACGACAGCGACACCGACGCCAACCTGGCCGAGCTGAGCGACGGGACGCACTATTACACCCACGACGCCAATTCCAACGTGACGGCCATTGCCAACGCTTCAGGCACCGTCCTTGAGCGTTACCAGTACGACCCGTACGGCCGGCTGACGGTGCTGGACGCCAACTTCGCCACCGACGGCGACGGCCTGAGCGACGTCGACAACGGCACGACGTACACCGAGCGCCTGTTCGATGCGGAGAGCGGAAGGTATTACTTCAGGAATCGATATTACGATCCGGTGACGGGGAGGTTTTTGAGTAGAGATCCGTTGGATTATTCCGACGGCCTCAACCTATTCGCCTTTCTGGGCTGCCGTCCTACGACCTTGGTCGATCCGTCGGGTACTGCAGGTTGGTATCGCTGTACGGGGTGCACAACACTCTTCAGCGTGCCCCCGCCGCCGGTAATTATCACCCCCCCTATCTTTCCTTTCCCCCCTTTTCCTATGCCTATTCCAACTCCTCCATCATGTCCGCCAATTCCCATCTTATGTTCTTGCCCACCTGGAGCTTGCGTTAGGATGTTTTGCCTTCCTACCATTATTTTTGGTCCCTGTCTTTTCGCCCCTGGTGCGACAGTTCTACCGACACCATTTTTTGGATGCTCTGCAGTAATAGTGACGCCCATATTTTAGGCGATCATTTAATACTGTCTTGCACCGACCGTTCTCAGGAGGAACTGAGCAGTGCTGCTCCTAATAATAATCGCAACTGTATTCGACAATGATTCAGTTGTCGGTACTGATCCTGTTAGCGAAGTCGCCGCTGACCACAACCCTAAACGTGTAGAAGTCTTCGGTCGCAATGCTACATTTGTGTCCCAGGATACTCACGTCAATTTTCTGAATGTAACTACGCCTGGCGAACCACGTCCCGTCTGGAGAGTCAACTGGCTCTATGAGAACAACTCCGGAATCGCAAAGGCAAACGACCCGCAAAGCGTTATTGTGACCGATGGCAGCGAGATTTATCAGGTCAGCGCTGATGGTACATCAAAAGGCCTCACCTCACAGAAGGATTCGTGGCTGAGGGAGCCCGGATTGAAGAAGGTCGATCGGCAAGGCTCCCGCATTAATTGGTTTTTCGCGACATCCCAGTCGAAGGAAGCCATCTTTCTGGAGCTAATCGATGACCGCCAGCGCAGGGTCTGCAAACTGGCACTCGGCTCCAACAAGGTGCAAATTCGTGACATTATTCCAGACTCAAGCCGCCCTACCGAGATCGATCTCGGTTCCGGTGTCATTTATCTGGCCGACGCGTCGCCGGCAAAGCGGATCGTGGTCCGGAATTTCGCCGACGACCTGGAGAGGCGCATTTCTACATCGACGGATTACTTTTACTGCAAATTATCAGGCGACACGAAGCGGCTCGTCCTATCAGTGCACGATGACATGGATGGAATGATCGCCGTAGTGAACTTGGATGGTGGCCGAGAAGTGCTCCTTCCAGTCAGAGGTTCCAACGCAACTTGGGGAGGAGATAATGCGATCTACTTCTTGCGCGGCTCGAATTCAATTTGGAAGCATGAACTTCAATCTGCGCAGACAACGGAGATAATGACTGTTCCGGGGCGGCCTGCCCGCGGCTTTTCTGTCGCCCCACATTTGTCGGCCGACAAGACGTGGCTTGCCTGGGCATGGTCTTGTGCGAGGAATGAAGGGAAGAAACACGGAACGATCCTCATTGACTTAAAACGGGGTGAATATCGCGAGCTCCGTGGATGGTGGGACAATGTGCAATGGCTCGAGGGAGAGGGTGAGAACCGAGATTGACGTAGTAACCTGAGGCAAGAAAAGGGGTCGGGAGTCATTTTATGCCTCCGGTCGCATCGGCTCCGTAGTCTTCCGCGGGCGACCGCGTGGACGCAGCGTCGATTCCAGGTCCAGCTTACGGGCTGTGCGAACCTGCCAATCGGCCTCGCCGAAGGGCGCGCCGCGCACCACGGCACGGCGCAGGGCCGCCAGTTCGGCTTCCGTTTGCGGCTGCTGCACGTGCTTCAGCCAGTCTCGAGGCCAGGGCAACGGGCCCACGGCTAATGGCACCGCCGGCGAACGCTGCAGGCGGTGCCAGGCGCTCGACCACCGCCACATTTCGACCCGGTCGACGAGGTTCGCCCGCAGCGGATTGCGTTCGACGTAGCAGCAGACGCTGTAGTAATGCTCGTCTTCGGCCACCGGAAACGACTTGAACCGCCCCTGATACAACGGGCCGGTTCCCGATGTGCCGTGCGCCGCGTGCCAGCGCTGCGTGTGCGTGACCGTCAGCCAGCGCATCCATTCCGACAGTTCGCCGTCGTGCCGCGGCCAGACGACCAGGTGCCAATGGTTGGGCATCAGGCAAAACGCCAACAGCCGCATCGGCGTCTGCTCGTGCGCCTCGCCGAGCACCCTCTCGAAGGCCGCGTAGTCGCCTTCCGACTTGAACAGCCGCGCCCGCCCGACGGCCCGATTGAGCACGTGGTACACATACCCGCCGTGGGCGCTGCGTCTGCGTCGAGGCATGGGAACATCGTACCGCCTCGCGGCCGCCGGGGCCAGTGAAACGACTCCCGACCCCTTTGCTTGCCCAGCACGGGGTCCGACGAGGATGCGCGAAAGCCTCAGTACGCCCGGCGTTGTCGCGATGAAGGAATCTTGAGCGCCTTGCGATACTTGGTGATCGTGCGGCGGGCCAGTTTGTAACCGTGCGCGGCGAGCTCACGCACCAGGTCGTCATCGCTCAATGGGTCGTTCTTGTCTTCCTTGTCGACGATCTCGCGGAGCTTGATACGGATAATGTCCCACGCGACCTCTTCGCCGTCAGCCGTCGTGGTCCCGCCGCCGAAAAACCGCTTCAGAGGAAAGATGCCTCGCGGGGTCTGCACGTATTTGTCGTCGACGGCGCGCGAGACGGTCGTAACGTGTACCCCCACGACATCAGCGATCTGCTGCATCTTGAGCGGCACAATGAACTCGGGCCCTTTGTCGAGAAACGCCTGCTGATGGTCGACAATCGCCTGGGCCACGCGCTTGAGCGTGTTGTAACGCTGCTCGATTGACTCGATCAGCCAGCGAGCCGATTCGATTTTCTTCTTGATCCATTCGCGGGCCTGCGGGTCGGCCTTGCCATTGGCCAGCATCTGCTGGTATTTGCGGCTGATGTTGAGGCGTGGCGTATATTCGTCTTCCAGCCGCACCACGTACTTGCCCGATTCGTCCGGTTCGACGTGCAAATCGGGTACGACGCAGGGTGCCGCGGTAGCCTCGAATTCGCGGCCGGGGCGGGGGTTGAGCGTCAACAACACCTCGCGGGCCGCCTTGATGACGTCGAGGTCGTAACCGGTCTTGCGCTGGATCAAGGGCAGCCGGTTTTCGCCCAAGTCTTCGAAGTGCGAGGTGATCAGCGTCACCAGCACCTCGCGGTACTCGGTCTCGGGGTCGAGCTGCAGCAGCAGGCACTCTTTGAGGTCACGGGCGCCGACGCCGCGCGGTTCGAGCTTCTGCACCAGCGCCAATGCGGTCTGGGCGTCTGCCGGAGCCAGCCGCGTTTCGGTGGTCGTCTCGAAAACCTGCACCATGTCTTCCAGAGGGCCGGGCAACCGGCCGTTGCCATCGAGGTTCTGAATCAGGAACTCGGCGAACGCCCGCACGGGAGCCGGGCAGGTGAAAAAGCGAAACTGCTCGAGCAGATGCTCTTGCAGCGACGCGGGGCGATCGGCCACGTTCGAAATGGCGTCGTGCGCCCGCTCACCCTCTTCGTCAATGCGGTTCGACGATACGCGGGGCGAATAGGTGTAGTCGTCTTCGGGCCACTCTTCCGGGGCGACTTCGCTCAGGCGCTCGAAATCTTCCTGATTGTTGTGTTCTGAATCGACGATCAATTCTTTCTGCTCGACCGGCTTTTCAGGGGCCGGCTCAGCCGGCGCCTCAACCGCGGCCGCGTCGGCAGCGTCGGTTTCGGCCACAGGCTCTTCCAGCAGCGGGTTCTCGCTGAGTTCCTGCTCGATGCGCTCCTTCAGCGCCATGATCGGCAACTGGAGAATCTCCATCGACTGGATCATTCGCGGAGCCAGCTTCATCTGCTGGCTCATCCGCATATGTTGCGTCAGACTCAGGTGCATATCGACTTCAAAAAGCCTGTCGGCCGCGCAGAGCGTCGGCCAGCATGTCTCGATTGGCAAACTCCAGCACGCTGCCCGTCGGAATGCCCCGTGCAAGGCGCGTGATGCGCACCGGGTCTCCGGCCAGCAGGTTGGAGATAAACAGCGCCGTACCGTCGCCTTCCAGCGTGGGGTTGGTCGCCATGACGATCTCGCGCACCCCCTGTTTTCTGATCCGTCGTATCAGCGGGTCGATCGTCAAGCGCTCAGGGCCAACTCCCTCCAAGGGCGAAAGGCGGCCTTGTAGCACGTGATAGGTTCCCTGAAACGCGCCCGAGGCCTCGATCGAAATCAGGTCTTTGGGCTGCTCGACCACACACACAACCTGCGGGTCGCGCCTCGGGTCGCTGCAAATGCCGCAGACTTCGCCTTCCGTCAGGTTGAAACACTGAGAGCAGGGCCTGACGCGGTCTTTGACCGTGCGGATCGCGTCAGCCAGTTCCAACGCCTGCTCGGCAGGACACATCAATATGTAATGCGCCATCCGCTCGGCAGATTTTCTGCCGACGCCGGGCAACATCTCGAACTGTTCGATGAGCTGTGTCATCGCCACCCCGTACGGGTTCACGACGCGCCTCCGCCACCGCCGATCCCGAAGCGCGACAGCATGTCGCCGAATTTCGACACATCGATGCCCCCGGTCAGCTTCTCCATTTCGACCGCCGTCGCCTCGCGCACCTTCTCAAGCGCCTGATTGACCGCGGCCACCAGCAGGTCTTCGAGCAGTTCGCGATCGCCGCCGGCAAAGACCTGGGGCTCAATGCGGCAGGCCAGCACCTGCTGTTGCCCATCCATATCGACGGCGACCATGCCGCCTCCCGCCGAACCGGTCACCTTCAATCGCCGCAGGTTGTCTTGCAGCGACTGCATGCGACCCTGGATTTCCTGCGCGTTCTTCAAGAGCGAAGTCATCTGCCCCAATCCCTTAAGCATCGTCTCGGCTCCCCGCGAAGACCTTAATTGCCGCCACCCGGTACCCGATCAACTCGCACCACAGTCGCCCCGAATGCCGCCAGCGCCCTCTGTACCAGCAGATCGCCAGAGCCTGTCACGGGCCCCCGGGCGATTTCCCCGACACGACCACCCCCGGCGTCTGCCGCCACTGCCTCACTTTCATCGACGGCCAGCCCGATTCGAACAGGCCGCCCCACGACCTTCCGTAACGCGTCCTCCATTCGTTTGAGCGGTTCGGGTCGCTCCAAGTACTGCTTGCTGAGATGATAGCTCTTAGGAAATGTCAGGACTAGCTGGTTTGGCCCGGAAATTGCTATGCGTGATGCATTTCGCGCGTAATTACCGGTTCTATCATCCAGTAAACAAATCACTTGCGGCCAGAAGAGCCCCTCGCGGCCCGCCTCGAACGGGCAGATGACCGCGGGTTCGACACCTTCGTCGGGTACCAAATCGACCTGCGGACCGGCCTGAGGCCCCCCCCCGCTCGTTAGTTCAGTTTTTTTTTGAGGGGCCGGGGGAAGAGCCGTGGCTGTGCCAGGAGAATTGCGGGCGGCGCTCGAGACGTCGCTGAGCCGCTCGAGCTGGTCGAGCGATGCGATCTGGACGAGCGCCAATTCGACAAGGACCGGGGCGTAGGTGGTCCCTTTGATGCGTCCTTTCGTTTCGGCCAGAATCTGCATCGCGGCGAGAATGGTGGGCAGGCCGGATTGACGCGCCTGCGCGTCGAGGGTCGAACGACGGTCGGCCGAGACCGAAACGAGCGCGGCGTCAGAAGCGCCCGCGGCCAGCACCATCAGGTCGCGCACATAGTTCAGCAACTGGTCGATGAGCTCTCCGTGTTGAGCCCCCTCAGCGAGGGCCGTTTGCAACAGTTGCAGGGCCCGCGCCGGATCGTGGGCCACCAGGGCGGCACTCAATTCGACCAGCCGCTCGTCAGAGGCGGTTCCCAGCAGTCGGTGAACGTCGGCCGCTGAAATCGACTTGCCGCCGGACGCCAGCAACTGGTCGAACAACGACTGGCTGTCGCGCATCGACCCGGCGGCTCGGCGGGCGACGATGTCGACTGCCGCCGCCTCGACCGAAACTCCCTCGGCCTGGGCAATCTCTGTCAGCCTTCGGCAGATGGTGCCCGTTTCGATCGTGCCGAAGTCGAATCGCTGGCACCGCGAGAGAATCGTATCAGGCACCTTATGCGGCTCGGTCGTACAGAAAATGAACTTTACTGTGCCGGGCGGCTCTTCCAGCGTTTTGAGCAAAGCATTGAACGCGGGGGTCGTCAACATGTGCACTTCATCAATAATGTACACCTTGTAGCGACTGCGCATCGGCTTGATGCCGACGTTGGCGCGAACGTCGCGAATCTCGTCGATTCCCCGGTTCGAGGCCCCGTCGATTTCGAGCACGTCGACGTCACCGCCGGCGGCAATCGCCTGGCAGATTTCACAGCGATTGCACGGGTCTCCACCGGTCGATTGGGGGCAATTGAGGGCCTTGGCGAGAATTCGTGCGGCCGAGGTCTTGCCCACGCCGCGCGCGCCGGTGAACAGGTACGCGTGCGCGACGCGGCCGCTCGTGACGGCGTTCCGCAGCGCCTGCGCGACGTGTTCCTGCCCGATCAATTCGTCGAACGATTGCGGCCGGAATCGGCGGGCGAGAACGGTGTATTCCATTGGCGCATCTTCAGTCGCAGCGCGGCTGGGGCCCGACAACGGGCACTGACCCTGATCGGCGACACTTTGGCGGCCTGCGGACGAGAACGTCTCAAAATATCGAATTTAGCAGCAACGCCGGCGCCAAGAGCTCGCCACTCTGCGGCGCTTTCTGCCGCGAGAGGCGTCAAGCTGCCCCCGCAGGCACATGGGAAACGGTTGCTTAAGGCTGCTTCGGTTAAGACCTGACCTGGTTCACAAGTCCCCATTGCCCTTGGAGGCAGCTTGTCGCCCCCCGCCAGGCAGCGCGGCCCGCGTTTGATGGTCCGCAAGCCGCTTGCGCAGCTTACGGGGATTGGCGACAGACCGTCAAGTCATCAAAATTTGCGACCGACAAATTGCGATGCGTTACAGGCGAATTCGAATTGCGATAACAGTCGCCGGCGGCTGACCCGGGGGCTCGAAGCTCCGCGTTGCGACCCCGATTCGAAGCCGATAGACTGGCGTTCGCGGGCCGGCACACTGGCGCGGGGTTGATTTTTCCGAGGTCTGAGCATGTCTCTACTATCTCGTCGACAGTTTGCACGGCAGTCGCTGGGGCTGCTCCTGACGTCGTCGCTTTTGGAAACGCTGGCCCGCTGCGACGCGTTTGCCGCCGACGTGCGCCCCGCCACGGTCAAGTGGCTTGCCGACGTCAATCAACTGGGCTGGGACGTTAAACAGCACCATTTGCCTCAACTCGATTGGCAGAAGAAGATCGAAGAATTATACGCCCGGGCCGACGTTTCCGACTTTCTGCGGCTGATCGACTTCGACAAACTGACGACCGGCCTGGAGTTGGTCGACAGCGGCGCCCGCAGCGTGCCGGTGAAATTTCCGCAGATCGAGGGCCTGCCCGAAAAGCTGGCCTGGGGAAAGCAGGTTTTTGCACTGAAAAAAGGCCGCTCGGTCGTGCCCCACGGGCACAACAACATGGCCACCGCCTTCCTGATACTCAAAGGCGAGTTTCACGGCCGACACTACGACCGCATCGAAAACCAGCCCGACCACATGATTCTGAGGCCGACGATCGACCGCAAGTTCGCCGTCGGAGAGTGCTCGACAGTGTCAGATTTCAAAGACAACGTGCATTGGTTCACCGCGCTTTCTGAGACGGCGTTCCTCTTCAATATCCACGTCGTGGGAGTGAATGCCGAAAACGCCGATCCGACGGGCCGCCTGTATGTCGACCCGCAGGGCGAAATGCTGACGGGGGGCCTGATTCGCGCCAAGCGACTCGACTACGAAACGGCCAACCAGCTCTACGGATGATCGGGGTGCATATGCCGATCCCGATCGATATCTCGCTCCCCTCGCCTTCGGCCCGGCCCGACGAGAGCCACAAAGGGACATTCGGTCGCGTGCTGATCGTAGCCGGCAGCCGCGGCATGAGCGGAGCGGCCTGCCTCGCGGGGCTGGGGGCCCTGCGGGGCGGCGCCGGGTTGGTGCAAGTCGCGACCCCGGTTGGAATCTTGCCCGTGGTTGCGGCGGCCGAACCGTCGTATCTGACCGCCCCGTTGCCCGAAGACTCCGCGGGGCGCATCTGCGGCCGGGCGCTGCGCGAAATACTCGCTTTGGCCGAGCAGAGCACGGCCGTGGCGATCGGGCCGGGTTGGGGGCAGTCGGCCGATCTGTGCGACCTCGCGCGCGAATTGTACGCGACCCTCGCCATTCCGCTGGTGGTCGATGCCGACGCGCTGAACGCGCTGGCCCGCGCGCCCGGTAGCTGGCCGCAGGCTCAGCAGGGGGCGCAGCGCCTCATCACCCCGCACCCCGGAGAGTTCTCTCGTCTCGCCGGCATCAACACGAAAACGGTTCAGGCCGACCGCGAAACCCACGCCGCGGAATTCGCCAGGGCGCATGCCGTGGTCGTCGTGCTCAAAGGTCATCGCACGGTCATCACGAACGGGGCGACGGCTACTATCAACACCACGGGCAACAGCGGCCTGGCGACGGGAGGAACCGGCGACGTGCTGACCGGGCTGATCACGGCGCTATTGGCACAGGGAATGCCTGCATTCGACGCGGCGCGGCTGGGCGCCCATTTGCACGGTCTCGCGGGGGACCTCGCTGCGGCCGAGCTGAGCAAACCCGGGATGATCGCGTCCGACCTGCCGCGATATCTGGGCCAAGCCTGGATTCAACTGGGTGCGGGATAAACAGGTGGGAAATGGGTGACTAGGTAACTGGGTGACTAGGATCCTAGTCACCTAGCAACCGAGTCACCTGGCGACCTATTCGATCGGTTCGCCCGTAGGCAGCAGAAACAGATCGCCGACCCGGCAGTGAAATCCGGGCAGCACGTCTTCGCCGCTCAACTCGTCGTTTTCGCCGAGGTCTGCCATTGTTCCATCCAGGCGGTGAACGCGGACGGATCGCGTGGGGGGATTGACGACCCACACCAGCCGGACGCCGGCGCCGAGGTATTCGTGTACCTTGACTTCGATGTCGTAGTAGGCGTCCCGAGGTGAAACAACCTCGGCAACGCCGTCGGGAGCGACACGGCAGTGGCCGACCCGTTCCTGGGACGGTGGGAGTCGCCCGATCAGGATGCACGAGACATCCGGACGGCGTACTTTCTCGGGATCACCCTCAAAGCACTGATAGCTGGCGTCCGCCGGCGCAACGACCGCAACGGGATTCGTTCGGACGTAGGTCGTCAGCAGGGCATAGAGCTGGCCGCCGCAAAGCACCGCATTAAAGCCCATGTTGCGCTCCACCAGTTCGCCATCGACAAGCTCGAAACGCTGGGCATCGGGCAGCGTCAACAGCTCGCCCGGCGTATGCTTCCCAGTTTGAGTCGCGGTGCTCATTTCACCTATTCCCGTACAGAACAGCCCGAGCCAATTCCAGGATACGTCGCAATCGCATTGTACAGCCTATAATAGATTGAAGTCACACGGGACGTAACCGTTCACGGGCCAAGGAGGGGAACAGTCAGGACAAGCATATTTTTCCCGGCAAACGATCGACGGCGTTCCATTCGGCCATTGCCCCGGCCGCTTCGAGCGGCCGGGGCAATAATAGACTGAGTCACACGGGACTTGCCGCATTGCCGACCGGACGGATCGCCTGATACAAACGAGGTCTTACTCGCGGACGCCTTCGCCGCACTTTTCAGGAGTTTCTCATGCGTCGCTTGTTCTCCATTTGCACGGTGCTGCTGGCGTCGACCTGCGGTTTCTTGGGCGCGGTTGCCGCCGCCGAAGAGCAGCCGGCTGAGAGCAGCGGGCCTGTGACCATTGCCCATATCGAGTTGAAAGGGAGCTACCCGGAAGGTGCGCAACTTCCCGGGCTGTTTGGCGAATTGAGCGAGAGTCTTGACGCGGCTGTCGCCCGCCTCGACCGGGCCGCCGATGACGGCAATGTCCTGGGAGTCGTATTGCACATCAACAGCCCGACACTCGGGCCCGCGAAGATGCGGGCGTTCCGGCAGGCGATAGCGCGAGTGCAAGCCAAAGGCAAGAAGGTTTACGCCTGGCTCGACACTGCCGGAAACATGGATTACGCCCTGGCCACAGCCTGCGACGAAATCACCATGCCCGAACCGGGGGTCCTGATGACCGTCGGCGTCAGGGCCGAAGTGACCTTCTACAAAAGGCTATTCGATCTGCTCGGGATTCGGTTCGACGTGCTGCGCGTGGGCGAATTCAAGTCGGCGGCCGAGCCCTACACGCGCACCGAAATGAGCCCCGAGTTCCGCCAGGAGATGCAGGAGGTTCTCGACGACTTCTACCGGCAACTGATCGACACCGTCGCGCAATCGCGGAAACTGCCCAAAGAGAAGGTCGCCGCCGCAATCGACTCGGCGCCGCTCACGGCGCGCCAAGCCAAAGAGCTGGGGTTGATCGACCGTGTGGCGTACGCCGACGAACAGGAAGCCGCGCTCGTAAAGCTGCACGCAGGCAAGACCGTCAAGTTCGCGCGGAAGTACGGCCGGAAGAAACTCGATACCGATTTCAGCGGCCTGGCCGGCATGATGAAGCTCATGGAGATGCTTTTGGGCGGAGACCAGCCGCGGCGCCGCACCAGCAATCAGAAGATCGCCGTGATCCACGCGAGCGGCATGATCATGACGGGTAAGAGCCGCGCCGATTTTCTTTCAGGTGAAGGAGTCATGGGCTCCGACACGATGGTCAAGGCGATCCGTGACGCCCGGCTCGACGACACCGTCAAGGCGATTGTGCTGCGGGTCGACAGCCCCGGCGGCAGCGCCCTGGCCAGCGACCTGATCTGGCACGAATTGGAACTGGTCGAAAAGCCGTTCGTCGCCAGCATGGGCGACGTGGCCGGTAGCGGCGGCTACTACATTGCGATGGGGGCCGACCGCATATTCGCCGACCCGGGCACGATCACCGGCTCGATCGGCGTGGTGGGTGGAAAGCTGGCACTGGAAGGCTTGTACGGCAAAGTGGGCATCTCGACCGACATCATCAGCCTGGGTCGCAACAGCGGTGTGAACAGCAGCACGGCGGTATTTTCTGACAGCGAGCGGTCGTCGATGCAGAAGCTGCTCATTGAGATCTACAATCAATTCACCGCCAAGGCCGCCCAGGGGAGGAAGATGGATGTCGCGCGCCTGCGCGAGCTGGCCGGGGGCCGCATCTACAGCGGCGAGAAGGCGCAGCAACTGGGCCTGGTCGACCAGCTCGGTTCGCTGGAAGACGCGATTGCGTATGCGAAGGAAAAGGCGGGCCTCAAAGCTGACGAGAAAATCGAACGGCTCGTCCTTCCCAAGGCAACCAGCCCGTTTGAGTCGCTTTTGGGCCCGCTCGATCCCAATGCCGTTGCCAAATCGCCCGACACCGCTGCGCGGCACCTTCTCGCTGGCGTCTCGCCTGAGGCCGACCGCCATTTTCGCCTGCTGGGTCTGCTGCGCCTATTAGGGCGCGAACAGGTTCTGGCGCTGATGCCATTCGACGTGTTGGTGAAGTGAGTCGCGGCGGTCGCACAAATTATCAATCCGTGTGCGGGGGTGGTGGTAGTCCGGGTCGCCGACCCGGACGAGCCGGCACGGGATCGCAGATCGCGCCCGGCTCAGTGAGCCGGGCACTTTGATCAGCGTGCAGCATGATTCCCGCCATCAGCCAGGTCTGTTCACTGGCGTCGCCCTTCGAGGATGACCTCGACGGCTATGCCGACGCGGCCGGCAGCGCCATTGAGATCTGGCTGACCAAGCTGGAGGACTATCTCGCGACGCACGCCGCTCACGAGGTGAAGTCGCGCGCCGCCGACCGCGGTCTGAAATTCGCGGCCGCGTCGTTTCAAGGAGGCCTGCTCGTTTCGCAGGGAGAGGCGCGACGCGCCGCGTGGGAGCAGTTCGAGCGCCGCCTTGATCTGTGCGCCGAACTGGAGGTGCCCACACTGGTGATCATCCCCGATTTTCTGGGGCCCTTCGGCGAGGTCGACATCGAGCGGGCGCAAATGTCGTGCGCCCGTGCCGGCGAGTTGGCGCAGAAGCGCACCGTGCGCCTTGCGCTCGAGTTCCAGGCACGGGGGACTTTCTTGAACAACCTGGAAACGGCAGCCGAATTCGTACGCTCCGTCGGGCACCCGTGGCTGGGGTTGTGCCTCGACCTGTTTCACTACTATACCGGCCCCAGCAAGTTTGAAGACCTGGCACGCCTGTCGCGCGAGAACCTGTTTCACGTGCATGCGTGCGACCTTGCCGACCGCCCCCGCGAACTGGCAACTGACGCCAACCGCATCTTGCCCGGCGACGGCGACTTTCAATTGCCGCCTGTTTTTGATCGCTTGCGGCAGATCGAGTACGACCGCTACGTGTCGCTGGAGTTGTTGAACCCGCTGTTTTGGCAGATTCCGGCGCGGCAGGTAGGCGAGATCGGCCTCACGGCGCTGCGAGTGGCGCTGGGCCTGGCCCGAAACGGCCACTGAAGGAAAGCGCGACAAGATCTCGTTCAACCTGAACCCGCCGACTGCGGATTGAAGCCCGCACGATTGTCATACGCGGCCCAAATCACGACGCCTTCCGCCTGCCGTTACGTCACTTTACCGGCGTGTGGCGCGGCCGATATAGTAGAGTTTCACCTACGGGCGTTTGATCAAATCGC
Organism: Planctomycetaceae bacterium; assembly: GCA_052388175.1. Taxonomy (GTDB): domain Bacteria; phylum Planctomycetota; class Planctomycetia; order Planctomycetales; family Planctomycetaceae; genus SIAF01. The sequence continues at coordinate 30,282 of JBQTIL010000011.1, read as the reverse complement.
TTGTGCTATCGTGGCAAAGTGGTGCTCGGCTGGTGTCGCATTGAGCCGGAGGTTGTGTATGCCGTTTTCAGGTAAGGCTCTGGTTCTCCTGGGGTTTGCCGCAGTCGCCTGGCAAGTGGGTGCGGTCGTCTGTGTTGCTGACGACGAACCTGCCGCCCCGCCCGTCAGTTTCTACCGCCAGGTACGGCCGATTCTGCAGCGGCATTGCACGGGGTGCCATCAGCCGGCCAAGGCCGGGGGAAAACTGATTCTGACGTCGTACGCGGCGGCGAAGGCCGGCGGCGAACAGGGAATCGGCTTCGAGCCGGGCCAGCCTGACGAAAGCCTGCTCGTGGAACTCATCACGGGCGAAAAGCCCGCGATGCCCAGGAACGCGCCTCCGCTCTCCAAAGAGCAGGTGGCCCTTGTCAGCCGCTGGGTTACCGAAGGGGCCAAAGACGACACGCCACCCGAGGTGGAAGACACCATCACCCCCGAAAATCCGCCGGTGTATCACAGCCCACCGGTCATCTCGGCCGTGGCTATCTCGCCCGACGGGCAGTGGTTGGCCGTGTCGGGCTTTCGCGAAATCCTGTTGCATAAGGCCGACGGCAGCGGGCTGGCGGGGCGGCTGGTCGGTCGCTCGCAACACATCACGTCGCTGACGTTTTCGCCCGACGGCAAGCTGCTGGCGGCGACCGGCGGCAACCCGGCCCTGTTCGGCGAGGTGCAGTTCTGGAACGTCGCCGACAGAAAGCTCGAACGCTCGGCCACGATGACCAACGACACCCTGTTCGGGGGCCGCTTCAGCGACGATGGCAAGTTGTTCGCCTTTGGCGGGGCCGACAACAGCGCCCGCATCTTGCGCGTCGCCGACGCCGAGCAGGTGTTGAAGTTCGATGCGCACGCCGACTGGGTCACTGCGACGGCGTTCTCCACCGACGCCAGGTACATGATCACCATCAGCCGCGACCGGTCGATGAAGCTGTCGATCGTCGAGACAGGCCAGTTCGTCGACAACATCACGAGCATCACGCCCGGGGCCCTGAAGGGCGGGCTGATGGCGCTCAGGCGGCACCCGAAGCGCGACGAGCTGCTGGTGGCCGGCGCCGACGGCGAACCGAAGCTGTACAAGATGCTCAGGACCAAGGCCCGCGTGATCGGCGACGATTTCAACCGGATTCGCGCGTTCGACGCCATGCCCGGCCGCGTCTTCGCCCTCGATTTCAACGGCGAGGGGACGAAGTTCGTCGCGGGAACGAGCACCGGCAGCACGGGCGCGGCACGCATCTACAGCACCGACGACGGAAAACTGCTGCACGAACTGAAGGGGCAGTCGCGCGGCGTGTTCTCGGTCGCCTTTTCTCCTGACGGCCGGTCGGTCGTTACGGGTGGCTTTGAAGGCAAAATCCGCATTTACAATGCCGAAACCGGCGAGCTGATCAAAGAGTTCGTGCCGGTCGAGGTGACGCCCACGGTGACCGCGGTTTCGGGCCCGTAGGTCTGCGCCGTCGTTGGTTGCGGCGATTGCGCGAATCAATCTGTCGCGGCTATTGCAAGTTGCATTCGGGCTATGCACAATAGAATGGTTGGATTAGTTGCGTAAGATCCTGCCTTGAAGTTGGATCGGCGGCCCCCCTGCCGGTCGATGTAACCCGAACCGGCCGAAGTGGCTTTGGTTCGGCGCCTCAAACATCCGAATCACGGATTTCCTGTCGAGGTTTGTCTCATGAGTCTTCGACGCTCGCTGGTCATGTTGGGCTTGATGGCGCCCGTTGCCATCGCGGGCGGACGCGCCTCTGCCGCCGACACCCCTCGGGCGCCGCAGGTCGTCGAATTGCAGACGCAGCCGGCCCGGTTGGAACTCGACGGCATCCGCGACAGCCGCCGGGTGCTGGTGACGGGCAAGACGGCCGATGGTCAGGCGATCGACCTGACGACCGAGGCCCAACTGTCGATCGCCGGCGACTGCGCGAAACTCGAAAGCGACGGCTACGTCGCCCCGCTCAAAGCCGGGGCGGCACGACTGGTCGTGTCGGCCGAAGGCCGGCAGATCGAAGTGCCGATCGATGTGAAGAACGCCCAGCCGAGCCCTGTCAGCTTCGTGCGCGAAGTGATGCCGGTGATGAGCAAGGTGGGCTGCAACGCGGGCACCTGCCACGGGGCCCAGGAAGGCAAGAACGGCTTCAAGCTGACGTTGCGCGGCTACGACCCCGAGTACGACTATTTCGCCCTCGTCGACGACCTGTCGGGGCGGCGTTTCAACCGGTCACAGCCCAGCCAGAGCCTGATGCTTTTGAAACCGACGCAGGGGGTGCCGCACGTGGGCGGGTTCCTGTTCGATGAAGAGTCGCGGTACTACAAGCTGATCCACGAGTGGATCGCCGAGGGGTGCCAGTTCGACAACGCGACGCGCGTGGCGCGGCTGGAAGTGTTTCCGGCGAACCCGGTGATCGACCGCGAAGGGCGGAAGCTGCAGCAGGTGGTGATCGCCCACTACGCCGACGGCGCGACCCGCGACGTGACGCGCGACGCCGTGTATTCCAGCAGCAATTTCAACGTGGCCACGGTCACCAACACGACAGCCTCGAGCGGCGTGGTCGAATCGGTGCGGCGGGGCGAAACGGCCGTTCTGGTGCGCTATGAAGGGGCCTATGCCGCGAACCAGATCACGGTGCTGGGCGACCGCACCGGCTTCGCCTGGGTCGAGAGCCCCGAGCTCAACTACATCGACCGGCACGTCAACAACAAGCTGCAGAAGATGTTGACGCTGCCGTCAGACCTGTGCACCGACGCCGAATTCCTGAGACGCGTGTCGGTCGACCTGACGGGCCTGCCTCCGACGATGGAACAGGTGAAGGCGTTTCTGGCCGACCCGCGTGACTCGCGCACCAAGCGCAACGCCCGCATCGACGAATTGCTCGAGAGCGCCGAATACATCGACCACTGGACGCTCAAATGGAGCGATCTGCTGCTGGCCAACCGCAAGTTCATCACCGAGAAGGGGGTCTGGGCCTACCGCAACTGGATACGCAGCGCCATCGCGGCCAACACGCCCTACGACCGGTTCGTGACGCAACTGCTGACGGCCAACGGCAGCACATTCCAGAACCCGGCGGCGAATTACTACCGCATCTCGCGCGAGCCGCAGGCGGTGATGGAAAACTTCACCCAGGTGTTCCTGGGAACGCGGTTCAACTGCAACAAGTGCCACGACCATCCGTTCGAGCGCTGGACGCAGGGGCAGTACTACCAGCTCTCGGCGTATTTTGCCGACGTGGGCCGCAAGCCGGGGACCGCGCCTGAAGAAGAAATCATCTTTCCCCTGCGCAAGGCGGTGCCGGTCGTCAACCCACGGAACAACGTCGCCGTCGACGCCCGGTTTCCGTATTCGCACGAAGGCGACGTCGATGGGCATTCGGGCCTCAGGCAGCAACTCTCGCAATGGCTGACCTCGCCCGAGAACCCGTATTTCGCCACCAGCGTGGTCAACCGGTACTGGAGCTACCTGATGGGGCGCGGCATCATCGACCCCGTCGACGACATTCGCAGCAGCAACCCGCCGTCGAACGCCCTACTGCTCAAGGCCCTGACCGAAGACTTCGTGGCCCACGGCATGGACCTGAAGCAGTTGCTGCGCACGATCGCCCAGTCGCACGCGTATCAGCGCAGCTTCCGGGCCAACCGCTGGAACGACGACGACGTCGAGAACTACTCGCACTTCATTCCCCGCCGCCTGACGGCCGAACAACTGTTCGACGCCATCATGGTCGCCTCGGGCAGCCCGGTGGTCATTCCCGGGGTGCCGGCCGGCTTCCGCGCCACGCAGTTGCCCGACCCCAACATTCAGGTCGGGTTCCTCGACATGTTCGGGCGGCCGCCGCGCGAGATTCCGTGTGAGTGTGAGCGGGCGGCCGAAGTCAGCCTGGCGCAGACCTTGAACCTCATCAACGGCCCCACCGTGTCGGAAGCGATCATTCACCCGAAAGGATTGATTGCCCGGCTGCTCGAGGCCCAGGTCGACGACAAGACGCTGCTGGAAGACATCTACCTGGCAGCCCTGAACCGGTACCCGACCGAAGACGAATTGATGACCGGGCGGGGCTTTTTGCTGGGGGTCGATTCGAAGACCGACGCGGCCCAGGACCTGTTGTGGGCCCTGATGAACAGCCCCGCGTTTCTGTTCAACCGGTAATCGGCGGTGTACTCGGCTTGACGCAGTCGGGGGCGTAGATTTATCGCCCTGCGCCCGTTTTTTCGGGGGCCGCCGCTACGGTCCCACCTTGGCCGGCGCTCGCTCGTTACATTTGCGCGTCGACCATGAGCAATTCCGGCGACGGTTTATCCCTTCTCGCTGCGGCTGGTGTTGTGATCGAGTTTGAATTGAAATGGGTTCGCGCAGATCAAGGCACGAAAATCCGGCCAACTCCACGATAAAGCTCGATCTCATCGAGTCGCTCAAGCAGTTTTACGGCGTTTCGTGCGGCGTATTCACGATCCTGAAGGATCCGTTGCGGGTCCGCCAACGTAAACACCGGCCAGCAGCGCGGGTTGCGGTTCGTGCGTAGGACGACCTCCAGCGAATCGACATCGTCGGCGTTGCGATTGGCAGTCACCAAGATGACGTCGTTCTCCTGGCAAGCATTCCACACTTCACGGTCGTTCGCCTCGCGAGTCAGCCCCAGCTCGTCAAAATTGAAAACTCGAAGATGAAGCTCGGTCCAAAAATCGCGCCACTCTTCGCCATCGAGAATCGACAACAGGGCACGTAACACCCCTTCGACATTAATGTCCGGCAGCAGTCTCCGCATCGCTCGCTCCATTGCCTAGCTTGGACTTGGCGGCGCGTATCTGGTGCACTTTTTCCATGAACCGCTCGTGCGTGGCGTCCAGCTTCGCTTGCACCTCCGGCGGGTTGCCGCGGGCGATCCGCTCCATGATCTTCTCAAACGCGGGCAGCACCTCGTTTTTGTGCTCTTCGATGTAGCGTTCGGCTGCTTCGACCTGCGACGAGCTGATACCCAGCAGAATGGCGATCGACTTCTGGTCCCAGCCGGCGCGGAGGTATTCGAGCACCGTGTACACGGTGATTCGGGTGCCGGCGATCTTGGGGCCATCCCCCCGGTTGACGATGGTCGGAGTCATACAGCACCTCGACGGAATTGCAGGAGTCGCCCCATTGTATCAGGCACGAGGGCACAATGACGAATGTCGACTGACGAATGTCGAATCAATGCCGAAATCCGAAGCCCGAATGACGAAGGGCGAGGGTTCATTTGGATTTCGTCATTCGTTCTTGGGAATTCCCATAGTAGACCAGACCCAGGACGCGCGAAGTGGTTGGCAGTCGCCGCGCACGTCTGTAGACTCAACGCGGTCACCGAGCGCCCGCCGCAACGTGGCGATATCATGCCCAGCAGGAAAACCCCGCCACTACCGTCCCCCGCGGCGCGCGAAGCGCTGTTGGAGGTGATTCGCGCGGCCCCCGGGCCGTTGACGGTCGCGGCCATCGCCAAGGCGCTTGTGGCCCCCTGCCGGATCCGTGCGAACGACATGCCGCCGATCCTCGACGAGTTCGTTGCGGCTGGCAGGTTGTTCGTCGTTCCGCCAAAAACGGCCAAGGGCAGGCCGCTCTATTGGCACCAAGATGTTGGCGCACTCACCAGGGCCGCTGCCTTCGATGCGATCCGGCGATCCGACGCGCCGCTTACGGCAAGCCAGATCGCTCGCCAATTGACAGGCCCTCTCAAGGCCGCCCGGCGTGAACTTGAGCAAATCCTGGCTGAGTTGGCGTCGAAACACACGCTGCACAAATTTGCGCCGGCGACAGCAAAAGGGGGCCCGCGTTATTGGGACCGGGATCACGCGGCATTCGGGCGGCTGGCCCTGCTCAAAGCGCTCGACGCGCACGGGCCGCAGACGGCGACGAAACTCAAGAAGGCAGCCCGCGGGTTGAGTGACGAGCATTTCGAGCAGGTTCTGCAGCGGTTGATGGCTGAGGGTGCGGTCTATCGCCACCCGCCGATCGGCAAGTCGAAAACAGAATTGCTGGGCAGCCGGCCTCCTGCGCCGGCCGCCTATCTGCACGACGTAGCGACACAATTGCAGAAGGTTGTCGAGCAGCTAAGGGCGGCCCGCGTGCCGCGCGACGAATTGCGGCGCGCGCTGGTTGAGCTTGTCGCATCGGCCGGCGTTCCGCTCGATGGCGCAGCGTCGCTGCGCGGCGCCACCCAGCCCGACAAGGAGCCTGCGAAGGTCGACCTGCTGGCGCTGATGAAACGACTCGACGCCGGGGCCGAGCGCGGCGCCCTGGTCGGCGCGGGCGCACTGCGGCGGGCGGCGAATCTCGACAAGGTGCAGTTCGATGGACTGGTTTTGGAGTTGGCGCGGCAGGGGCGCTTGTCGCTGCACCGGCACGATTTCGCAGCGAGTCTCAGTGCCTTCGAACGCGAAGAGCTGGTCACCGACGGCCAGGGCACCTACTTTGTCGGAATGGCAATCAGGCAGAGCCGCGAATAGAGGCACGAGGAGGGTTTGGCGGTGAATCCGTTTCGCGAAACCATCGTGGCCAGCGCCTGGGACGACCCGCGGGCCCATGTTCCCGACATTCACGGGGAGGTGTTCGAGCAATGCTTGCGTGGCATCGCGCACGTGCGGCAGGCGCGGCGCTCGGCGGGGCTGGTGATTCACGGCGAAGCGGGCAGTGGCAAAACGCACTTGCTCAGCCGGCTGCGCGGCCGACTGACGCCGCGCGAGCCCTCGGCCACAACTCGCGAAGAATGCCTGTACGTCTGGGTGCGCCTGCAAACGAGCCCCCGGATGATCTGGCGCGCCCTGCGCCGCACCATGGTCGACGACTGGTTTCGCCCGGTTGCGGCGGGGCACACGCAGTTCGAGCGCATTCTTTTTCATCGGCTGGCGGAAGTCCGACCGGCCGAGGGAGACCTCGAACGCTGGTACGAATACATGCTCGACCAGCAGCCCGAGGGATTGATCGAAGCCCTCGAGGAGATCGCCACCCGGATCGATCTCGACCGCAACACCGACGTCGCCTTCAGGCACATCGCTTTCGGCAGGCATCGCCGCGACCTGAGGGCGTGGCTGGCCGGCGATTCGCTGCCTGAGGCGGCGCTCGCGCGGCTCGATCTCGAACAGACCGAGGGGACCGACGACGACCGCGAAGACGAATCACGCAGAATCGTGCTGATGTTGTGCCGCCTCGCCGGAAACGGCCTGCCAATCGTCCTCAGTTTCGATCAGGTCGAGGCGCTGCAGATGGCCCCGGGAGACCGCGAGGCGCTGTTTGCTTTCGGTCAACTCGTAAGCACTCTTCACGACGGCACGACCAACGTGCTGTCGATTTCGTGCGTTCAGTCGACTTTCTACGGCGAACTCAAGGATCGAGCGCGCGGAGCCGACTACGATCGAATGACTTCCCTGGGCGCACTCTCGCTCGACCCGCTCAGGCACGTTCAGGCCGAGAAGTTGATCGCCAGCCGCCGCACGGCGGCAACTGGGTCTCTGCCTCCGGCCGCGTCCCGCGACTCGTGCTGGCCTTTGACTCGGCGCGAACTCGATGACCTGCTGGGGGGCGCAGGGGTGTCGCCGCGACGGCTGCTCAACGCCTGCGCCGAGAAGTACGACACTCGCGCCCGCGGCCCGGTTGACCCACCGCCTCCGTCGCCGGCCCCGGTCGCCCCCGGGTCTGTTGCCGGTTTCCTCGAAGACCGCTGGACCACGTCGGTTGAACAGAGGCTCGCCGCCAACACGCCCGATCGAACCGAAGAGATCGTGCGGCACGGTTTGCCGCTGCTTGTCAGCGTGATCGCCCCGGAAGCGCGGCAGGTCCGCGATTTGGAGCTTCCGGACGTGTCGCTTGTTTTCGAGACGCCCGCGGGGCGCTCGGGCCTGAGCGTTTGCGCTCAACCGAACATGACCAGCCGCGCGGCGAGGCTCAGGCGGCTGACAACCCAGTTCACCGGCGAAAGGCTCGCGCGGCTGGTTATTGTCGAGGATGTGCGGGTTCCGCTGACCAAGGGAGCCGACAAAGCGAGGCAATACCTGGCGCAGCTCGAGGAACAGGGGGCCGAAATCGTCTTTCCCGCGGTGGAGGCACTCGCGGCGCTCGATGCGCTGCGCGAATTGCTGTCGGACGCCAAGTCGGGTGACCTGTCGTGCCGTGGGGAACCTGTTGCCCCTCAATCCGTGGCCGAATGGTTGGCTGCGCACTTGCCCGAGTCGCTGCGTGAGCTTTCGGCCCAGGCGCTCTGGGGCGCGGCAGGAGGCGCTCCAACCGACGACGACGCGATGGCGATCGAAGCGCTCAGCGCGCTGTTGACCGATCGGCACCTGATGCCGCTGACCGAGGCGGCGCAGGCGCTGGGGCGATCGAGCGACGACCTGGTGGCGGCTGTCGGGCGGCATCCGTCCCATTTCCGGTTGATCGGCGAGCCGCCGCAAATCGTATTTCGCGCCGTCGAGACGACCTATTCGGCAAATTGACGACCAATCGGCACAAGGCCAGATCATGCCCGTCGCAATCACTGTCAGCCAGGTACGTCAGGCGCTGTATCAGGCGGCGGGAGGATCCAGGGCGCTGGGCGATGGCGCGCCGTCGACGGCCGTCTTGGGCCAATGGTTTCACGATGGCCTGGCGTTTCTCGTCGACAATGAATCGGGTGCGGGCCCCCTGGCCCGGCTGGGCGAAATTGACGCCAAACTCGACCTGTGGAAAGACGCGCTGGTTCACGACGTCTATTCGCAAATAGTCGGTCCGCGGCTGACGAAAGGTCTGGCGTCACTGCACGAGTCTGCCCCGCAGGTACTGGCGTATTGGCAGGCAATGCAGCAGGCCTGCCATTGGCTGGCCGAATTGGCGTGGGGAATGCGCCCCGAACGCCCGTCTCGGCGCTCGCCGCCGCCGGTTCCCTGGCTCGCGCTGTCTGACTGGATTGCGACCGAAGTGCCCCTGACGTGCGTGCTGCGCGAACCGGCCTGGTCCGACAGTGTGCGGCTGGTAGGGGTCGCCGACGCCATTGTGCGAATGTCCGGAACAGGCGCCTGGTGCGCCATCGAGCTCAAGCTCGGGCAGACGTCGCCCGAAGCTGATTTGGGGCAGGCGTGCCTGTATCACCTGTTAATCTCGGCGGCTGGCGAGCGCCCCGAGGGAGCGGCCGCAGATTCACACGACGCCGGGACACTGGCCCTGGTGAGCTTTCGTCCCGAGCGGCACGAGCGGTTGTTTTCGGCTGCGGAACTTGGCACAGCAAAAAAGCGATTGATTAACCTGATCGGCGAACTGGCGGGGGTTGATCGAGCGTCTGTCGCGCCTGCCGGCGCCTCGCTCGCACCGGCAGACGCACGTCTGGGCCCTGTAATTCCATCGGCGCCGGCGCGGGTCGCCAACCCCCCAACCGACGCACACATGCAATTGGGCCGGGGCCTGGTCGCCACATTGGCCGAGTACGGGGTGTGCGTTTCGCTCGACCATCCGGCGATCGCCGGGCCGGCCTTCATCCGGTTCCCGATCACGCTGGGACGCGGCACGAAAGTGCAAGCCGTCGAGAGGCGCGCTGCGGAATTGCAGGTGCGCTTGCAGCTTGCAGCCGAACCATTTATTTCGCGCGATAATGGGCGACTGATGATTGACGTGCAGCGCCCCGACCGCATAACCATCTGGTTCGATGACATTCGTGCCGAGCTGCCGCGGGCGGTGGGCGGGTTCGGCGGATCGCTGGTTCCGGTCGGGGTCGACCTGTTCGGTCATCTCGTCTGTGCAGACCTGGCCAGGCCCGAGCACGCGCATCTGCTCGTGGCCGGCACGACAGGCAGCGGCAAGAGCGAATGGCTGCGCCTGGCGGTCGCGGGCCTGATCGCAACGAACACGCCCGACACCCTGTGCCTCGTCGTGATCGACCCCAAGCGAAACGCGTTTCACGCCCTGCGGGATTCCGCGTTTCTGTGGCAGCCGCTCGTCTTTCCTGACGAACAGCCTGCCGCCGACACTCTGGCCCGACTTGTCGCCGAGATGGACCGTCGGTATCGCGAGTTCGAGGGGGTCGACTCGTTTTCACAGCGGGTTGCGAAATCGGCCGGGCCGCTGCCACGAATCGTCTGCGTGTGCGACGAGTATCGCGATCTGATCAGCCGCGATCGCGACGAGCGAAAGCAGATCGAACAGCACATCTGCCGCCTGGGCGCCAAGGCCCGCGCTGCCGGTATCCATCTGATACTCGCCACGCAGGAACCCAGCCGCGATACGATCAAAGGCCCTCTCGATTCCAACATCCCGACGCGGGTGGGGCTGAAGATGGGCAAGAGCGTCGAATCGCGGATGTTGCTGAACCAGGCGGGGGCCGAAAAACTTCTGGGGCATGGCGACCTCTTGTTCAAATCGATCGGCGACCCGATTCGGCTTCAAGCGCCGCTGTTGTCTGATGCCAACCGCCGCGAGCTGTTTGGGGGCGGATGACGGCGACGGGGGGTTCCGATCGACAAATACGGTGACCGTGGGGGATTTACCCGTCATCAGCGCCTGGGCCAGTCCGTACAATCAAGGTGCCATCCGCAGCGTTGGCCCGCTCTGCGATGGTCGCCCGCGGCAGCTTCGGTTGCCGCGGGTGCTTTCGTTTCTGAGGCGGCCTCTGGCCTGTTCCAGGCGATTGTGTTACGGTCGTTGTGGGTTTTTTATTGCCCTCTCGAGTGGACGCTTATGTTGCGGTTCCTGACGGCGGGCGAATCGCACGGCAAGCTGCTCTTGGCCGTCGTTGATGGTTTTCCCGCAGGTTTGAAGGTCGATCCGGCGGTCATCAATCGCGAGCTGGAACGCCGTCAGGGGGGATATGGCCGGGGTGGCCGGCAGAAGCTGGAAAGCGACACGGTCGAGTTGTATTCGGGCGTCTGGCAGGAGACGACACTGGGCAGCCCGGTGAGCCTGGCAGTCGCCAACCGCGACGCCAAACTCGAACGGCTCAAAGACGTCGAGCGGCCGCGGCCCGGCCACGCCGACCTCACCGGGGCCGTCAAATACCTGGCGCCGATCCGGGGAATTCTGGAACGTGCCAGCGCCCGTGAGACAGCGGCGCGCGTCGCCGCCGGCGCGTTGGCGCGACAGCTTCTGGCGGAATTCGGGATCAACGTCTTCGCGTACGTCGTGCAGCTTGAACAGATCGCTGCGCCGCCGCGTACCGGGTCGATCGACGAGCTGCGCGTCCTGCGCGACGCCAGCCCGATGTACACTCTCAATCCCGACGCCGACGCCGCAATTGTGGCCCGCGTCGACCAGGCGACCGCCGAGGGTGACACGCTGGGAGGCATCGTCGAAGTTCAGGTGGTAAATCTGCCGTTCGGCCTGGGCAGCCATGCCCAGTGGGACCGCAAGCTTGACGGCCTGTTGGGGCAGGCCGTCATGAGCGTGCAGGCGATCAAGGGGGTCGAGATCGGGCTGGGGTTTGAGGCGGCGTGCCGCCCGGGGTCGCAGGTACACGACGAAATTTCATACGACGCGTCGCAGGCCCAGCGACCTGGCCTGGGGTACGTACGCCCGACGAACAATGCCGGCGGCCTGGAAGCCGGCATGACCAACGGCCAGCCGCTCGTCGTCCGGGCGGCGATGAAGCCGATCAGCACGCTCCGACGGCCCCTGGCGTCAATCAATCTCGCCAGCAAAGAGGCCGAGAGCGCGGCTTACGAGCGCAGTGACGTGTGTGCGTTGGCGGCGTGCAGCGTGATCGTCGAAAACGTCGTGGCCTTCACTGTCGCCCAGGCGTTCGTCGAAAAATTCGGCGGCGACAGCGTCACCGAGATTCGAGCGCGGTACGACGCTTTTCAGACGCTGGCGCGACAGCGGTAGCCCGATCGCGGCACAGCGGCAATTTTTCCGCCTCGACACAGCCAGCGTATTTCATCCGACTGAATTGCGGCTCAGCCGCACTGTGATTCTTGGGTCGCTTGGCGGCTGATTTCAGTCGCGATCGCTGCTGGCCGCGCCGCCGAAGCGCAGCACGTAGTACAGAAACTGCATCAGCGTTTGCAGCGCCGCGGCGACATACGTCCACCCGGCCGCATTCAGCACGTCGCGCACGACGAGCGCGCCGTCGTGATCGACGATGTTCAGATTCGCGAGCGCGGCTTTAGCCCGGTTGCTGGCGTCGAATTCGACCGGCAGCGTAATGAGCTGAAAGAACAGCATCCCGCCGAACAGCGCCAGCCCGCCCCAGATCATCGCACTGCTGTGCATCAGGGCGCCCAGAATCAACAGCACGATCGACAACCAAGGCCCGACGGTGGCCGCGGGAACAGACGCACTGCGCAGCGATAGCGGCAGATAATTGTGTGCATGCTGCAGCGCGTGCCCCGCTTCATGTGCGGCGATACCGACAGCCGCCAAAGACTGCGTGTGGTACACCTCGCTGCTCAACCGCAGCACCCGGTGCCGGGGGTCGTAATGATCTGAGAGGTGACCGTGCGTTTCTTCGATCTGAACGTCGCTCAACCCCGCCTGATCGAGAACGTAACGCGCGGCTGCGGCCCCGCTGAGTGGCGCCGGGATCTGCATCCCCCGCGCATAGGCCGATTGAACACGGTGTTGGGCCCAGAACATCAAAATCAAAGCGGGGGCCAGCATCAGGTAGTAAGTCGGGTCCACTCGGGCATTCTCCTTACGTTTTTTGCTGACCAATTCAGACTTCGTTCGAGTCGCCCCCATTATACGCCAGACGCCACCGATCAGCAGGTGGTCGTACGGGCACGACTTCAATTTCAATAACGCTGGCGAGCAGGCGATGGATGAACGACCCCGGCAGAGTTTGCTGAACACGCTCAGACCGCGCCGTCATTTCGATATCACCCGTCGCGATTCCGACGCCGGGATTGACGGCTACGAAATTCACTTCTCGCCCCAATTCAGTTTCTCAAGATCATATCGCCGAATGAGTTGTGTCGCACCGTTTGCGTCAGTGACAGCAATGGCATCGCGCTTGCTTTTCTCCAGCACTCGTGATCGGGGGCCTGAACACCCGCGAGATGACCCAAGGGACAAGGCAAGACACAAGGAGCATGCAATGAAGCGGTTTCTGATTCTGGCGGCGGTGGTGGGAAGTCTGGGCCTGTTTGGATTTGCCGACAAAGCCAATGCACATGGCGGCCCGGGCTGGCGCGGCGGACGCGGGTTTTATGGTCCGCGATACGGCTATGGCTGGGGAGGCCCGCGCCGCGGATACTACGCACCGGCCTATCAACCCGGCTTTTTCGTCGGCTCACCCGGTTTCAGCGTCGGGTTCGGGAATGTCTACGGGGGATACTACCAACCCTACGGCAATGGTTGCCGATGGTAGTCTGCCTGACCTGGAAGTTTCCGCCGATGGATCGTGACGAGCGCGGCCCGGTTCTTAAGAGCCGGGCCGCTCGTATTACCGCAGGTTGATCGTCCGGCAAACGACCGTTCCGGTTGGGCGGGGCGTGGAGGCAACCCAAAGCGTTCCCGCGAGGCCGCCGAAAAGGCGACGTCATCGGGTCGGGCACGGTTTTTTCCGGGCGCATTCCAGGCGCAGTTCGTTATTTCTTCACACGGCGTGAACACGGAACTTCGCCGAAAAACCAATAGGCGCCTTATGATGTGCCGCCGCAGGTGGGCTGCGCGTGAATTTTCTCGTGAACCGCAATTGACGACGCGCGGGTGCGGGAAATAGGATAGCGCATACATCGGTGTCGCGTGCAACGTGACGCGACTGGACAATTTCGCCGGCAGTAGGTGGGGCTGGTCTCGCCGAAATCGGCAGGTCCCCGTTGGAAAGGAGGTGGTTCAGTTTATGTTATGTCGTACCAGCCAGAGGTGGACTGCCTGACAGCAGTTGACGGGCTGCGTTTCCGACAGGTTGAATCGGAATGATTCGACGGTCAGTCAGGCAGCCACGGCAAAACCGTCTCTGGAGCAAGCGATTTTTTTCGCCTTGCCTTTCCAGGACTTGTTCAGTGGTCTCGGCGACCTGTTGCGTATCTACAGCAGACATGCCGAGTTGATCGGAACGTGAGGTTCGTCGTGTCGTCGTCTCCGCATCGGAATCGAGCGACTTGCTGCCAGCAGCCATTTGGCCGGTGGTGGTATGCGTTCTACTTCCGATACCCCCGTTGGGGAAATCGGGGCCCGACGCAGCCGGCGGAGGTGTAGACTCTCGTCCGAACAAGCTGAAACGACACACCGGCCCTGAAGTCCCCGTGATTTCAGGGCCGGTTTTGTTTTTAATACAGGGCGCGTCGCCCCCCGATTCTGAATGCCGCCCCTTATTTTTCTCTTGCCGAGGTTCGAATGATCGTCGTCATGAAAGCACACGCGTCACCTGAAATGATCGACCGCATGATCCGGCGGGTCGAAGAACTCGGAATGAAACCCCATGTCATCGTGGGCGTCGAGCGTACCGTGATCGCCGCCACCGGCCCCGAGCCGGCGGGGGTCAAAGAAGAATTGCAGGCTTGCGACGACGTTGAAAACGTGATGCCCATATTGGCTCCTTACAAGATCGCCAGCCGAGAGACACGGCCCGAGCCGACCGTGATCACCGTAGGCAGCCTCACGGTGGGAGGCGGCCGGATCGGGGTAATCGCCGGCCCCTGTTCGGTTGAAAGCCGCGAGCAGATTCTGGCGGTTGCCGACGAGGTGAAGCAGGCGGGGGCGACGGCACTGCGCGGCGGGGCTTTCAAACCCCGTACCAGCCCGTATGCGTTCCAGGGAATGAAGGAACGTGGGTTGGAGTTGCTGGCCGAGGCCCGCGAGGCGACCGGGCTGGCGGTCGTCACCGAGGTGATGACGCCGCATCACGTCGACCTCGTCTGCCGCTACGCCGACGTGCTGCAGATCGGCGCTCGCAACATGCAGAACTATCACCTGTTGCAGGCGGTGGGCGAAACGCGCAAGCCGGTGCTGTTGAAGCGAGGACCTTCGGCGACGATCGAAGAGTTTCTGCTGGCGGCCGAATACATTCTCGACCAGGGCAACCGTGACGTAATCTTGTGCGAACGAGGAATCCGCACGTTCGAGACGCATACGCGGTTTACGCTCCCCCTGGCGACCGTACCTTACCTGCGCGAGAAGACCCATTTGCCGATCGTTGTCGACCCCAGCCACGGCACGGGCATCGCGTCGCTGGTGCCGGCCATGTCGGCCGCGGCGGTGGCCGCCGGCGCCGACGGGTTGATTATCGAGGTACACCCGAACCCGTCGAAGGCGGTCAGCGACGGTGCGCAAACGCTCACGCCGGCCGCGTTCGCCGCCACGATCGAAACCTGTCGGAAGGTCGCGCAGGTGCTGGGGCAAACGATGTAACGTACGATCGCGCGCCCTTCTGACAACTGGACCCAGGTCTATGGCCGTCAACGCGACACCGCAGTACCGCAAAGCCGAAGAAGAATATCGGCGCGCCCAGACGCCTCAGGAGCAGATCGAGTGTCTCGAAAAGATGCTCGTGCTGCTCCCCAAGCACAAGGCGTCGGAGAAGGTGCAGTCGGACCTGAAAACGCGGCTTAAAGAAGCTCGCGCCGAACTGGCCACGGAAAAAGCCGCCCCGAAAAAATCCAAGAGTTATCGGTTTCCGCGCCAGGGGGCGGGGCAGGTCATCGTTCTGGGTGGGCCCAACGCGGGCAAGAGCCGCCTAGTTGCCGAATTGACGGCCGCCAAGCCTGAAGTCGCCCCCTACCCGTTCACCACGCGCGAACCCCAACCCGGAATGATGCCCTGGGACGATGTGACCGTGCAGTTGATCGATACCCCGCCGATCACCGATACGTACTTCGAGGCCTATCTTCCCAATCTGGTGCGCGTCGCCGATGCGGCGATTCTGTGTTTCGACGGCAGCTCTGACGACGCGCCAGACCAGACTGCCGAGGTGCTCAGCCAGCTCGACGCGCGCAAGACGCGGCTCGCTCGCGAATCTGGTTTCGCAGACGACGATTTCTCGCAGGTGAAGGTGGCCACGCTCGTGGTGGCGACGCGGGCCGCCGATTCAAGCTGTGCCGACCGTCTGGCGTTCTTCGAAGAAATGGTGCCGGGCCGTTTTGACAAACTGGCCGTCGAGTTCGATGCCGAGGAATCAAAAACGGCGCTGCGCGACCGCATCTACCAGATGCTCGACGTGATTCGCGTGTATACCAAGGCCCCGGGCAAGCCGGCCGACTATAAGTCGCCCTACACTCTGCCGCGCGGCGCCACCGTCGACGATCTGGCCGAACGGATTCACAAAGACCTGGCGGCCAGGCTGACGCACGCGCGGGTCTGGGGCTCGGGCGTTCACGACGGGCAAAGCGTCGGGCGCGACCACGTGCTCGCTGACAAAGACCTGATCGAACTGCACGGCACGCACTGACGCCCGTCTCGACCCAGCCCACCACGCGCTGCATTCAACCGGCGGGCTTGAAGACGCGCTGCAGTTCTTCGAAAGAGGTCAGGCCTTCGGCGACAAGTCGCAAGCCGTCTTGATGCAGGGTCTGCATACGGTCTTTTTTCATGCGCGTGCGAATCTGAGCGTCGCTCGGCTCTGAAATCAACAGTTCACGCATGGCGTCGTTGATTTCCAGAAACTCGAACATGGCCGTACGGCCGAAATACCCGATCCCGCCGCATTTTTCGCAGGCGCCGCCTGCATCACCTTCGGCCTTGCGGTACAGGGTCGACAGATCGGCGGGAAGCCCGAGCTTTTTGAGAAAATCGGGCTTCGGGCGAAACGCCTGCCGGCACTCGGGGCACAACAACCGAATCAGCTTTTGCGAAAGAATGCCCAGCAGGCCGGCGGCCACCGGCTGCGGGTCACCGACCCACGCCAGCAGTTGCAAGGCAGCGGCCGCACAGTCTTTGCTCGTCATTTCGGTGAGAAACAACAAATCTTCGCATTTCGAGAACAGCACCCTGGCGGTCTCGGCCTCCTTGAGCGGCTCGCACAAAATCACGTTGGCCTCGCGTCGAATCGCGCGCGTCAGCGTCGTCGGAAAATCGTCGCCCGGTTGGATTTCAAGGGGCGAGACGTGATTGAGTTTGCGGCCGCCCGTGTCGCCCAAGCTCAAGATCGTGAAGATGTAGGCGTCGATATTGCGGACCACCGCGTACAGCGTGGTGGTTGTGCCCGAGCCGGTGACACCCGTGACGATCAGTACCCCCTTGCGATTGCACAACTCACGGAGTTTGACCCGCAGGTCTTCGGGCATCCCCAATTCTTCGCACGATTCCAGCTTCGCCTTCTGATTGCGAACGCGCACGATCAATCGCTCGCCATCGGGCAGTGGCGAGCTGCGCACGTCGATCACGTACGGGGTGCCATCGAACTCGGCCTTGATTCCCCCGCTCTGCGCTGCCTTACGCTCTTTCACCTCGAGCCCGGCGAGCAGCTTGAGCATCTGAGTCACCGCCAGGCCATCAGACTTGGGAAGCCGGCCGCCCGGGTACGGCACCCCGTCGACCGACAGCGTGACAACCGCCTGCGCCCCCTTGGGCTCGATGCGCAGCGCGTCGGCCCGCCGCGACAAGGCGTCACTGACCAGCTCTTTGGCGCGAATCAAGCCGGCCTCGACCAGCCGCGCGTGCGCCTTCAGGTTCACTTCGGCCCCGTTGACCGGCCCCAGAAAGCTGACGGGCTCGACCTCGATCTCTTCCTGCTCGGCGACCTCGTCTTTCTTCTTGAAAAAGCCGAAGACCACAGTACTGCTCCTCGCTCAAAAGCGTCGCACGCAGGCGTCAACCGCGGCACGGGCCTACAGCAACCCGTAGCTCCGCAGCGTCACGGCCAACTTTTGCTCTTCGGCCGCCGAGAGCGCCGTCATGGGCAACCGTAATTCTCCCGTGTCGCGCCCCAGCATCTTCATCGCCGTTTTGATTGGTATAGGGTTGGTCGCCAGGCCCAGCAAGTCTCGGCAGAGAGGGAACAAAAGGCGGTGCCAGCGAATCGCCTCGCCGACGTTCGCCGCTTCGAAGGCATGAAGCAGCGCGAGCACGTCGCGCGGAACGATGTTTCCGACGACCGACACGACGCCCCGCCCGCCCAGAGACAATAGCGGTAACGTCAGACTGTCGTCGCCCGAGAGAACCGTCAGGTCGGTGAGCGCCAGGATTTGCGAAGTCTGGTCCATCGACCCCGTTGACTCCTTGATCGCCACAATCGACGGAATCTCGGCAATTCTGCCGATCGTCTCGGGCTCGATGTTTTTCGCCGTGCGACCGGGGATGTTATACAGCACGATCGGAAGATCGACTTCGTCGGCGACGGCCTTGTAGTGCCGGTAGAAACCTTCCTGAGTGGGCTTGTTGTAGTAGGGCGCCACCATCAGGGCCCCGGTGGCACCCGATTTCTGCGCGAACCGCGTCAGACGAATCGCTTCGCGAGTGCTGTTGGAGCCGGTTCCCGCCATCACCTTGATGCGCCCGGCCGCCTGTTCGCAAACGACCGCAATCACCCGTTCGTGCTCGTCGTGCGACAGCGTGGGGCTTTCACCGGTGGTGCCCACGGGGCTTACGCAATTGGTGCCCTGGTCGACGTGCCAGTCGACCAGCCGCCTCAACGCGGCTTCGTCGATGGCGCCGTCGCGAAACGGCGTGACCAGGGCCACGGTCAGGCCGGCGAATTGTTCACCTCGAGTGGGCATCGTGCAGTAGACTCAAAAACCGTACCGCCCCCGCCCGCCGACGTGAGCGGGCAGCAGACGGTCGCTGACATCACTAGATTGACTGTGTGCCCGATTGCTTTCTGTTTTTCCAGTCGACACCCGACATTTGCGCAAGCGCCAGTTGCAGAGAGTGCGTGCCGTTGCGGCCCAGCCCCAGCGCCTTCACCGACAGATACAACTGCTGCGCAAGCGCCAGCCCCGGCAGGCACAGCCCCATCCGCCGCGACTCGTCGAGCGCGATCCCCATATCTTTGATGAAATGCTCGACGAAGAAACCGGGGTCGAAATTGTTGTTCATGATCCGCGGGCCGTAGTTCGACAGCGACCAGCTACCCGCCGCCCCGCCGCCGACCGAGTTGAGCACCGTCGGCAGATCGAGCCCGGCTTTGTACCCGTACAAAAGCGCTTCGCACAGCCCGATCATACCCGAGGCGATCAGTATCTGGTTGACCATCTTGGTGTGCTGCCCGGCGCCCGGCCCCCCCTGATAGACGATCGTCTTGCCCATCGCGTTCCAACAGGGGGCCAGGGCTTCAACCACAGGCTTGTCGCCGCCGACCATGATCGACAGCCGCGCCTCTTTGGCCCCCACGTCGCCCCCCGAAACCGGCGCATCGATGCTCGAGACGCCTTTACTCTTTGCGGCCTGGTAGATTTCGACCGCCAGCGATGGTTCGCTGGTCGTCATGTCAACCAGCACGTTTCCCGGCTTGGAACCGGCCAGCGCCCCGTTGGCGCCCAGCAGCACTTCGCGCACGTCGGCCGGAAACCCCACAATCGAAAAAACGACGTCCGAGGCCGCCCCGACAGCCTTGGGAGACTCAGCCCAGCGGGCCCCTCTCGCCAACAGAGACTCGGCCTTCTCTTTGCGACGACTGTAGATGGTGGCGTGAAACCCCGCGTTCATGAGGTGACCCACCATGCTGGTCCCCATGACGCCGGTTCCGATCCAGCCGATATGCGTTTTGCCCGGAGCGATTGTGGGAGGGCTCATAGCGCCTGAGTCTGACGTGATGACGGTCGGGGGGCCAAAATGCGGGTGACCGCAGTATATCGCTCGCCGAGTGCGAAGTCACTCATGAGGGTTGTTCGACAGGTGGCGACGGAAGAGGGGCGCAGGCGGCGTTTGACGAATGTTCCCTCGTCAGATACGATGCCTCCGTAGAGGTTTTCACGGCCTTTCACGTGGAAGGGCCTGCGGTTCGCATGACCCTTTAATTCGATTGCGGCACCCTGAGCCTGATCGGGGATAGGAGAACGCGCACGTGACTGCGGAGATCGTCGTCAAGGATTTTCTGGAATCGGGGGTTCATTTCGGGCATCGCTCGAGCCGCTGGAACCCCAAAATGCGGCCGTACATTTACGCACGCCGCAATCAGATTCATATTATCGATCTGAAAGAAACCCTGCGGGGGTTGCTTCGCGCGAAGAAATATCTGACGCGCGTCGCCTCGCAGGGCAGCCTGGTGCTGTTTGTCGGCACCAAACGGCAGGCGGCCGAGCCGATTGAGAACTCGGCCCGAAAGTGCGGCATGCCCTTCGTCAACGAGCGCTGGCTGGGCGGTACGCTGACGAATTTCCGCACGATTCGGAGCCGGCTCAAGCGGCTGGAAGAGCTGGAAGGGCTTAAAGAAAGTGGCGAGCTCGCCACCTATTCGAAAAAGCGGCAATCGACATTACTGCGCGAGTATAAGAAAATCTTTACCAATCTGTCGGGCATCCGAGACATGAATCGGCTGCCCGAGACCCTGGTGGTGATTGACCCGCGCCGCGAGTCGATTGCGGTCAAAGAGGCGCGGCTTCTGGGAGTCAAAGTCGTGGCCCTGATCGACACCGATTCTGACCCCGATCTGATCGATCTGCCGATTCCCGGAAACGACGATAGCATCCGTTCAATCGACCTTGTGCTGGCGCATCTTTCCGACGCCGTGGTCACCGGCAAGGCGACACTGCCCGAGAAGCCCAAGGAAGAGCCCCCGGCCCCAGGCCCCGCGCCGATCCCATCGCTGTAGATCGCCCCAGCGCGTCGCGTCGTCAGTTAGGGCGCGGTTCGGATCGCGTCTGGCGCGTACGGGCGGTGCGGTACCTTCGAGGGATCGCCTCGACTCGCAAGATTCACGTCAAAACCTGTAAGGATGATGCCATGGCCGAAATCACAGCCGAAGCCGTACGGGCGCTCCGCGAGCGCACCGATCTGCCGATGATGGAGTGCAAGAAGGCGCTGGTCGAGGCCGGCGGCGACCAGCAGAAGGCCGAACAGTTGCTCAAAGAGAAAGTGAAGGGGCTTAAGCTCAAAGTCGCCGACCGGGCGACTTCTGAAGGCCGCGTCGCGACGCTGGCCGCTGCCGATGGTTCGGCCGCCGTGATGGTCGAGGTGCAGTGCGAGACAGCGCCGGTGGCCAAAAGCGATGATTTTCAGTTTCTCTGCCAGGAGCTGACGCGCCAGTTGCTGGGCGGCCCCGGTGCAAAGACTCCCGAAGAACTGCTGGCGCAGCCCTGCCCTGACCGGCCGGGAACGACGCTTCGCGAGCTGCACGAAGAGGTCTTGAACAAGATTCGCGAGAACATCGTGATCTCGCGAATTGCCAGAATTGCCGGCCCCGCCGCCGCGTATACCCACCACGACGGCAAGGTTGGCGTACTGTTTCAAGCCACGGGCGCCAACGCCACCGCCCATGTGCTGCGCGACGTGGCCATGCACGTGGCGTCCTTGAACCCTGCGGTGTGCCTGCCCGAACATCTCGACCCTGCGGCGGTCGCCAAAGAAAAGGCGCGAGAATTCGAAGAAGCGAAGAAGAGCGGCAAGCCCGACAACATCGTCGAGAAAATCGTCGAAGGGAAGCTGCGAACGTATTACAACAACGAAGGGGTGCTGGTCGCCCAGCCCTTCGTGAAGGACGACAAGAAAACCGTGGCGCAGGCATTAGCCGCCGTCGGGTTGACCGCCGTCGCTTTCATTCGCTGGCGACTGGGAACGCCCTGACGTTTGATCTCCATTCCAGCGCTTCGTCCGCGCCGATCGGGCGTCGCGCCGTACGTGCAAGGCAGGTTTCAATGTCTACCGGCACGGAATCACCCGGCCAGCCCTTCACGCCAGCCTACCGCCGCGTACTGTTGAAGCTGTCGGGCGAAAGTTTTTCGCGCGCCGGCGAACAGGGAATCAGCATGGCGGCCATCGGCTCGATTTCCGAGCAGGTGCAGCGCGTGGTCGCCGCAGGCGTGCAACTGGCGATCGTCGTCGGCGGAGGAAACATTCTTCGCGGCCGCGAATTCTCGGCCGTCTCGAGCGCGATCAATCCCGCGACGGCCCACTACATGGGGATGCTGGCGACCGTCATCAACGGGCTGGGGCTGCAAGACGCGCTTGAAGCGGTGGGTGTTCCCACGCGGCTGCAAACGGCCATTCGCATGGAAGGGGTCGCCGAGCCGTTCATCAGACGCCGCTGCATCAGGCACCTTGAAAAAGGGCGCGTCGTGATCCTGGCGGGCGGCACCGGCAGCCCGTTTGTCACGACCGACACGGCGGCGGCGCTGCGGGCGCGCGAGATCGACGCCGATGTATTGCTCAAAGCCACACAGGTTGACGGCATTTACGCCGAAGACCCGAAGAAAAACCCGCATGCCGTGCGCTATTCTGACGTCAGCTACAATGAGGTGCTGCAGAAGAACCTGCAGTTTATGGACGCGCAGGCCATTCATCATTGCAAAGAGCATCATTTGCCGATCATCGTGTTCAACTACCACCGTTCGGGCAATATCGAACGCGTGATTGCCGGCGAACGCATCGGCAGCCGGGTCTTGCCGGCAGCGCAAATGGCCCAGGCCAGGCCGGACGCCGGGTAAAGCCGGTCAACTGTCTTCCTGAAACTGCATTATCTACCGCCGAATTTACCCGCCCTGTGAGGTCTCCCCATGAACCAGGACGAAATTATTCTCGACACCGAAGAGCGTATGGAAAAGGCGGTCGAAGTGTTTCAGGGGCAATTGCAGGGTATCCGCACGGGGCGGGCCACCCCGGGGCTGGTTGATTCGATCCGCGTTGACTACTACGGCTCGCAAACCCCCATCAAGCAGATGGCCAGCATCACGGTGCAAGAGGGGAAGCAGATTGTCGTTCGCCCTTTCGACGCCAGCGCCATCAGCAACATCGTCAAGGCGATTCAGTCGAGCGAAGTGGGCCTGACGCCGAACTCCGACGGCCGCCTGATTCGCATCAATGTTCCGCCGCTTTCCACCGAGCGCCGCCGACAGCTTGCGGCCCGCGTCAAGGAACTGGCCGAAGAAGCCCGAGTCGCGATTCGCAACGTGAGGCGCGACGGCAACAAGCACGCCGACCAGTTGCAGAAGGACAAGGGCTGCACCGAAGACGAGCGCGACCAGCTCAAAGAACAGGTGCAGGAATTCACGAAGACGTACGAGGCCAAGGTCAATAGCCTCGCAGAGGGCAAAGAACAGGAGATCATGGAGGACTAGCCGCGCCGCGGCAGAACCGGGCGACCTCACCCTTCGCTGCGTCAATTACCGCCGTCTGATCTCCTGCTGGAGTGCTTTCAGAACGTCCAATGTCGCTGGCGAAATTGTGCCGTCCTGGTAGATCCCGGGATTGAGTGTCACCACGATGCCCTTTTCCATGCATCGTTTGACATAGTCGGTAAGCTGGCTGCCTGTAAATATCGGCGGCGCGATGTCGACGTTCGGCTGATCGTGTATCCAGGGATCGTCGATAAACACCGTGGCATGTCCCAACAGCCCGGCGTTGGGGCCTCCCTCATCAAAATACCCGTCAGGCGGGATGATCAAAGAACCGCCATACTCGGCGCCGTAGTAATCCTGAAACTCCGTAAGCTTGGGATACACCCAGCTCTGCCAGGTGATAATGCGATCAGGATTGCCGGCTTTGGCGGCTCTGGCCAACCGTTCGAATGGCGCCGTGGGCTGCCCAAAATCGAACCAATAGCCGGCAAGCTTATTGCCATACCGCTCGCCGACTTCCGTCAGAATGCTTTCGAACGCATCGTAAAACTGGGCTTCATTGGATTTGAATATGTCGCTCGGAATGTAATACAGCATCAGCTTGATGCCTCGGGCACCGAGCGCGTCGGCAAGTTCCGCAATCAGGTCACGTGTGCACGTGCGTCCCGGAAGGATGTTCTCGACCGCGCGGATCGGAGCGGGCCAGAACTGGTCAGCGTGAGAAGAAAAGAACATCACGTATCCGGCGCCTGTTTCCTCCGCCATTTTGGCGAACGCATTCACGTCAAAATCACGCACGGCGTCCGGGAAAGCCTTCGCACTTCCACGCTGCGGGCACGTCCGAGTGGTCCAGTGAAACATCAAGCCGTATCCCGCTTTGACGAACCAATCTGTCTTGCCACGCATCGCCCTGGCTCTGGCATCGGCAGCCGCCATGGCCGCCTTTGCCTCCTGAGACAGAGGAATCAGCTCCAAGGCGTGAAAAGACATCGCATCGGTTGCTAAAAGTGGCCTTTTGGTCACGCGGAGAGTGATCGTACTGGTACCAGGGTGTAAACGCAGAATGCCGTTTACCGGAACTCTTTCAAAATTCCTCCAACCATCGAGCCATCCGGTCGTCTCGCCCACCGTGCCGGTGACTGTGCTGTCACCGGCAGAGACCTCGAATTCCGAGCCTGCTGAGCCGGGGGCACAGGAATACGTTATTTCAAGGCGATAATCGCCTGGTTCGGGTACGACGACGTGCCAGGTGGCGCAATCATTCGCATCACTCCACTTCGTGATCCAGTGGTACGTACTGTTATAGTCCAACTGGCCAGCCACCTGAGCGTAGTCGCAAAGCAGATAAGTCGTACTGAGTGGCTCAACGTGTCGCACCGACTTCTGGCCCTCTGCGCGGGTAGCCAGTGGGGTTCCGATCACGACGAGAATCACCCACAAGGGCAACGAGCCCGTCACGAACTGCGTCCTTACGAGCAGCGAGTGTACTGCTCCTGGCAGGTTCTGTCTCACATTTGTATTCATGACGTTCCTTTCTGCGTGCTCGCTACGCGCAACATCGGCGCGGTGAAAGCAGCGTCATTGGCGGGTTGCGGCGAGGACCAGCGCACTCTTCTCAGAGTGGTCCAACGTTTTGCTTTTGGCCTTCGACAACGCATTGTCGTCGGGACCGGTGATCCTAACCCAGTCCACCCTGACTGAGGCGGGCTCGCCGTCGCCGAAATGATGCGTCATGACAACCGAGTTGTAAGCGTCCTTCTTGAATGCGTCCGACGCAAACGGGCTTCCAGGCATCTCCTTATATTGCTCATCGGGTTTCTCCTTAAAGAACCCGCGCACCTCCCCGGTCCCGGCATTGACCTGAACTTTGAGCACCATCGTTTTGCCTGGATAGGGTATTGCCTTCTGAACCATCGACTTGCCACGAGCGACTACCTGAAATTCGAGAACCTGCTTATCTCCCAGCGAGATGCGGTTGATCACCACGGCAGTGCCCGGAACTGAGGTGCCGCTGATGTTCACCTCGCTGCGACACTTGTCGTTGGGCACGAAGTCGTCGAACTTGGCCTCGAGGGCGATATTGCCCGATTTGGTCCGCGTATTCTGAACGTTCACATGCGTGGCGCTTTTAGTCTTTTTCGAGTCGTTCAACAGCAACAGATGGCCATCCTTCACGTCGCGCGCCGCGTCGACGTTTTCCATCGCGGTCCAGCCCCGCGACAGCTTTCCCTCGGTGTCGAAGCCGTCTTCGAGCACAACCTGTTCGGCTGCCCGCGCTTCGGCTGTCCAGAGGCCACAACTCATCGCGAGTCCGATTGCCAGCGCCCTGAGTCGCATAGTCACCTTGCCCCCCTTCCAGATCTTGTGGTTCTAAGAAAGGATTTGAAAAAACACCGTCCGAAGAATGCTCATGCCCACGAAACAATCAGCCCGTGCCCCGCACCGGACCACACTCCGCGCAGGCTCTGGGCGCGGCGGCTCCGGCCTGGATCGCCGAATTGGCCGCCGACGCAGTAAGCCGGGGACAGGGATGTCTGCCGGAAATGCTGAGCTGCTGCCGTTGCAGCTACTCGTGACTCGGAGCGCGCGAAGGCCCTCGACCGGAGTATGTCTGCCCCGGATGATCGAAAAGGAACCGAATGGCTTGTTCGTCGAGCGCCTGACCGTAGAACTGCACGTCGTCGATCGGCGCGTCCAGAAAGTGGCCCGTCGCGCGATCCGAAAGCATGAGGTCGCCAAGGCATGCGTATTTCGGCCGAGCGATATCGATTGGCGCCCGGACGCGAGTCCCGAGCAATTTTCCGAATGACTGCGGCGTGATCACCGCTTGCCCGTCACGATAGAGTATCAGCGTGCCACCACTGACTGAAACGCCGATCTGATACCAGCGACCACGTTGCCACTCGCCGACGCGCGCTGCTACGAAATCGAACTGGTCGGCGTCGCTCTGCACGCTCTGCCTGCCCTTCTGCCAGCCGTAATAGAGCATATTGCTCAGCACTCCAAACTGGACGCGGTCCAGGGTAGTGCCATCCGTAACCGAGAACACGACGTGGCCGAGGTGGCCCGGGTCGCGCACCCAGGCGGTCAATGTAAACGCGGGAGGCCCCGTGAGTACCCGAACGTGTTGGCTCAAATCAACAAATCCGGTCTCCCCCGGATCCAGCGCACCCCCAACTTTGCCGTTTAGCGACGTCGCCCGGTTGCCCCCTTTGAACGTTCCATGCAGCCCGTGACCAGACGAGTCGGCAACACGATCATCATCGAAGGCATCGTCCAGCTTCCAGTGGGCGAGCAGCCGCGACGTGTTCTGGTGCCTGGGATCGATCGGCTCGCCTGTGATGCTGACAACTTCGCCCCCGGTGCTCACCACCGCAGACCGGCCTGCCGGGAGCGACTGAATCCGGCGCAACGCCCCTTCGCCATCCAGGTGCAGGTCGACCAGCCCTTCGACGACCTCGACTGCGGCCTCGCCGGAATTCCGGTCAATCTTCAGATTGAACCGCGTCCCGAGATCGACGACTTCCATGGCTGCCGTACCGATGGCGAAGTTCCGTGCGCCATCCGGCACATGAACGCCGACGGTTCCATACTCGAGATAGCCGCGCAGCGGCGAATCGATCCCAAATGCGGCCGGCCCTTTCAAGAGTACCGTAGCACGGCTGCGGAAGCGTAGTTCAACGATGCCCGAATCGAGGCGCAGCCAGCCTTTTGACAGTCCGCTGCCGGGCGTCCGCGGCGCGCTGTGCAGGTTGTTCCAGACCACATCGGGGCTCGTTGAGACCAGCGTGGCGATCGGTTGATCTGTTGACTCAATATCCGGCGATTCGAGAGCCGGTGTCGGCTCGATTTCAGTCAACTCAGCACCGCGAGGTTCATCATTCGCGTTTTTTGCCGCGCCCTGACCGAGCATCAGCCCGGCCAGGAGGCCAAGCAGCACGCAGCCGGCGGCGATCCACAGGTGGACGCGCAGTCGCCGTGGGTCAGAACCGGAAGGCGCGGTCGTGGTCTGAACCGGTTGCAGCCAGCTTTCGACCTCGGCGCCCGACGTTTCCCGCCTGCCCGTCAGTCGCATCCCCCAATGACCCTGGAGGTGACCCCGCAGTAACGAATGAAACCGCGTCCGCTGCCAGAATATCTCGCGGGCCTCGGCTGACGCGAGCAACACCGCTTCCAGCTCGCCTCGCTCAGCGTCGGTCAACGCGCCGTCGAGATAACGGTCCAACAGGTGCTCGATTCTCAACACGTCCATCAGCTATCCCAAAAGCGAATGACTGAGCCGACGAGAGATACATTCCCGCAGAGCCTTGCGTGCCCTGGAAAGCGATACATAGACCGACTCCGTGGGCCGGTTCAGAAGCCAGGCGATTTGCGCCGGCGATTGCGCCTGCGAATAGCGCAACTCAATGACTCGACGTGAAGCCGGAGACAACTCCGCCAGACAACGGGCCAGCAGGCGGTGCCGCGTCTCGTCGTCTTCGGGTTCGGGTTGTGCAGCGCACAGCGCCTCCAGAACTTCATCCCGTAGAGGCTGAGGCCCGTATCGGCGGCGCCGGACGCACTCCACCGCCTTGATTCGCGCGATGGCGCAGGCCCAGGCCCAGAAATTGGTACCGGACCGGAACTCGTGCGACTTGTGAGTCACGGTCAGAAACGTCTCCTGAATGACGTCATCGACCAGGCTGAAATCCGTCACGATGGCCTCAACGAACGCTCTCAGGTCTGGCACGCACTGTACAAACGCCGACTGGACCTGCAGCGTGTCCTCGTCCATCGTCGTTTCGTGCCTCGAAAGTAGCTGGTTCGGCATAACAGAGAATGATTTCGGGCAGCAAAACCTTAACCAGGTATTTTGCCGAATTCTCGCCTCGCACAGGACTCGCAACTCCAAGGGCCTACTGCCCCAATTCGCCCAACGCCGCCGATTGAGCCTTCGAACGGCCGCCTGTCTCGGGTCAGGCCTGCCGAACCGGACCGACGCGACGTGTGGGCGAGTGCCGCCCTCGCCTGGCAGACGCCCGGATCAGCATCCCGGCCTCCGACCAGGCCGGGCAATGGAGAATAACTGCGAGTCCGCTCATTTTGCTGTTTTTCTGTTAAGAGTTCGCCCTTCACGCGTCATTTCATTTCGTTCTGATTTCGTATTGTCGTATCGGCTGGCTGGGAAGCGAGTCACGCGGCGACTTGCGGATCCGAATCGGGTGAGACCTCAGGTCGCGAACGCCGCCTCGAAGGAGCAATCATGCAACGAACATTCATGCGGGTTACTTGGCATGCGAGAGCATTTCCGCTACTCGCGCTGTCTTTCCTGGCGGTGGCGGGCTGCGGCCGCGGAGACCTGGGTTACGTGACGGGAAAGGTGACGCTCGACGGCGAACCGGTTGAGGGCGCATTCGTCACGTACAGTCCCAAGGCGGCGGGCAGTCCCGCCTACGGGCGGACGGACGATGACGGGGAGTTCTACCTGATGTTTTCGAGGACGGTTAAAGGGGCCAGCCTGGGCGAAAACAACGTCACCATCAAGACAGGCGACCTCGCGCCCGAGCCCAAGACCGGCAAGGTGATCAACCTCCCGGAGAAAATTCCGCTGGCATACAACGCCGCGTCGAAACTCGTCAGGACCGTCGAAGTGGGCAGCAACCGACACGACTTTGATCTGAAGTCGGACGGCAAAAAGCTCCCTAAGAGGTCTTTGGATTACTTTGGCTTGTAGCTTCGTCATTCCCGATTCTGAAATTGGTCACAAATGCCGCCCGCCCGGCGTTGCCGGCGGAAGCAGCGACTCCGACGTGTTCCATTGTGTGTGCGTCAGCTTCTCATTTTTTACTTCACTCTAACCGGAGGACGTTCAATGTGTCTGTTCAGGAATCTGCTTAGAAAATCGCGGGGATTCACGTTAATCGAGCTGCTGGTGGTGATCGCAATTATCGCGACGTTGATTGCGCTGCTGTTGCCGGCGGTCCAGCAGGCCCGCGAAGCGGCCCGGCGCACTCAGTGCAAGAACAACCTTAAGCAGATCGGCCTGGCGCTGCACAACTACCTTGACACCCATAACACGTTTCCCATCGGCCACACCTATTGCGCGGCGAATGCGGGGCAATGCGATGTGACCGGGCGCTTCGCGCATGGATGGGGCTGGAGTGCTTCGATCCTGCCGTTCATCGACGCCGCCCCGATGTTCAGTTCGTTGCGCATGGACAGCCCCATGTGGACGTCGCCTCCAAACCTTGCGTTGGTTCAGACGTCTATGGCATGGGCGGGTTGCCCCTCCGATGCGTCTCGGCCACTCACCAAAAACCCGGGAGGCCCGATTCCGGGTAGTTTCCCTGGCCGGATTGCCACAACCAGTTATGTTCTGAATGGCGGGCCATTTGCCACCAGCGTCCTCATTAAGAACTCGGATCCAAGCTGGCCCTTTGCTCACGTCCCCCCGGACCAATGGCAGAGCGGCGTCTTCTTCAGGGACGGCGTTACCAGGATGCGCGACCTCATCGACGGGGCCTCGAATACGGTCCTGGGCGGCGAAGTGACTACCTCGAACTGGATTCCCCCCGATCCTACGAGCGAATTCCCTTGGAACCCGGTTCTCTATGGAATATGGGATTCCGGTTCCGGGCATGGGCACGGTGGTACCTGGGGCTTGCTGCGCACCGGAGAGTTCAAGATGAACCAACCGCCAACCGCCGGCAACGGCGAGAGGGCCAGCTCGTTTGCCAGTTTTCACGTCGGAGGCGCCCAGTTTTCTTTAGGCGATGGATCTGTTCGGTTCATCAGTGAGAGTATTAACCACACTCAGCGGTCCTGGCTCGCCAGTCCTTGCGTGATCGGCGGTATTGGCGGTGGGGCTTGTTCTCCGCCCGTCGATCTGTTCGACAGCGCGAACAGGGGCGCCGGCTATGGAATCTATCAGCGCCTGTTCTCGATCAACGATGGCTTCGTCATTGGCGAGTTCTGATTGAGCCCCGCAGCGGAGCGAACAGAACCCGGGGTACGACAGTGGACCTCAATACCCCGCATAAAATTGAGGTAAGCGGGGCCATAGGCTTGCACTGGAGCGAGCGGCGACATACCGGTGGGGCGGATCGCCGCTCGCCCCACCCAACGCCCAGCGGTGGGTTGGGCATCTACCATCCCGGTTTTCCGCGCAACACAACAAATCTTGGAGCGGCGGGAGCCGTCAGGCTTGAT
>JBQTIL010000010.1:0-150158 GCA_052388175.1 Planctomycetaceae bacterium | reverse complement strand
GTGTCCTGCACAGCACCCGTGGCCATCTCACGCTCCTCCTTGAGCTTGCGATCTCGAAGTCGCTCGACTTCGTCCACCGATGGTCTAACCCATCGCGTCCGGCGCGCAAAGCCCGTTATGGACCCTTCAGGGCCGCCGCAAGGCCAACGGACTTGACAAGGCTGGTCGATCCGTGCGATTCTCGGGTTATGCCTACCCGCCCAAGCAAGCGCCGAAAACTCCCCCGCGACTTCAGCCAGCGTGCGCACGCCATCGTGCAGATAGCCACGGGCCAAGCGCCGCCAGAGCCTGACCCGGATGAAGGGAAGAACCCTGCGGCCGTGGCCCTCGGGAAGCTGGGCGGCTCGAAGGGCGGGAAGGCGCGGGCGAAGGCTCTATCTGCGGCGAAGCGCAAGGCGATCGCGAAGAAGGCTGCGGCGGCGCGGTGGAAGCACTAGCGCGGAAGATTTGGTCCGGCTGTCGGCGGTTCCTCTAGTGGAAAATCCGTTTCGCCAATTATCTCGGTGATGACCGGAACTGGCTCTTCGTCCATAAAGGCGAACCGGAATTGCACTTCGTGGCCAACGCAGTTCGGATACGAGGTGCCGGGAGAAGCTTTTCGGATTCAATCCAGTCAGCAACGTCCTCTTCGACCTTGCTGAGTTGTTCGGTGAGGCTCCTTACCAGTGACAGGGCGTAGTGAGTGCGCCCTTCATCCCAGCCGGGACCCTCCACCATTTCCGGCATACTGCCAAATTCTGTGCGCATTTTCGTCAATAAGTCGCTCAGGCTCTGCGCCCAAACGATGAACTCATCCGAAACCGGGAATGCCATCAATCTCCCCACGAAAGCCGGCGCTTCAGATCATTGAACGCCGACGGGAACACAAGCTTATCTCTTTGGAGTCGTCCGACCACGATTCCCGGCGCAATTCCAACGTTTCTCGCGAAGGAATAAATCTGACTTCTGTTCTTAAGGTGCGCGAGGCGTTCCGCGAGTGCTGGAGGAATCAACTGGTTCCTCGCAAACTCATCAGCCTCGCGCTCTTCTTCGGTGTCCCCGTCCATGCCAATCTCGATAAAGAACTGCTTCTTTCCGTGAAGCAGAATGTGACCGGACTCGTGCCAGAACGTAAACCAAATTTGATCGTCTGACTTAAATTTGAGGCTCAACTGAATTAGCGCCTTGTCCTTTGTCAGCCAACGAACCGCGCCACTGACTGCGGCTGTCGGAATTTCCTTCGTAAAGACAACGGCCACCCCCGCGGACGCACACCGAGCCGGAAGCTCCTTAACCCATCGCGCCGCCGGCAGCGTAGTCATTCTCCGCACGTCATCCAGTGCCCGCCTGAATTCGTCGGCATTAAATGGCGCTGTTTTCATTGCTTCAGCCTGCAAGTCGCCAATGCGCAGCCATGCCGCAACATAACCTGGGTGCTTTTCCTTCGCGCGACTGCCACGAAATTGTGCGGCGGGATTTCCCCACGCCTCTCGCCAAGCATCGACGCTGCTGACGCCGAAGAATTTGAGAACAAGGCGGACCATTGAGGCCCTGTTGGACTCCGCAGCGATGTATCCACGCTCAATGAGAACATCGACAGGGACTTCATCAAGCCACGCTGTATCAGCTTTCAGACGCTCAGTTGCCGCGATTCGCGCCAATGACTCGCGATATGCAGACTCGCGCTGATTCCAGAAGTGCGCCGGAATGTTCAGCGTCAATTCAAACTTGTCCGAGGTCTCGTAAGTGATTGGCGCAATACCATTGATGATTTGACTGACGGTTTTCTTCGTCAATCCGGCGCGGATCGCGAAATCAGCCTGACTGATCCCACGCTCGTCCAAAATCTCCTTCAGCGTTGTCCCTGGGGCAACGGCATAGTCTGGTTCAAATTTGAGTTTTGTCTTTCCCATCGGTCCTTAGTTCCTCCTGTTTTAGTGGTAGTCGCCGATCCTCCAAATTTCGACGATACAAACGCCGCGCCAATCTAAGCCACCTCCTTCCGATTTTGGCAGCGGGTCATCAACTGGACGAAAGACGAGCCGTAACGGATGCACAAGGTCGAGTGCCAGATAGCCAGCCAAGTCGCCCGTTAACTCGTGGCACCTTCCCGGGAGGTTCCGCATAACCTCCAAATTCTCCGCGGCAGCCAAACTGACCAGCCTCTCCTGAATGAGGCTAGCCATCCGAGGCCCGTATTCACCCTTGAGCTTGCTGGCCGAATTACACAGCTTTTGTTCTTTGCTTCGGGCGAACGTCACTTCCATGATCGGCGTCTTTCTTAAAAGAGTTTACCTGATAGGTAAACGAAATTCAATAGGCAATTCCAAAAATCGTTTACCTAAAAGGTAACTTTTCTATTGACTGCGCCATCCGCCTAAGCATAATGGTCAGTATGAACAAGCTCACAACTGACAAGCGGGTGGCGGTGGTCAAGGCTCTCTGCGAGGGCGTCAGCATCCGGGGCACGGTTCGCCTGACCGGGGTCGCAAAGAACACCGTGGTCAAGCTGCTGGTCGATCTCGGCTGCGCCTGCACCGAATTCCAAGACAAGACCCTGCGGAACCTGACCTGCAGGCGGCTTCAGGTCGGCGTCCACGTTCTTTTGCTTGGCCCCGACGAAGCTCCAGATTTCATCGACGGTAAGAACGGCTTGGGCGACGTGTGGACGTGGGTTGCCATCGACGCGGACACGAAGCTGGTCCCGTCATGGATGGTCGGTGACCGCGACGGCTACGCTGCCAAGTGCTTCATCAACGATCTGGAGAAGCGGCTTGCGCACCGCGTCCAGTTGACCAGCGACGGCCACAGGCCCTATCTGGAAGCGGTTGAGAACGCTTTTGGCTGGAATGTCGATTACGCCATGCTGGTCAAGATGTATGGCAAGCCCACGGAAGAGGACCAGCGGAAGTACAGCCCGGCGAAGTGCGTGGGCTGTTCACGCCACGTCATCACGGGCCAGCCCGACATGGATCACGTCTCGACCAGCTTTTCGGAGCGGCAGAACCTGACCATGCGGATGCAAATGCGACGCTTCACCCGTCTGACGAATGCCCACAGCAAGAAGATCGAGAATCACGTCCACGCCATCGCCCTGTATTTCACGTTCTACAATTTCTGCCGCTACCACGAGACGATCCGTTGCACCCCGGCGATGAAGGCTGGCGTCACGGATCACAAATGGTCGGTAGAAGAAATCGTCGCGCTGCTCGATAATCGCGAAAATACTTCAAACTGACCCAGTACCTCCTGATCGGCTCGCTGTTCGGCGCCTACGCGATTGTCCGCCTGTTCATGCGGCTGGGCGAGGGCTACCCAGCGTCGTGAGAGGGCGCGACTCTGTTAAGCGGGGCAATCTTTGCGGGCAATTCCGTTAATCTCGGTTCGTTAAGCCCTACCGCCGTTGGAGTTTCCGGCGAATGCCTTACGACGCTGCGGGCCGATATGTTCGATTAACGCGGCAAGGCCCTTGTTGCGCTCATCCAAGGGACAATTGTCGTCAGGCTGACAACCGCCATGACGGTACGGTTCGTCACGGTGCGCTGGCAGCCTCTACGCCGGAACACGCTCGCGGCCGGTGTTGGCGAGTTGGGTCTCAACACAACATTGGTCTGCGTTTCGGAGACAATTACACAGGAGCCACAAATGCACATGGAAGCCAGGGGGACAATTTACCGGCGCCTCGTTTGCGTCGGGGCGCTGTGCGGAGTACTGGGCGTCGCCGGAATTGACGCGGCCCAGGCGAAGGATGGCGCGAACAGGCGCGCGTTGCGCCGAATATTCCGGCGCGACAAGCAGACACAGCAGGCGGAACCCTACCAGAACGGGTACGCCGCACAGGCCCAGGACGGGAACGAAAGCCCGTACGCGGGGGCCGGTTCGTACGGCATCTACCAGGTCCAGAACCAGGACCAGTTCGGCGCGGGCGAGAAAGAGCAGGAGTTTGAGGAACCGTCGGCTCAGCAGCCCGCGCAACAGCCGGATTTTGCGGCCGACGAGAAAGAAAAAGCTCCCGAAGAGCCGGAGGAGCCCTGGACGCTGACGAACCTGTTCGACGGCGACGATGGCAGCAATATCCTGAAGGACAACGGCTGGAAGATCAGCGGCCACTCGGCGTGGGGTTATTCCAGCGAACCTGACGGCGCGTTCGTGGGCAACGGGCCGTTCCTGAACCAATACGAATGGGGCAACTTCAACGCCACCCAGCAGTACCTGTACATCGAAAAGGTAGCCGATGGAAAAGACGGCTTGGGCTGGGGCGCGCGGTTCGACGCCATGTACGGCGTGGACGGCAACGAAGGCCAGTCGTTCGGTAACATCGACCCCGGTCACTGGGACTTCCTGAACGGCTTCGACCACGGGGCCTATGAGTGGGCTTTGCCCCAGTTGTACGGGGAAGTGGCGTATGGCGACCTGAGCGTCAAGGGGGGTCACTTCTACACCATCGTCGGTTACGAAGTGGTGCCATCGACGGGTCAGTTTTTCTTCAGCCGTCAGCTCAACTTCTGGAACAGCGAACCCTTCACTCATACGGGCTTCCTGGCGAGCTACAAGGCCAGCGACAATCTGACCGTCATGGGGGGCTGGGTTCTAGGGTGGGACACGGGCTTCTACCAGTTCGGCGACGGCAACGCCGTGTTGGCCGGCCTCACCGCCAAGCTCGACGACAAAACGACCTTCGTCTACTCAATGTGCGGCGGCAACCTGGGCTGGCGCGGGAACGGGGCCGTTAACAGCGTGATTCTGTCACGCAAGTGGACGGAGAAGTTTGAGACGGTGCACCAGTTCGACGTGCTGGGCACGGACCTGCGACTGGCTGACGGAACGCCCGCCAGCTTCGGCAGCGCCGCAGGCGGTTTCACTCCTCGAAACTCGACCGGTTTCATCAACTACGCCTTCTACGACGTGACCGAGAAGGTCAAGGCCGGTCTTCGACTGGAATGGTACAAAGCTGACGGAACGTCCTACTACACCACCACAGCCGGCGTGAACTACAAGCCCTTTTCGTGGTTGCTGATCCGGCCCGAAGTTCGCGGCCAGTGGGCCCCCGGAAACCAGCAAGACTATGTCGGCGTGCACGGGTACAACGACAAGCTGTTCAACGCAGCGATGTTCGCTTGCGATGTGATTCTGATCTTCTAGTCGCAACGGCGAATCGCGGCGGACGACCGCCGCTTCACGACCTGTAACCAACCGAAAGCCCGCGACCGAAAGGTTCGCGGGCTTTCGGCATTCGTGGGGCTCTTGCCGGGCCCCGGCCGCTCCCGGGCGGCAGGGGCACTTGAACGGATACTCTGAGCCGGCGCTGCGCAAACGTTTGGCACGCCCTGCTCAGCCACTGGACACGGGTCGTCGCAAGTGCCGCATCGTCGATGATTGCTGTACCGGCATGGAGCGCCCTAAACAGCAGCGCCGTCGATGCTTAATGCAATTCCTGGGTGGTGCTGTTCACCCGAGGCACGCACTTTGCTGACGGAACAGGAGACTGAAACTTTCCGTGGCACGGTGGCTCGCGGCTCGCCCCGGCGATGGTTTCGTTCAGGGATAACCTGAAGACGATCGCGGTCAGGTTGCGCGCTCGGGGGGGCATGCTTTGGCAGCGTGCGCGTGCCACCGCCTGTTGTTGTCAAGTTGCGACAGCTCTTGGTGAGGCTGTCTGCCCTGCGGCCCGAAAAATTGAAAGGGGGAATCGAAAACCATGTATCGCCGGCTGACCCTGACGTGTTGTGGCGCACTCGTTCTATCGATGGCGAGCGCCGGCCTGCTGTTCGCCGAAGATCCCGCGCCCGAGGCGGGCGCCGCTGCTGCGTCGCTGGGGGCGACAGAAGACCCGGTTCAGAAATCGTTGGCCGAGTTGTCAACCAACTACGGAAATCTAAAAGTGGCGGCGGATACAATTTGGGTGCTCGTGACGGCGATGCTGGTGTTCTTCATGAACCTCGGGTTCGCGTGCGTCGAATCGGGCTTTTGCAGGGCGAAGAATTGCGTCAATATCTTGTCGAAAAACTTCATCGTTTTTGCAGTCACCTCGATTGCGTTCTGGTTCCTGGGCTGGGGGATCATGTTCGGAAATGGCAGCACAGGCTACATCGGCGACTCGGGCCTGTTCATGGTCAGCGGAGCCGACAACAGCCCGGCGTTGGCAAACGCGGACCCGGCCCTCAACAAGTATCAAGGCGACTACAGCGGCATCGCCTGGACAGGCGTCCCCCTGTGGGCTAAGTTCTTTTTCCAGCTCGTCTTCGCCGGGACGGCCGCCACAATCGTTTCGGGCGCCGTCGCCGAGCGAATCAAATATCACTCGTTCATCGTGTTCAGCGTGTTCATGGCGATTGTGATCTATCCGGTCGTGGGGCACTGGATCTGGGGAGGCGGCTGGCTGGCTGCCGACCACAACTTCCTCGATTTCGCCGGTTCGACGCAGGTGCACTCGATCGGCGGTTGGGCGGCATTGATGGGCATCATCCTGCTGGGGCCCCGCATCGGGAAGTACGGCCCGGATGGAAAAGTGAACGCCATACCCGGTCACAACATGACGGCGGCCACGATCGGCTGCTTTGTTCTCTGGTTGGGCTGGTTCGGGTTCAACCCTGGCAGCACAATGGCCGCCGACCCCGGCTTCATTGCCGACGTGGCGGTTTCCACGAACTCGGCGGCGGCAGCGGCGACAATCACTGCCACCATCACCGCCTGGGCCATGTTGGGCAAGCCCGATATCGGTATGACACTCAACGGGTGTCTGGCCGGCCTGGTGGCGATTACCGCGCCCTGCGCCTGGGTCAGCGTCGGATCTTCGCTGATTATCGGCGCAATCGCCGGCGTGCTGGTCGTCGTTTCGGTCATCGGGTTCGACAAGATCAAGATTGACGACCCGGTCGGCGCCACGTCGGTGCACCTGGTCAATGGGGTGTTCGGGACTTTGTGCGTCGGGTTGTTTGCTGACCCCAAATTGATGGCTGCGCGAGGCCTTGATCCTGCCAAGTTCAAAGGAGGGTTGCTTTTCGGTGGCGGAATGGACCAGTTGATCGCGCAGATCACGGGTGTCGTCGCGACGGCCGTCTACGTCGTGGTCGCGTCGGCGATTTGCTGGGCGATCATCAAGGCGGTCATGGGAATGCGCGTCTCGAAGGAGGAAGAGATCGAAGGCCTCGACATCGGCGAGCACGGCAACGAGGCGTATCACGGCTTCGTCCTGCAGGAAGGTTGACCGCGGCCGTCGCGTGAGAGATTCTGGTCGCAAACAGTTCCCATTGATCCATTCCCACGAGGACGGAAGCCATGAAAAAAATCGAAGCCGTGATCCGGCATTTCAAACTGGAAGACGTGAAAAACGCCCTGTCGGCCAAGAGCGTGCAGGGCATGACCGTGACCGAGGTCCGCGGGTTTGGCCGCCAGAAGGGGCACAAGGAGATGTACCGCGGCGCCGAATACACCGTCGACTTTCTGCCCAAGGTGAAGCTCGAGGTGGTCGTCGCCGACGCGCAGGTGCAAACCGTGATCGACACGGTGTTGCAGGCGGCCCGCACCGGCAGCGTCGGCGACGGCAAGATTTTCGTCACGCCCCTCGCGGAAGCCGTGCGAATTCGCACCGGTGAAACCGGTGAGAGCGCGCTATAGGTTTTCTTGCGGGCCATCGTTGGGTTTCTGGAAACAGGATTCGACGAACGCTTGTCAGTTCGCCAGTTGGTCAGGGATTGACCATGACGTGCGAGTTCAGCCGGACGGCGCATGAGGCGCCGTCCGGTTTTTTTGTGTCGATCACGCGGGCGAAAAGCCACGCGCATTCGGCCTGCTGGTTGACGCGGGTCGGAACTTATCACCTTGGTGGGCGGGATTGACACCATCGAGAAGTGCCAGCGGGGGCTCGCGCGCTTCAGTCGTGTGGAGCGGGCGAAGCTGGGTCGCACGCGAGCGGGTCAGTCCTGCGGAAGCCCGAGCTCGAATCGCGCGGGCGCTCTTCACGCAGCCGCTCAGTCTCGCGGTGAAATTCGCGGGCGCTATTCGACAAATAGTGGCTGGTGGTCTTATCATCCAAGATTGCATCCTCGCCGAGAGAGGCGCTCATGTCGGTCGAACAGACGGTCACACCCCGAGCGGCTGAGAATGCGCCAAAGAGCGCAGTCCTTCGACGGCCCTGGCTCCTATTGTCGTTGGCTGCGCTCTATTGGGGCGTGACGGTCGGCCTGTCGTTCATCGACGTGCCGTATTTCTTTCGGTTCCTGTTCGGCATGGCGGCCCCTGCACTGTTTCTGCTCTTGTTCAGCGTCTGGTGGTGGACCAATCGCACCTTCACCCGGGCCGACCGCTGGCTGGGGTTTCTGTTGCTGACTGGCGGCGTGCTGGCCGCGGCGCCACTCACGCACCCCTCGATTGGAATCTCGACGGTGCTGATGGTCGGGGTGCCGGTCGTGCTGACCTTGTGGACCCTGTGGATCGCCTTTGCACGACAAGCCAGCCTGTCGGCGAAGCGAGTAGGCGCCATCGCGCTGGCACTCGCGACGTGGGGCGGGCTGTCGTTATTCCGCAACGAAGGTGTCGATGGCAACCTGCGCGCCGACCTGCACTGGCGCTGGACGCCGACGGCCGAGGAGCTGTTTCTCGCCCAACCACCCGCCATCACCCCGGCTTCCTCGAGTGCTGCGGAAGACTCCGCGACGTTGAGGCTGTCGCCCGGCGACTGGCCCGAGTTCCGCGGCCCGAATCGCGAAGGCATTGTGCAGGGCGCTGAAATCGAGACAGACTGGAGCGCCGCTCCGCCGCACTTGGTTTGGAAGCAGCGGATCGGCCCGGCGTGGTCGTCGCTCATCGTCATCGGCAGCCGGCTGTACACGCAGGAGCAGCGTGGCGAGCAGGAAGTGGTGGTCTGTTACGACGCGGCGACGGGCGCGCAGCTCTGGGCGCACGACGACGCGGCCCGATTCTGGGATGCGGTCTCTGGCGCGGGCCCGCGGGCCACCCCCACATTCGCGAACGGCCGCATTTACACACTGGGCGCCACGGGAATCCTCAATTGCCTCGACGCGACCACCGGGCAACGGTTCTGGTCGCACGATCTGAAGTCGCAGGCGGCCGCGACGATCCCCATGTGGGGGCTCTCAGGATCGCCTCTGATTGCGGGCGGACTCGTCGTCGTTTATGGCGGCGGCGAGAACCAGAGCAATCTGCTGGCGTTCGATGCCGAGACAGGGGCGCCTTCGTGGACGGCAGCCGCAGGTGGGCAAAGCTATTCGTCGCCCCAACTCGTGCCGATTGGGGGAGTGCCGCAGGTATTGATGCTAACCGATGGCGGCCTGGCGGCCGTAGAACCTGCGACCGGTGCGCCGCTGTGGCACGCGGGGGCGGTGCTGCCCGGCGCGCCGCGCATGTTGCAGCCGCACTTGATTGATGCCGCCAGGTTGTTCGTGGGGTCGCTGCAGGCATTCAGTGCAAGCCTGATCGACGTCGTAGCCGGAGACGGCGGTTGGACGACAAGCGAGGTATGGACGAGCGCCCAGGTCAAACCGGAATTCTCTGAGTTCGTTGTGCATGACGGAAATGCGTATGGCTTCGACGGCGCGATCTTCTGCTGCCTCGAACTGGAGACGGGAAAGCGGCGCTGGAAAGGGGGCCGATACGGCCGCGGGCAGGTCATTCTGCTGGCCGACCAGGGGCTGTTGCTCGTATTGAGCGAGACGGGCGAAGCGGTCCTCGTGGCGGCTCGACCCGAAAAGCATCACGAGCTGGCCCGGTTCGAGGCGTTACACGGCAAAACCTGGAACCACCCGGTCATCGCCCACGGACGACTGTACGCCCGTAATGCCGAAGAAATCGCCTGCTATAATCTTTCAAAGCAGGGTGGCTGAAGTCGTGAGCCTGCAGCCAAATGCACACGGAGTTCTCACCATCGTGCGGGCCGTCATGCCGAACTGGTCTGCGTTTGCGCCTGCGTCTGTTCCAGGGCCTGCGTCGGCGTGGCCTGCGCCAAGGGCCGCACGGCGAAAAACGTCTCGAAAATCGCGTCGTCGACGCGGTTCAGCCGGGTTTGAAAGCGGTCGATGAACTCGTGCAGGCCCTCTTCCATAATGTCGTCGATGTAGGTGAAATCGAATTGCGAACCCAGCAGGTTCAGTTGTTCTTCGGCGGGAGTGCGGCCGCGGCCTACAGGAGCACCAGTGATTTCCAAAAGCGATTCTTCCGCCCGGCTCAGGCAGTAGCGCAGGGCGCGCGGGAAGGAGCGGTCGAGAATCAGGAAGTCGGCCACTCTTTCGGGCGTGATGCGCCCGCGCGAGCGGTGGTACATCTGAAAGGCGCTGGCTGATTTCAAGAGTGCCGACCATTGGATCAGGTCGAGGGGGGTGCCCACTTCGGCGACGCTGGGAAGCAGAATGAAATACTTGACGTCGAGAATTCGGGAGGTTTTGTCGGCCCGCTCGAGCAGGCGGCCCAATTGGGCGAAATGCCACCCTTCGCCGCGCGTCATGCTGGCCTCGGTCAGCCCGACGATCAAATGGCTGGAATTCTTGACCAGTTTCAACAGATCGTGCGGCTGATCGACGACGGCGTCGGGGTCGGTACCGCGGACGATCAGGTAGATCTTGTTCACCTCCTCCCACAACTCAGAGGCCAGGTTCTCGCGAATCGTGCGGGCGTTTTCGCGGGCCGAGCGCAGGCACGAGACGATCGAGTTGGGGTTGTCGAGATCGAACGCCAGAAATCGCAGCACGTTGTCGCGCGTCGGGCCGCGGTAGCGCTCGCGAAACGCCCGCTGGTCG
The DNA here is from genome assembly GCA_052388175.1 of Planctomycetaceae bacterium. Lineage (GTDB taxonomy): Bacteria > Planctomycetota > Planctomycetia > Planctomycetales > Planctomycetaceae > SIAF01. The sequence continues at coordinate 139,428 of JBQTIL010000010.1, read as the reverse complement.
CCGCTGGCGGCGACCAGCGGGTCCCACTGTTCGCGCATCTGATCTCCCAGATCGAGCGTCAGGTTGAGATTGACGTCGATGAACCGCGCCACGTTCTCGGCCCGCTCGAGATAGCGACTCATCCAGTAGATCGCATTGGCGACGCGGCTCAGCATGACGGACGTCTCAAAGTCACGAGGTCACAAAAGTCGAAGTGTCGAAAGGTCGAAAAGGCGTCGGAAAGTCATCAAGTGAAGAGCACCTCATTTCAACCCTTTGATTTTTTGGCCTTTCGACTCTTGGACTATTGAGTTCTATTGGTCCGCCAGCACCCACGTATCTTTGCTGCCCCCGCCCTGAGACGAATTGACGACCAGCGACCCTTTACGGAGGGCGACGCGCGTGAGGCCACCTGGGAGGACGTAAACCTCTTTGCCATAGAGAATATATGGCCGCAGGTCGACATGCCGGCCTTCGAGCCGATCTTCAACGATGGTGGGCACGCGCGACAGGGCCAGGGTCGGCTGAGCGATGTAATTTCGAGGGTTGCAGCGAATTGCGTCGGCGCAGCGGGCCCGTTCTTCGGCCGACGCCTTTGGCCCGATCATAATGCCGTAGCCCCCCGATTCGTTCGTCGGCTTGACGACCAGGCTGTCGAGGTTCGCCAGGACATGGCACAGGTGCGTTTCGTCAGAGCAGACCCAGGTCGGCACATTGGGCAGGATGATCTCTTCAGCCAGGTAGTATTTGACGATCTGCGGGACGTAGGCATAAACGGCCTTGTCGTCGGCCACGCCGGTGCCCGGGGCGTTGGCCAGCCCCACGCGTCCGCCCCGGTAAACGTCGATCAGCCCGGGAACTCCCAGGGCCGAGTCGGGGCGAAACGTTCGCGGGTCGAGAAACGTGTCGTCGATCCGGCGGTAGATCACGTCGACGCGCTGGAGGCCGCGAGTGGTGCGCATGCAGACGAAGCCGTCGTGCACGGCGAGGTCTGACCCTTCGACCAGCTCGACCCCCATCCGCTGGGCGAGAAATGAGTGCTCGAAATAGGCCGAGTTGTATATTCCGGGAGTGAGCACGACGACCGTGGGAGGGCCGTCGGTGGGCGGGGCGACGTGCTGCAGTGTTTCGAGCAAGCGTTCGGGATAATCTTCGACGGGCAGAATCCGCAGGCCGCCGAAGATCTGCGGAAACGTGCGTTTCATCACCTCGCGATTCTCGATAACGTACGAGACGCCCGAGGGGCACCGCAGATTGTCTTCGAGCACGTAAAAGCGGCCATCGCCGTCGCGAACGAGATCGGTGCCGGTGATGTGCGGCCAGACGCCGCCGGGGGGCGACAGCCCTTCGCAGGGCTTGAGGTAGCAGGGTGCGTTGCGCACCAGGTCTTCAGGAACAACGCGGTCGCGGAAGATCTTTCCGTCGTGATACACGTCGTCGATGAAGAGGTTCAACGCGGTGATTCGCTGCTTCAACCCCCGCTCGATCAGCCTCCATTCGGCCGGTTCGACAATGCGCGGAATGATGTCGAACGGCCAGACTTTCTCGGTACCGGCCGAATGCCCATAAACGCTGAACGTGATGCCCATGTTGAGCAGCGTCAGGTCGGCGGCCCGCTGGCGTCGCTGCAACTCGCCGTCCGACAGGGCCGCGAGGCGCTCAAACAGCGCCCGTGCCCGCGGGCGCGGCGCACCTTCCGCCTCGAACATCTCGTCGTAAAAGTTCTCGGTCAGGTAGTTGTCGAGCTTCATGCGGCGCCCGGGCGCGAAGCGTTCGAAGTGTTCTTCCCTGAGTCCGAGATCGGAGGCGGGCGCTGTCATAGAGCGCGGATTTTAAGCAAGGGTTGTGCCAATCCGAGAATCCCCATTTCCGAGAGACTCGCCGTGCAGGAACGCTTTGTCAAGGATGGCGTTGTTCGAGATCGGCTGGGGCGCCCCCGCACGGCCGTCATCGACCAGCGGAAACTCCAAAATGCCGCGCAACCGGGCAGAAGTCGCGCGAAAACGTGACAGCGGCCGCCCGGCACAGTCGCCCGAATCATCAAGGTGTCCGCGGCATATTGCGGCCCCGCCCCGACCGGCACGCAACCTGCTCCATCCCCGACGTTTCTCATTCTTTGGGTATCAGCCAGTGCTGGCAGGCCGATGCTGCCCGCGGATTATCTCACACCCCGGTCAATCACCATGTCTAGCATCGCCCAGGCCCCGACGTTTACGGACGACGACGAGACGCCCCAAGGGTCGCTGCTGCTGGCGCTCGAGGAGATCAGCCACCTGGTCTCGCAGGCCAACGAGCCGGCAGCCACTCTGTCGGCAATCGTTCGATTGATACAGGCCCGCTTCGGGACCGACGTGTGTTCGATCTACCTGTTGACCCCTGACCGGGCGAGCCTCGTGCTGACGGCCACCGTGGGGTTGCGGCCGGAAGTTGTGGGCGTGTTGCGAATGCGGCTCGACGAAGGTCTGGCTGGGTTGGTCGCACAGGAGCTGAAGCCGGTCGAGGTCAAAGAAGCCTTCAAGCATCCGCGGTTCAAATACTTCCGCGAATCGGGCGAAGACCCGTATCACTCGTTTCTCGGCGTGCCCCTGTTTGATCGGGGCGTTTTGCAGGGGGTGGTGGTCGTACAGACGATCGAGCCCCGCAGCTTCTCGGCAGACGAGCTGCGAATGCTCACCGCCGCAGGCGGCCAACTGGGGCCGGTTGCCAGTGCCGTGCGGGCGCTCGAACATTTTGTCGCGCCGGCGCACGAACGCCTGCGAATGCTGGCCCGGAACATCTGGTGGAGTTGGGACATCGACGGCGTGAGCGTGTTTCACGACCTCGACGCCGAGCGCTGGCGCGAGCTTGATCACAACCCGCTGGCGTTGCTCTCGGAGCTGTCTCTCGACCGCCTGACGGCGCGCGTCAAGCAGGATGTGTTGCACAGCCGCATCAACCACGCCTGCCGGCGTCTCGAAGAATATCTGCAGTCGCGCCAGACCTGGGGCGCGCGCTATGCGGGGGTGCTGGGTTCGCGCCCGGTCGCCTACTTCTCGGCGGAGTTCGGGTTGCACGAGTCGATTCCGATCTATTCGGGCGGCCTGGGGGTCCTGGCAGGCGATCACGTTAAGAGCGCTTCGGATCTGGGGGTCCCGCTGGTCGGGGTGGGGTTGTTCTACAAGCAGGGTTACTTCCGCCAGCGCTTGAGCCACGAAGGCTGGCAGGTTGAAGACTACGTGCATGTAAAAGGTGAGATGTTGCCCGTCACGCCGGCGACGCGCCCTGATGGGCAGCCGCTGACTGTGGCAATTGAGACCCGGTCGGGCAGCATTTCGGTGCGGGTGTGGAAGGTGCAGGTCGGCCGCTGCCTGTTGCTGCTTTTGGATTCCGACGTCGAGGGGAACCAGGCGGAAGATCGCGGTCTGACCGCGCGGCTGTACGGCGGCGATCAGCGGGTGCGAATTCGCCAGGAACTGCTGCTGGGCGTCGGCGGCTACCGGGCCCTGCGGGCGCTGGGGGTGCATCCGGGCGTGATCCACATGAACGAAGGGCACAGCGCGTTCGCGGCGCTCGAGGTGATTCGCGGAAGAATGTCGGGCGAAGCGCTGGGGTTCGACGAGGCGCGCGACCGCGTCGCCGCCCAGGCGGTGTTCACCACGCATACGCCCGTTCCGGCCGGGCACGACCGGTTTTCTGCCGAGTTGATCGAAGAGCACCTGGGGCCTTTGCGCGATGCGCTGGGGCTGTCTCACGAGGCGCTGATGGCGCTGGGCCGGGTTGACCCGTTCAATCATCAGGAGCCGTTCTGCATGACGGTGCTGGCCCTCAAGCTGTCGCGGCGCAGAAACGCGGTGTCGGCCCTGCACGGCGACGTGTCGCGCGCGATGTGGACCGGGCTGTACCCCGGCCGCGCCGCCGACGAAGTGCCGATCGGGCACATCACCAACGGCGTTCACGTTCCGTCGTGGCTCGCGGCCCCCATGCGGCGGCTGTACGACCGGCACCTGGGGCACGACTGGGTCTCGCGCACGGCCCAGCCCGAAACGTGGGACCCGGTCGCCGCGATCGACGACGCCGAATTGTGGGAAACGCACCAGATTCTCAAAGATCAGCTCCTGGAGTTCGTGCGGGCGCATCTGGCGCGGCTGGCGGAGCTGCGGCACGAACCGCGGCAGGTGGTCAGCCAGCATCGTCGCGCTCTGAGCCTCGATACGCTGACCATTGGTTTCGCCCGCCGCTTCGCGACGTACAAACGGGCCAATCTGGTGTTTCACGATCTCGACCGCATCGCCGCCCTGGTGAACGACCCGCAACGGCCGGTGCAGTTCGTGTTCGCCGGCAAGGCGCACCCGCAAGACAACCCGGGCAAGCAGGTCCTCGAGCAGATTTCGCGATTGACGCGCGATCCGCGGTTTCTGGGCAAAGTGGTGTTCGTCGAAGATTACGACATCAACACGTGCCGCCACTTGATTCGCGGCGTCGACGTCTGGCTCAACACGCCGCGCCGACCGCTCGAAGCTTCGGGCACGAGCGGCCAGAAAATCGTGCTCAACGGCGGGTTGAATTGCTCCATTCTCGACGGCTGGTGGGCCGAAGCGTTTGACGGCACCAACGGGTTCGCCGTCGCTCAGGGAGAGGTGCACGCCAATACCGAGATTCAGGATCGACGCGACGCCGAATGCCTGTATCGGGTGCTGGCCGACGAGATCGTTCCGCTGTACTACCGGCGTGATGCCGACGGGGTGCCGCGGGAGTGGATCGAGCGCGTCAAACGCTCGATCCAGACGCTGGGCTGGCGGTTCAGCGCCGACCGGATGGTGATGGATTACGTGCGACATTGCTACTTGCCTGCCGCCGGAGGCTGCTCGAGCGACATGCATCGGGGTTGAGCGGAATGCCAGATGACCAATGACGAATGCCTGATTCATGACGCAAGACGAAGGCCGACTGACAAAGGAAATGCCTTCATTCGGATTTCGTCATTCGTGCTTCGTCATTGATTCGACATTCGGATTTCGACATTCGTCATTTCTATCATGGCGCCGCTAGAATGCGGCTGACCATGACCGATCAGCCAGGGCGACTTGCCGGTGAACGTGCGCGATTCGCGACAACCATAACGCTGGTCGTTTATTGGCTGACCCTGTTCGCGGCCACGCACGTGCCGAAGGTCCCGCGGGTGTTGCCGCCGCAGATCTCAGACAAGTGGCAGCATTACGTCGCCTACGCCGTGCTGGGGGGGCTTTTGACCTGCTGGTGGTGGCAGCGGCGCGGGTTGACGTGGCGATCAGCACTGGGGCTCGTGCTCGTCATTGCGGCCTACGGGGCCTTCGATGAAAGCACGCAACCGCTGTTTGGCCGCGAGTCGGATCTTCTCGATTGGCGCGCCGATGCGATCGGTGCTGCGACGGGGGTCGCACTATTCAGCCTGTCGCGAAGGCGTCGCTGCGACGGGCCGCACGAGGTATCGCAGACCCGAGTAACGGTGGACCGGAAGGAAAGATAGTCTAAGGTGTGCGCCATCTGCGGCCCGTGCGGGCCAGCAGTTGGGCGGCGCCCGGCGGCCCCCAGGTTCCCGCCGGATACGGTTCGGGCGGGTTCGGGTCGGCGGCCCAGGCGTCGAGCACCGGCGTCACCAGCCGCCAGGCGGCGTCGAGCTCGTCGTTGCGCATAAACAGCGTCGAATCGCCGCGCAAAACATCGAGCAGCAGGCGTTCGTAAGCCTCGGGAAGCGTATTGGCGGCGAACGCCTCGTGATACTCGAAGTCCATGCGGACGGGGTGGATCTGATACTGCATACCGGGCCGCTTCGCCGAGAACGAAAGGGCAATCGACTCGCTGGGCTGAATGCGAAAGACGAGCGTGTTCGGGCGCGCCTCGACCAGCTCGCAGATGTCTCCCTCGCATTCCACCGTTTTGAACAGGTGCAACGGGGGCAGCTTGAACTGAATGGCGATCTCGCTGATGCGCTTGGGCAGCCTCTTGCCCGTGCGCAGATAGAACGGCACCCCGGCCCAGCGCCAATTGTCGATGCGGGCCTCAATGGCGGCGTACGTTTCGGTGTGCGACGTGTGAGAAATGCGTTCTTCGTCGAGATACGCCGCGGCGGGCTTGCCGTCGACGGTTCCGGCCGTGTATTGGCCGCGCACGGCCCAGCGCGACACGTCGCCCGGGTCGCCGGGCGCGAGCGCATCGAGCACCTTCAATTTCTCGTCGCGAATCTCCTGGGCCCGAAAGAACGAAGGGGGCTCCATCGCGACCAGGGCCAGCAGTTGCAGCGCGTGATTCTGCAGCACGTCGCGCAGGGCGCCAGACCGGTCGTAATACCCGCCGCGGCCCGATTCAATTCCCTGTGACTCAGCCACCGTGATCTGCACGTGATCGACATGGGTCCGGTTGAACAACGGCTCGAAAATGGCGTTTCCGAACCGGAACAGCAGAATGTTCTGGACGGTCTCTTTGCCGAGATAGTGGTCGATGCGGTAGATCTGTTCTTCGCGCAAGAGCCTTTGCAGCTTGCGATCGAGCTCGCGGAATGAAGCCAGGTCGTGGCCGAACGGCTTTTCAAATACCATTCGCAGCCAGGCTTTGCTGCGGCGATCGGGCACCAGCCCCGCCTTCGCGATGGCTTCGACCGCGGGAACAAACAGGTCAGGCGTCGTGGCCATGTAAAACAGCCTTGCGCCCGTGACACCGCACTGCCTCTCGATTTCGGCGAGCTCGGTGGCAAACGCGGGGTATTGAGGCGCTTGCGAGAGGTCGAGCTGGCGGTAGAAGAGGCGGCGCGAGAATCGAACCCAGTCGTCTTCGGCGGGAGGATTGCGGGCGTGCTGACCGACGGCCTCTCGCATTTCGTTGCGGAACTCGTCATCGCTCTTGGCGCGACGTGCCGCGCCGACGATCGGCGAACGCTCCGACAGATACCCCCCCTTCCACAGTTCGAACAGCGCCGGAACCAGCTTGCGGGCGGTGAGGTCGCCCGAGGCGCCGAAGATCACGATGCTCGCTTCGGCAGGCGGGGCCCCTTCGCCCGGCAGGGCCGGCCGGGGGTGATTGACGGCAGGCGTGACTTTGGCGGTGCTCATGCGAGCATCGTAGCGAGAAGTCTGGCGATGTTGAACGCGCGCGACGATATGCCGCCGGCTGTCGTCAACCCTGAATTCGGCCGCAGGGGCCGCTGTCAGTTGGCGCAGAAGTCGAGGGCCAGTGCGGCGCTGCGTGCACGAGGGTGCTAAGCCGCCCGACGCGTCACGCCTGGGATGCCCGGCAATCGGGTACCGGAACACGAATCGTCTGCAAGCCGACCGTCTGCGTCGCCGCGTGCCCGCCCGAGCTCCGCCAGCGACAGGGCGCCAAAGTATGCAAAAACGAGCCCGCCGGTGACGCTCAGTATGAGCGAGTTGAAGAGTGAACCGACGCCGACTGCCAGGGCCGTGCCACGGGCCAGGTTGCGGTCCCAGGGGGGCAAGCGGTTGGCGAGGACCCATTGCAGCGCGAGCAGCAGCAGGTAGGCGACTGCCCCGGGAATGCCCAATTGCGTCGCCAGGTGCAGGTACTCATTGTGCGGGTCGGTCGTTGGCTCGATGGGCGGGCCGTTCGCGGCGGCTGCCGAGCGCTCGGCGGCGATCCGGGCATATTCACTCGTAAAGCTGCCTGTGCCGGTGCCACACAGGGGGCTGCCACCGATCAGTCGCAACGTCACCATGTAGTACTCCAGCCGTGGGTCCCACTGCGATTGCCGGGGCTCTCCAAATTCAGCGCGAATCTGCCGCACCGTCTGATGGAACCGATATTGCACGACGCCCGAGGTCGCATACGCGACCGCCGCGGCGCAGGGAACCAGGAGGCAGGCGATGGCGACACCACGGCGCCCGAAGCGCTGCCCCATGACGAGAATCGTCAGCACCCCGATCAGCAGATAGCCTGTGCGCCCCTGCACCAGAAACACGATGTTGAGCGCCGCCAGCGCGATGACGGCTGCATAGAACCAGCGCATCGGCTTTGAAGCGCGAGTCGCTTCCTGTACAGAGAAATACACCAAGAGCGCCATCAGCAGGCTGTGGATGATGCGATCTTTGAAGATGACGTAATCGAATTTGGCCGATTCGAGACCGATGTCGGCGCCTGTCAGCCATTCGGCGTAAGACAGCAGCAGTACGCCCAGTGCACCCGCATAGAAGGCGCGCATTCCGAGGCGCCGTAGCGGCTGGTCGCCGGCGAAGACCGTCACCATCAGCGGCAGGTACAGAAACTCGCGGTATTTCAGCAGACAGCGCCCCGCCTCGCTCCATGTTGCAGAGGAATAGATTGTGGCGAGCGCCAGCCAGAGAAACATCGCCGCTGAGCCCACGGCCACGGGGTTGCAGGCAATTTGCCTCAATCTCTGTGCCGCGCCGCCGCGCAGCAGGCAGCAGACCACGAAAAGTGTCGTGAGAATCTCCGAAATCGAGGTCGATACGGGAATGCTGAACCCGATGCCCACCAGCAGCCAGCGTGCGGCCGTATCGAATCCGTTGTGCGTTCGGCCGGCGCGGCCGCCGACCTGCAAGGGAATCGTCGTCAGGTTGTCCAGCGTACCGCTCATGTCGTTCGCACCTCACAATGTCGATTGCCCGGCTGAGATTCCGGCTGCAGCCGGCACTTCAAACGCCCCTCGGACACTCTCATGCGGCCCGCGCCACTTCGGGAATTTGCACCGGCCGGAAAGTTTCGGGGTTGAAACCCCATTTTTGCAGCCAGCGGGCGTATGATTGCAGATGCAGCCAGGCGTCGCGCGACAAGAGCCGCGAGCTACCGCGCCGTTCGAGGTGGTAGCCGCACGCTTCGCCGTTGAGCATCACCCGCCAGCCCGCCCGCGCCATGCGCAGGCAGTAATCGACGTCTTCAAAATACTTTCGGAACTGACAGTCGAAGGGCCCCACCTGCAGCGCCGCCTGCCGCCGCACCATCAAGAAGCAGCCCGACAGCCAGTCGCATTCGAGAGCCTGATATTGCGAGCGATCGGCGTACAGGTACGTCTTGATCGTGTCGCGCATGAATCGCGACAGGCCCAACCGCCGCGCGGCGATGATGCCCGGCGTCTGAAAGCGCCGCGCGGGCCAGGCGTAGGTGCCGTTGGCGTGATACAGCCGGCAGCCGCTGACCCCGCAATCGGGGTGACGATTCATGAACCGCACCATTTTCGCCACGCACTGCTCGCGCGGGTCGAAGGCCATGTCGGTGTTCAGGAGTAGAACGTAGCGGGCGGTCGAAGCTTCGAGAATGCGGTTGAGGTTCTCGGCATAGGTCAGCCGGCGCTCGTTTCTCAGAACGCGGGTCTCAGGAAAACAGCCCCGCCAGCGGGCGATGCCGCCGGCCGAGGCGTTGTCGACCAACAGGCAGCGCTGCGCGAGCCCGTCGCCCGAGCCGGCCAGCGACGAGACGAGCGGCGTCATGTACTCGTCTTCGAACGTGTAGATGATGCCGATGTCGACGTCCATGTCTCCAACCTGTGATTTGTCGTGCGGGCCGGAACCCCAGCGGCTCCAGCCGCCGCTTCCGCTTCCGAACGTGCGGGCAGATAACATGTTGCGGCAAAATCGTCAACGCCGGTTGTCTGGCCAGAAAGGCAGATCGCGTTCCGAGAGTGGCCGCGTCGCCGGGCACTCTGTAAATTCGCTGCGCCGCCGCGCGCAACCTCTGCGTCGCGATGCTTCAAAAGGGGCCGCGAAGAGGCTCGAGGGTCGCCAGAGATGAGGAATACTGGCTCTCGAGGTTCTGGACGGCCAAGTAGATTTGCACCGGCCGCACCATAGGAAAAACGCCACTATGCCGACTCAGGGACCGCAGGGAACGATCGAGCAGATTGCGATCAACACGATTCGCACCTTGGCGATGGACGCCGTCGAGGCCGCGAAAAGCGGGCACCCCGGCGCCCCGATGGGGCTGGCGCCCGCGGCGTACGTCTTGTGGCAGCGCTTCTTGCGTTTCGACCCGCGCGACCCCGCGTGGCCCAATCGCGACCGGTTTGTGCTTTCCAATGGGCATGCCTCGATGCTGTTGTACGCCGTGCTGCACCTCACGGGGGTGAAAGCCGTCGATCACGACGAGCGGCCACTGGAAGGGCCCGCCGTATCGCTCGACGAAATCAAGCGGTTCCGGCAGCTCGACAGCCGCACCCCGGGACACCCCGAATACCGGTTGACGGGCGGGGTGGAAACCACGACCGGCCCTTTGGGCCAGGGGTGCGCCAACAGCGTCGGAATGGCGATCGCCGGCCGGTGGCTGGCCGAGCGGTACAATCGGCCGGGATTCCCGATCTTCGACTACAACATCTACGCCATCTGCGGCGATGGCTGCCTGATGGAGGGCATTTCGGCTGAAGCAGCCTCGCTGGCAGGGCACCTCAAGCTTTCGAACCTGTGCTGGCTCTACGACAGCAACCACATCACGATCGAAGGCAAGACGTCGCTTGCCTTCAGCGACGATACGGCGACGCGCTTTCGTGGCTACGGCTGGAACGTCATTTCCGTCGAAGACGCCAATGATCTGGGCCAGCTCGCGCGGGCCATCGAGGGCTTTCAGCAGACGCACGATCGCCCCACGCTGATTATCGTCCCCAGTCACATCGCGTGGGGGGCGCCGCACAAGCAGGATACGCACCAGGCACATGGCGAACCGCTCGGCGAAGAAGAAATCCGCCTGACCAAACGCAACTACGACTGGCCCGAAGACGCCAAGTTTCTCGTGCCCGACGGGGTGTACGACCATTTTCAGGCGGGTATCGGCCGCCGCGGCTCCGACCTGCGCTCGGCCTGGAAACAGCAGTTCGACGAATACCGCCGGCAACACGCGCAACTCGCCGCAGAAATCGAGACGATGCAGCGAACGGAACTGCCGTCGGGGTGGGATCGCGACATCGCGTCGTTTCCGGCCGACCCCAAGGGGAAGGCCACTCGCGACAGTTCGGGGCAGGTGTTGAACGCGATTGCGAAGCAAGTCCCCTGGCTGATCGGCGGAGCGGCTGACCTGGCCCCGTCAACGAAAACTCTGCTGACCTTTGACGGGGCCGGGCAGTTCCAGGCGGGCAGCTATAACGGCCGCAACCTGCACTTCGGCATTCGCGAACATGCGATGGGCGGGGTGCTGAACGGGTTGGCGCTCTCAAAACTGCGGCCGTACGGGGCAACGTTTCTGGTCTTCAGTGACTACATGCGCAACACGTTGCGGCTTGCCGCGATCATGGAACTTCCCGTGATCTACATTTACACGCACGATTCGATCGGTGTGGGAGAAGACGGCCCCACGCATCAGCCGATCGAACATCTGGCGTCGTTGCGGGCGATTCCCGGGTTGATCACGCTGCGCCCCGCCGATGCGAACGAAACGGCCGAGGCGTGGAAGTTCATCATGCCGCTTAAGCACCAACCCGCTGCGCTGATCCTCACCCGGCAGGCGCTTCCCACGCTCGATCGGACGAAATTCGCATCGGCCGAGGGGTTGCGGCGTGGGGCGTATGTTCTCGCAGACGCTCCCGGCGGCGTTCCGCAGGTGCTGCTGTTGGCGACGGGAAGCGAGGTGTCGCTGGCGGTCGGGGCTTACGAGCAACTTGTTGCGGCGGGTGTTCGCGCGCGGGTCGTCAGCATGCCGTCGTGGGAGATATTTGAAGCGTATTGCCGACAGCATCCCGAATACCGCGAACAGGTTTTGCCGCAGGCGGTGCGTGCCCGGGTGGCGGTGGAACAGGCGGCGACGTTCGGCTGGGAGCGTTACGTGGGCCTCACCGGCGCGTGTGTGGGGATGCGCACGTTCGGCGCGTCGGCGCCGCTGAAAGACCTGCAGAAGAAGTTCGGGTTTACCGTCGAGGCGGTCGTGCAGGCGGCACGAAAGCAGTTGGAGGCGACGTAGCCCCAGACTTTCGACGATGCCGCCGCCAATCTGGCAGACTGCCGGCGAGTTGCCGGAGTGGTAAACTGCTGTTTTCCGCGGGATTTCTCGAAGGGGATCGAAGGCGCTCGAAGGGGCGCGCGAGCGCCTTCGCAAAAACCGCCGAAATCACCCGAAGGCGCTCGCCACGATGTCGCACCGGTCAGCCGTTCGAATCGGCCATTCTGGCAGGAGATGGGGGAGATATTGGAGACACTGGAGACAAGGGAATGACGGCAGGAAATTCCGCACGGGGGCGCCCTCGACCAACGTAGGTCAGCCTGGAAAGGCTGACCTACGGCGCGCACCGCGTCTGTCGGAATCAGTTCGACGGCCCTCAATTTTACCACACGGGATTTCAGGCGCGCAGAGGAATGTCGCGCGCATTTGGAAAAGACTCGCGAAATCAATGAGGCGCAAGGTGCGACCTTTTCGAAAAAGGGAACAGGAGCACGCAGAGGTCGCGGAGATGGCGGTTTGCTCCTCGGCGACCTCTGCGATCTCCTGTCCAAATCCTGATTGCGGCCCCTCTGCACTTTCTTCGTTTCCTTTGTTGACTTCTGTCTTTCATGGCAGTCTCACAGAGATGCCACAGAAGCCAACGAAGGAAACGGAGATACAGAGCACCGGTGCCGATCAGCCAGCGGCCTTGCGTCCCGAGACCAAACTTAAACACTGCCCGTCAATCACTACGCAAACCCGCGCTGCGGGTTCAGCAACCCTCGCGGGTCGAGTTGCGCCTTGAGCTTGCGCATTAACGCCTGCCCGGGCTCGAGATCTCCCAGCAACGGCAGGTGGCGCTTCCAAGGCTCTTCGCAGAACGTCACCACGAGGTTCCCCTGACAGCGGCGAACGAACTGCCGCAACGGCTCCAACACGGCGGCCGCGCCCGGCGCGGTGGTGACAGTGTCTGGAAGATGGCCGTAAGCGATGCCGTTACCGGCGTTCGCCTGCACGGCGCAACCCGCGGCATGCGCCTGCTGGACGAACTCGACCGTGCGCGAGGGCAGCAGGTTGGCCTTGAACGAGGTGGGGTCGTCGGAGGGAACCTGAAACTCGGCCAGGGCCGTCCAAAGCGCGGCCGACTTCGGGTCTGCAACAACTTCGATCGCATGGGGGCCACAGGGCCGCAGTTCTGCCTGTAGCGTCTCGGTCTGCCAGCCGGCCTCACGCGCGGTCCCTTCGACCCCTACGCAGAGCACGAAGCGGTGCGCGGGCAGGGTGAGGCCGGCGGCCACCGCCACGGCAACGGCAGCGCGGGGGTCGAGCAGATCGAGGGCGACGGGCCGGGCCGCCGACGTGGCCAGACGCGCCAGCGCCTGCTCAATCGAGGCGAGGTGGTCGAAGGCGGCCCACAAGAGCGGCGCCTGCTCAGGAATCGGTTTCAATTTGAGCGTCGCCTGCGTGATGATCGCCAGGGTGCCGTGCGAACCCACCAGCAGCTTGCAGAGGTCGTAGCCGGCGACGTTTTTGACGACGCGGCCGCCTGATTTGAACAGCCGGCCGGTCGCATCGACAGCCGAAACGCCGATCAGATAGTCGCGCAACGTGCCCAGCCCGAAGCGGCGCGAGCCGCTCGTGTTTGTCGCCAAAGCGCCACCCAGGGTGGCGCGCGGCGCCTGCGCGACGTCGACGGCGAGCCTCAGCCCCTCGGCCGCCAGGGCGGCCGTCAGATCGGTCAGGCGAATTCCCGCCTCGACCGTCACGGTCATGTCGCGGGCGGGGTAATCGACGATGCGCGCGAGATCGGTCGTCGAGAGCACGATTCCGGGTTTGTCGATCGACGGCCCGGCGTGCCAGGCGGTGCGCCCGCCGGCAGGATAGATCGGCAGGGCCGGCCCTGTGGCGTTGTCGGCGACCCAGCGGCCCAGTTCCGACTGGGTCGCGGGGAGGTATTCGGTGGCACGGGCTTCCCGCACGATAACATGCGACTTACCATCTTCCAAAGAACCGCTCCCTTATGGTGATGGCACAATTTCTGCGAGATGATGATTGCGAATCTGGTATCGGATGATCCATGGCGACACCTGAAACGCAGCAGCGATATCGTCAATTTCATCTGGAGTTGTGCAACCGGCCGACAGTCGATCCTTAAGCAGGCCTTCCGGTGCCAATAGTTCCGCAGCAAACGCACGATTGGATTTCTGTCGATCATCACGCGCTTTCGTTAGCAGCGCATAATCATCTCCAGAATAAGCGTACTGATAAAGGGCCCGGCAGAAGGCGAACCGTTGCGACTCGAGCCTCCGCTTTTGCGTCAAGACCATCGGCGTATTGCTGCGGCTGATACCCAGCAAACCATCAAGGGCGAGTGGCGCCGAGGCGACGTTGATCATGCCGGCTGAAAGAATATTCTTTTCACCCAACATTGCGTCCAAGGAAACCGGCGGTGCGGCTGATTCAAATGCCAGCAGGTCTCGAAACGACTCTGCACACAAATATCCGCGTTTCCACGGCGGCGCGTACGGATGCGACTCTTTGAAGTCTTGCCGCAAATCTCGCAACCGAGCGACCCCTGTGGGATGTTGGCGAACTCTTTCAACGTTTTCGAGAATCCATTTGAAATTCGTTTCGGCATCGCATTCTTTGGCCGATCGCAAGTAATCGGTCAAGAGTGAGGGAGCAAACTTCTCGTCAGCAGCCTCCAAGACAGCCGCAATTTCCGGTTGTACATCGAAGGGATCGATGCCGATCACACCGGCACTTTCGCAGAATCCAATTTCCTCTTCAGAAATATTCTGAATTGCGGCCCACTCCTGCTCCAGAAAAGTCTCACGTACGCTTCGCGATCCCAAGCGATTGACGACCGATCCGACGAACGCGCATAGCTCCGTTCGAAAATCTTCAAATGGAACCTTCACATGACCCTCAGCAAGAAATCGCAGCCTCGCATTCGGTATTTCGTGGGGCCGCCATTGCAAGCGCATGTACTTGCCTTCGCGCCAGACCTCTAAATGGGGAAGAGCGTACCCTTCACTCGCCGAAATCAGGTTGTGCCGTTGACGCCACGACGACGGCGCGGGGGAAACAATTGTTATTCCCTCGAACAAAAGCGGCCACCAATTCGAGACAAACCATTCCGCCAACGGATACAACGGAATGAACAGAGAAGTTCGCACGCTGTTGGAACGTTCATCAACGAGTAGCGTGATAGGCTTGCCTCGAACGCGGATGCTCAGTTCCCCCGACGTTTCGCGCAATTCGTTCGCGCGTACCGGCCCGATGTCGAGCCACTCATGTTCGATTGAAAAATTTTTCATTCCAATCCTTCGGGCCATTCGGCACGATCGGACAACTGCCACCCCTTGTATTGACCACTACCGGTATGCCGTGCAATGTAAACTACGTCGCCTTCCTGATACCACACGTATCGGGGAAACCCTTTTTCCCAGAATTCGCTTACCTTTCCAGATCGAATCGCGGTGCGCAGCCATTTCTCAATCTCGCTTTGGCGTCCGACGAACGCCGAATCGCAAATTGTCGCGTCGACGCGCGGCCGCGGTGCCCCCGCAAACGAAGGGGCGTCTTTGTGCTCCGGGCTCCCGATGTACCTGGCCCGTTCGGCAGCCTGCTGGAGATCGCTAGCATCTGGTTGATTTGCGATTCTGCGCTGTTTCGGCGTTTTCCGCTGTCGTCGTGGGCGTTTCATTTTTCGTTTGCGTCCGAAGCTGGCCGCTGCACACGACGGCTCCTCACAGCGCCGCCTGCCGGCCGGTTCCCGTGCGTTCGATCTGTTCAGTGCCGCAGGCGCCGGCGGTGGGCAGCATCTTCAGCGGGCTGCACAGCCCACCGGGGTTGAATGCGTCGCGAACGGCGGCCATCACCTCGAGGTCGGCGGGTGCGAACAGTTTACTCATGAAGCTTATTTTTTCCACGCCGATGCCGTGCTCGCCTGTGACGCTGCCCCCCAGTTCGATGCACTTGTTGAGAATCTCGTCGCCGGCGCGCAACACGCGCTGCACCTGGTCTTTGTCGCGCTCGTCGAACAGCAGTATGGGGTGGATGTTGCCGTCGCCCGCGTGAAAGACGTTGTAGATATTCAGGCCATGCCGCGCGCCAACTTCTTCGATATATCGCAGTATTTCGGGCAGCTTGGTGCGGGGGACGACGCCGTCTTGCGTGCAGTAACTGGGGCTCAGGCGGCCGATGGCGCCAAAGGCCTGCTTGCGGCACTTCCACAAGAGCAGGCGCTCTTTGGGAGAGTTGGCCGTGCGCACTTCGCGGGCGCCCGTCTGCCGGCAGATTTCGACGATCTTCGCCGCCTCTTCGTCAACGGCGACTTCCAACCCGTCGACCTCGATCAACAGCACCGCGGCCGCGTCGAGGGGAAAGCCGAAATGAAAGGCCGCCTCTACGGCGCCGATGATACCGTGATCCATCAGTTCCAGCGCCGCGGGGACGATTCCTGCGCCGATGATGTTGCTGATCGCCTGCGTCGCATCGTGAACGGAATCGAAAATCCCCAGCATGGTGCGATACGCCGCCGGGTCGCGGGTCAGCCTGACCCAGATTTTCGTGCAGATCCCGAAGGTTCCCTCATTGCCGACAGACAGGCCGGTGAGGTCGTAGCCGGGAACATCTTCGCACGGCCCTCCCAGCCGCACGACCTGGCCATCGGGGAGCACCATCTCGGCGCCCAAAACGTGGTTGACGGTGACGCCATATTTCAGCGTATGCGGCCCGCCCGAATTGGTGGCGAAATTGCCGCCGATCGTGCAGGCCCCCTGGCTGCTGGGGTCGGGCGCGTAGTGATAGCCGGTCCCTTTCAGGTGGTTGGTAAGATGCAGGTTCACCAACCCTGGTTCGACGATGGCGTAGCGGTCGCGAAGGTTGACATCAACGATGCGCCGCATGCGCGCGAGCGCGATCATCACGCCACCGCCCACGGGCAGGCAGCCCCCCGCCAGGCTGGTGCCAGCCCCGCGCGGCACAAACGGCACGCCATGCTCGTTGCACAATTTCACAACGGCCACCACCTGTTCGGTCATCGTCGGAAACACGACGACGTCGGGCGTGTTCTTCTCGATGACATAACCGTCGCATTCGTAAACGAGCAGTTCTTCGCGGCGCGTCAGCAGTCCTTCGTCACCGAAGATGTCGCGCAGGCGCTGCAGGAAGTCTGCAGTGATCGTGGCCGCGACCAGGGCGGGTTTAGAGAGCATGTAAATCACAGACCTGAAACGTGGCGCGCGGGAGTCTCACCCCCGCCCGCGAGACGATGAAGTGCTTGTCTCTGGCGACTCACAACGAAACGAATGAGATTTGGCAGCCATAATCTTGGGCCCAATCTGCGATAGTAGCAGTTGCCCCTGACAGATCGAAGGGCCGCGAGGCGCGCCGCCTGTTCGTGATGACGGGCGACGCGTTGAAATCCGCTCTCGCCGTGATGGGCACGAGCCCATTCAGGCAGGGCAGCCGCGGGGCGGCACGGCCCAACTGCATTCAGGCCGCCTGGCGCGCGCGGCGGCCCGCAGCGGCCCCCCCTCAACATCGGTTGCGCAGGCAAAATCGGCACGATCGTCGCGGTGCGTCTGTCCCGCTCGGTCCACAGGTTGCCTTCGGTCAACGTCCAAACCGGGTACAGCAAAAGGCCGGCTCTTTGACCGCGCCGTGAGCGTGACATAAAGCAACTCATTGAGACCTCATGTCTCCCAAGGCGGGGCCCGAAATCCGTCGGGGAGAAAGCTGCGGTCGGTTGATCACAGAGATTCGGTATCGGGTTAAGTTGGCACCAGGGTAGGATCTATGGAAGGATTGGAAACGGGCATTCCGCTCGCCGTCGGTTCGGAGAACCGGGCTGCGCCTCGAGACCGCGCAGCGAACCGGTTGCTTCTCGAACCGCTCGGTGCGTTCCATCACCTGCCGACGGCCGTAGTCGAGGCCCGCAAAACGTTCATCGGGTCGGATGCGGCGTGCGCGATCTGTGTTCCTGTTCAGGGAGTCGCCCCGCGGCACGCAGTATTGCTCGCGCTGCCTCGCGGATTCATCCTGCAGGCCTGGTCGCCCGATACCAGGGTCAACGGCCACACGGTTCCGGAAGCGGAACTGCACGCGGGCGACCGGCTGAAAATCGGGCCCGTCGAATGGGTCGTCCGCCAGACGGACGCCAGCTCAGATGACGATTCGCCGCAGTCGGCCGAGATCGACCTTCCGCAGCTATTGCGCGATCTGCAGCGGCAGGTGGCGACGCAAGCCGGTCACATCGACCGACAGTTGCGCCGGCAGCGCGAAACCGAGCGGTCATTGCGGCAAAAGCAGGCGGAACTTGACACCGAGAACGTTCGTCTCGAAAGCGAATGGCAGCGACTGGGCGTTGACCGCGAAGCGCTCGCAGAGCAAAAAGAGCTTCTGGCAATCACCTGGCAGGGGCTGGCCAGTCGCGAAGAGACGTTACAGAAGGCGCAGCAGGCGCTCGAGACTGATCGCGGCGCCCTGGCGGAACGTCAGGCCGCATGGCAGAAAGCCGACGAAGAGGTCCGCCGGCAGCAGGCGGATCTGGCTGTCGATCGTGACCGGTTGGCGGCCGATCGGCGGACGCTGGCGGACGACCGCCAGGACGTCGAGAGCCGCAGAGAAGCGCTGACCCGCGACCAGCAGTCGCTCGATGCGAGCGAGGATGCGCTCGAGGACGCCCGCGAAAGGCTGGAGGCAGACCGGCGGTCTCTCGAAGCCCAGTGGGAAGGCCTCAAAGATCGCGCCGCCCAACTCGACCTGCAGCAGGCCGAGCTCTCGACCTGGCATGACCAGGTGCGGGCGCTGGAGCGCACGCAAACTGAAATGCGCGCGGCCCTCGACGTCGATCAAGAACGGGTCGAGCAACAAGCCTCCGAGCTGCGTGCACAACACGAGGCGGCAGTTGCCGAACGCCAAACGCTCGATGCGCGCCAACGCGCGCTGGACCACGATTCGGCCGAGCTGCTCGATTGCCAGAGGGCCGTTGCTGCTGAGCGCCAAGTGCTCAAAGAAGAACAGCGCACGCTGGAGGAAGACCGCGCGACGCTCGTGCGCGAGCGGGCGGTCGCCGATGGGCGCACGCACCAACTCAACCAGCGCGACGCCGCCCTGCGACAGGAGACTCTGGCCCTGGACGAAGCGCTTGCCGCATTGGAGCGCGGCCGACAGGCACTCGACCGCGATTCGGCCGAGCTGCTCGATCGCCAGCAGACGGTTGCCGCCGAGCACCGGGTTCTCGAGTCAAACCGGCGCACACTGGAAGAAAACCGCGCGACCCTCGTGCGCGAGCGGGCGGATTCTGAAGAACGCACCACCCAACTCGACCAACGCGACGCCGCGCTGCGACAGCAGGCATCGGCCCTCGACGAAGCCCGCGCCGCACTCGAGCGCGACCGCCAGGCACTGGACGATCGCCAGTGCGCGCTCGAGCAGCGTCACGCAGAACTCGAATCTCAGGCGGCGGCGCTCGGCCAAGCCACGCAGCGACTGCTTGAGCAGAAGGCTGAGCTCGCAACCGCCCGGGACGTGCTGACCGCAAACCAGCAGGCCCTGGCGCACGGGCAGGAGACGCTGTCTCGCGACCGCGACACGCTCGCTGGCGAGTCGGCCGCGCTGGCCGCCCGCCGAGCGGCCTTGTCGGCCGAGCAACTCGCGCTGGAGGCCGAACGAAATGGTCTCGACAACGACCGGGCGGCTCTGCAGCACGAACGCGAGCAGGCCATCGAACGGGCCGGCGACCTCGAACGCCGGCACGAGCGGCTGCGTCATGAAGAGCAGTCGCTCAACGAACTGCGTGCCGTGCTGGAACACGATCAACGGGCGCTCGACAACCGGCAGGCCGAAGTTGAGAAGCGGTATGTCACACTTGACGCAGACCGTGCGAAGCTTCGAGACGACGAGGCTCGTTTCCAAACGCAGCTCCTGGAACTTGATGCGAGCGGTCGCCAACTGGCTGCCGATCTGCAGGCCCTGGCCGAAGGCCGACAATCTCTGGCGGACGCCCGCGAGGCATTGGAGCGCGACTCGGTCAACGTGCATTCTGAGCAAGAGGCCAGCACGGCCGCGCGCCTGGCGCTCGAAATCGAGCGGAACGAATGGCTGAGCCAGCGCACGACGCAGCAAGCGCAAGCGAACCAGCGGGCGCAAGAGTTGCAACTGTGGGACGATCGCCTGCGAGAGGAAGCGCAGCGTTACGAAGACGCCCGCGGCGCTCTCGAACGCGACCGCGAGGCGCTGCAAAGCCAGCGGTCTGAAATAGACCGGCTGGGCGCCGAACTCGACTCTCGACAGGCGGCGTTGCACGAGGACCTGCAACGGCTGGAACAACGGCAACGCGAGCTCGACCACGGCTGGCACAACCTGACAGGCGACCGGCAGGGGCTCGCCGACGCGCAGGAGGGCCTGTCGCGTGAGCGCGAGGCACTCGTGCGCGATACGGGCCTGCTGCAAGCCCAGCAACAATCGCTGACTGCGGCCCGCCAGGCGCTCGATGACGATCGGGCCGCTCTGGCCGCCGAACGGGCCGACTGGCAGCAGCACCAGGCGCATTTCGAATCGCGCACCGCAGAGCTTGAACGGTGGCAGGACCGACTGCGGCAGGAGGCACAATCGCAGATCGAGGCGCACCGCGAGCTCGCGCGCGACCGGCAGGCGCTGACCGACAGCTGGGCGCAATTGACGTGCGACCGCGGGCGGCTGGAAGCCGACGAGCTGGCCCTCGAGCAATCGCTCGCGGCTTTGGAGCGGCGGCGCGTCGAGCTCGACGGCGAATCGTCGCGGCGGGCCGCAGAATTGCAGACGATTGCGGCGGAACGCGACGAGTGGCGGCGGCGGCGCGACGCCCTCGACCAAGAATCGGTCGCACTGGCCGCGCGAATGGCGGAACTTGACGCGCTGGAACAAACGCTTTCCGATCGTGGGCAGCGTCTGGACGACAATCAGGCGGCATTGCGATTGGAGCAAGGGCGGTTTGACGGCGAGCGTGCACAGGCGCAGGCCGAACTTAAAGCGCGCCAAGCCGAGTTTCAGGAGATTCAACAGCAGGCGCGCGAGCGCGAGGCCCTCGTCGAAGCAGAACGCGCCCGGCTGGCCGGCGAGCGACAGTCGCTGGAAGACAACCGTGAGAACCTCGAAGCGCAACAGTCGGCCATCGAAAGCGCCCTCAACGAACAGGCGGCCGGCGAAGCGGCGCTCAACGAGGCGCGCCGATCGCTTACAGCCGAGCAGCAGGCGCTCGCTTGCGAGCGCGCCACCTGGGACGAACAGCGGTCGACATTGGAGGCCCGAACGCAAGAGCTGGCCGCAGGGCAGGAGAACCTGCGAGGGGAGCGCGCCTCGCTGGCCGAAGCCCACGCTGCCCTCGAAGCCGACCGGCAATCGCTGAGCGACGGCTGGTCGCAGCTTGACCGGCGCGCCGGCGAGCTCGACGAATGGCAGGCAAAGTTGCAGGCGGCCTGCCGCACGGTCGACGACGAGCGGGCGTCGGTGGCGAGTGAACGCGAAGGGCTCGATCGCTACCGGCAGCAACTTGCCGACGAGCGCGATGCGCTGGATGCCGAGACCCGCGAACTGGCCGAGGCGCGAGAGCGCGAATCTGCCGACCGGGAGACTAAGGCCGCCGCGGGGGCGCCCGAGCACAGGCCGGGCGACAGCACCAGTGACGAAGTCGATGCGTACATGAATCGCCTGCTGGCTCGCACGCGAAACGCCCGGAGCGATTCGGAGCCTTTCGAACCGGCCGACGCAAGCCCGGCCCCGCAGCCGCAACCGGTGGCAGCACCCCGAAAGGCCGTCAATCGCGCCGTCGTACGCAACGAACTCGACTCGTTGCGGGGAGTGGCCAATCAGGCGGCGCGGCGGGCCGTCAATCGCCACCGAAATCGCCAGTTCATCAAATCGTTCCTGCTGCGGGTGGCGCTCATGGTGGCTGCGTTCGTCTTCGCAGGCGGCCTGGTGTCGGTTCGCAGCGACTGGCGAACCATGCACGGGCATCTCGTGCGGGGGCTTCTGGCCATCGCGGCAATTGCCGCACTGGAAGTCGCTCTGTATGGCGCGCGAGTATGGTTGCGGCGGCCGAAAGGGGCGTTGAGAATCGGAGACTGGCAATGGTCGCTGGAAGAAGCAGGCTCCTCGCCGGAAGACGCCGTCGCGCCTGTGGGAATCAGCCTGCCTGCTGGCGACGCAGAAACCATGGCGCCCGAAAGCCGGGTTAAATCGCCAGGCGACGGCATCTGTGGATCCGCCAAACCCGCCGAGCCATCGGAGGCCTGAGTCGGGCGCGCGCGGTCGTGACGACCGCGCATACACGGCCGGGATCCAGCCAGGCCCGGCGAACCGCCCACCGGCCGAAATTTTATCGGGCAGAAAACAGACGGGCTCCGCGCGGCGCCTCGTACACTGTCAAGACGTGTGCACCGGCGGTAGTGGTACATTTTGCGTGTGGATCGCGTTTCGGGGCTGACACGGGGACGGTCTCGTGAAAAAGGGAATCTTGGAGTACAAGCGGCGACCAGACGTGAAAGTGGACCGACAGGCGTATTATTCACTGAAAGTACCATCCGCGCCGAATGGCAAACGTGCTGCTGAGTAATTCCAAAAATTAGGATACTGCCAATTTGGAAAAACCTGACGCATTCCCCATGAAGCCCCGCGGCCCGCTGACGATGAAACGACGGGGACCGCTGCTCTGGCTGGCCGCGAGGCCGTGGTGGTTTTGGGTCGGCTTGGCGTTGATGGCGCTGCTATCGTTCGCCATCGCCGCGCTTTTGTGGTTCGGATCGGCGAGTCCGTATCTGAGAACTAGACCACCTGCCCATTCCGAAGTTCAGCCCAGACAGAAATAGCACTTACGTCGATTCTCGCCCCCTGCCGGCTGAATCAAACTGTACCACCACCGCACCGGCGCGGGCGACCTCGATTTACCCGCTGATTGACGCTGGAGCCTGTCGGGCAGAAAATAGGGGCCGCTTCCTTCAGAGGAGAATGCGGCAGGAGATTTCCAATGCGGCGACGCGCCTGCTCAGTGCTGGCAGCCATTTTATTGGCAATTTGGGGCGCGCCGGCTGGTCAGGCCGCCGAACCTCGCTGGGCGGCCGGTGCGATCTTGCCGGTCAGCGCCCAATCGACCTTTGCCATGGTGCCGATTCGGCGCGGCGAAGCGGGGTTTCGAGCACTGTACACGATGAACCGCGACGGGACGAACGTCGAGTATTTGGTGGCGGCGCCCGGTATGATCGGCTCTTCCGACCCGTCGTGGTCGCACGACGGAAAAATGCTGGCATTCAACGCCCATCCCGCGATCGACGCGGTGGTCGAAAGCAAGAATTTCGTGTACGCGGTCGACGGCCCGTTCCAGGGGCTGGTGCGCGACCTGGGTTACGGCAATACGCCCGACTGGTCTCTCGACGATCGACAGATCGCCTACATGATCAACGACGGCAACCCGGCCGGAGCGAAGGGGGGCGTGTGGATCATGGACGTCGACGGCACTAACCGCCGTTGGTTCGCGAAAGGCTTTTACCCGCGCTGGTCGCCTGACGGGAAGCGGCTGTGCTATCACGGATGGCTGGACGACGGACCGCCCAGCCTGTTTGTCGCCGACCCGGCGACGGGTGAGTCGCGCGCGCTTTTGACTACGAAGCAGTGGTCGCTGGTGGAGTATACGGCGACGTGGTCGCCCGAAGGGCGGCGGCTGGTGTTCGTGGGAGCGTTCGAGGGGCGGCAACATATCGCGACCGTCTTCGTCAACGGCGGTGAGAGCTCGATTCGAATTCTGTACACGAATGACGATTCGACCGTGCAATTGTACGGGCCGCCCGCCTGGTCGCCCGACGGCCGGCAGATACTGTTCATCAAGCAGGCCGTCGGCGCGCAGGGGCCCCGGCGGTGGTTGAAATCGTACATTTTTTCGTTGCCGTTCGACGGCAGTTCGCCACCGGCGCTTTTGGAAGGACGACCGGTCGGCGAAATCAACCGCGCGATGAACTGGTCGCGGGATTCGGCGAAGATCGTGTTCTCGAGCGAACGGTAGCGGGAACCAACACGAAGGGCTCGGGTCGTACACTGCGCCCTTCAACCTTTCAACAGGCACATTGCCGCACAAAGGGCGCAACAGAGTCAGCGCGGCCGAGTTCAAATGAACTGACAACAGGTAAACAAGAGCAAACTGAGGAAACAGAGGAGTCGATCTTTCGCCTCTGTTGACTCCGTTTGCTCCTGTTCAATTCGTGCGAGCACCAGGTGACGAAACC
Organism: Planctomycetaceae bacterium; assembly: GCA_052388175.1. Taxonomy (GTDB): domain Bacteria; phylum Planctomycetota; class Planctomycetia; order Planctomycetales; family Planctomycetaceae; genus SIAF01. Next base: position 115,363 of record JBQTIL010000010.1, on the reverse strand, counting down.
AGCGCGAGACGGCGCGCTCGTTTTTTGCGACTCTTGAGCGTTTGTCGCAGTTTTATCAGCGACAAGGGTCAGCGGCGTGGGGCGGCACCCGGCGACGAGGGGCCAGCCTCGTTTTACGTCTGCCGTCAAGGAGCCGCGGGCACTGGCTGTTTGATGTCGGCCTGCGGTTGGAGCGATTCGTCGAAGCTCAAGACGTAGGCCAGCATCGCGGCAAGCATCAGGACGACGGCGACCCAGACGCGCCAGTCTTTGTGCGCCCGGGCGATCCAGGGGCGCGCGGGCAGGTGGCGACCTTCGCCGTGGTGTGGATGCGCGCCCTTCTCGTGTGCCATGCCAAATAGCTCCTGTCTGAAGACGGCGGGCAGTCATCGCCGGCCAGATGCAACGTGGCAGCCGAAGTTTGCCGAACTCGGAATCCTTCCGGCCCCGGTTATGGCGAGGCGCAGGGGTTTCGTCCAGCCTGCGCCTGAATTCCTGTCCGCACGTGTTGTGAACTTCGGCCGGCCCGCGTTTCTGAAACGTATTGCGGGGCTTTTTCAGCAACGCGGCCGGCTCAGGAAACGTACACCGTGGCCATCGCTGATTTTGCGCGCCGACGACTTCTGGGGTGCCTGACGGCATCAATTGTGGCCGGTCTGGGGGCGCCTGGGGTCGCGGCAGATTTCGACAGCGTCGCCGATTCGCTCTATCGCGTCTTGCACCGCAGCAGCGTCCACAAGGTGCTGATTGTCGTTAAAGAAGAACGGCACAAGACGGCGTGGAACCCGATGCCGGACGAGGTCGCGGGCCTGCGCGAACAGTTTGTCGCGTGCTGTCGCGACCTGAGAATCAAGATCACGCCGCCGCCGGCTGCCGATGCCGTGCCCGAATCGACGCTGGCCCGTCTGCCAGAATCGGCCGACTGGCAACCTCTGCGGCAGACGTCGCGCGCCGACGGCGTTGTCGTCGTGACCTGGAAGACCACCAGGAGCCGGGTTGTGGCGCGGGTCTCGCTGCTCGACGGCGAGAAGCTGGCCTGGAGCACGCGCGCGAGCGCTCGCCGGGAAACCGCGAATTCACGCAAGCCGCAGCGACGGCAGTCGTGGGCTGCGCTCAGTGGGGCGAACAACCCGCTCAGCGGATCGCCCGCAAGCGGGCTCTCGGGTTCCGCGGGCCGACAATCGGGATGGCCAGGCCGATTCGCCGCCGTTCCGGGCACGTCACACGGAGCAACCGTCTCCGGCCAGGGCACGTCGACAACCGCGGCCGCAGGGTCGACGGCTGCGGCGGGCGGTACGACGGCGGGAATGCCGGCGCTCAACGAAAAAATCTACGAATTCGTCAGCAACTCGCTGGGTCAGCAGGTCGGCGACGGCGAATGTTACACGCTGGCCGTCGACGCGCTCGAGTACGCCGGGGCCGAGCCGGCAATTCGCAATGATTTCGGCACCGAAGTTCCGCTGTCGCAACTTCAACCGGGAGACGTGCTGCAATTCTGGAGCGCCCGGCTGGTGAGCCCCGTGCTGGGAACCTGGCAACTGGGGACACCGGGACACACGGCCGTGGTGGGCGAGGTCGCGGGCCTGGTCGTGACGGTTTACCAACAGAACATCAACAGCGTGAAGCGGGTTCGCCGGGATGTGCTGGACCTGTCGAGCCTGGTTTCAGGCCAGATTATCGGATATCGGGCGGTTCGGAGTTCGCGGTAGCAGTCCGGTGAATAACGCCGAACTTTCTCTGGAAGAAGATCAGAGTGACGGCCCTTCGCCGGATTTACCTGGCAGAGAAATCGGTGGCTTCAAGCGCCGTTTGCGGCGAGCTGCCTGCGGGAGCCGGCAAGTGCTGCAGCACCTTGCGCAGCAGCTCTCCGGCGGCGGGAGCGGCGATCGAGCCGCCGAAATGTTCGCCATTGTGCGCCACTGAGGGCTCGTCGACCGACACCAGCACCAGCACCCGGGGGTCTTCGGCCGGCGCCCCGCAAACGAACGAGCTGACGTGCAGGTCGCGGGAGTAGAGACCCGTCTGCGGGTGGGGCTTCTGAGCGGTGCCCGTCTTTCCGAAAACGGTGCAGCCTGCGAGTGCCGCCTTTTTGCCGGTGCCGCGCGTGACAACGGCCACCAAGGGCTCGCGGCGAACCCATGCGGCAACTTCCGGGGCGACGGCCTGCGAGATGATCGGCGCGGTTGCAGAAGGGCCGGCAGCAAGACCCACCCGCAGTGCGGCCACAGGGGGAAGGCTCGTCGTACGGGGGCCGACGGCCCATGTTTCCCCAGAATCATTGGTATCTACACAACTCGCGAACTCGGGGCGAAAGCGAGTTTTAGCTCCCTTCCCCCCTCGCGGGGGAAGGGCTGGGGATGGGGGGGAGAGGGTGGTTTGATGCTGAAAAACACCCCCACCCCCGACCCCTCCCCCGTCCCAGGGGGAGGGGAGAAGAAGACTTGTAGATACCGACGCCCCCGAGGGTGATGACGCCGCCGGCTCGCAATTTCGCCCGGGCGACGCGATCACGTGGGGCGCGACCAGGCGACCATTGTTGGCCAGGGCGCCGTAGGCGGTGATGATCTGCAATGGGGTCGCAGCAATCTCCTGCCCCATGGGGACCGAGCCGGTCGAGTAACTGTTCCATTGAGACAGCGGGCGGACGATGCCTGGCAGTTCACCCGGCAGTTCGATACCCGTTGGCCCGCCAAAGCCGAATGCGATGGCCGCTTCGTGCAAACGGCGATTCGTCAACCGCTGGCCGATTTTGGCCATGCCGATGTTGCTCGACTTGACCAGAATATCGGTGACGCTCAAAGCCCCGTAAGGGTGATGGTCGTGCAGTACGCGGCGGCCCAGGCGATATTCGCCGTTTTCACAGTGGAACGATTCGTTGCGGTCGAGGCAGCCGGTGTGCAGGCCCCAGGCGACGACGAACGGCTTGAACGTCGAGCCGGGTTCGTAAATGTCGGCGATGGCCCGATTCTTCCAGGCATCGGCCGGGGCCTCGGCCGGCTGATTGGGGTCGAACGTCGGTCGCGAGGCCATCGCCAGTATGTCGCCCGAACGAGGCTCGAGCACGATGGCGCACGCCGATCGCGGGCGCCATTGTTGCATCACGTCATCGAGCGCCTGTTCGGCAAATACTTGAATCACGGCGTCAAGAGTCAGCGTCACGGTGGCCCCGTGCCTGACCGGCCGGGTCTCGCCCGGGCGAACTTCGATGATGCGTCCGCGAGCGTCCTGGACGAGTTCACGGCATCCGTCGGCGCCTCGTAATGGCGTGTCGCAAGCCTGCTCGATTCCGCCGCGACCGAAGCCATCGATGTCGCGAGTTCCCAGCACTTGCGAGGCGCAGCGACCCTGCGGGTAGATGCGCCGAAACTCGTCTCGAAACCCCCACGAAGCCGGCGGCAGCCCCAACGCACGCACGCGTTCGGCCTCTGCCTCGCTGATGCGCCGCTTGACCCACAGAAAATGACGGGCGGGGTGGGCCGCGATTCGCTCGAACAGTTGGTCGGCGTCGAGCTCTAAAGCCTCGGCCAGTCGCCGGGCGACCTGCCAGCCCTGCCGGGTTTTCGACGGAACGAGATAAACGCTTTTGGTCGTCACCGAGGTGGCGAAAATCCGGCCTTCGCGGTCGATGATCTCTCCGGGCCGGGCGGGCACGACTTCTTCGACGACCCGCTGTCGCGACGCCAGCCTCTCGAATTTCTTTCCGCCGGCCCAATTCAGTTCGATCAGGCGGGCCGCCAACAGCAGCCAGAGCAGCAACAGGATCGTCGCGAGGAACCGTTCGCGAGCTCCGCCGGCCCCAACGCCGACAGAAGCGGTCGGGTAATGCGGCGCGGGATGCCGGGCGTCGGAATCAATTGCGGCCGTGGGATATGCCATGACCGGTGCAAAGGGTGAAATCAGGGCCCGCAGGCGGCACGCGAAGTCGTGCGTACAACCGGCGGGGGCCTGCGAGTCTGCCAGGCCGGCGTATCGGTCGGCGCGCACCGGTCCTGTCGCTTTAGCGAATGGTCTATCGACGATGGCGCCGGGCACCCGTTAGCGATGTGCCGCGCCGCTGGGCTTGCGCTTTTTCTGCGATCGTGCGGGTCGCGCGGGTTGCACCGAGCGCGACTGAGGGGGCGCCAACAGGGCGGGGTCGATCGTTCCAATCAATCGCGCCGGAGCGACCAACTGCTGGGCCGACACGCGCTGGGCCAGATATGCGTCTTCGAGCACCTGCAGGCGGTAGTGCTGGCGGGTGATGGCCCGCCTCAGCTCCAGACTGCGTTTCTCGAGCGTGGTGGCTGCCAGCGAGACCACAACCACCAAAGCCAGCGCCGATCCAAAGCGGAAAAACATGCTGGGATCATCGGCGGCGCTCGGTCTCGGGGGCGAGGCTCACTCGGCTGGCGTCGGGAGGCAGGCGGATCACGGTGCCGACAGTCAGGTTATCGGCAGTTTTCAAGACGTCCCGATTCTGCTGATAAATCTCGTCCCACCGTGAAAATCGACCCAGGTGCCTTTGGGCGATGCTACCCAAGGTATCGTCGGGGCCGATGCGATACAGCGGCTCGCCCCGCTTGCCGAAGAAGTAGCCCGTGGCGGCGCGGTTTTCGGTCGCGCGCGGCGGTTCACGCACCGCAGTGGGCGGACCAAACCACGGCTTGCCTTCGGTGCCTGGGGTGGCGGAGTTCGCAGGCGCTGCGGTGCCAGCAGGCGCTGCGGTGCCAGCGGGCGCTGCGGTGCCAGCGGGCGCTGCGGCGACAGCGGGCGCCGAGCTGCGCGCCGCCTTCTCAATCAGGTCGGGGTAAAGCTGTTCCAGCACGCCCGCGGCGGGGGTGGCGACGCGCATGCCGGGTCGCAGTCGCTGCGGGTCGGGAATTCGTTCCTGGTTGTGCCGCGTGAGCGCCGCGTAGAATCGCGCCGAGCCGTAGACCTTTCGCGAGATTGTCCAGAAATTGTCGTTGGGAACGACGACGTACACGTCGCCGTGCGGTGGAGTGTTGTCGCCCGTGGGGCTGGGGACTCGCCGCGGCTCAGACGCTGACGGCGGCAAGCCGGTCGCAGGATCAGATAGTCGTGCGAGCGTTGGCGACCTGCGACTCGGCGAACGGGCCGCGTACGAAGCATCGAGGTCGTCGGCCTCGTCTCCCGAGCGGTACTTGAAACGTCCCGGTCCGACGGCTGATTGCGATCGCGCCGCCGCGGCGCTGGTGACAACAGTTTGCGAAACGGCCCGGTGGCTCTCTAGTTCGTCGGCCTCGAAACCGTCGAACTCTTCACCCGAGGCCTCGGGCGCGCGGCGCGCGGCGGCCGTGCCGTCGTGCGTCTCAGCAGGCCCGTTGTCTTCATCAAGTACGAAACCATCGAGCTCTTCGGCCGAAGCAGCGCCGAGTTTGATGGGGGGCGTCGATCGAACGGAGCGGTTCGCTTCCAACGTCGGGCCCGAGGTGGCCCTCAAAACGGGAGGGGCGGCAATCTCCTCGTCAACGGGCTCGGTCTGCGCGACGGTCGAGACATCCGGCTCTTCTTCGTCGTCTGGCAGTTCCAGCACGAGTTCGGCGCGCGAGGTCTTCTGGCTGTTGCGCCGGGCGACGGCCGTCGAGCGGGGAGATTCCGCAGGGCGCGACTCTTCCGCATGCCGCACGGCACGCGCCGCTGGGGAGTCGGTGCGAGGCTTGATCAGAGGCGCGGTGTCGAAGGGGTCCGCTTCGGTCGTTTCAGATGGCTCGGGTTCGTGTTGGGCGATCTGGTCGGTCGCGTCTGTTTCCTGGTCGGCAACCGGGGGGGGTGCCAGAAACGTGGCATAGGCGAAGTAACCAATTGCCGCCAGAGCCGCCGCGGCTGAGGTCCAACCCGCCTTTGCCTTCCACGAGGTGCGCGGTTCGGCCGAAGCCAGTCCCCAGTCGCGGGCTTCCGTCTCGCGCGGGGCGGCGCGCGGGGGCGTCGGGGCGGGGGCGCGAACAGGTTTTTCCAGAGTTTGTGGCGCCGGTTCGAGGGCTTTCGCCAGTGGCTCAAGCGGTTTCGCGCCCAGATCGGGTCGCTTCAGATCTTTGAGATCCTTGAGGTCTTTGAAATCCTTCAGCCCGAGTCGGTCGCCAGGGTCTTTGTCACCGGCAACCTGCGGGCTGCGCGCAGCTTGGCTGACCGCGACCGCGGGTTGAGGCGTTGTTCGGCCGGACTGGGGAGGATTGGTCGGGGGCTGAGGGGTTGCCATAAGGTCGGCTCACGCAGCGCCTGTTTGACCAGGCGGTCTTCCAGCGAATGAAAGCTGATGAAGGCGACGATGCCTTCGGGCTTCAGACATTCGCACAATGCCCCCCCCAGAAACGACTGAAGCTGTTCGAGTTCCTGATTGACCGCGATACGCAGCGCCTGAAAGACGCGCGTCGCCGGATGCCGCTCAGCGCCCTTGCCTCTTGGCGCGCACGACGCCACGACGTCGGCCAGGTCGCGGGCGGTGACGATCGGCCGGCGCGCGCGCCGTTCGACAATCTGCCGGGCGATCCGGCGGCTGTCAGGCTCTTCGCCATAGCCGTACAGCAAGTCGGCCAGCTCACGCTCATCGAGCTGCGCGAGCAGTTGGGCGGCCGGGCGCCCGTGCCGCACGTCGAAGCGCAGGTCGAGCGGGCCGGAGGATGAAAAGCTGAACCCGCGGGTCTCGTCGGCAAGCTGGTCGGAGGAGAGCCCGAGGTCGAGCAACAGGCGATCGACCGTGGGGATCTGCAGTTCCGACAGAACCTGAGGAAGTTCGGCATAGCTGGCCTGAACCAGACGACAGGCGGGCGACGAGAGGTGACGGGCGGCAATGTCCAACATCATCGCGTCGCGGTCAAGACCGATTAGCAGGCCGGAAGGGCCGATTCGGGCCAGAATTTCGCGGGAATGCCCCCCTGCCCCGACGGTGGCGTCGACAACGACCTGGCCCGGGGCCAGGTCGAGGGCGCGGATGACCTCACGGAGCATCACCGGAACGTGGGCCGATCGCGACGGCGCTGGCGAAGGAGTCGGAAACGACGACATGACACGGCCGCAAGCAGGCGGGAAACACCGGCGAAAGGCTCACCCCCCACTCTAGTCGCAGGAGGCGGCGTCTGACCAGTTTTTCAACGGCGGAAAAGGGCCGTACAAAGAAAAATTATTCGCCCCGGGTGGTGTCCATTCCACCCACGCGGGGCGAATAATCACGGTCGGTACTGCTGCCTGTTCCTCCCGTCCGTTCCGGGAATGGCCTTCCATGGCCGCCCGGTATGCGCAGCCCGGTTCGCGGCGGCGCATCACATGCTCCAGAGCCCCCCGGCTGAACATGATTGCCAGTTAGCGGCGCAGCATGCTCCTGGAGCAATTTTCGTCAGTCGGCGTGCGAGCCGAAGGTCCTCCTTGAATTTCGGTTGCTTAGGATTCAAACGCCTGATTTGCGATCTCGTCGAAGGCGGCGCTGGTTCGACTCAGGAATGTGTTCCAGGCTTCGGCATCCCAGATTTCGACATGATCGTGGACGCCGACGAGCACCATGTCGCGTCGCAGACCGGCGAACTCGACCAGCCGCTCGGGGATGCGAATGCGTCCCTGAGCGTCGATCTCGGACTTTTCGGCGCGCGAGTAGAAGAGCCGTTTGTAGTTGCGAACTTCCACACGATTCGATGATTGGCGGGCGATCCTGCGTGCCAGCTTCTCGAACGCTTTGGGCCCATAGACGACCAGCGAGCGGTCAGTTCCGGGGGCGACATACAAACTGGAAAGTTCCGCTTCTCCGAATTCCTCAGCCAGCCGCTTGGGAACGGCGACACGCTGCTTTTCGTCGAGCGAGCGTGGATACGTCCCCGAGAGGGCCATTATTCACCACAAACTCCCACTTGTCCCCACGGGCCGACAAAATACCACGGCCATGCGAAACGTCAAGCATCTTTTTTCTCGTTTTTTGAAATTCGATCGCAGCGGGCGACGCAGGTCCAAGCCCCACAGTGAATTGAAGCGAGCAGGAAAACTTTGTGAATTCTGCGCGATCGGTTTGGGCCGCACAAATTGCCAGCGGCCATGCACTTGCGTACATGCCGCCCCAGGCACAAAGAGGCCCCGGTTCTCGCCAGCAAACCGCCACCGTTACGTGGCGCGGCCGCCTTTCGACGCACTCAGTCGCAAGAACAGATTCTCGTAGGAGTGAACCATCTGTTCCCACGAGAATTCACGCCGGGCCCGCTCTTGCCCCGCATGCCCCATGGCCGCCGCGCGCGACGGCTCGCTCAGCAGGGTGATCAGGGCGACAGAAAGCTCGTCGGCGGCGCCCGGCGCGACCAGCAACCCCGTTGCACCAGCGACAATCAGCTCATCGGTCCCCTCGACGCGGCTGGCAACCACCGGCAACCCCGCCGCCATGGCTTCCAATACGACATTGGGCATGCCTTCCCAGTGCGACGGCAGGGCCAGACATGTCGCCGCGCGCATCAGGTGCGGTACGTCGCTTCGCCAGCCCGCAGGATGAACGCGCTGGGCCAGGCCACGATCGCGAATGGCATGCTCCAGCTCGGCTCGTTGCGGGCCTTCTCCCACAAGCAACACGTGCAGCGCCTCAAAACGCGATGTCAGCGGCGCCACGGCTGCCAGGAGCGTGGGTATTCCCTTCTGAGCGTCGAGCCTCCCGACCGAAAGCACGACTTGCGCACCCGGCGGAATTCCGAACTGCTGCAAGTCGGCAGGGGGCGCGTTGGCAAAGGCTTCGACATCGACGCCGTTGGGAATCACGATCGTCTTTGCCGCGGGCAACCCGCCTTCGCGCAGCGAGAATTGAGCGACGCCACGGCTGACGCAGACGTTGACGTCAACGAGACGATTAGTGAGGCGGTCGAGCCACAGGTGCCAGCGTGCCCGACGTTCGGCGACGCGAATTCCCGAGACGACGTGACGGGCCCCGGCGAGACGGCCGGCCACGCGGCCCGCGAGGTTCGCATGAAACAGAAACGTCTGCACGATTTGCGGACGGTACGATCGCAGCTCGCGATACAGACGCACGAGCACGCCCCAGTCGGTGGCGCGGGTCGCGCCGAGGCAAATCGTGCGAATCGCGGCAGCCTCAAGCGCCCCGACGAGGGGGGCCGGGGGCCCGAGGCAGAATACCGCCGGCACGAAGCGCGACCGATCAATGCGCGTCGCTAACTGGACGAGCGCCCGTTCGGCGCCGCCCGGGTCGAGATCGGTGACGCAGAACGCGATTGAGATAGGGGCTGTCGGGGCCGGCACGCGGTTCCTCCGAAAATGCGCCGGGCTTATACTCGGCCAACCCGCATGGCGTAAAGCGAACCGGGCAGCCGGATGTCTTATTGCCTCCAATCGGCGGTCGAGAAACTTGTCTGACAAACTGAGCGACTACGATTACGAATTGCCGGCCGAGTTGATCGCGCAAACGCCCGCCGAACGACGAGACGAGGCGCGACTGCTCGTCGTTTGCCGGGCGACAGGGGCCCAGACCCATCGGCGCATCGCCGATTTGCCGGAATTATTGCGCCCGGGCGATCTGCTCGTTCTGAACGACTCGCGGGTCATCCGCGCGCGACTGCTGGGCCAGCGCTCGGCAACCGGCGGCCGCTGGGAAGGATTGTTTCTGAATGCTTCAGCCGACGGAACGTGGCGGCTGTTGTGCCAGACGCGCGGGCGGCTGCGATCAGGAGAAACCATCACGGTGCATCCCGGCTTTGCAGAAACCTGCGCAAAGCGCCTGATCCTCGAGCTGCAAAACTGCGACGCCGAAGGAATCTGGTCGGCCAAGCCGCGCGAACAGATCGACCCATTCGCGGCGCTGGAGGAATTCGGCACGCTCCCCTTGCCCCCTTACATCGCGCGGGACATCGTCCGTGACGAAGATTTCTCGCGATACCAAACGCTGTTTGCCGACCGCCCGGGTTCGGTGGCGGCGCCGACCGCCGGCCTGCACTTCACCCCGGAACTTTTCGAGCGGTGTGCGGCCCGCGGAATTCGCCGGGCCTTCGTCACGCTGCACGTGGGGATCGGCACTTTTCGCCCCGTGACGGCGGCCAGGCTCTCGGAACATCGGATGCACGCCGAGTGGTGCGAGGTTTCGGCGGAAATCGCCGACGCGATTCGCGAGACGCAAAAAGGGGGCGGCCGCGTGGTCGCCGTCGGCACGACTACGACGCGCACGCTCGAAAGCGCGGCGACGAAAGGAGAATCAGGGCGATTTGACGGCGCGACTGACCTGTTTATCCGCCCGCCGTACCAGTTTCAGGCCATCGATGCGCTGTTGACCAATTTTCACTTGCCCCGCTCGACGCTATTGGCGCTGGTGTCGGCGTTTGCCGGGCGTGAGACGATCAGGCGGGCTTATTCCGCGGCGATTCGCGAGCGCTATCGATTCTACAGCTATGGCGACGCGATGTTGATCTTGTAGGCGCATCTGATTGAGGCTCAAGGGCGTAAGAAAGAGCGATCATGCCAACCTGGGGCTTGCTGCTGTTTCGATTGTGTCTGGCGGCGTGGGTCGGAGTCTGCTGTTTTTTTCTGGCCACAGTGATCGGGTTGCGGCGGTCGGAATTGTTCACCGAAGAAGTGATGCTCAATCACCCGAGGGTGTTGTTCCCGCTGTACTACGCGTTTCAATTCGGGTTGCTGGGCGGGGCCCTCGCCTGCGCGTGGCTGGCGCGCGGGCACGTTGAGACCCGGCGGGCCTCGTTCCGCTGGGCAGTAACGCTCACGGCGAGCGCCTTGCTGATTGCTTTTGTCGATTACGCGCTGGTGTACCGGCCTCTGGCAGCGATGATCCTGCAGGCGCCCCTGCCACCGTCGTTCTCGACGTATCATCATGCCTCGCGCTGGATCAACACAGGCACGACCGCACTCTGCGCGGTCGCCGCGGCGCTCGCCGTGTGGCCGGGGCGCCCGCGGGCGGGTTGAACGTCACGCCGCAGAACGCTGCTCGGCCGCTTTCGAGACACGGTAGAGACGTTCGACGTCGCGCGAACGCTGCCCCAGTCGCAGGTCATGCACAATTTCGCGGGGGTTCGTGAGCAAGGCCCGCAGCCAGAACGAAACGCCGGCGGGCAATTGCCCGCCGACAGCCACGAGCCACGACCAGAGCTGCGCTTTGGCGTGCAATCGCACCTTGAGGGGCCAATCAAGAGTCGGGTCGGCGGCAAAGGCCTTGTCGAGAATGCGGCGCGTGACGGCCAGGTATTTCGACCGCCCAGGGCCGCGCGACACGTTATCGCCCAGGCGTCGCAACAGCACCAGCACCTCGGGGATCAACCCGATCGGGCCGCGGCGCGCCACCCGGCAGAACAAGTCGGTGTCGTCAGACAAGGGCATGGTCTCGTCGAGCCCGCCTACGTCGACAAGCGTCTGGCGGCGGGCCATCACGGTCGACGGGTAAATCGGCCCCTGCATGCACTGCAGCAACAGGTCACGATAGACCGACCCGGTCAGCCGGCAGCGTCGGCCGAGGCGCGTCCGTCCGCGGGAATCGACAATGCGAAACCACGAATAGACCAATACCGTAGCAGGCCGCTGCCGGAAATACTGAACCTGTTCGTGGAGTTTCCCGGGGAGGTAGAGGTCGTCAGAATCGAGAAACGCGAGCAGTTCTCCGGTCGCATGGGCAATGCCCGTGTTGCGGGCCCGCGCCGGGCCGCCATTTTCCTGACGCACATAGTTGACCATTGGCCCGAATGCCGCCAAGACCTTTTCTGTGTTGTCGGTCGAGCCGTCGTCGACGACGACTATTTCGAGGTCCGGGTAGCCCTGGCTCAAGACGCTGGCAATCGCGTCGGGCACCAGGGTCGCGCGATTAAAGGTCGGAATCACGACACTGACGCGAGGCCAGTGAGCGGGTGAACCAACAACGGAAGGCATGATGCGTTCGCTGAATCGCACGGTCTGCGCAGGCGGAATCTGCTGAAGGAGAGAAGAATAGGCGATGAGGGTCATACCCGCCAAGAGCGGTTTAACCTGCGCGGCTCGCATTTTGTGCGAGTCGGCGACCCGCGTGACAGAGTCAGGGCGCGAAGGCAAATCCCCGGTCGGTGAGTTCATAGGGAACGATCGAATCGTCGCAGAATGAGCCGCGGTGCTTGGCGATGTACATCGCGCGCCCCATTCTGGAACCGTCGCGGGTCTTTCCCAGAAGAATGATGGTGTTGGCATTGGCCAGGGCATCGCCCGTGTCGAGGGGGCGCTGCAGCAATTCGTCGAGCATGATTTCGCGAGTGGTGCATAAAAGCAGGCAGCCGATGTGCGTGGGGTCGTACATGTGCTGCTCGACCTGCGGCGCCTGGGCGCGAAAGTTCTGCCGCAACAGGTCGCGGGCGACCCAGTCGGCGTCTTTGCGGAGGATCTGATGATAGACGTAGTCGAACAGGTCGAATTGAAACGATTGAGCGGGCCGATCGGTCGGCTCGACGCCGTCGATGATGCAGCGCCGCACGCCGTGTACGAAATTACCGTAGAAGAACTCGATGGCCAGTTGCAGCTTGCGCACGAGTTCGATTTTCCAGGCCTGCCATTCGTCGGGGTCGAGATCGTTGCGGGTGACGCGGCGACCCGATTGCTCGAAGACGTGCAGATAATCGCGGCGGGCGAAGGCTCGGTCAAAGACGCGGCCAGGCTCGCCGCAATCGTGGTTGAGTTGCTGGCTCAATGGCCAGCCGAACAGGCGATTGGCGTATTGCGCGTGGTTCTGCGCATCGCCGCGCGTCGTCAGATCGAAAACGATTCCTCGCTCGCCTTCCTGAGCCAGGCCGGTTTGAGCGAAGTGCAAACCGAGCTGCGTCTTGCCAATGCCTGTGGCCCCGGCAACGACCGTGAGCATACCCGGCAGGAGCCCGCCGCCCAACAGCGAATCAAGTCGGGGAACACCGGTCGATTGTCGGACGTCAGCCATCGAACAACCTCAGGCCGAAACGGCGCGCCGCCGAACCGCAACCCGAGGGATTGCGAGAGTCACCGTCCGTAATCGGGCACGCAGCGCTGGTGCACGCCGACCTGGGTCGCCGACTGCAATTGTAGCACGCGGGCCTCTTCGACAACCGACCGCCGCGCGTCCTGATACGCCTGGCAGTGTTTCGGGCAGCCGCAATCGGGGCGCGTCCACCAGGGGCCGGGCGGTTTGTAGCGCGGCGATTCGGAACCGTCGGTGCAGCAACCGCACTGGCCGTCGTCTTCAGCCTGGCCGAACTTGCACCAATCGCACCACGTACAGCAATTGCCGAACGAGCCGCACGAGCAGCAGCCCGACATCAGCAGGCAGCAGGCGGAAAGCGCTAATAGACAGCGACGCATGGTGGCCAGCCCCCCCCTGGGCGCGAACGTCGAGCGGTCCTTCTCGATGCGACGACGTTACGGATTGTGCCTGTTTTAGTATCGGTTGGTCTGGCACGCGAACTCTACCGTCGCCGTGCGACTCGGGGTGGCAGAGTGAATTGTCAGACGCGGCGACATGCCGAGAGCAAAAGGGGCCTGGGGCCGCCACAATCCAAACCGGGCGTATCACCGGCGGGCTCAGGCGGTTGCGGCAAGCCCGCGGTCTGCTAAGATTCGGCTCATGTCGGAACAGCCGTGGTACAAAGACGGTTTGCAATTCACCTGCACGCAGTGCGGCAATTGTTGCACGGGGCCGGCTGGTTTTGTGTGGGTCAACGACGAGGAAATCGCGGCGATTGCGAAGTTCGTTGGCAAGTCGGTCGAAGGCACCCTGGCCGATCATGCCCGCCGCATCGGCCGGAAAGTCAGCTTGCAGGAATTTAGCAACGGCGACTGTACGTTTTTCGACGGCCAGGCACGTCGCTGCACGATCTACCCTGTTCGGCCGCGGCAATGCCGCACCTGGCCGTTCTGGGACTCGAACCTCGAAAGCCCGCAAGCCTGGCGGCGGGTTGAGGAGTCGTGTCCGGGGGCAGGCAGCGGCAACTTTTTCAGTCTCCAAGAGATCGAGGCCCAGGCCGCGGTGATTCGCTTGTAGGCCGTGGAGGCGGCAATGTTTGAACAGGGGCTGGCCGACGCCCTGAAGCAGCTCTACGACGAGCTTGCCGGCGACATTGAAGCGGCCGCACCAGTCTGCGAGGTCAGCGGCCGCTGTTGCCGGTTTCACGAGTACGGGCACACGTTGTTTCTGTCGCAGACCGAGGCCCAGTTGCTGTTGTCGCAGGGACTTCCCGAGGGCGCCGCGATCGACGAAACTGGCTGCCCGTTTCAATCGGGGAGGCTCTGCACCGCACGCGAACGTCGGCCTCTGGGCTGTCGCGTTTATTTCTGCGACCCCAACTACGCTGGCGTTGGCGAGAGGCTCAGCGAGAAATTTATCGCCCGGCTGAAAGAGCTGCACGAGACACATGCGGTCCCCTGGGATTATCGGCCACTACATCACTTTCTGCGCGAGGCGGATTGCGTTCGGCCACAGGTCGAAAAAAACTATTAGCGCGGCGGGGTCATTTCAGCGGGGCCGGGCTAGTGCGAGGTTGGGAGCTTGCGGAAGCGGCCGAAACACAATTTCCGGGCCGGCATTCGTCGTCTGATCGCACAAAAAACCGGGGCGGCGGCGCGCAATCTGTCATGTGTACCGATCGTGACGGCCGATCCTAAAGTATTGGTTGGGTAGACATTACCGGCTGGCGTGGCAAGTGGGTAGAAGCCAGTGGCCAACCAGAAGGTGCTCACCGATCGGATATGCACTGTGCCGCCTCTGGGCGCGATCATACGTCATAAGTATTGAAATAGTAAATTGTTATAGACAAACTGCGGCGTGAGGACCGTCTACTGGCCGGGGAATGGTGAGGCGCCGGTCGGTAAAAGCCGCACAGGAGGGGTCAGAATCGACTCGACTTGACACTAAGTTCCGGTTGGGATTACAGTTGAGGCACGTTGATGCCGGTCTCGGCCCGTCGACCGGCCGAACGACGATGCCTCTCGCGGGAGTATCGAGTCGTGACCAAAAAAGAGATCGTCAAGGCGATTTCCGACGAGATCGGAATGACGCAACTGAAGACCAAGGAAATCGTTCAGAAGACGTTTGATGCGATCGTCGCGACGCTGATTCAGGAACGGCGCATTGAGTTGCGGAATTTTGGCGTGTTCGAGGTCAAGAAGCGGGCGGCACGCAAAGCCCGCAACCCACGAACCGGTGACAAGGTTTTCGTGCCTGAGAAATACGTCGTAACGTTCAAGCCTGGCAAGGAAATGGAAGAAAAAGTGCGACAGCTTGAGGAAGCGGCAGCGAAGGCGGCCATGGCCCAGCAGGCCGAGACCGCGACTGCCGGTTCTGTCCAGAGTTCGTCGTAAACTGGTATTGAGGCGAAATCGATCCCGCGACATAATCTGCCCGGCCGCGACCCCAGACCGGTTTCGCGACCCACTCAAGACTGAGTCTCTCAATCTGGCCGCACCTCTCACCCGCGCCGCGGTCAGGCGTCATCAGACCCAACGTTACAATTCGGAAAGCACGGTGGCTGTCGACGGCTTTGGCCGTCGAGGGCGCCGTCCGCGCTTGAGCCACGGACCGGGCGAATGCGCGACAGGTGTGTTGTTCCTTCAAGGAGGAGCGTCATGCGTACGTTCGTCTTGTGCGGGACGTTGCTGGCCTCGGTGGTCAGCAGCGTCGGCTGCATCGTGCCGATCTATTCTTCGAGTCGCGACGTTCGCGCACGGCAATTGATCTACACGTCGGAAGACCTGCGGCAGATTACCGAAGTCTGGGAACGCATCTGGTTCCTCGACAATCCCGACTTCGAAACGCCCTACCGCACGCACGGCGGCGTGATCTAACAGCGGCGGTGCGTCGGGCGAGCCACCGCGGCGGCGATCGTCGCAGCGGGCGCGCCTGCGCCTGCGCGGGTCTTGGATCAATAGCGCCGACCATGAAATCGGCTGCCGCGCGATCGTCGCGCGCAGCCGTATCGTCGTTGCCGGGCGCAAAGCCGACCGATACCATACGGGCGGCTACCGTGGTTTCGCCGAGCCGGTTGTTGTTTGTGCCTGCCCTTGCCGTCACGCTGAATCGCTTGCAGCTTGCCAACCCGGTGCTGGTGGCTTCCGGCACGTTCGGGTACGCGCGCGAGATGGCGGCGTTCGTGCATTTCTCTCGACTGGGCGGGATCATTCCGAAAACGATCACGCCGCAGCCGCGTGCCGGCAACCCACCGCCGCGCACCATCGAGACGCCATCGGGCCTGTTGAATTCGATCGGGCTCGACAACGACGGACTCGACGCCTTTATCGACAAGCACTTGAACTACCTGCTGAGCCTGGGGACCGCCGTGATCGCCAACATCGCCGGTCACGATTGTGACGAGTTTCTGCAAATGGCCGAGCGATTGGATTCGTGCCCCGGCCTGGCAGGCCTGGAGCTGAACATTTCATGCCCGAACGTCAGTGGGGGCGTGGATTTCGGCGTCGACCCAAGAATGACTGAGCGGGTGGTGAAGGGCGTGCGTGGCGTTTGCCGGCTGCCCCTCATCGCGAAGTTGACCCCTAACGTGACCGACATCACCGAAATCGCGCAGGCGGCCGCCGAAGCCGGCGCCGATGCGGTCACCCTGGTCAATACCCTGCTGGGGATGGCCGTCGACTGGCGGAAGCGCCGCCCGGTCTTGGGGAACGTATTAGGGGGCCTAAGCGGCCCGGCCATCAAGCCGGTGGTGCTGCGAATGGTGCATCAGGTAGCGCGCCGGGTGAAAGTGCCGATCATCGCGTGCGGGGGCATTTCGAGCCTCGACGACGTGCTGGAGTTTCTGATCACGGGGGCGACCGCCGTTCAAATCGGAACCGCCAACTTCTACAATCCCACGCTGGCTGACGGTCTGGTCGATCAGCTCGATCAGGCATTAGCGAAGCTGGGGTGCGACCGCGTCGAGGACCTGATCGGAACGTTAAAAACGACGACGGGCTGAGCCTGTTTGCCCGTTCATGTGTCGGTTCAAGAGACGTAAAACCGCCAACCGCGGTCTGTTTGGGCGGGCTTGGCACGGGCTGTTTGCATTTCGAACTCTGAATTGCGAAGCCAATCTCCCATGCGCGTTCTTTCCGGCATTCAACCGACGGGCCGCTTCCACTGGGGGAATTACTTCGGGGCGATCCGGCAGTACATTGCCCTGCAAGACAACGAGCAGGCGTTTTACTTCATCGCCGACCTGCACGCGCTGACCACGATTCGCGATCCGGACGAACTTCATCGCCTGCGGCTCGACGCGGCGATCGACCTGATCGCGCTGGGGCTCGATCCCCAGCGGGCGGCGCTGTTCAATCAGTCGGATGTGCCCGAGGTGACGGAGCTCACGTGGCTCTTGATGACGGTGACGTCGATGGGGTTGCTCGAAAAGTGTCACGCATACAAAGACAAGAAATCGAAAGGGCTGCCGGCGGATGCCGGCCTGTTTACCTACCCGGTGCTGATGGCGGCCGACATTCTGGCGTACGACAGCCAGATTGTTCCGGTGGGGGCCGACCAGGTGCAGCACATCGAGGTGACGCGCGACGTGGCCCAACGCTTCAATCACCTGTATGGCGATGTGTTTGTGTTGCCCGAGCCGCGCGTGCTCGACGAGACGGCGAAGGTTCCCGGCACCGACGGCGAGAAGATGTCGAAAAGCTATGGGAACACGATCGAGCTGTTCGAGCCGGTGAAAAGCATTCGCAAGAAGATCATGTCGATCAAGACCGATTCGACGCCGGTGGAAGCACCCAAAGACCCCGAGACGTGCCACGTGTTTACGCTGTATAGGCTGTTTGCATCGCCCGAACAGCAGGCGGCGCTGGCGGCGCGCTATCGGGCGGGCGGCATGGGGTACGGCGAGGCGAAGCAGGCTCTGTTCGATTTGTCGGTCGAGTATTTTGCCGAGGCGCGCGCGCGGCGCGAACAGCTTGCCGCCGACCCGGCGAAAATTGACGACATTCTGGCGGATGGTGCGCGGCGGGCCCGCGCGAAAGCCGCCCTGGTGCTGGAACGCGCCCGCGCGGCATGCGGCATTGGCGGCAAGCCGTAATGGATGCTGCCGGGCGATCGCCGAGCGGGCTGGAAGAATTCTTGCGGTTCGCTTCGTGGCTGGCAATCGCCACGGTCGTCTGGGGCGTGGCATCTGTGGCGGTGGTGCATGCGCCGCAACGCGTCAAGCTGCCGTTGTTGCTGCCAATGGGGCTCGCTGCCCTGTTGGGTTGCGGGCTGGGGCGCATGGCGGCTGCGCGGCAGGTCGGGTTGAGGAGAGTGGTGTTTGCAAGCGTCGCGCTGCTCGCCGGGCTTGGAACGGTGCTGACCGCATACGAGACGTACCGGCGCGGCGTGGCGGAGGTTCGCCGCAAGCTGGCAGAACGAAGCGTCGATAGCGACCCGCTGGCCTCACAGATAGAGCGGCAATTAGAAGAGCAGGCGAGGGGCGATGAGGCCGATACCGACCCTGAAACGCGCCGGCTGCTGGAATCGGTCGAACGTGCCCGGCGAATTCGTGCAGCGGAAGCCCAACGGCAAGAGCGCCTGGCCACCTTCTCGGGGTATCTCGTCAATCGCATCCCCCGAGCCTGGGGCCGCTGGCCGACCACAGCGGCCGTGGCGTTCTGGCTGATGGAAGTGGCAACCAGCATGGTGACAGGCGCCTGGGGGGCAAGGTGGGGCGTGCGCTTGGCAGGTTCCTAACGAGTCGGCTAGACTGAGGTGCGGTGCAGGTTATGGAGAGTGAATCAGCGGCAGACGGCGCGGCGCGGGGGTTGACCGTGCTGGCCGTGGGAACCGATATCGTCGAAGTGCTGCGGATCGGGCAGATGATCGAGCGGCACGGAGAGTTGTTTCTGCAGCGCGTTTATACCGAAGACGAAATCAGGTATTGTCAGCGTCGCCGCCAGTATACGCAGCACTTCGCCGGCCGCTGGGCCGCTAAAGAAGCCGTTATGAAGACATTAGGCACGGGGTTCAGCCGCGGCGTCGGCTGGCGCGACATCGAAGTCTGTTCGCACAAGAGCGGCCGGCCTTCGATCCTGTTGCGCGGCGGGGCGCGCGAGATCGCCCGGCAGATCGGCATTGGCGACGTGCTAATCAGCATTTCACATTGTCACGCCTATGCCACGGCGACCGCGGTTGCCGTCGGATGTCGCGAATAAGGCCTCAACCGAAGAAACCATCGTTCTGCCCGGCTGCGTCAACCGGGCTGCTGATCTTATTACCCTTGCAGCCGATTCTCTATCCGCACGATGTCGAACCTTGCCGAACGAATCGCCCAGTATGCCGTCAACTTGAAATTCGAAGACCTTGACAAGCGGACGGTTCATGAAGTCCGCCGACGACTGCTCGACTCGTTTGCCTGTGCCCTGGGGGCCTGGGAGGCGCGTGCTCCGCAAGTGGCGCGGGCGGTCTGCCGGCGGGTCACCTCAGACCCCGCCGCGACGTACCTGGGAGGCCCGCGCAAGACGTCGCCTGATCTGGCAGCGTTCTGCAACGGAATTCTGTTTCGCTACCTCGACTACAACGACACCTATCTGTCGCTGGAACCGGCGCACCCCAGCGACAATTTCGCCGCCGTTCTGGCGGCAGGCGAGGCCGCCGGCCGCCCGGGTCGCGAGATCGTGACGGCCGCGGTGATCGCGTACGAAATTCAATGCCGCCTGTGCGACGCGGCCAGCATCCGCAAGAACGGCTGGGACCACGTCACCTATGGCGCGTTCTCGACGGCAGCGGCTGCCGCCCGGCTGCTGGGGCTGGATGTCGAGCGCACGACGCAGGCGCTCAATCTGGCGGGCACACCCAACGTCACCTTGCGACAGACTCGGGCCGGCGAATTGTCGGAATGGAAAGGGTGCGCGTTCGCCAACGCCTCGCGAAACGGCGTGTTCGCGGCCATGCTGGCGGCCGAAGGGTTGACGGGGCCGGCACCCATTTTTGAAGGGGAGATGGGGTTCTTCAAGCAGGTTTCGGGGCGGTTCGAGCTGGCGACGCTGGGGGGCGAGAAGCCGGGCGATCACGACTTCATGATCAACAAGACGTCGATCAAGTTCTGGCCCGCCGAATACCATTCGCAAAGCTCGATTCATGCGGCCCTCGAATTGCGAAAGCAGATCGGCGACGCGTCGCAGATTCGCGCGCTCGACATCTACTCGTTCGACGCGGCGGTCGACATCATTGGCAAAGACCCCGAGAAGTGGCGCCCCAAGACGCGCGAAACGGCCGATCACAGCCTGCCCTATTGCACCGTTGCGGCCCTGATCGACGGCGACGTCACGCTCGAATCGTTCAGCGATGCGCGGCTGCGCGACGAAAACCTGCTGGGGCTGGTCGCGAAAACGAAGGTCCTTCGCGACGCCGCATTGACGGCCCGTTACCCGCGGGGCATTCCGAACCGGCTGGTGGCGACCCTCGCGGACGGACGACAGGCAACCACTGAAAATGAGTTTCCGCCCGGACACGACCAGAACCCGATGACTGACGCCGAGGTCGAAGCCAAGTTCCGACGTCTGGCCTCGAAGAAGCTCGATGCGGGTCGGCAGCAGAAGATTCTCGAACTCTGCTTCCGACTCGACGAACTTCCCGAGATCGGCGGCTTGATGAGTCAGTTTCCGACGTCGTGAGCGGGGCCGGTGGAAGGTCTGGATCGTCCCGGGGCGTTCCCGTAGGATTTATCGGGGAAATGCGTCTCGAGACCCGCGGCGATTGCGCGGCAGGCAATATGTTTGACGTCATGCGACGCGGAGCGGTATTGGCCGGGGCTTTGCTGTTGGTGGCGACGGCTCGGCTCGCGCCATTGCCTGCCGCACCTACGATTCCGCAGACGGTCGAATCGAGCGGAATGGAGTTGGTTACGCCGGCGGCGCAGCAGGCCATCAACCGTGGGCTGGAGTACCTGGCGGCCGGCCAGAACGACGATGGTTCGTTCGGTTCGGGGGGCACGATTCATCGCCGGCACGTGGCTGTAACGGCGCTGGCGGGCCTGGCGTTTCTATCGGCCGGCCACACGCCCAATCGCGGACGATACGGCCAGAACGTCGAACGTGCCGTTCGCTTTCTGCTGGCCAACACCGACGCGACGGGGCTCATCTCGACGCCCGAGGCGCGACAGCAGAACCCGATGTACGGTCACGGGTTTGCGGCGTTGTTTCTGGCGGAGATTTACGGGCTTTCCCCGCGCGACGACGTGCGCGACAAGCTCAAACTGGCGGTGAACCTGATTATCAACACGCAAAACAAAGAAGGGGGCTGGCGGTATTTTCCGGTGCGCCGCGATGCCGACGTTTCGGTAACGGTTTGCCAGATCATGGCCCTGCGGGCTGCGCGAAACGCCGGCCTGTACGTGCCGCGGAGCACCGTCGACAACTGCACGCGGTACGTGAAGCAGTGCCAGAACCCGGACGGCGGGTTCAGTTACCAACTGGTTGCGGGCACCCAGAGCATGTGGCCGCGTTCGGCCGCCGGATTGGTCGCGCTCTACAGCGCGGGGATTTACGAAGGGCCGGAAATCGATCGCGGTCTCACGTACCTCAAGTCCCATCTGCCGCGAGGCGAGGTGTTTCGGCACGAGCAGTTCTATTTTTACGGCCACTACTATGCCGTGCAGGCCATGTGGCACGCGGGGGGGCCGTATTGGCGACAATGGTATCCGGCGATTCGGCAGGAGCTTCTGGAGCGACAGGTACAGAATGGAAGCTGGTCCGACCCCACCGTCAACAGCGAATATGGAACGGCGATGGCGTGCCTGGTCTTGCAGACGCCGAACAACTACCTGCCGATTTTCCAGCGATGACAGCTCTGATCGTAACCCGACGGAACGTGTGCGGTGATCGCCATCGAGTGCTTGCCGTGCTCTTGATCGCGCTCGGCGTCATCGCATTCGGCCGCGAGAGCCCGGGCCAGGGGACGGGTTACCGTCAGGCCGTTGTTCTCGACCGCGATGGGCGGAAACATTCGGGACTATTGAAGAGTTTGCAGGATGGCAGCCTCTCGATCGGGGGCGCCGAATCGACGAAGCATTCACTCAACAATCTCGTGTGGCTGAAATTCGCCGATCGAAAGGCGTTGGGTGACGCGCACGACCCGGTCGTCGTGCTGACCGACGGCGACCGACTGACCTTGAGCGTCGAATCGATCGACGATTCGGCGCTGCACGGGCGCTGGCCGCGGTTTCCGGCGTTTCCGACAGCGCGGGTCCCACTGGAGCTTGTGCGCGGCGCGATCTTGTCGCGTCCACGAGAGGCGTCGGCCGACGCGCAATTATGGAACCTTCTGGACAACCATCGCGAACCACATGATCTCGTGCTGTTGGCCAATGGAGATTCCGTTCCGGGCGAGTTCGTGGCACTTGACGAAAAGCGCTTGACGCTGAAAACCGGATCCGGACCGGCGCCCATCGACCGTTCCGGCGTGCTGGCTATGGCCTTCAACCCCCAGTTACTATCTCGCGAGGCCGACGCGCGTGTGAAGGCGCTTGTTTCGCTGACTGACGGCAGCCGATTTCGGGTGACTTACCTGCGGATGCCGACAAACGACCGCATCGAGATGCAAACCGTGTATGGAGGCAAACTGGAACTGCCGCTGACGACCATTGAATCGCTGCGGTTTCTGGGGGGTTGCGCCGTGTACTTGTCACACGTGCAGCCCGCAGAGTACAAGTTCGAGCCGTTTCTGGCTCTCGACTGGCCTTGGCGCGCCGACCGCAGCGTCACGGGCGGACCGATGCGGCTGAGAGGCGTCGCCTGCCCGACGGGGCTCGGCGTGCACAGCCAGAGCGAATTGGCATACGACCTGGACGGGAAATTCCGGTGGTTTCAGGCGACGGTCGGCATTGACGACGACACGGTGGGCAAGGGAAGCGTGGCGTTTGAGGTTTTGGTGGATGGCGTGAGGGCGTATCGCAGCGAGGAACTGACGGGGGCCAGCCCCGCGGTCGAAATCAAGAAGATTGACCTGACAGGGGCCCGGCGCCTCGCGTTGCGGGTCGAGTTCGCGGGAGAGGGCGATATTCTTGACCACGCCGACTGGTGCGACGCCGCTATCGTGAAATAGTAACGACCGGACACAACCTGATTCTGGGACTTCAATAGCTTTACATGAAAACGACGGTGCCCTATGGATATGACCAGTCTCCCGTCAGCCCGGAGGACGGGGCCAGCCCGCAGAAGCGCGAACTGATCGCGCGGTACGAAGAAATCGCGTGGTCGCAGGAGCTACCCTGGGGCACGCGTTATCGACGCGAGCGGCTGCTGGGGGCCGGCAGTCAGGGGGCGGTGTATCTGGCCCAGCGGTTAGGGGCCGATACGTTTGTGCGACCGGTGGCCCTCAAGGCGTTTTCGCCCGAACCCTATCAATGCGACTCGTTGTACCTCGACGACATGGCGCACGTGGGCCAGGTCAGCGCGCGCGTGGCGCTGATCCAGTGCGACAACGTGGTGCATATCCACGATTTCGTCGAATGGCGGGGGGTGCGGTTGATGGAGATGGAGTGGCTTGACGGGTACGACTTGCGCGAGGCCCTCAGCCTCAGGATGCTCGATCGCACCCGCTCGCAACTCGGTCTCGAGCGGTGGCAGCACGTCGACCGGGTGATTCTGACGCTCGGGCCCGTTCAAGCGCGCTTCAAACCCGGCGTGGCCATCGCCATTCTGCGAGACTGCCTCGCGGGCCTGGCCGCGCTGCACAACGCGGGCATTGTACACAGCGACATCAAGCCCGCGAATATCATGCTCACGCGCATGGGCCACGCGAAACTGATCGACATCGGTTCAACCATCGACTTGCGGCGGGCCAGCCCGCGGCGCGTGTGGTCTCCTGCCTACGCGGCGCCCGAAGTGCTCAATGGTGCCGAGAACACCCCCCGGTCTGACCTGGCCAGCGTGGGGTACGTCCTGGTCGAGATGCTTTCGGGCCGGCCCATGTTCGCCGGTTTGACAACCTACCGCGAACTGGCGGAAGCCAAGGCAGCCCTGGAACACCGGCTGCCGGAACTGTTGCCCCCTGAAGTGAGCTGCAATGAGCTGCTCTTGAATCTGTGCCGCCGGCTCGTCGCGCCCGACCCCGCGCATCGCGTCGCGAGTGCTGAGGCGGCCGACGTCGGCCGTCGCGGCGCCGCCGATTTTCACCGGCAACTGGTCAAGGGAAATCTGGCTAGCGAATACGAGCACGATATTCGCGCGTGGCTGCGACAGGTTGCCGATTGAGGGGCCCAGATGCCGGCCGGTCGTGGTTCTCGGCAGCCGCGCGGGGCCGTCACTGCTCTTCGTCGGAACCCAGCCGCCGGTAAATCGACAGATAGCGATAGTAAACTTCGAGCGTCATGATCGACAGACAGGTCGTGTACAGCCGGCCTCCCATCGGAGCGCCGTGACTGCGATCGGTGACCCAGCTTCCCGCGGAATTGCCCGTGCGCGCTTGAGAATTGACCAGTTGGTCGCGCATCAGCCCGTTCCACGCTGTCCAGGGTAAACCTCCCCAATGATGCAAGACCTGCGTCGCGTAGTAGCTGTAATACATGTCGGATACGTTCGGGCCCCATTCCGACAGATGTTTGATTCCGCGCTGCATCCCATTGTGAGATGGCTCGCGCCCCAGGTACATCCGGCAAAGCAGCCCGACGGCGGTCGTGCTGGGACGCGACGCATCGGCGCGCATGTAGCCGTACAACCCGCCGCCATCCGACTCGACCGTTCTGAGAAACCGCTTTGACCGCTCGAAGACGATCGGCGGGACTTCCAACTCGGCGATCAGCGCGCTGTGCAGCGCCATAAGCTGCCAGCCCACCACCGAGGTGTCTCCCGCCTGCGGTATCTGATACCGCCATCCTCCGCCATGCGAATCCTGCGCCTTGACGATGAAATCAATGGCCAATTGGGCCGGGCGCCTGAGCGCGGCGTCTTTGGTCAGGGCATACGCCTCACACAAAGCGATCGCGCCGATGCCTTGCACGTACATCGTGGCCTGGCCGGTCCCTTTCAGCCAGCCCCCCGATCTGCCGACCTCGAGATTGTCGACCAGGTATTTCAACCCTCCGGCGACGTGCGATCGGTAGCGACCATCTTTGTGCGTGTAGCCGGCCCCGAGAAACGCGAGCAAGGCCATGCCGGTCGCACCGGTGGGGCAATCCAATATTCCCGGGTCGTCTGGGCCGTGTTGAAACGACCAACTGCCATCCGACCGCTGATGCCGGGCGAGCCACTGCAATCCCAGTTCAACCGCATTTTCGCTGGCGTCGGTTCCCCCTCCTGACCTGACCAAAAGAGGGCGGGCCGTCGCCCCACGGCCCTCAAGAATGCCGGAGAGATTGGCGTGAGCGGCCTGACCCTCGATCGGATTCCCCTTGAACCCGCGCGAGGCTCTCGAACGATTGTCGCGGGCGTCCGCGGCCTTCGGTTCGACACGGCCCTCGAATTCGCCGACGTTGATCAAGGCCAAGCTGAAAAGATCGGCAGCACTGGTTTCGGCAACGTCGACAAGGGGCGTTTCGACGCCGACCGCGGCGCCTGCGGGGGCATTGTCGGCCTCGAATGGATGATTATCGCGACGCATGATAAGGCCCGCAGAATCGGCCAGTTCCAGCGGGGGCAACGCGTCGCCTGCCTGCAGCAAGTCGAGAATGATCGTCCCTTCGCTGTCGCCGGCGAGGCGATTGCGAGGGACCATGAAAAGCCAGAATGCCAGCGCAAGCGCCGCGTGCAACATCAGGCTGGTCAGCCAGCCGCGCCAATCGTCGCGGCGATCGTGCGACGTCGACAGAAACCCCTGCCAGAGGCGCCGAAACGCCGTGGAGAAAAAATCGGTCTTCGCAGCGGGCGGCGGCGGTTGCCGGGCGGCATTGCCGGAGACGGCGGGCGCCGCAATCGGGGTCGCGGGGGGCATCGCAGATCGCCGGGCAGAAAGATGATCGCGCAACGGGTTATTGTCGCGCAGTTCGACGACACCACCAAGCGTATGCACCCGGTGGCGCGCCGGCAAGCTGGACCGGGGGCCTCCCCCGAAAAAGGCGATTACTGAGACGCGCGGCGCAACCCTTCGGCGATCGAATCGAGCACCGGTCGCGCGGTTCCTTTCTTCGCGGTGAGCGAGAAGAATGACATCGGGCCCCAGCCGATGGGGAGGTCAGGCGCCCAGGGTCGAATTCCAGAAAGCACCCTGGTTTTAGCGCCCCAGGTTGTCAGGTCGCGCAGAAACGCGGCCTGCCCCTCTATGGTCTGCGGATAGTGTTCGACGGGTGAGTTCCATTCGTAGACGCCCGTCATCTGGCCGGCCGGATACCCGAACTCGGCGATGAAGACGGGGCGGCCCAGCTCTCGATGCACGGCCGTCGCGGTATTCTTGAACGCCTGCCAGCGGTCGGGGGGGACTTTGTCTGACGTCGGGTAGTAAGAGAAGCCGAGCTCGTCGGGAAAAAACCCGGCCGCTTTCAGAGTTTTATAAAATGCCACGCCAGTCGCCGGCCGCACGGCCGATACCCCGCTGACGTGCGTGCTGAACCGGGCCTGCGGGTCGACCGAACGAATGCCGTCGGCGGTCGCCCCCAGCAATTTTGCAATGTGCGGCCAAAGATGCGTCTGGAGCCAGGCGATCCGTTGGGGCTCGGGCAGCATTTGCAGACGCGGCCAGTCCATCTTACCGATTTCCGGGTCGATCGCATTGGGGGCCTTGTACCAGTTCTTGCCCTCAGAGCCGTCGCCGGCGCGGGGCATCGGCGGGATCGCGACCCCGGCGGTGCCGTATTCCACTTCGTTCCCCAGGTCCCAGATGCGAACCTGCACGCCCGTATCGAGAATCTCACGGGCGATGCTCGCCCCGTACTGCCGCAAGACGGGCAACATTTGTTCGAGCGTCAGCGTCATCCAGTCGCCTGGCACCTTGATTTGCGCGTATTCGCTGAAGTCAGGCGGAGGCTGATGCGTGATGTCTCCGTACGACTTGAACAGCCCCAGTTCGGGGTTCAGAGACAAGCCGAGTGATTTCGCCAGACGCGCTCGCTCGAGCCCCCGATTGACGCTGTGATCTCCGTTGCCGGGCTGATAGGCGCGCTTGGTGCCGATGCGTGCGTACACTTCATTTGCCCCGTGCGCCACGAACAGCCGCTGGATCTCTTCGGCAGTGCTGGCCGTCATGTTTCCGTCATCCAGGACGATGCCCTGGTGTGCGATCACTTCGGCGAACGGGCTGATCGAAATCGCGACGCGGAATTCGGTGGTGGCGTCACCCGCGTGGCACGTCGTGGCACAGGCCAGAACGAGGGCCAATGCGGCTTGGACGAGCGAACGGGTGTGGTCGTTCTTTGCCATGGGGGTCCTTGGGCTGATTCAGCCACGAACTGGTCAAAATCGCAATTCTTGCAAGAGGGGCCGCAGTTTACCCCGATTCTCCCGGCCTCACAACCGCGCAACGCGGCATTTCAAGTCAAGTGACCTCAACGCCTTTGCCGATGGTAGGGATAAGTACGAATGTCCTGTTAGCGCCGGTCGGAGGGGATTTTCCGATGCAACGTCGACAACTGCGAACTCGCGCCGCCAGCCGTAAGCCGTCGCACGTCCTGGGATGGCTGCTGGCTGTCGTCAGCGGCGGGGCTTTGGTGGTGGCGGGGTGCGCTTCGCCCACGCTGCGCGATGCCGTCTGCGATGCTGAAATGGTTGACGTTCCGCGCGAGTTGCAGAAAGTCAGCATTCCCGTGTACCGGGTCGAGCCGCCGGACATTCTGCAAATCGAAATCGTCAATAATATCCGCCCCGCCGAAGACCCGCTGCACGCCGGCGACGACCTGATGATTCGCGCCAGCAACGTGCTTCCGATCGCGGAAGGGGACGACGCGGTGCTGAACGAGTTCAAGACGATCAACGGCACATACCGCGTTCAAACCGACGGCACCGTCGACCTCGGGCCGGAATACGGTTCGGTGTTTGTCGAGGGTATGCCGCTACACGAGGGAAAAGAGGCGGTGATCAAGCATCTTCGCGATGAAGTCGGCCTGGCCGACCCGAAGGTCGCGGTCAGCCTTCCCAACGTCAACGGCAAGCAGTTGATTGCGGGCGAGCATCTGGTGCGGCCGGACGGTACGGTAGCGCTGGGGGTGTACGGCAGCGTTTACGTGGCCGGAATGACACTCGACGAGGTCAAAGCGGCCGTCGAGCGCCACTTGCAGTCTTACGTGCATGACCCCGAAGTGAACGTCGACGTGCTGGCTTACAACAGCAAAGTGATCTACGTCATAACCGACGGCGGCGGCAACGGCGAACAGGTTTCGCGGCTGGCCTTTGTGGGGAACGAAACCGTTCTCGATGCCATCTCGCAGATTCAAGGACTTTCAGAAGTGTCGTCGAAGCGCATGTGGGTGGCCCGTCCGTCGCCAAAAGAAACAGAAATCGCGCAAACGATGCTCGTCGACTGGCGGGCCATCACGCAGGACGGCGTCGTCACCACCAACTATCAACTGATGCCGGGCGACCGCATTTACATTCAGGCAGACAGCCTGATCGCCACCGACAACTTCATCGCCAAGGTGACGACGCCCGTGTCGCGGTTGTTCGGGTTCGTCCTGCTAGGCAATGGTACGGTGCGGGGCTTACAGCGCGGCCTCAATGCAGGCGGCGGCACCGGCGGGGGGGGCGGATTTTTCTAATAGCCCACCGGGGAATCACGCTCTCCCCGTGGTCTGAGGCGCAATTGAGCCGACTTGGGACCGCCTCCCGAACGATTCCGGTTGCCAGCCGCCGATTGCCGATAATATAATTGGGATATGAGGGCCGTAGCGGACGTTCGGGATCTGCAAAACCGGAGGGTATGCGTCATGCGAAAGCTCACCCCGCTCTTGTTAGTTGCCGTTGCCGTGGTGCTGGCTGAAAACAGTGCGTTCGCCCAGTTCGGCGGCGGAGGAGTCGGCAGCATCGGAGGCGTCGGAGGTCTAGGGGGCGGTTCTCCCCAGCGCCGTACGACCGGTCCCCCGACCTTGCGGCGCAACAGGTCACCCGTGTTAAGCCCGGCCTTGAATTTGCTGCCCGGAATCAACAACACATTTGAAGGCCAGGCCTTGTTGCGAATGGTTCCGCAGGAGCAGTTCTATAACAACGTCCAGCGCAACGACACGACGTTTCAGGGAGTGGAACGCCAGATTGGGGCCAATCGGCAGGCGATCAACGACCTGAGCACGATTCAATCGGGGCTGTCGACCACCGGCAAGTCGGTGAGATTCATGAATACGGGGAGCTACTATCCCTCACGAGGAGGCGGCTGACGCCCCTTCACACGGTGCGCCCGATGGATTGGTCGGCGGCGCCGCTTAAACGAGATCGCAGCTTTTCAACCACCTGCCAGGGAGGGCACTGTGTTGAATCGGAAATACCTCTGTGTCAGTGCGCTGGCCGGCATGATCGCGCTGGGCGGCCTGGTCAGCATTTCGTCCGCGGGAATTTTCGACGGACTGAAACCGCGGCGTGCGGGCAGCAAGCCCTCGCAAACGTCGGCGTTGCGCCGCGCCCAATCTCCTTCGTACGACCCCGCGGCGTATGCTCGCAGCAGCTATGTGAGTTCGACGGGCTACCAGCCGGTCAACTACACCGTCGACAGCCCCTGGTACGGCTCGGGTGATTCGTCGGGCGGGACCTGCTGCGGTCCCGAAGACAAGTGCGGCGCCTACAAGCGGCAATGCCGCCGCTCGTGCGACCAGACGTACTACTGCCCGGTTCCGCCCTATTGCTACGCCTGCTTCGGCCACTACCCGACGTGCTGGACGCGGTTGAACGAGTGCCAGTTGTGCCCGCGCGTCGAGTACTCGAATCATCCGCCGCCGCGCACGCCCAGCCGCCGCGCGCCCGCGTCGAAGAGCACCGAGCCGTCGATTGTTCCGCCGCCCGCGTCGGACACGTTCAGCCCGCCGCAGGCGGAACCGCCCACCAATACGCCGGCCTTGCCCGAGACTTCGCGGCGGCCGTCTCGCAGCCGAACGACTCGCGCCGCCACGGTGGCCGAACAGCGCACCCGCTGGACCGGGTTTGCCGACACGGTGCTGGAAGACGACGAGGGGGGCGAACTGCCGGCCGATACGCTCGAGGCGCAGATTGCGGCGGAAGACGCCGGCCTCGAACCGCCGGAATTCGAGCCTGCCGATGAAGTTTTGTCTGACGACGACACCGGCGAAGAAACGGCAGAAGCGACCGAGTGAGCTGTGAGACGCACGCCGCAGGTACTATGGGCCTGCGGGCTGCCGGCGGGCCTTCAGTTCGGCCAGCCGGCGGGCAAGTTCGGCCTCGGCCCCGCGGTTTACCGGCTGGTAGTAGCTTTTCTCGACGCCGAGATATTCGGCAGGCACGAATCCGTCGGGGTGGTCGTGGGGGTAGTGGTATCCCGCGCCATGCCCGAGCCGCGCCGCGCCTGGGTAGTGTGCATCGCGCAGGAATTGCGGAACGGGCAAGACGCGCCTGGTGCGCACGTCTTCGAGCGCCGCGTCGATCGCCAGAATCGCCGCATTCGATTTGGGTGCGAGCGCGATGTACGTCACGGCCTGCGCGAGAGGAATGCGACACTCGGGTAACCCGATAAACTCGGTCGCCTGCGCCGCCGCCTGGGCAACGAGCAGCGCTTGCGGGTCGGCGTTGCCGACGTCTTCGGCCGCGGCGATCACGATGCGTCGCGCCAGAAACCTCGGGTCTTCGCCCGCTTCGAGCATTCGCGCCAGCCAATACACCGAGGCGTCAGGGTCGCTGCCCCGCATGCTTTTGATCAGGGCGCTGGCAGCGTCGTAATGCTCGTCGCCCGTCGCGTCGTACTGGATGATCTTCTTCTGGATCGATTCCTCTGCGACGGCGAGGTCGAAAGGCCGTTCTGTGCCGACCAGCGACAGCACGCCGATTTCGAGGGCCGACAGGGCCCGCCGCGCGTCGCCATCAGAGACCTCGGCGAGAAACGTGAGCGCCTCTTCGGCCACCTTGACGCGGTGGCGCGCCAGCCCGCGCTCGTCATCGGCGAGGGCCCGCCGCAACAGCGTCAGCACGTCGTCGCGCGACAGGGCCTGAAACTCGAACACCCGGCTGCGGCTGACCAGGGGAGCGACCAGCGAAAAGAACGGGTTTTGGGTGGTGGCGCCGATCAGCGTCACAACGCCCTCTTCGAGATCGGGCAGCAGCACATCTTGCTGCGTGCGGTTGAAATGATGCAATTCATCGATAAACAAGAGCGTGCGCGGGCCGCCGGTTTCGAGGCGCCCTCGGGCCTCGTCAAGCGCCGTGCGCACTTCCTTCACGCCTGAAGACGCGGCATTGAGCCGCACAAATTGAGACTTCGTGTGGGCGGCAATCAGTTCCGCCAGCGACGTCTTACCGGTGCCCGGCGGGCCATAGAACACGACCGAACCCAGCCGATCGGCGGCCAGCATTCGCGACAGCAGGCGGTCGGGCCCCAGAAAATGCTGCTGACCGACGAATTCGGCAAGGTTTTTGGGTCGCATGCGGGCGGCCAAAGGCCGCACCTCGTCGCGCGCCTGCCGTTCGTGTTCGGCGAAAAGACTCATGGCGCAGAAAAAGGCCTCCACCGTGATGCCGTGCGCGCCTTTTTGTTTGAACCCGCAATTCAAGGTGGGAACCGGCACCCGGGTTGTGTGGGCCGCTGCGACCGCCCGAGGCGGCGACGGCGGATAAACACGCGGCCGGAAAGCGGCAAGGTCCCCTGCGGATTGTTATAGGGTCAACAAAGTCAGGCTCGTCTCGAACATGGCAGAGGCACGTTGAATCCGCAGACTCAACATGAGAATCGTACCAGTGTCGCCAGCCGAAGGCAAGAAGGCAGTTCACTCGTAATTTTCTGCGGTGAGGCGCCCGGCACCATCTCTTCGGCTGAAAGAGACGCGCGGCCTGCTCAGGGAAGCGTGAGCTTGATTTTTTCGACGGCA
The DNA here is from genome assembly GCA_052388175.1 of Planctomycetaceae bacterium. Classification (GTDB taxonomy): domain Bacteria; phylum Planctomycetota; class Planctomycetia; order Planctomycetales; family Planctomycetaceae; genus SIAF01. The sequence continues at coordinate 83,594 of JBQTIL010000010.1, read as the reverse complement.
ATCACCGCGCCGGCCGACAGCGACTGAATGTTCCAAAAGCGAATCGTTCCGTCTTCGGCCGCAGACGCCAGCTTTCCGCCGGGGCCAAACTGCAGCGCCCGGACGGTGCCGGTGTGCCCTGAAAGACTACCGAGCCGCAGATTCTCGCGCAAGCGCCAGATGACAATCTGCCGGTCAAAGCCTCCGGTCGCTGCCAGGGCCCCATCGGGCGAGACCGCCAACGCCCAGACGGCAGTCTGGTCAGCCGGCCGTTCCCACAGCAAGGCGCCTTGCGCGACGTCCCACAGGCAGAGGGCGCCGTGACCAGGGCCTGTGGCGGCCGCAAGCTGCTGATCGCCGCCAGCAAAGCGCACCCTCCATACCGGCGCGCCGCGAGCCGACAGCACATGCACGCAACGGGCGGTCTGACGATCCCAGATACGAATCGTGCCATCGGAACACGCGGTCGCGATCTGCGAGCCGTTCGCGCTGAATGCCACATCGTTGACGTCGGCAACGTGCCCGGTAAGGCGTACCAGCTCGGCGCCCGAGTGAGCGTCGCAGACCAAGACGTCGTTGCCCACGGCGACAGCCACGACCGACCCATCCGCCGAGACAGACAGCGCGTGCAGGTCGTCGGGTGTTGCAACCCTGAGCAGCCGGACGTCGTGGTATGAATTGAGGTCGATGCGCCGCAGTTCGCCCGACTCGCTGGTAAAAAGGGCCGCAGACGCGTCGCGCAGCAGGGCCGCGCTCCAGTTGTAGCCGCCGGCAGTGACCAGCAACCGGGCCGAATCATTCTCGCCCAACTGATGCAGCAGTAATCGCGACGACGCGCGGGAACCCCGTTGCGAGCGTGAGAGCAGGGTGCTTCCGTCGGCTGACCAGTCGAGGTCGACCACCGACGTGCTTTGGGCCACGAACTCATCGTTGCTGCTCAGATTGTGCGCGTGCAACCAATAGTAGGCGCCACCGAGAACGAAAACGACGATGATTACAATGATCTGTGCCGTCCCCCGCGAAATGGACATGGTCCATACCCCCCGCCAAGGCACCCGGATGATGCGAATCACCGTCGTTATCGCGACCGTGCCGTCCGCCCCCCATATCTCATGCGCAAAGCGGCCGCGAAACGGCTCACGCCAGTCGCGGCCGACGACGGAATTTGCCCCGGGACGTGAACCGTCGATCAATCTGGCCGCGCCCCTGGCACCGGCCGAGTGAGCTGCCCTGTATCTTCGGTAATGCCCGGAAGGTCAGCCGCCTCAGCGCGGAAGCGGCGAAGTTCGTCGTCAACTGGTGCCTTTTTTTCCGTCCAGTCGACTGCCTTTCCAAACCATGTACGGGCCTCATCATTGTGGCCGAGTTGCCAATGGGTCATGGCGAGGAAGAACCAGTTCGAACCTGAGCCCCTACGGCTAAGACCTGACTTTTGCAGGGCCTCCAGGGCGGCGGTCCAGTCGCCGTTACGATACCGGGCGACGCCCAACGTGTTCCAGCGCTCGGCTGCATTGAGAGAATGAGAGTTCGCCACCGCCTGGCTTGCAAGTTCAACGGCGCGCTCCGGATCGCGCGATTCCGGCTGCGCAGCCGTCGCGAGCACCCAGGCGAGCTGGTTCTGACTGTCGGCGACCCTGCCCGCTTCACGATCGGGCTCGGCAAGCTCCTGCTCCAGACTGGCGACGTACTCGCGATAGAGGGGTGCGATCTGGTCGGCGCGTCCGAGGCGGGTGAGCACGGGCACATAACTGTCAAGGATCGCTTTAAGGCTTCCCCGCGTGAATCCCCCGCCGGCACACTGCCGGGTGTGGTCCCAGGCGCTGCGCAAGGCCAACTCGGCTTCGTCGTCACGCCCGCCGTCAATAAGGATTCCGGCGAGCTGGACGTTCGTTTGTGCCAGATGGCCGCGCGGGATGGCCAGATCCGGCCGGCCGGCCAGATACGATTCCAGCAAGGCGATGGCGCGACGAAGCAGGCTTTCACGTTCAGCGTCTTTTCCCCGGCCAGACCGGCTTTGGGCCCTCGAAATCACCACGCATGGCAGTGCATAGTTGACATCAATGGTCGCCTTGCCCTCCACGGTATCGGTATTAGCAGCAATCAGGGCAACAGCCAGCGACTCGGCCTCTGCGAGCAGTTTGTCGCCTGCCTCGAAGTCGTTCGAAACGACCAGTTCTCCCAGGGTTCGCAAAGCCCAGACCATAAATCCAAGGCCTTTGTGACCGGCAGGCAAATCAGCTTGAACTTCCCGTAGGCCCGCGACAACTTCCTGCGCATGTTCGAGTGCCTCTGCGTGTCCTCCTGAGACATTCGCCAAGATTGAGAGATCATGGAGCTTATCGAGGACGTTCAAACGGTACTTGAGCTCATTGGGAAACATGGCTTGCAGCCGCCGGCTGGCAGCAAGACTGCGGTTGAAATCAGCCTTTGCAGGACCGCGGCCCGCTTTCCAGCGGTTGCTGCCCAGTCCCTGGCATGCCTCGGCGAACAATTCCATGTACTCGAAGTTATCGGGCTGCTCGTTCAGCAGCTCTTCAGTAACGCGCACGGCACTCGCATAGGCCCCGAACGCCTGGTTAAATTGACCGACGCGACTTTGAATTTGGGCGACCCGACCCCAGGCTTTCGCCACCTCGAAACGCAACGCGGGATCATCTCCCTGCTGACTCACGAACCCCTCGTAGAATGTCAGTGCATCCTCGAGCAACTGCTTGCGGACCGAGTCAGTGCCGGGTATGTGCGACAGCTTTTCGTCTGACGCGCGCGTCAGCATCGTATCGACGGCCGCCACCGCCTGTTTCAGACTCGCCTCCGCCTTTTGCCGCTCGCGTTGGGCTTCTTCGCGGGCCTCGGTCTCGCTTTCCAGTCGCTCATTGGCCAGCTTGCTGGCGAGTTTGGCGGCGCTGGCGTGCCGGTCGGATTCGTCGCGGGCGGCCGTGGCTTCGACAGCCTGCCACACGCTGACGGCCGAGCCGGCCACCACCGTCAGGCACAAGAGCGCCGCGGCCGTCAGCAGGCCCTTGCGGCGGCGGGCAAACTTCCGCAGGCGATACACGGCCGACGGAGGGCAGGCCGCCACAGGCTGGTCTGTGAGATAGCGCTCGACGTCGGCCGCCAGGGCGCCGGCCGATTCGTATCGCCGCGAACGGTCTTTCTCGAGCGCGCGCATCGCGATCCAATCGAGCTCTCCTTTCAGCAGGCTCGGCAGACGCCGGGCCTCAAAGCCGCGTTGCCGCGAGACTGTCGAGAGCTTCTCAGCGGCCAGCGTGCTGACCCGCTGGCTCGGCCGCGGAGGCTCTTCTTCGCGGATGATCCGCCGCAACTCGTCGTAACCGACGCGCTGGAAGGTGGCGGAATCAAAGGGGGTCATGCCGGTCAGCAACTCGTACAGCAAGACTCCCAAAGAGTACACGTCGCTGCGCGTGTCGACGTCGAGACCGCTCAGCTCCGCCTGCTCGGGGCTCATGTACAGCGGGGTGCCCACCATCTGCGCCTGCCGCGTGTAGAGCGTTTGTTCGGTCAAGCGCTGATTCATCGCTTTGGCGATGCCGAAGTCGATGACCTTGGGGACCACCGCCCCATCCTGCAGCGCCACGAGCACGTTCGAGGGCTTGATGTCGCGGTGAATGATTCCTCTCTGATGGGCGTGCTGGATCGCCTGGCAGACCTTGATGAAAAGCTCCAGCCGCTCGCGAATCGGAAGCTGGTTCCGGTCGCAATAGTCGGTGATGGGGACGCCACGGAACAGCTCCATCACGAAGTAGGGGCGGCCGCGAATAGGGGTTAGGGGCTGGGGATTAGGGGTCAGGGAAGGAGAGCGGCCCGCTTGTTGACCCCTAGTCCCCAGTCCCCAGTCCCTATCCCCTTCGTCCGTTGTTCCCGCGTCGAGCACCTTGGCGATATGCGGGTGGTCCATCAGAGCCAGGGCCTGGCGCTCGGCTTCGAAGCGGGCGATCACTTCGCGCGTGTCCATCCCTGGTTTAATGACCTTGAGCGCGACTTTCCGGCGGACGGGGCGCTCCTGTTCTGCCACATAGACCACCCCCATGCCCCCTTCCCCGATTTGCTCCAGCAGCCGGTAGGGGCCGATCTGTGTTCCGACCGATTCGACGGCGGTCTCAGGCGCGGGTGTCGACTCATCGAAGAGGGGGCGCGAATCAAGAAAACTGCCCGCCTGGAAGTGCAGGTCGATCAGCCGTTCGACCCGCGCCCGCAGGGCATCATCCCCGGCACAGGCTCGATCGAGATACGCCTCGCGTTCATGCGGGGCCGAAAACTCGACCGCTTCCGCCAGAATCGTTTCGACACAGGGATTGCCCAACGGCATTGGTTGCCCCTGATACTCGTGGCCCAAACCGGATCAGTACCCGTGAGTCTTCCCAAGTCGTGCGAAAAAAAGGACGTACGGGCGGCTCAGGTGGTTGATGGCCTGGCGGCAGGCGGAGACCCGTTCTGCAGCTGCTCGTACAACCTGGCGCGCGCATAGACCCAGTGCCTTTTGGCCGTGGCCAGAGAAACTCCTAAACACCGCGCCGCTTCTTCCATGGAAAGACCGGCGAAATAGCGCAGCTTGACCAGTAAGGCCTTGTCTGGATCTTCAACCTCGAACTGGGTTAACGCCTCGTCGAGCGCCAGGAGATCAGCATCATCTTCGTGCTCGTGCTGTGTGAGAGCGGCCGCGTCTTCGAGTGACATGCGATGGAACCCGCCTCCCCGCTTGCGGGCATGCCCGCGGCGTGCCTTTTCGATCAGGATGCGGCGCATCGCCTCGGCCGCGGCCGCGAAGAAATGGCCGCGGGAATCCCAACGGCGGCCTTCTGCGGCCCGTGGGCCGACCATACGCAAATAGGCCTCGTGTACCAGGGCCGTGGCTTGCAGGGTCTGGCCCGGTTTTTCAGCCGCGAGTTTCTGAGAGGCGAGTCGGCGGAGTTCGTCGTAGACGAGCGGCCACAAACGCTGCGCGGCGCCCGAATCGCCGTGGCGCATATCAGCCAGAATCGCCGTAATTGCAGTCATGGAGGCGCCCGCCCGACCATCTGTCAAACAGGAACCAGCATACCCCAGAGTACCGGGGCAAGCCAGCAGATACACACCGGAGCGCTGGTCAGCCGGGGCTTCGAATGCCCTCGATCACTCACGAGTCCGATGGACGCATCGCGATTTGAATAAAATCGCCCTGTCGTTTGTTTCGCCACGGACTGATCGACCAGGCCAGGGCGCCCCAACCGAGAAGGAACAGCGTCCCGCCGACCGGAACGACGAAGATGCCGATCCATTTGGCGTTCAGCAGCGCGTAGGCGAACAGGCCACCGGAAAAACATACGATGCCGAGCAGAAACGCCAGCCCGGCAACGCTGAGCGACTTCGAGGTTCGAGAACCGGCCAGCAGCCCCACAGCCAGCAAAGCCAGAGCGTGATACATCTGGTATTCGGCGCCTGTTTTGAAATCAGCCAGAAGCTTCTCTGCCAGAGGCGTCGTCAACACCAGCATCTCACCGCTCGATAGCGTCACCGATTTCTGGTACGTCAGGCCGGCGTACTTCCGCTGAAAATGCCGATCGAGGCCATGAGCGGCAAATGCCCCGGCGGCCACTGCGAGGCCGGAGAGGATCGCCCCCAGAAACAACCACAAGCGGGAAGTGGTCATGAGTCGTGACGTCGTCCATTCGACATTCCCGGCAGCCCCAAACACCCGGCGGGCGTGCCGATACCGAGCCGTGTACAACGCGGGCGTTCAGGGATCAGAATGATCGTCGGCTGGCGGTCTGTCAAATCCTGCAGGACAGCCATGCGGCGGGTTGACTTTGTGTTTTTGCCCCGAATCATGGAAACTAGGAAGCAGGACGATACCGATGAGATCGGCAGGGCGCCCTGCGCTGGCGACCAGCGAGAACTCTCCTTCAGGGTTAATCTGCGGATGGCCGGTGCGCCTGTCCAACAATCATCGATCACTCAGAACAGCACCTTGCCGGTCGTTGAGGCGGCTGAGGTCGTTCGCGCGCCGCGGCGAAGAGGCGGCCTGACATCGTGGCTGGCGCAATGGCTGGCGCTCGGATGGCTGCTCTGCCTGCAATATCCGGGCTGGCTGTTGTCGCTCGGCCTGCACACCGTGATGCTGACCTGTCTGGCGGTGATTGTGACGCACGCCGAGCGCAAGGGCGGTGCATTGGGGGTCGAAGCGAGCCTCGCTGCTCCCGATGCGGGTCAGCCGTTTGAGAACATTCTGGAGAGTGTCGCGGTCGAGGTTGCGGTCGCGCCCGGCGGCGGTGGCGACGAGGCGAGCGTGATTGCCGAACAGGCAGCTCTGTCAGCCGCCGACCAGGCGATGGGAGACGTCGAGCGCCTGGGCTGGTTCGGATCGGGGGGAGGGTCGAGAGGGGGCGAAGGAGAAGGCGTCGGAAGTGGCAAGGGGCCCGGGCTCGGAGCCGGCTTTTTCGGGACCAAGACCGCCGGTAAGACCTTCGTGTACGTTGTCGATATGTCGGGCAGCATGAAGGGGCGGCGGTTCGACAGAGCGCAGGCCGAGTTGGTCCGTTCGATCGGCAAGTTGGGGGCCGACCAATCGTTTTTTGTGTACTTCTTCAATGACCGGGCGTACCCGCTGTTCGACCCCCGCCCCGCCAAGGGGCTGCTGCCCGCAACGAATGGCAACAAATCGCGCGCCAGCCGCTGGATTCGGACGCGCGAGCCGTTCTCGATGACCAACCCGACTCTCGCGCTCCAGATGGCGCTTGCGATGCAGCCACAGGTGATCTATTTTCTCACTGATGGCGAACTCGATGACCCTGATCTTGTGCGGCGCGTGATTCGCGAGGCCAACAGCGCAAAAACCCAGATTCACACGATCGCCTTCGAGAACGAAGACGGCGTCCGAACTCTGGAAACCATCGCGGCCGAGAACAACGGCACGTTTCGATTCATTCCCGTCCGATAGGTCGATCGTCGTGAGCCCGCGCGCAGCGTGCGAAAAGTGCCCCCCCAGTGACCTGGTACTCATTCCTCACGAGGGGCACCAGCAGGTTCAGCGCGCCAAGACCTGAGCGCACATATTCGGCAGCGGCCAATCAGCGCGCCGCCGGACCGCACAGCCCTGAAGTGCACGCGGCGGGAATTGCTATCGAGGCCGAGACACTGGCAACAGTGACAGGCGGCGTGGTTCGTCCACAGAGGCCGGTACGGGATCAGCGGCACTTGTCGTTGGCGGCTGCGGCACGACTTCCATTCGCCGGACCCCGATGGCGCGGGGGGCTTGGATCCCCAGACGCACACGGCTGCCGCTCACTTCGACAACGGCGATCTCAATGCCGGGTTCGATGACGATTCGCTCCCCGATCTTCCGGCTCAAAACGAGCATGTGAATCCTCCCTGAACGGTCGCACCCTGAACGGTCGCACAAAGTCGGCCCGAATGTCAGACTTGGCTGAGACGCTAACTGTTCGCGTTTGTTACGGAAAAATTGGGCCGGCCGAGTGAAGATTTCCTGAAAAAACTGGCCAAAGAATGCCCGCCGGCAGAGACCCAACACAAATATGTGAATGTCTGTATATAGTGTTCATTAGTGTACTATTGCAGTTGTCCCATGTCAACCCCTGAATTGAATTCCTCGCATTGACGACGCGGGCATTGGCCGTTATTCGTACGGCCCCTCATTCTGACGCGTAAAGCCGTTGTCGCCCGTCAGGAATCTCCGAAGGTTAGTCCTGGCCATGGATTGGCTCACCGTGTCGTCGCTCGCTCTGGCCGCTGCGGGCCTGGCTCAGGCCGGCCTGATGCTGATCTATGCCTGGGAGCACTACCGGTACCATCGCAGCCGGCGGCAAGCCGATTTCCCCCCCGGCTCGAGTTCAGCGCCCTCGGTCATGCTGTTCGTCCCCTGCCGGGGCCTGGATGTTCAGATGGATGCCAACCTGCGGGCGCTGTTTGCTCAACAGTACCCGCGATTCAAGTTGTGCTTTGTCGTTGAAGACGCAGACGACCCGGCCTGTGCCGTGATTCGCCGTCTTCAAAGACAGTATCCGCAGGCGGAATCGCAGATCGTTTTCGCCGGCGACGCAGTGGATTGCGGCCAGAAGGTTCACAACCTGATGCGGGCCACAACCTGTCCCTCAAACGACAGTGAGGTGCTGGCGTTTGTCGATTCTGACGCGCGGCCCCACCGCCATTTTGTCGCGCGACTGGTCGGGAGGCTGGAGCGAGGCAAATTCGCCGTAGCTACCGGGTATCGCTGGTACGTGCCGCGACGCCCGAGTCTGGCCAACCGAACGCTCGCCGCGATCAACAATACGGTCGTCGGCGTCATGGGATCGCATGGCTTCAATCTCGTCTGGGGCGGAGCCTGGGCGATTCGCAAAGAGACCTTTCATCGTCTGGGGCTGCCGCAGGCCTGGGAGGGCACGCTCAGCGACGATCTCGTGGTCAGCCGCCTGGTGCACGAATCGGGGCTAGCCGTCGCATACGAGCCAAATTGCCTGGTCGTTTCGCCCGCCGACTTCACTTGGTGCACATTGGCTGAATTTCTGTGCAGGCAGTATCTCGTTGCCCGCGTCTACGCGCCGCGCTGGTGGCGCTTTGCATTGGCGGCAAGCACCCTGACGAACGGGGTGGTCTGGGGGCTGATCTTGTCGGCGGCCTGGCTGGCGTGGGCAGGAGGCCCGTGGCTGATCGCAGCCGGCGGAATAGTTGCAGTCTATCTCCTCACGGCGTGCCGCGCTGCTTTGACGGCCGCGGCGGTCGCACCATTCGTCGCCGTTGCTGCCGAGGAGTACCGGGGCGTCGCCCGCGTCAATATCTGGGCCTGGCCCTTCGTTTCGCTGATGGTCTGGCTGGGGCTTTTGGGATCGACGCTGGGACGGACGATCGTGTGGCGCGGGAAAACATATCGTCTCGAATCCGCTCGCCAGACGACGATTCTGGGCGGCCCAGAGGATCAGACCAGGTCCCCTCAATCAGCGAAGACGGTGAAAGCGACCCATGCGGCGTAGCGGCCAGAGTTCGACCGGCGCGATTCGCGCGACGTAACGCAGGGTTCAGGGAGAATGCTGGATGCACATTGTGCTGTGGGATACGCGGCAGGGCGGTGCCTACAAAGACTTCGCCGGCGGGTTCGGCGTGGGGCAGTTCCGCGGCAATGGCTGGCGCGCAAAGATCATCGAGCACTTTTACCGCCGCGACTTTCGAGCTCCGCCGCTGGCGTATGGGTATCTCGCAGCGGGCTGGAAGGCGCAGGGGCACACAGTAGCCTACGCGCTGGAAGAGACCCCTCCAGCCGATCTGTACGTGTTCAATCCGGCGCTGATGACTTTACCCCATGAACTGTCGGTCATTGCGCGGTTGAATCAGGCGGCTCCGAGAACGCAGGTCGTGGTCTGCGGGCAGGTGGCCAGCACCATGCCCGATGCGTTTCAGAATTTGAGCTGCACGGTCGTAAAGGGGGAACCGGAACAACTGCTCCTGAGACTCGATCACGCACTCAGCTCCCCGGAACGCCCGCTTGATGTGGGCGTCGTTTCAAACCTCGACGCCCTGCCCTTCCCCGACTGGTCGGTCTTTCCGCACCCCAGGTTCCGCGTGGCCTACGATTTCTGGAAATTCCCGACGGCGTACGTGCAATCGAGCCGGGGCTGCACGCTGAGCTGCTCGTACTGCCCGTACATCATTCTCGAAAACAAGGTTCGCGTGCGGTCGCCGGAGCTGGTCGCCGAGGAAATCCGTCGGAACATGGAGGAATATGGGTTTCAATCGTTCAAGTTCCGCGACCCGCTGTTTGGCGCCAAGCGCAAGCACATGGAAGAACTGGCGGCACAGATCGGCAGTCTGCCGCGCAAGATTCAATTCTCGGTCGAGAGCCGCATCGAACTGCTGTCGTACGAGGTACTGAGAATGCTCCGCGACGTGGGGCTGACGTCGGTCACCGTGGGCATCGAGACCCCCAGCCGCGAAACGCTGTTGAAGTACAAACGGGCCCCGGTGAAAGACGACAAACAGGGGCAGTTCGTCGAGATGTGCCGCAAGCTGGGAATTCGCGTCATCGCCGGTTTCATGATCGGCTTTCCTGAAGACACGCGACAGTCGATCCGCGCGGTGTTGAGGTACGCGAAACAGGTCGACCCGTTCGTGGCTAATTTCAACGTCTGCACGCCGTACCCCGGCACGGGCTGGATGGATGAAATCGCGCCGCTGGTGGCCAACCGCGACTGGTCGCGCTACGACGTGTACACGCCCAATCTGAAGTACGAGCACCTGACGGCCGAAGAGGTGCGTTCGCTGCATCAGGAATGTTTTCGGCTGTACTATTTTCGCTGGAAGTATCTGGCTGACAATTGGCGATTTCACTGGCCCCGCCTGAACGCGGCGGTGAGCTGGTTGCAGTCGATTTCGGGCGGGGCACAGACGCCCGAAAGTGCCAGCCCGACGAGCGCTGCCCCGGTCGCCCTGCCGATTCTGGCCGGCGACGTGTTACCGCCTGGCGTTCGCGCCGAAAGCGATAGGTCGCCGCGAAAATGCGCGTAACGCCGCGAGAATTCACTGTTGGACGGAACGGCGTCGGTTGCTAGTATACGCCGCCTTTCCTGGTTCGGGCCAAAAGCAACGTACAAACTGACAGGCAGCGGGGGCGGCCCGGAGACATGACGTCTCCCGGATGTCGACAAGGAGGTTGCGTTTGAGTCAGTCCGCTCTGAATCGGCTGCGAGTGCTGTTTGTCGATGATGAAGCCCCGATTCGCGATGTCATGAAACTCGAGCTGCCGCGGATGGGGCACGAAGCCGTCATCTGCGAAGACGGCCAGGCGGCGCTCGCGGCGATCGAGAAGCATTCGTTCGACGCGGCCATCGTCGACCTGCGAATGCCCGGTATTTCCGGCTGGGACGTGGTCGAACACCTGCAGGCCGTCGCGCCCGATACCGAGGTGATTATCAGTACGGGCCACGGCAACATGGAAGACGCGATTCAGGCGCTGCGGCGGGGCGTCTATGATTTTCTCACGAAGCCGACCAAGCTGGCCGTCATTGCAGCGATTCTGCAGCGCATCGCCGCGAAGAAGGCGCTGACGCACAAGGCGATCGCCCTCGAAAACCGGCTGAAAGCGGTGGAGGGCAACCCCGATATCGTGGGCGCGACGCCCGCCATGCAGCGGGTCAAGAAGCTGATTGACAAGATCGCCCCAACCGACTCGAACGTGCTCATTCTCGGAGAAACGGGCACGGGCAAAGAACTGGTCGCCAGACGGATTCATGAGCTCAGTCGGCGGGCCCACATGCCTTTCGTCGCCGTCAACTGCGGCGCGCTGCCCGAGCACCTGGTTGAAAGCGAATTGTTCGGGCACCGCAAAGGGGCCTTCACCGGGGCCGACACGCCGCGCAAAGGGTTGATCGAGGTGGCCAACGGCGGCACGCTGTTTCTCGACGAACTCGGGGAACTCGACAAGGCGATGCAGGTGAAGCTCTTGCGCGTGCTCGAATCGGGCGAAGTCCGCCGCGTCGGCGAAAACGATTCGTTTCATGTCGACGTGCGCGTGGTCTGCGCCACCAACCGCAACCTGCTGGAAATGGTCGAAAAGGGAGATTTTCGCGAAGACCTGTTCTTTCGCGTCAACACCTTCGAAATTCAATTGCCGGCACTGCGCGAACGGCGCGAAGACATCGCCGAGCTGGCCCGCACGCTCATCGCCCGGCAGCTCAAGCGCCCGCAGGTGCCCGCCGACTTCCTCTCGGATGACGTCGTGGCGGCGCTCGAGCAGCACGAATGGAGCGGCAACGTGCGCGAGCTGGCCAACGCTTTGGAACATGCCGTCATACTTTCTGACGGCCGCCGCATCACGCTCGACGATCTGCCCGGCAGCATCACCCGCCGGCCAAGAAAATCGCGAACGGCCGGGGTCGTCGAATTCGACGCCGCCGAGCGGCCGAAAACGCTGCGCGAAATCGAGATGGAAGTCATCCTGCAGACGCTGGAAAAGAATCAGGGAGACAAGCCCCGCACCGCGACCGAACTGGGAATCGCCCTCAAGACGCTCTACAACAAGCTCAACCAGAACCAGGGGCACGCCGAGGCGGGGTAGAAGACAGAGGGCAGAGCGCAGAGCGGCAGCATTTCAGGCCAGGTCACAATGCCCACGCACGGCGCCCATTTGCTGGCTCTTACCATGTGCGCGGCACTGCTCTCGGGGGTGCCTGCGTCCGGCGCTGCCTCCCGCGCTCCACACGCGGTCGCAATTCGCCCCCAATGGCCGCCTGGTCCATCTGTCGACCGACTCCAACGCGACGGCCGCGGCCTGGAACCTGGACCCCTCAACCCCACCGGGGCCAACGGCGACAATTGCCGGCAACACGGAGGTGATCGAGCCGGAACCGATTATCGTCAACGGTCGGCCGGTAGCAACCGTTGCGGCCGAAGCGCGCGATTTCAAACTTGTTGAACGACAGGGCGTGATCGACGTGGTGATGGACGGAGCGAGCGTGCATCAGATTGTGCGTTGAGCGCGCGGACAACTCCGGTCAATTTTCCTGACCACTGCCGCCCTGGCTCTGTCGCGTGTCGCTCTCACCCTCTGTCGTTCAGGGGGCTGACGCCTTCCGCTCGCCTCGCGGCTTCAAGTTCTTCTCGAACCAGTCGAGAATTCCCGCAGTGGCCTTGGGGGTAATGCTGGGAAAGATGCCGTGGCCGGCCCCTTCGAGCGCCAGCACGTCGGTCTCGACACCATTTTTTTTCAGGGCTTCAGCCATTTGCCGCGAGTGGGCCGGAGGAACCCAGGTGTCTTCTGTTCCGACGATAAACAGGGTAGGGGCCGAAGTCTTGTCAACGAAGGCGATCGGCGACGCATCGGCTGCGGCCTCTTTGAAGTTTTCCGGCAACCCCGTGAGGTTTGCGACGGCCTTTTCGAGTTGAGGAGTGAACAGCTCCGAAGTGACTCGCAACTCGGTTGGCCCGTTGAGGCTGACGGCTGCCTGCACCCGGCTGCTGTGTTTGTCGAGCTCGTCTCCCTGCGGGCTGCGCGTCTCGCGCACCGCCAGCACGCACGTCAGATGCCCGCCGGCGCTGATTCCCGTTGCGCCGACGCGATCGGGGTCGATGTTGTAACGATCGGCGTTGGCCCGCAGCCACCGCACGACCCGCTGGACATCGTCAATCTGTGCCGGATGGGTGTGCTTGGGCGACAGGCGATAGTTGCACGAGACGGCGATGTAACCTTGATTGACCAGCTCGGGGGCCAGCTTTGAGATGGCGTTCACGCCCTTGAGCTTGTCTCCTTCGTGCCAGCCGCCACCGTGAATCCAGATGACCGTCGGCAGTCGCCCTTGGGCGCCCTTCGCGCGGTAAATGTCCAGCCGTTGCAATTCATCGGGCCCGTAGGCGACGTCTTTGATCTCTTCGATCGTCTCAGCCGCCAATGCGGGGACATTCAGGACCAATGCCACGAAGGCAGCGCCCAAGGCAAGTCGAGTCATTGAGGCAGCTCCCGTCTTCGAAATGGAACCCAGAATCCGACGGCGGCGCCGACGGCGATCATCACCAGCGTCACCGGTTTGAGGTCGGTCACGTGTCGCAGAAAGTAAACGAAACCAGGGTCGTCGGCAAAGGGGGCATAGCGCCACTCGACGATCAACCCCAGCCCCAAAGCCGCCAAGCCGCAGACGACAGGCGGCCAAACCCCACGACCGCGGCCGATGCCGGCGCCCAGCCCCAAAAGGCCGCCGGGGATCGCCAACCCGTAATAGCCCTTACGGATCAGCCAGAAGAAGACGACGTAACCGAGAGCGGCCCCCGCAATGGCCCCGACAAATACGAAGATTGTGCCATAAACCCGCTGCATGATTGATTGCCACCTGCGCGCCTGGGCGTACCAGAAGGGAGTATACCCGCCAGCAACCAGCGACTGCACGCCACCTGCTGTGGAGGCCGCGACACGTCAGCCAGTTGCAGCAACGGAACTCGCTTCGAGTCTCCGACTTGCCCTTCCCTTTTTCCGGGCCTGTGGGAGTCGTCCGTCCGCGATCGTCTGAAGCCTGAAAACAGCCATCAGCTCCTGCGCTCCCCAGGAACCCACTGAGCGCGCCGCTTGTGTTCGTTTGGCACGAGGCATATAGTGACGGGCACCGAAGGTGTGGAAGGCCAATCAGCGAACGTCTGAATGCGGAGGACCCGGTCCATGACCTGTGCTGTCCTTCTGGCTCGGCGATTCAAGGCAGGGCTGCTGGTCGTTTCGATTCTATCGATCGCCAACACCGCGTACTCCGGCTTCTGGATTACGTACTCGATCTCCATCGAGCCGCGGTCGAACGTCACCGACATCGCGCTTTCGGAAACTTCCGATGATCTCCGAAGCCTGTCGTCTCCGTACACGGCCTTTGGAGCTGCCACCACCCAGATAAGAACTCTATATTCAGAGGCCGACTTTCCCACGCAATCGATGCTGCTGGGGCTGATTACCGACCTTCCCGATGACCCTGTGACTGGAATTACTCACGCCGTCGTGATGATGAGCGACGCGGCCGCAGCGCTCTCCAGCGGCGTCGACTGGGACACGTTGTTTCCCAACACGACTGAGGAACCGCTCATCGAGGCGCTCCGCAACCTGAGCTCGCCAATATTCGACGAAAGTGTCGCTGCCTCACTATTCATCGACGAATTCCTTCGCGGAGATCTGGCGAACGGTGTATTGGACCCCGGAACAGGAGAGTCGGTCTCTTTCTTTTTCGCCCCAGGGGATCCTTTCACCGTGATGGCCTTCGCAGCAGGGCAGCAAATCGGCACGGGCACGAGTTCCGTGCAGCCCACGGCTGCCGTGCGCGAGCCGGCGAGTGCAACGCTCGCTCTGATCGGTCTGTGCAGCATCGCTTGTTTGTCTCGAGCTCGCCGACGACGAGAATCGCTCGCATTCGTAGACCCATAGCGCGTCGCCTCGAACCGTGGCCCGCTCAATGCGAGGCTGACATTCGCGGCAGGGCGTTCGTCTCGCGCGGCGCCTGCGCTTGGCCGTTCTGGCCATCAGTGGGCCGGGTGCGATCGTCGCTGCCGGTCCGCAATGTCCGGCTGCGAACCGCGAGCGAGTTCCAATCAACGACCAGCTTACCTCCGGTCGCCGCTTGCTGTTGTTCCCAATTCAGCAGCAGGTCGAGGCAAGCGTGATCGATATAGGCCAACTGGTCGAGCTGCACGTGTAACTCGGATCCTGCCGGCACCTGCTCAAGCGCTTGCGCCAACCTGGGAAGTTTCAGGAACGTGGCTGAGCCTTTGAGGGCCAGAGTCGAGCGGCGCAGCCGGGGGTCGTGCTGGAGCCTGATGCGCAGGTAGGTGAAGGTGTACAGCAGCTTGACAATCGACAGCCCCAGGCCGACCAGCACGCCCGTCAGCAGGTCGCTGGCGACGATCGCCAGCATTGTCGCGACATAGATGAGGGCCTCGCCTTTGCCGTATTTCCACAAAGATTTGATGGTTCTGACGTTCACCAGCTTGTACCCCGTGTACACCAGAATTGCCGCCAGGCTGGCCGTGGGGATCATTCGCAGCAGGAACGAAAGGCAGGCAACAAACAACAGGAACCAGACGCCATGCAGCACTGAAGACCAGCGGCTTCTCGCGCCCGCCTGCACATTAGCGCTCGACCGCACGATGACGCCCGTCATGGGAAGCGCGGCCAGAAGTCCGCAAAGAACGTTTCCCACGCCCTGGGCGCACAGCTCGCGGTCGTATTTCGTTCGCGGCCCGGTGTGCAGTTGGTCGACTGCCGTGGCACACAGCAGCGTTTCAGCGCTAGCGACGACGGCAATCTGCACCGCGACCAAGAGCAACCCGGGCTGCCAGACGCTTTGCAGTTCGGCCAGCGACGGAAAGTAAACCTCTTCCAGGAGATTATCTGGAACTTCCACGTATAACACCGGCAGATCGCACACGGCGGCAACCACGGTTGCCACCAACACCGCCGCCAACGGCGCTGGAATGAACCTGACCCTTCGCGCCAAAACGGTCTGCCAGACCACTAGAACGGCAATGGTCAGCACCCCCAGTGACGCCGCCAGGCGATGGCTCTTGAGCGAATCGCGAAGGTCGGCCAGCGCATCGGCGGCGCGATCTTGCGATGCCCGGGCCGCGTGAATGGCGCCCGCCTGAAGGTCGCCAAGGGCCTCGCGACAACTCGTCAATGAAGCCTCGACCAATTCGGCCCCCTGCGGGCCGGCCAGGCCCTCGAGAGACGTGACGACCGCCTGCTGCGAGTCGGCAAGCCGTTGCAGCCTTTCAGCGGCGGCAACCTCGCCGGGCAACGGCTCGCGAGCCGGCGCGAATCGGTCGCCCGACGGGTCGGTTACCGGCCCGGCAATTCCGGCGAGCAGGTGGTGCACCTCTTCACCGATCTCAGTCTGCCGGAGATGCAACAGGCCGGTTTCCTTGAGCAGCCGAGTGCGGATTGCGCGATCGGGAGCAGCCGGCGCATCACCCTCTGGAGAGGGGAGCGCTTTAGCGATTGCCTGGGGAATGGTGACGAGGTTTTCCAGGCCGTGCCGCTTGGGGCGATCGTCCACCATCACGTGAAACTGACTGCAGAAGATCAGGACGCCGATGCCGGCCAGCATGCCCTGCACCACTGCGGGCGAAACGGCGCGAAACCATTGCCCGAGGCGGAAGACGCCCGCCAGGATCTGCAGACCGCCGGCCAACAGCACCACGACACCCAACTCTTCAATTCCGTACTCCTGGATACATTGATAGACGATGACCGTAAGCCCCGCGGCCGGGCCGCTGACCTGCAATGGCGCTCCGGCCAGCAACCCGGTGACAATACCACCGACGATGGCGGTGACGAGCCCCGCCGTAACCGGGGCGCCAGATGCGATCGCGATACCCATCGACAGCGGGAGCGCGACCAGGAATACGACGAATGACGCCGGCAGGTCATGAACAATCCGCTCGCGAAGCCACCGTTGCGACGTGCTCGAGATCGAATTGTGCGACATGCCAGAGCTCCACACCGGGCCAGGCGCCAAGGCTCAGCATCTGCCGGAAACGGCGGGCGTCATGAAATGGCCCCCGACGTCAACACTCGATCGCCGGGAAACGGCGGTTGCTGAGCGAACGCTTCGGCGGCCGCTGACGATACGGTCAGGGGCACGAAACGTCTCTCTTCTCCCGAATAGGCGAAGACCTGCCCGGTCTCGAATTTGTAGACCCAGGCGTGCAACTGCAACTCGCCCCGACCGAGCTTGGCCCGCACAACCGGGTGCGTTTCGAGGTTTTCGATCTGTACGAGCACGTTTTCCTGGATGGCAACATTGAGCCGCGCCGCCCCCGTCAGCTCGGAATAATTCTCGGCGATAATGCGGCGGGTGGCTTCGGCCTGGTTGAGCCAGGCCGCCATTGCAGGCAGGCCCCCGACGCTTTCGGGGCGCAAAAGCGCCTGCACCGCGCCGCAGCCGGAATGTCCGCAGACGATGATGTGCTGCACTTTTAACATCGTGACAGCGTACTCGATGGTGGGAGACTCTCCTCCATTCGACGCACCGTAGGGAGGCACGATGTTGCCGGCGTTTCGCAACGTGAACAATTCCCCCGGTCCGGTCTGCGTGAACAGGTTCGGAACTATGCGGGAGTCAGAGCAGGTAATGAACAGCGTTGATGGGGCCTGCCCCTCCGAAAGACCTTCAAACAGGTTGCGATGCCGCTCAAACACGTGATTCTGAAAGCGATGAATTCCTTCGACCAGGTTCCGCATGGAATCCTCCCACGACCAAAAAACCGAGTGCCGTGCCACAACTCCGCGCGGGGCGACCGTCGCCAAGGGCGAGTCCACCGCGCGCGGCCGGGAAATCAAATCGCGCTACAAGCCGCTCTCAAATACGCAACCGCCTCAACGAGCTAACGGCGCGTGAACCCGGCGTGTGAGAAGCGACCGCTTCGCGCGCGCTCTTGCTCGGCGGGATACCCGCCGGCGCGGTGCGGCGCGGCGGCTGGCACGGAGACGCCGCAGACCGAGGCAACAGCGACAATTCGGGATCGAAGTCGCCGCTGAACGGCTCGTGCGGCCGCTCTGATTCGCGCTCGTCACCGCCCCAAGGAAAGCCTGCAGAGCCGGCCAGACACCAACCCGGTTCGGCCAAGGCCATTACCCCCAGGCAGACTGTCAGCGACCAGGCGACCAGCCAATGTCGCTTGGGGTTGAGTCTGGCGGGAACTGAAAATGAGATGCGCCGCATTGGCATTCCGAATCGACCACGAGCGCAGGAACCTTACGGATTATTAAGGAAAACGGCCACATGACGCAAGGGGCCTTTCTACCGGAATTGAACCCAGCGACCGCAACTATCTTTGCAGGCACGACTTGCAATGAAATGTCACGAGCGAACCGGGCGTTCCCGCGGAGTCCGAAACGATCTGCAGAACTTATGGCTCAACGACCAGCAGCGTCACGTCGCCCGGGCCATGAACACCCGTCGTAAGCTTCAGCTCAATGTCACCCGTTTTGCTCGGGCCGGTCACCAGGACGATGTTCGAGGGGAGTTCGCGTTTCTCAGCCTCAAGCCGGTCAAAGAGATCAAACAGGTCGGGCACGATCTGCGCCGGCTCGACGATCGCGAGATAGCGCGGTGGGGCAAGACTCGCGGCACGGGGCTGCCCCGTGCGAGAGCACAAAGCCAGCGTGCCGGTTTCGGCCACCGCCCAGTCGACACTCGTGACGCCGAGATCCGCCGCCCAGATCGAGCCCAGGCCGGCGACTTCGGCGGGTTCGGCCGGCGCATTCGAATCGACCGTGGCGACACCCAAGTCGCGAAATAACACATCGAGTTGCAGGCGATCGAGCACGGGGTGACGCCAGGTCAGCGCACGGCGAATCTGACGCTCGCGGCAGTAGTTTTGCACATACGATCGAGCCGCCTCAGTTCCCTGCACCCGCTCGCCGCGCCCTCCCACCGCCTGCCACTCGCGCAACAGGGTTGCGACAGGGTCGGCGCCACCCCCCACGTAGGCCGCGGTATGCGTCGCGTGAGGATTAAGGGCCACATGATGTGCCCGCCCTTTGGCGACCGCCGCGCGGATGCGATCGAGAAATGCATTGCGATCAGACATGCGTTACCGCAGCATTTTCAGGAACTCGCCGAACAGGTAATGACTGTCGTGCGGTCCGGCGGAAGCCTCGGGATGATACTGAACAGCGAAGGCGGGGCAGTCGCGCAATCGAATTCCCTCGACGGTGCGATCGTTCAGGTTGAGGTGGGTGACCTCGATGTTCTTCGGAAGCGTCTCGGCGCGAAGCGCAAAACCGTGGTTCTGCGTGGTAATTTCCACGCGGTTGGTCTGGTGATTGAGAACCGGCTGGTTCGCCCCGCGATGCCCGAACTTCAATTTGAAGATCTCGCCGCCGGCAGCCAGACCCAGCAACTGCTGCCCCAGACAGATTCCGAAGATCGGCTTTTTGCCGAGCAGGCCGCGAATCGTGCCGATGGCGTAATCGAGCGGTCGGGGGTCGCCCGGGCCGTTCGACAGGAACACGCCGTCGGGCTCATGCGACAGCACCTCATCGGCCGTGGCGGTGCCGGGCACAACCGTCACCCGGCAACCCAGCTCGCGCAGGTGCCGCGGAATGTTCCATTTCATGCCGTAATCGAGCGCCACGACGTGCGGGGCGTGCGATACCTCGGATGCCGGGGGGGCAGCGTGCAGTTTGGCCCATTCCGACAGCCCTTCGTGCCAGACGTAGGGGCGCTCGGGAACCACTTCTCGCACCAGGTCGCGGCCCACAAGGCCCGGGCTGGCCTGGGCCTTGGCGACCAGCGATCGATCAGAGAGGTCGCGGGTGGAAAGCACGCCTTTCATCGCGCCCTCTATGCGAATATGCCGCACCAGCGTGCGCGTGTCGATGCCCTGCAAACCGATGACGCCGGCGTCGGCGAGGTAGCGGTGCAGATCTTGCGTTGAGCGAAAGTTGCTGGGGCGCGAGCACAGTTCGCGCACAACGAACCCGCGCAGAGCGATCCGGCCGCTTTCAGCGTCGCTGGGGTTGACGCCATAGTTGCCGATCTGCGGGTAGGTCATCGTCACGATCTGCCCGCAATACGAGGGGTCGGTCAGAATCTCCTGATAACCTGTCAGGCTGGTGTTGAAGACCACCTCGCCATCGACCTCGCCCTCGGCGCCAAAGCCCGTGCCGGTGAAAACCGTGCCGTCTTCGAGCGCCAATTTCGCCGCGCGCGCCATGTTTGTCAGATTTCCCCTGCGATCAAGAGATCACCCGCGCCGCCCACGTGCCGGTGGGGCAAGTCTAGCGGGTGCGGGGCGCCAGGGAAACCGAGTGCCTTCAGGCGGTGCGCGTCAGCACGAAGTCCTGAAATCGAACCTGGTCTGCGTCAGACCCGTCGAAGCAGTCGAAGAG
This sequence comes from Planctomycetaceae bacterium, assembly GCA_052388175.1. Classification (GTDB taxonomy): domain Bacteria; phylum Planctomycetota; class Planctomycetia; order Planctomycetales; family Planctomycetaceae; genus SIAF01. The sequence goes on along the minus strand of JBQTIL010000010.1, from coordinate 63,256 downwards.
CTCGGCGACCAAGCGGTGAATGTGACTGGTGCGGAGCGAGTAATAATTGTGCTTGCCGTCACGGCGCTTTTCGATCAGGCCGCCGACGCGCAACAATGCCAGATGGTGGCTGACGGCCGGCTGGCTTTGCCTCAGCCGATCGCACAGGGCCGAGACGTGCAGTTCGCCTTCGCGCGCCAGGTGCGACAGCACTCGCAAGCGGGTCTCGTCGGCGAGCAGCTTGAAGAGCCGCACTACAGATTTTTCGAGTCGGTCCGACAGCTCAAAGGTCAGCGGCCCCCGCTTGTCCGCGGCGGGCTCGACAACATTCGCGATCATCATGGTCTCTCAGAAATCGAACCGATCGGCGCCTCGCCGCCCGGCAGGCGTCTCGCAGAAGGGATGGGAAATGCAGTACAATGCCGAAACGCAACGCGAGAAGAATTCTCGCACGCGTCGGAGATATGCCGGGAAATGAACCGCACCCGCACTGAAATGAATCGCACATTGACACCCAGCGCGACAGCGGGCGCAAGCCGCGCTTGGTCTGTATTGTAACCGAGCCCAATCGGCCGTCAACGACAGCCAAATTGAACGCACCCCGGTAACGACGTCTTCCCGCCGGGCAGATCCGGCGGCTTTCGGTTGGCTGGCCCGAGAACCGGTCAGCGTCAGGATATTCCGACAGCATGCCGCTAGCAGGCGCGACTTCCCCGATGCCAGCAACTTTTGCCAATTTGACCGGCCTGACGGCGGTTGTCACAGGTTCGTCGACCGGCATCGGTCGTGCCATCGCCCTGGAGCTGGCGCGCGGGGGCGCCGATCTCGTCATTCACTGTCGGCGGGAGACAGCCGATGCGCAGGCGGTCGCGGCGGAATGCCGCAAACTCGGGCGTCGCGCCGCCGTTCTAACCAGCGACTTTTCGTCGACAGCGGCCCTGGCCCCGTTTGTCGACCGCGCCTGGGAAGAACTGGGCCCACCGCAGATCTGGGTCAACAATGCCGGCGCTGACGTGCTGACGGGGCCTGATGCGAAACGCAGCTACGAAGGCAAACTGCAAAGCCTGCTTGACGTCGACGTGCGGGCGACGGTCGTTCTCAGCCGACTTGCAGGTCAGCGGCTGCGCGCCGGCGGCGGGGGAACGATCGTCAACATCGGCTGGGACCAGGCGGACCGAGGCATGGAGGGAGACAGCGGAGAATTGTTTGCGGCGGCCAAGAACGCGATTATGGGCTTTACGCGATCGCTCGCCGCGTCGCTGGCTCCTGAAGTGCGGGTGAACTGCATCGCGCCCGGGTGGATTCGCACTGCGTGGGGCGAAAGGGCCGGCGATGAATGGCAACAGCGCGTCTTGCGAGAGACGCCGCTGCAACGCTGGGGGACGCCTCAGGATATTGCCTGGCTGGCGCGGTTTCTGGCGAGCCGTGAGGCCGCGTATTTGACCGGTCAGGTCGTGAACGCCAATGGAGGCGCGATACGGTAGCAAACGACCGCAAGTCGGCTCAATCGCTTCGGGAGACGGACCATGGCTGAAGACGAAGTGCTGTCGAATCAGGAACTGGCGAAGGAATTGTCGGCCCTGCCCGAATGGGAGGTGCGCGACGGCTGGTTGCGGCGGACGTACAAGACCCCCGGATGGCCGCATACGCTGATGCTGGCGAATACGATCGGGTACCTCGCCGAGGCCGCCTGGCACCACCCCGATCTGTCGCTCGGGTATGCCCAGGTGACCGTGAAATTGCAGACGCATCGCGTGAGAGGCATCACCACTCACGACACGGCCCTGGCGAAGCGCATCGACCAGATCGTGCTCTGGAAACCCGAATCGGGTTCACCGCTTACAGGATTTCCCAAAACATGGGTGCACTGAACCGGTGAACAAACTCGCCCCCCCGCGCCCCGGTGAGCAGATCTTGTTTGTTACCGGCCGGCTGGCGGAAGAACCTCTGCGCCGCCTGCTCGCTGAATTGGCCCACGCCTTCGGCTTTCAGCCGCAAGTCGCCACGCTGGGCATCAGTGTTGCGGCCCTGATGCACGCCGACTGGGTGCAGCGGAAACTGCGAATCGCGCCCGAAATCGAGCGCGTTGTGTTGCCGGGTTGGTGCCAGGGCGACATAGCGACGTTGCAGCGACATTTCGGAAAGCAGTTTGAGCTGGGGCCCAAAGATTTCCGCGATCTGCCGGCTGCCTTCGGCGCCGATGCCAAACGCGCAAACGACCTGTCGGCCTACAGCATCGAGATTCTGGCTGAGATCAACCATGCCCCGCGGCTGCCGGAACCCGAAATTCTGGCGACCGCCCGCCGGTATACCGAGAGCGGGGCCGACATCGTCGATCTGGGGTGCATTCCCGGCGAGACGTGGCCAGGGGCGGGCGCGATCACGCGGCGGCTGCGGGGCGAGGGATTTCGTGTTTCGATCGACAGCTTCGATCGGCACGAGGTCGAAGCCGCGGTGACCGCGGGCGCCGAACTCGTGTTGAGCTGCAATCGCACGAACTGCGACTGGGCCGCGAAGCTGCCGGCAGAATTGGTCGCAATTCCCGACGAAGCGCACGGCTTGTCGAGCCTCGACGAGACGATCGGAAGACTGCGCGATGAACAGGCCCGGTTCCGCATCGACCCGATCCTGGCGCCCATCGGCATGGGCTTCGCGGCATCGCTGGGCCGCTATCTCGAAGCCCGCCGACGCTGGCCCGACGTCGAAATGCTGATGGGAGTCGGCAACGTCACCGAGCTGACCGAAGTCGACAGTGCCGGTTTGAACATGCTGCTGGCAGCGTTCTGCGAAGAGATCGGGGTGCGCAGCGTCTTGACGACCGAAGTGATCAACTGGTGTCGCTCGGCAATCCGCGAATTCGACGTGGCGCGCCGCATCAGCCGGTTTGCGGTGCGAGAGCGAACGCTGCCTAAGCACCTCGATTCGAGCCTGCTTCTTTTGCGCGACGCACAAGTGAAAGAATTCGGCCCCGAGGAACTCGAGCGCCTGGCGGCGCGAATCAAAGATGCCAATTTTCGACTGTTCGCCGAGGGGGGTGAGCTGCACGCGCTCAACCGCGATGGGCACCGCCGGGCCACCGACCCCTTCACCCTGTTCGCCCAACTGGGCCCAATCGACGCGGCCCATGCGTTCTACCTCGGGTACGAGCTGGCGAAGGCAGCCACGGCTCTGACGCTGGGCAAAACCTACGTTCAGGATGAGCCGCTGCAATGGGGCTTTCTGACGCGGGCCAAGCCGCCGCATGGCGGGTCGACCGGCGTAACCGGGGCCGACGGCTGACCGGCCCGGGGGGCCCGCCGACTACCGCAGGTCGCGCGTGAGCTGCAGAAAACCCGGTCGCTCGAGCGGATGCAGGTTTTCTTCTCGCAGCCCCAGCGCGGCCGCCTTTTGCAATGATTCGCGCGCCTCGTCGGTACGGCCCAAACGAGCCGCCGCCTGCGCCTGGTGAAAGTAGTATTGCGCCGCCGGCCGGGCGTCGATTGCCTGTACCAGGTCGACCATGGCGCGCTCGGCATCGCCCAGGGCCAGGTAGATCATGGCTCGCGAGTCGAGCAGAATCGGGTCTTCGCCGACGCTCTTGATGGCTCTGTCAATCATCGACAGCGCCTCTTCGCCGCCCCGGCGCCGCAGGGCCAGAAGCAGCGCCAGATTATTCAGCGCCACGGCGCTGCGCGCTTCGTTCTGCAAAACTTCGCGATACAGCCGCTCGGCGTCATCGTAGCGTTTTTGCCAGCTATGGACGTCGGCCAGGGCGAGCAGCAGCGTCACGGGGCGGGCGTGTTTGTCGAGTGCCGCCTCGAGAAGCTCTTCTGCCTGCGCGAAGTGGTCGGGGGTGGCTTCGGTCGAAGCCAGGAGCGTGCCGGTCACGACTGCGATCTCTTCGGGCCGCGAAGCGCTCCAGTTCTGGTTCAGCAATTGCAGCGACTCAGAAAACCGGCCCTGCCTCCCGAACATCGCCGAAAGAGCCAGGGCGTCGGTGGGGCTTTCGCGGCCATACAAGCTCTCGGCGACCTCGGCCAGCCGCGCGGACCACTTTTCCCGCCGCTCGAGTTCAGAAGCGCTGGTTCCTTCAGCGGCGGGGGCCTTCAGTCGCGCTGCAAAGCTCTCCACCAGACCGGCCACCCGCTGCCGGCGGACCTGGCGATCGGTCAAGTCAGAGCGATCGTCGGAGACGAACTGGTCGGCCTCGCGCAAGAGATCGTCAAATCGCTCGCGCCGAAACAGCACTTCCATCGACAGCGAAAACGTTGTGAAGTTCTGCGGGGCCATCTTCTGCAACTGCGAGATCCAGACTTCGGCGTCAGAAACTTCGTTTCGCGACAGCAGCAATTGGGCGAATCCCGCGACGTAGCGAGGTTTGTCGCCGTGTGAAGCCATCAACTTGCGCAACTGATCAGTGGCCTTCGACGATTCGCCCAGGCTGTTGTACAGTTGGGCCAGGACCAAACGCTCTTCTCCGGCGTCATCGCCGACCGAGGCTGGTTGGCGCTGCAACAGGTCTTCGAGCAGCGCCACGGCATCTCGTCGCGAAGCCCGGTCGGGCAACATCGCCTTCAGGGCCGCCTTGACCCGCAAATCGGCGGGCGACTGTTCGGCAGGCGGCTTGCCATCGAGGTTCTTTTCGATCTGCGCCAACGCGTGCTTGACGTCGGCAATGTGCGTCTGGCCTCCCCGCGAGACCAAGAGCAGCGCCTGATTGCGCTGCGCCCATTCACGGTCGGGCCGGTTCACGTTCAAGGCCGGGTTGATCATTTGAGTGAGGTAGTCTTCGGCCTCCTGAAACCTGAGATTGCGGAGGCACAGATCGGCCAGGCGACGCAGCACTGGTCCCTTGTTTGCAGAGGCCGAGAGCGCCGCGCGGTACTCGTCTTCGGCTTCGCGCGTACGGCCGATTGATTCAAGGGCCTGCGCCAGGGCCATCGGCGCCTGGTCGGATTTCAGGTTCCGCCTGGCTAGCGACAGTTCTCCTGCAAGCTGCTCGTCAAGCTGGTCAGCCTGCGCTGCTGTTACGATCTGGCGATCGCGGAGCATCGCACCGTGAAGCTGAATCAGGGCCACCCAGGGGCCCGATGCGCTCTCGTCGCGCTCGATCGCCTTGCGAAAGAGGTTTTCGGCGTCGGTATAGTAGGCCCGCCGCCGCTCGGGGATTGAAGTCCGACCGCCCAGCAGACGGAGGATATTGCCGGCCCAGACGTACTCTTCAGGGTCGCTGGTCTGCTCGGTGACCATCTTGGTCATATTCAGAGTACGCTCGCTGTCGTCGAGTTGCAGCGACACCTCGGCGGCCAGCTTGATCATTTCCTGCGATAGCAGCGGCTGCTGATCCTGCTGACGGCGGATGATTGCGTCGGCCTCGGTATAGCGCTTCTGGCGAAAGAGCAGAAACACCGCGCGACCCACCACCTTCGAATCCTGCTCGCCAAACTCGATTGCCTTGAGGTAATCGGAAATTGCCGCCTCGTGGTTTTTCTGTGCGTCGGCAATCTGCGCCGACAGCAGCCACACGCGAGACCAGGCGGGCCGCGCCATACGGGCCTGCGTCAGATGCTCTTTGGCCCGCGCATAGGCTTCGGCCCGGGCCTCGGGCTGATTGCGCGAGTCGGCCTGCGCGGCCTCGAGCGAAAGGCGAATGGCTTCGCCGTAGTTCCACAACGGGCCGGCCCCTTCGATCTCACGAACCTCTGCCAGCACCTGTTTCATCTGCGCATGCTGGCGCTCCTGCTCGACCGCATCGGCGGGCTGCTCACGATAGTACACGTCAAACAACAGCAGGCGAATGCGCAAATCGTTGGGCTGCTGTTGAGCGAGCTGACGGCAGAGCCTTTTGGCAAAGGCCCAGTCTTCCGTGGCGATGGCCAGTTCAGCGAGACCATATTCCAGCAATTGGCGGTCGCCGTCAGAATACGAGGCGTCGGCACGCGCCAAGTCGTGCAGCGCGCCCCGGGCATCCGGGCCGAGGCGGCGAACGAGCTGCCGGGCGCGCGCGAGGCGCAGGGCCACGACGTCGCCCAACTGGGCCTGCGCGCGATCGAGCAACTGCGAGGCGTGGTCGAACTGTTCGCGACGTTCTGCCAGCGACGCGAGTGCCAGCCAGTATTCCAGCGTCTCTGGTGAGCGCTCCAAGGCCTCAGACAACATCTTTTCTGCCGCTGAGAGCCCTTTTTCCTTGTCTTTTTCGCGAGCCAGAAGGACTTCGGCCTTCAAGAGCACTGCCTGGGGAGACTCCGGGTCCAGCTCGTGCAATGACTGTTCGACCTGATTCCAGTCTTGTTCGGATGCGTTTCGCCGCAGGTTCGACAGAATCGTCAGCCGCGCCACCTGGGCTTGCGCCGCGGGCGGAGCTCCCGGAAGGGCGGCGATCCGCCGGTATTCGTCGAGCGCTTCATCGAGACGCCCCGTCGAGCGCAGCGCGTTGGCAATGCCCAGCCGCGCGGGAATCCACGTCGGGTCGACGCCGACGGCCCGGCGATAAGCCGTCAATTGCAGGTCGGCTTTGCCCAGTTCTTCATAACATCGCCCCAGCCAGAAGTCGGCCTCTTTCATGAGCTCAGGCCACATCGCGAGGCTCGCGCGAATGCTCTCGAGTTTACGGCTGGCGCCCAGCCAGCTACCCTCTGAGGGCGGCGGGTTCTGTGCCGGCGACCGATTCTTCGCAGGTGTCGCCGCCTGCTGAACCAGAATGCGGGCCCGCAGAAACTCGAGCGCGGCACGCTGATAGCCCGCCGACTGCAACCGGTCAATGTATTTCTCAGCCTCTTCAATTCGGTTCGCCTCGATCAGAAGCCGCGCGAGGTTCCAGAGCAGGTCTTTCTGCTGCGGAGCGACCGCGAGACCGCGTGACAGCCACAGAATCGCTTCATCGCGATGACGTTCGTCAAGGTCGGCGCTCTGCTGGTTGAGTTCGATGTCGGCCAACAGGGCGTAAGTCCAGGGGCTTTTGGGGTGCAGCTCGAGTCCGCGGCGGGCCTGTTCGCGGGCTTCGTCAAGCAGCTTGTTCTGAAGAAAGCAACGCGCGGCGAACTGAATCGACTCTTCAGATTCCGGGGCCAGCTCGAGGGCGCGGCGTGCGTCGGCCAAGGACTCTGACGCGGGTGCCGAGGTTCGCCCTTCGCCTTCGTCGGCCGAGGTTCCGCCCGCTCCACCGCCCGATTCACCCCCCACCCGGGTCGTCGCGCGCAAGAGCGCGTCGGTTCCGCGCAGGACATAGGCGCGGGCCTCGCTGGAATTGTTCTCGACCATCTGATCAAGAATCTCTTGCGATTCGCGCGGTTGATTCATTCGCGTGCGGAGCATGGCCGAAAGCCGCGCATACGAATCGAGCTGGTGAGGATCGCTCTGGATCGCCAGCCGCAAGGTCTCGGCCGCAGGGCCGTAGTCTCCGGCAACCTGCTGGCACTGGGCCAACTGATCCAGCAGCTTTCCGTCGTTCGGGAATTTCTCGAGCAAGGCCAAGATATGCTGCCGCGCATCAGTGTACCGGCCCAGCTTAAAAGCGACTTCAATCAACTGCCGCCTGACGTCGTCTCGGTTGGAATTCTCGCTGTTCTCACGCAAACCCGCTTCCAGGTTGACGTACGCCTGCACCAAACGACCAACCTGCGCCTGCAACATGCCAAGTTCCGCCAGCGCATCGGCACGCGGGACGCCGGCAGAGGCCAGCAGCACGTAGCGCTGCAAATAGTCGATGGCTTCACGTTCTTGCCCCTGCTCTCTCGCGCGTTCCGCCTGTTGCAGAAGCACACCAGCGTGCCGACGCACCTGTACCGAATGCAGCGCCACGGCGGCGCCCGCCGACAGCGCGATGCCGACCATTAAAATCGCCAGCAGGCGCAGGTTCAGCGTTCTCATAGGACTTGGCTCACAACGGATAAAAAACGCTCGCGTGACGGCACTGGCCGGCTGGCAGATTCGACGTAAAACGCGGTCAAGCGGTGCGACAGACAAGCCAGGCCCAAGGTCGTTGCCTGCATCAACCTGCAATTTTTGCGCAGGCGGCAGGCAAAAGCAACGTTTTGTCGCCGCCCGTCACAGCGCGGGGCGCTGCCTTCGCGCGGCGACAGCCAGTCGCCAGCGACCCGGTTGCCAGCCCCCTCGATTGCTGCAAAGACACTCTGCCATTCTTATGCCACCGCGACGGAAGTCGCGGGGTGGCAACCCAATACGCCGTTGGATTGCCGTTCTGAAGAGGCGCTCAAGGCCGATTATACGGGCTGGAACAGCAGCCATGGACGTAAAAAGGCCCACTGCTCCCCATCCGGAAGCAGTGGGCCTTGCGGGTTGTCTGACAAACGGCCTTATGCAGATCGGCTAGCTTTTCGCCTTGCGAACCTGACGGCGGCGAATGAGGCCCAGGGCAACCGGTCCACAGAAGGTGCCGAGCATCACCAGGGTGCCCGGTTCAGGAACAACGGGGTTCGGGGTAATCAGACTCGCTGACGCACTGATGGCAGTCCCCTGGCCGCCAACCTGCGTGAAACTCAACGACAGGAGGGCCGAGTTGCCCCCCAGACTGCCGAAGAACGAGCCGGGGGCAAAACTGCCTATAATCGAGAACGACCGGGTAAAAGTGGCGGGGTTGTAACCGCCATCGATGATCGACGCCCCGGTGAACGTTCCAAACACGCCGTCACCAAACGTGATGTAGGGCGATGTGCCGACGTCCAGAGTGGTCGAAGCGAACGTCGACGTTCCAAAGGGAACGTAGTCGCCGGTCTGGGCCGCAGTGGTCGTAAACTCGATTCCGCTGAACACGTTGTCGGTGGAGATGTCGTCTGTCGGGCTCGCGGTGATCTCGCTGAGCACCGCCAGAGCCTGCGTGCCGGTAATAAACGCCGCCTGGGTCGCTTCAGTAAAGCCGAAGCTGACAGCCATGGCAGCGAAGGCCAAGACAAATCTCTTCATTCTGACGCTCCTTTGCAGTTCGAAGACAAACCCGCCGGATGGTAGTCGATCAACAGCCGTCTAACCCGCCCTGGCTCCCGCCTACTTTTGAATCGCGCCAACAGTTGTCGTAAAAACCATTGGCCGGTAGGAAAACGAGCTGCCTTCCCCGCCGTTTACGCAGATTCCTTGTGTTCGCATTCTGACGAGCCGCCATACGGGCTGTCAAACGTAATCCAAGGAATCTTTGGCATTTTCATCGATTCTTCAGCCGCTCCCCAAAACTTCCCAGATTAACCCAGAACATGATCCGGAAAACCGAGTTGGCTATGAAATCTGAGACGCTCACTCGTGAAATACCATGAATGACATAAACCATTAATAAGACATCACTTGAGCCCCTACCAATGCTCTGCGACATCGCCAATTTTATTCTAGATCTAACTCGGCATTCTCCCACTGCAGCCGCAGTCCGCCGGAATTTGACCAGCGCAATGTGGCCTGGCTCTCGCAGTCGGCCTGAGCCAACTGCCAGCCGCAAGCTGCCGGAAGGCACATGCGACCGTGCCATCGCAAGACCGGAGCTCGAATGCGCTCTCCGAAACGAGGGCAGTAGCTCCCTTCCACAAGTTCGAAGTCGCCCGGCGCGAGCGGCCTGACGCGCCATCGCGACGATTTCACCGTAAATTCCGCCTCGTCGCAGCCGATTAACCGCAGCTCGATTGCTGGATGAAAGTGCAACCAAGAGCTGAGCTCGTGCTGGCCTTCGGCGGTCGCCCAATCAACGATCAGCCACGGTCCGCCGGGGCGGCACGCGACCCAGCGTGCGACCCAAGGCACACCCACCCGCCGATACGCGTCGTGACGACAGCGGGCCCAGTCGAAATCGCGCCAGCGCCCGGTTTCGAGTAGAGACGGATGACCGCGATAACCCATTCTGAAACGCGACCAGGTATCGCATTGTTCGCGAGCGTCAAGCTGCAAGACGTTGTGCGCGCCGGTTGACCGGCAATAGCGCCGCGCCCCATCGTCGCGGTAATGGAACACGCCGCTATCGACAATGACCCGCTGGCCTTGTATCGACGCTTCGAGCGTCAGAAGGTCGCTGTGAGCGTGCGCCGGCAAGTGGTCGGCCCCGACTGGCCCCGCATCCCATAGCAGGTAGTCGTTGTCTTGGCGCCAAGTCCAATAAGGGCCGATTGCTCGAGCAGCCTGACGGTTTTCAGGCTCTGCCGCGTGACCGCCAGAGGCTGCCGCGTTTTCAGCCGCATGGATTAATCTTACGGGCGGCGGTGTCTGATCAAAGACTGAATCTGCCAGCAGGGGAATCTGGCCGTCGGGGTGCAGAATGGCCTTCAGAAACCGGGCCATATCGCAGGCCGATTTGCCGCAGAACGCGCTCAGGTCGGGCGTGACATGGCAGGCCGCGTCGCGGGCGTCGAGCAGCGTATCGAGCATTTGCGCGTGATACATGGGCGACCGCTCGAAGTGCTCGCCGTGCGGCAGAATCTGCCGGGGCAATTCGTCGAATAGAACCTGCCGGCCGAGGCGCAGCCAGCGATCAGCGTACGGTCCCCGGAAAAAGCTACCGGCCAGAACCAGCGATCTGGCATTTTCGAGAAGATGATTGCCCCCCAAGTCACGCTCGAGGTGAGAGGCCAGGAATTCGGCCTGCTGGGCCAGGCTACCGCGAATTGCCGCCTGCAGGCTTTCCGGCGGCGGACGGGAATGCCACGCCAGAAACCAGACGGGCAATCGCCTGGAGATGCAGAAGGGGTGCCAGGCGTCGTCGAAGACGCGCGGGTCGCTGAGACCGTTCGCCGCGATCCATTGCCCGACGATGGCCCAAATCAAGTCGTATTCCTGTTCGACCAGCAGGTCGAGCAGGTATTCTTGATAGTGCAGGTGAAAACGCCACAGAGGGTCTGCGTCTCGCCAGGTGGTCAGACGCCAATCGATCGGGCTCGACAGCAACCGCTCTTCGCCGAGAAAACGGAACCGCGCTTGCGTGACTTCGGCCGCGCGGGTCGCGCACTCTGAGTCGACCCTGTCGGCCAGTTTCCGCTCAAGCCACGATTGCAGGTGGTTCCCTTCGCGCACGCTGGGAACAGGCTGCGGCGGCTTCGAGAAACGGCCACCGCGCGTGGTGCGCAGCCAGACCATCCTGGCCCGGCTGACCAAGCGCCCGATCAGTTGTTCGGGCTTGTGGTACCGGCAGAGATTCACCCACCGGGCCAGATGCTCCGCCATTCCTGGGGTGCCGGCGCGCTCGAGCCAGACGTCACCTGCCGTGGAAGCCAAGGGCGCGCGGGCGACAGATTTCGCGTCGATTGCGCCGCGTGCCACTTCATCTGAAGTCAAGGGCATGATCGAGACGTCGCGCCACCGGCTGAATGTTTCGCGTTCAGAAGGACCGCAGTCAGCGAATCAAGGGTGTCACCGCCCGCAGAAAAACGCAAAGTCGCAAGGCAGGACGCAATATATCGACTGGCCGCCGCACCGCTCAATTCCCACCCGCAAACCTCTGGTCCCAGGTCGTGTAGAGGATTCCCTGCGTTTCTTTCTGCAGGGCAGTCTGAATCTGCGCCACGAGCGCCGGGTCGTCGTCGATGACGCTCCCGGGATGGAAAGTGATTTCCAATCTCGATTCGCACCGTGCCAGCGTCTTGCCGAATCGGCTCCGTTCAGCGAGCACGCGTGCCGTTTCGAGTGCTTCGGGCGTGCGGTTCAGCGTAATGACAATCCATTTTTCTTCGCTTACCGGAATCTGCAGCAGCTCGACAGACGAATTGACCTGCTTCTGCACGGTCAGGCCGGAGACGCGCAGTGCGGTCAGCGCCTCATTGAGGCCGACGTTCCGCCCGGGGTCGTGAAACATCACGAAGGAGACCTCGGAATCACTCGAATCGCGCTTGCCGCCAATCGGAACCTCGAACGTCGCCGGATGGACGACTCGCTCATCCCAGGTTGGGTACGTGATCGTGACGTTCGCCGTTCCCTCCGCTGATTCTGGTGGGATGACGAGCCGTGCATAGATTGTGTCGCCGCAGCACCGCTGGTCGAGGACGATTTCTCGCACGATTGTCTCACCGCCGCTGAATGCCGAAGGAAACTCGAAGCGGGCGACCGCGTGGCGGTCTCGCGGGATCTCGGCTTCGGTCAACGGCGCGAAGAAGCTGCGCGGGCAATTGCGGGGGGGAAGCATCGGGGTGCCGATGTGCAGATCGAAAGTCGTTTCTTTCGGCCAGGGCTGCAGCTTCTGGCGTTCGTGCCATTTGAGGCCGAAGGTCAAAGGGCCGTCGAGATGCGTGATCTGGGCGTCGGCCGGCGCACGGGTCAGCACCACCGGGTTTTGGGCGTGGCTGCGGTTGCCGGCGACCCGCCAGAGAGTGCCGTTTTCCCAGTTGTTCTGTTCGCGCTCGCGCATGATTCTGCGATACCGTTCGTCGTCGGAAACGAACCCTTTCTTGCGCACCCAGAAGTTGAATTTCAGTTCGACGCCAGCGACGGTGCCGATGCGAAAGATATTCATACGCAGGTAGGGGCTGCGCTCGGCATCGCCGAGCCTGAGATTGTCGTCAGGATCGGGTTCGATCCGTTCGTCGGGTTCGCTCAGATCGCCGTTGCCGTTGCGGTCGATGTAGAGCACGTCGTCGCCATCCATGACGAGCCAGGCCCGGTGTGCGGCACGCGGGCCGAATACGATGAGCGCGTAGTGCGGCTCGTGTGCGTATTTCGGTTCTTTGGCGATCGAGCGATCGATTTTCGAGAGATCGACGAATGGCGAATCGTCGGCCGCAAGCGGTGCGGCCAATACGCACCAGCCGAGACAGGCGAACAGAAGTGACCTCATCACTTGGCTCCTGCGTGGGGTGTTGCGTTCCGGACGGCGTCCTTCACCCGAAAGTCGCCTCAACGCGGCTGGATTCAGGTGGTGGTCATTCTACCGCTGTTTCGCGCGGTCTTCTTCCGTGAGGCGGATGTCGTAGGTCTTGCCCGGCTCGATCGTAAACCGGCGAACCGCCAGCGGCGTACTTTTGAACATTTGAGGATTGTCTTCGTGTCTCACGAGGGGGCCGACAAGATGCAAGCCATACTTGCCAGGTGGAAGATTGTCGAAACGAAACTCGGTCTGTCCTTCGGTCAGATCGACCTTAAAACTCAGGAAGCTATTCCGTGGGCCTTCGTCGTTCAGTTGCACTTCGCGGGCCTTCTGGAACAGTGCGGCATCGAATGAACCGCGAACGGCCGCCGGCGCCGGCACTTTGATGATCGTCGACTGGCCTTCTCCGGCCCTTGTTTTCCCGAGGGCCAGCCAGCGGCCCTGCGGCGCACCTTCACCCCAATAGGCGATCTGCAGGAACTTGGCGGGAACGAGATTTCTGAATTCGAATTTTCCATCAGCGTCGGAAACCGCGCTCAAATACTGCTCGACGTAGCTCCTCTCGCCAAGCTGATTGCCTTGGATCAAGAACCAGTTAAAGCGATTGTCGTCATCGCCGGTCGCCGGCTCGGCCGTGACAACCAACCGAATCTGGACGCCGGCCAGCGGTTTGACCTCGTGGTCGACGATTTTTCCCGCGAGAGTCGATTGCCGGGAATCGTCGCGCCTCGTGAGCGCAATTTCCTTGACGCGATCGGCCTCCGAGGTGCCAGCGACGACACGGGGAATGATCACTCGTTCGTAACCGTCGGCCTCAAAAACCAGTTCCAGAGGGACGCCTCGTGTTAACTCCTTGATAGCGAATGCGCCCTCCGGAGATCGAAATTTCAGGCCGGCCGCGAGCTCGTTGGGGTACGATCCCTTGGCGTCGTTTGCCAGACGATCACGGGAAAAGGCGCCGCGAACGCGAAACTCGTCGATTGGCTTCGATGTCTGGCTGTCGAGAACGCGTCCCTGCAGCACCACCGAAGATTCCAGAGTGACGACAACGACTTCGTTTCCATCGAGCGGTAGCGGCCGGTCGAGGATCAACGGGTAGCCGTTTGCCTGAATCTGGAACTTGCTCTTTTCCGGGAGTGAATCGAACTCAAACTCGCCATTGTCATTCGTGCGCACAGTCTCACCAATCGCGGTTCCATACCCGTTCGCTGAGACATAAGCGCTCTTGAGCGGCTCGCCGGCTTCGTTCACAACGCGGCCGCGAATCGCGTGGCCCGGCAGCAGTCGCACCGCGACGTATCCAGGGGCATCCTCGGCGCCCGGTTCGACCTGCTGCATGACAGGCGCGAATCTCGGCGAGCGGACGACCACTTCGTAGCCTGCGATGCCTTTCAGGAGGTCGTGCAGCACGAACCGTCCGTCGGCGTCCGTTGTCGTCTCGCGCTTCTGATTCGGATTATTGCCCGAGTTTTGCACCTTGGCTCCTGCCAGCGGCCTACCGTCGCGATCGGTCACGACGCCGGCGATCGACCCGCCGCGGGGACGCCGCTGGAGCCGGATTTCGAGTTGCTGTTCGCGCTGACGATCGGTGAGCGTGACCTCGGTTTGCTGCGGCAGATAGTCCTCCAGGTTGACCGAAACCTTGGTGGCCGCGTTCAGGGGAAGGTGCAGGTGGTGAAAGGCCCCTTGCGCATCGGTAGTAAACGACGTGCCGTGGCTCCAGACACCACGGGGGCTAGAGGGCGTGCCGCTGCTGAGATAGGTCACGCTGGCGTTCGGCAACGGATTGCCGCTCTCATCCCTGACTGTTCCGTGCACCGAACCACCGGCGGCCAGCTTGAACGACTGCGATGTCACCCGTTCCGAGTCAGACAGGTCAATTTCCCGTTCTTCGCGTGCGTGGTCGGCCGCCTCGACCCAGATTTCGTATTTCTCGGGCAATAGCCCGGCGACAATCGCGGTTCCTTCCCGATCGGTTTTCTTGTGACGTCGGTCGGGAAAACCAAAGCGAATGTCAGTTCCTTCGAGGGGCAATCCGGTGACGGCCGAGACGACGTGAAATCGAACCTGCCTTCCCGGCTGCATCGAAAGCCGGATGTGCGGAAAGACGCCTTTCTCGGAATCTTTTGCGGGCGGATTCCCGACGAGGCGCTCTTTCGGCGACGCGAGCTCATCTTTGTGGGCCCAGATGGAGAAGTGCCCGGGCGGAATGTTGTCGAAGCGGAACCGCCCCTGCTTGTCGGTCGTGGCGCGAAACAATTGCCGGTCGCGCAAGAGCACCAGGGTACCCTCGACGGGAGTGCCGTCGGCCTGAACGACCTCGCCAGTAACGACGCCAGGCTCGCTGGCGGGTTGGGATTGATTGGCGTCGCCGCCATCGGGCTGAGGACCGGTCGGATCGTCAGCCGTTGTCGCAGGCGGGGCGGCATGTGCCAGCGCGGCCTGAGCCTCGATGGATTGACGAGTGAAAGGGCTGAGGATGCCCACTGCGACGGCTGTCGCCAGCATTGTCAGGCCCAGCGTGCGACCCAGACGTCTTCCGACGGGCAACCGACTGCGATTGATCGCCATAATCCCACAAATGCGATGTTCCAGATCGGCACGGGCTGCCATGGCAACTGCGACAGCAGGGGCGGGTGGAGACACGCTCAGTCGCTCGGCGATATCGACGAGAATGCGGGCATAGACGGCAGGGCTTTCGCCGGCACTGAGGACGCCGTCGTCGCAGGCCGACTCGCGTTCGGTGCGCATGCGGCGGGCGGCCAGCCACGCGAGGGGGTGGAACCAGTACAGAGCGCACGCGAAGAGGGCCAGAAGCTGCCAGGCGACGTCGGCCCGTACGACGTGAGACAGTTCATGAGCGAATACGGCGCGAAGGGTTTTGGGTGACCAATCACGCCAGTCTGCGGGAAGAATAATTGCCGGGTGCCGCCAGCCGACGCAGAGAGGAACCACGGTCTGGGTCGATTGACGAAGCATTACGTTGAGGGCCGGGCGCTGCGGATCGGGAACTTCCGTTTGCAGATCAGGGTGGGGGAAAGTTCGAGTGCGAGTCTCTGTTGGGACACCCGCCAGTCGGGCGGCGACGTCACAAAGCAACTGCCAGCACGCGGGATCAGCAACCGGATCGGAACTTGCGACAATCGATCGGGCGCCCATCAGCGCCCGGACGATGCGCGAGAGTCCCCAGAGCGTCGGCGCGATTACGAAAAATGGCCACCATCTCACAAAGTCTTTGTCTCTGACAGGCGGGACTGTCAATCGCGAAGCGCCGGCTATTACCCGATCGACGTTGCGCGGCGTCTCGACCACGGAATCAGACGTGAACTCGTTCTCACGTAAGTCGGAACTTGTTGCGAGAAATGCGGCCGGCATTTCGCCGGGGCTTTGCGATGCGACAGCCCCTGCCGCGCGAGCGAACGCCTCTGGCGAGTCGGGAGCTGTTCGGTCAAGGCCGTCATGTGCGAGCGCGTCGGCCTGGCCGTGAACTTGAATTGCCGGCTCCCGTGCCGGCGCGATCCAACCGAGCCGGATTTCGGGCAGACACAGCAACACGACTGGGAGCAGCAGCGCCGCGAGCATGCTGAGGGCCCAGGCCCGATGCCTGACCGCCGCGGAACTGCTTCGCAGCAGAAAAACTCCCAGACCAGCGAGCAGCCAGAGGGCCGTCAGGCTGAAGATGAGCCGGATCGACCACTGGGGAAAGTCGCGAATCACGTCAAACGCAAGGCTCGCAGACATCGTGCTGCTCCTCTCAATTGACGGTTGGTGCTTTGCATCGGCGCGTCATTGTGCCGCCACGCGCATGGCTCTGCCGCATTGCGAAAACGACCGCAAACAGGGCACAGCGAATCGCTTTCATCGGCGGGTCTCGGCGTCGTCAATCAGGCGGCGGAGGTGGCCAAGGTCGTCTGCGGTCAAGCGGCCGGCGGTGCCGTCGAGAAGCGCGGCAACGGCGTCAAGCGGCTGGCCGGCGAAGAAATTGCGTACGAGGTTCTTGAGCGCAGCCCGGCCGGTTCGTTCCCGGGAGGCGACCGGGCGGTAGAGATAGCGTTTTCCTTCCTGTCGAAGCGTCAGCACCTGCTTGTCAACCAGCAGGTTGAGCATGGCGCGCACAGCCGAGTAGCTGGGCGGGTCGGGCAGCGCATCGCGCACCTGCGCCACCGAGGCTTCTCCGAGCCGATAGACAGCTTCGACGATCTGCCGTTCCCGGCGGCCCAGATGCAATGAACGCGGTTCGGCCATTTCTTCGCACTCCAGCGACGACATGCCAACCCATTAGAACGTGCTATTATATTAGCACTTGCATGTGGGGTCAAGTCACCGGCGGGCGATTCGCGGGCGAGCTCCAGACTAACGGCGGCCGGCTGGTTGTGCTTCGCGCGCGACCGTTTCAGACGAGGGCGCAGCGGCAGGCTCGGGCGGCGCCTCGCTTTGGGCCAGCGCCACGCGGGCGACATTCTGAAGCACGTGCAACATGGTTTGTGCCAGAACGTCGCGTGAGTAGTTGCGGGCCACGAATTGGCGCGCCGATCGACCCAGCTCGCTCGACAGTTCGCGGTCGTCGGCCAGCCGGGTGACGCATTCGACCAGCGAAGCGGCTGACTCAGGCTCCATCTCGACGCCGGCATGGGCCCGACGCACGATCTCGCGCGCCTCGCCTTCGACGCCCATGACAATCGGCCGCTGCATCGCCATCGTTTCAAACAGCTTCGATGGAATCACGCTTCCGAACAACTCGCACTTGCGCAGGTGAATCAGGCACGCCTGAGAGCTGGAGAGCACCGCGGGCATCTCGTCTTTGGGCAACAGGCCCGTAAGAACCACCGCGCCAGAGAGCCCGGCCTGGTCGACCGCAGCCTTCAACTTTTGGCGCTCGGCCCCGTCGCCGACAATACAAAAACAGATGTCGTCGCGACCCTGGTCGCGCAACATGGCCGCCGCCTCGACGACCACCCCCAGCCCGTGGGCCATGCCGATTGTTCCCACGTACGAGCACACGAACTTGCCTTCCAGGTCCCACATGTGCAGAAACCGGGGATCAGGAGCGGCCGGAACGAAGCGTTCGAGGTCGACGCCGTTCGTGACCACACTGACCCGCTCGGGGACCGACGCTTTTTCGAGAATTCTGTCGCGGTACCCGTTCCCCACGGCGACGATGTGGTCGGCTGCGAGGTACATGCGGCGTTCGAGCCATTCGAGAAGCCCTAGCGCTGCGCGATTTCGCATCGCCCCCACGGCGCCAATCGATTCGGGCCAGATATCGCGAATCTCGAGGACAAAGGGGGCCCGCCTCAACCTCGACGCGAAGACGCCGGCCCATCCGCAGAAAAACTGCGGCGAGGTCGCCACGACGACGTCGGGCCGGGGCAGGCGCAATGAGGCGACGACGGCGCTGACGAGGTACGAAAGGTAATTGAGTATCCGGCGGAGGGTGCCGGAATTGGGGGCCACGTACGACCAGACGCGCACCACGCGCACGCCATCGACGTGTTCGATCTGTGGGCGCAGCCGGTTGCGGTATCCGTCGCAGACGATTCCGTCGGGGCAGTTGGGCGCGCAGGTGACGACGGTCACGTCGTGCCCGGCCCGGGCCCAGCGCACGCAGTGTTCGTAGGTCCGCGTCGCCGGGGCGTTCACCTCGGGCGGAAAATAGTGGCTGAAGAAGAGGATGCGCATGGCGCGATTAGAACAGCGTGTAGATGAAGGGGGCGGCGCCGGTCGCGCCCAGCAGGGCCAGTGCCCCCACGAGCGCACAGACCAGCAGAATGGGGATCAGCCACCACTTCTTATTTTCGGTGATGAACAGCCAGAATTCGTGCACCAGAGAGAGAGACTGCTCATCCCCCAACTGTTCGAATTCGGTCTTTGATGGTCGTGCTTCGGGGGCTTGCTTTTCAGACATGGGCGTTTCTCCGTGATGTATCGCGTCTGCGCCCGCCGGCGCTCAGGATTGCCGGTAGTAACTCGCCGGGCCGCGGGGTTGAGCTTTCGGCCGCCAGTAGCTGGTGGCATTGGAGTCGCGGCGCAGCTCGAGGGCGTCGCGGCCGATCAGCCGAAAGACGAGGCCGATCGGCACGAAAACAGCGAAATAAATCAGCACGAGCGCCAGTTCGCCGACGACCAGGCCAATGGGGATCGCGGCGACCGAAAGAACCAGAAACGGAAGCTTGAGCCAACGCGGAGCCAGCAGACCCAGCCCCGCCAGAAGCACTCCGATTCCGGCGAGGAGCCAGAGAACGGGAGCGTTTGCCCGCCACAGCCAGCCCACGAGCGGCAGCGCGACGAGTGAAATGAGACCGAACTGCCGCAACTGCCGGTCCGTCGGGTCCCAATTGATTTCTACAAGCTTCATAGACAAGCCGCGTGACGGTCAATCGAGTTGGAACTGGGCGAGGTGCTCTTTGCGATCGGCTTCTGTCGCCCGCCGTTGTTGCTGCTCGCGCAGCAGGATGTGCCGGCCGAGAACGAGAACGTCCATGTCGGTCATCAGAAAGCAGCGGTAGGCGTCTTCGGGCGTGCAGACGATCGGTTCGCTGCGCACATTGAAGCTGGTGTTGATCAGCACCGGGCAATCGGTCTGTTCGTGAAATCTTTTCAAGAGTTTGTGCAACAGCGGGTGCCGGTCGCCATCGACGGTCTGCACGCGAGCCGAATAGTCAACGTGCGTCACGGCGGGAATGGTCGAGCGGCAATGGTTGAGCTTGTCGATTCCGAACGATTTTTCGTAGTCGGAGCCGAGAGGCATTCGCAGCTCGCTTCGCACAGGGGCGACCAGCAGCATATAGGGGCTGTCTTCGTAGGGCCGCATTTCGAAGCAGCGATCGACGTACTCGCGCAGCACGATCGGGGCGAAGGGCCGAAACGACTCGCGGAACTTGATCTTGAGGTTCATGACCGACTGCATCTTCGGGCTGCGGGCATCGCCCAGAATGCTGCGGGCGCCCAGGGCCCGCGGGCCAAACTCCATTCGCCCCTGAAACCAGCCCACGACCTTCTCTTGAGTGAGCAGCCGGGCCGCTTCGTCGCACAGTTCGTCGTCGTTGACGCAGGTGGTATAGACTGCGCCGTGGCGGTCGAGAACGGCGGCAATCTCATCGTCGGAAAACTGCGGCCCCAGAAACGAGGCTTGCTGGGTGTCACGGCCTTGCGGAGCGCGCGGCTTGTCGAGCAGTTGGTGCCAGATGAACAGCGCCGCTCCCAACGCTCCGCCGGCGTCGCCCGCGGCCGGCTGAATCCAGAGGTTTTCAAACGGGCCCTCGCGCAAGATACGGCCGTTGCCGACGCAATTGAGCGCCACGCCGCCGGCCAGCACGAGATTTTTCATTCCGGTTTGCCGGTGCACGTGCCGTGCCGCCCGCAGCATGACTTCTTCGGTCACCGCCTGAATCGACGCGGCGAGATCCATCTCGCGCTGCGTGACGAGCGATTCGGGCTTGCGCGGCGGGCCGCCCATGAGCCGATGAAATTTCGGCGACGTCATCGTCAAACCCTGACAATAGTTGAAGTAGCTCATGTCGAGGTGAAATGAACCGTCGTCTTTCAAATCGACGAGATGCTGGAGGATCAGGTCCTGGTACACGGGCCTGCCGTAGGGGGCCAGGCCCATCACCTTGTACTCGCCGCTGTTGACGCGAAACCCGGCGTAATAGGTGAAGGCGGAATACAAGAGGCCCAGCGAATGGGGAAAACGGATTTCCTGCAACAATTGCAATTTGTTGCCCCGCCCCTGACCACAGCAAGTCGTGGACCATTCACCCACGCCATCGAGCGTCAGGATGGCGGCCTCGTCGAACGGCGACGCGAAAAACGCGCTGGCCGCGTGCGACTCGTGATGGTCGGTGAAGACGTAGCGACCGCGGTAGCGGTTGTACAGCCCGCGGCGCATTTCGCGCGGCAGGTGCAATTTCTGCTTCAGCCACAAGGGAAGCGCCTGACGAAACGAACGATAACCGGCAGGGGCAAATGCCAGATAGGTCTCGATGAGCCGCTCGAACTTGCTGATCGGCTTGTCATAAAAGCCGACGTAGTCGAGGTTCTCGGGGCCAATACCGGCTTCGCGCAAACAATAGTCGACCGCGTTTTGGGGAAAGTTGTAATCGTGCTTGACGCGCGTAAACCGCTCTTCCTGCGCGGCGGCGACAATCCGGCCGTCGATCAACAGGGCGGCTGCCGAGTCGTGATAGAACGCTGAGATTCCGAGAATGGCGGTCATGGGCTCTCGGGGGAGTACGAAGTGTTCAGGTCGAACGGCAGCCCCTCGCGCAAGCTGCGGACCGCCAGAATCGAAGCCAACGTCACACCCCGCAATTCGGCCCACGGAATCGGCGCCGGCCCCCCTTCGCGAACGGCGTTCGCAAAGGCCCTGACCTCGGCGCGATGCCCTTTGTCTTGCGGCTTGCACTTCTCGTGCCGTGTGCGCCCATCGACGCACGTCGTGACAGACCGAAAGTCGTCAATTACCGCGATGCGACCTCCGCCAAACACTTCGATGCGCTCCTTCGGATAAACTTTATCGCCGCCGGCCAGATAGGCAATGCTCGAAATCGATCCGTTGGCGTGCCGCAGGGTGAGAAAGCATTGATCGTCAGAGATAGCCGGGGCCTGCGCTCCGCCGATCGACTCGGCGAAGACGCGCACCGGGTGGGCACCGACCAGGTAGGTCGCCAGGTCAATGGCGTGACACGCCTCGCCGATGATGCGCCCGCCCCCAACCTGATCCTGTTGAACCCATTCGTCAGGATCAACCGGACCTGAGTTGAAACGAATGGAAACGGTCAACGGTGAAGGAACCGCCGCGAAGAACTTCCTGACCGATTCCGACGCCGGCGCGAATCGGCGATTGAAACCGACCATCACCAGAGGGGCCGGTGCGGCCTCAAGCGCCTCGTCAATTTCGCGAAGTTCTTCGAGCGTGAGGCACAACGGTTTCTCGACGAAAATCGGCTTTCCCTGGCGGACCGCGCTCACCACCTGCCGGGCATGCTGGTCGTGACGCGTCGCCGAGAAGATTGCCTGGATGGCGGGATCGGCGAACACCGCCCGTTCGTCGGTCGTGGCGGTCTCAAAACCGCACTTGCCGCCACTGTGCATGGCCGACACGCCACCGGCCGTGCAGAGCACGGCGGGATGCAGAGTGTCGCATTCGCGGATGGCCGGCAGCAGCACCATGCGGGCGAAGTTTCCGGCGCCCAGCACCCCGACGGGCACCTTTCCGTTCGGGGTTGCGGCGGGACGGAGAGAAATGCGGCGGTTCGTTCGCGCCTCGGTGCTCGAGTCGAACGTCAGAATGATTCCCAGATACGATTCCGTTCCCCGCTCGATGAGGCCATAGGCTTCCTCAGCCCGCTCGATCGGAAACCGGTGCGAGGTCAGTGGCGCGACGTCGAGGCGGCCGGTTGCCAGCAGGTCGAGAACCGCCTGCAGGTTGCGCTGCTCGGTCCAGCGGACGTACGCCGCCGGGTAATCGTGCCCGCGGTCTTCGTAATCGGGGTCGTACCGCCCGGGGCCATACGAGCACGAGACGACGAACTCGGCTTCCTTGAAGTAGAACGGCCGGCGGTCGAGCTCGAGACCGACCACGCCCACCAGCACCACCCGCCCCTTCTGTCGCACGGCGGAAGCCGCCAGCTCGATCGGGCCGTTCGATTTCGTCGAGGCGGTGATGATGACGGCGTCAGCACCCAAGCCGCCGGTCAATTCTTCGACGTCTTGACCTGCCAACGCGGGGCGTGAGACGTCGGCCCCCATCTGCAACGCCAGCGCGCATTTCTCTTCGTCGGGGTCGACGCCGATGATACGGCAGCCGGCTGCCTTCAAAAGCCCGACCGTCAACTGCCCGACCAACCCCAGCCCGATGACGAAGGCCCATTCACCCAATCGGAGCTGTGACAACCGCACCCCCTGCAAGGCGATGGCCGCGAGCACGGTGTACGCCGCCTGCTCGAACGTGACCTGTTCGGGAATTCGGGCGCAGAGGCGCCTCGGGACCGACACCACCTCGGCGTGCGGCCCATTGGAGGCCACCCGGTCGCCGGGCTTGAATTCCTGCACGCCGGCGCCGCAGGCGAGTACGGTGCCGGCCGAGCTGTATCCCATCGACATGGGCGAATCGAGTTTCTCGCGCACCTGCCGGATCGTGCTCAGCAGCCCTTCGTTGCGGACCTTTTCGAGAACTCGGCGAACGTGATCGGGTCGCTCGCGGGCCTTGCCCAATAGAGATTTTCGGGCCAGATCGAGCGCCATTTTTTCGGTGCCGGCCGAGATCAGCGAGCAGGCGTTGGCAATCAACACCTCACCCGGCCGTACCGCAGGCGCCGGAACGTTCCACACGCTCAACCGCCCCTCTCGAATGTCCTGCAAGACCTGTTGCAAACCCAACCAGCTCCCCGAGGTATCAGATGGAATGCTCGGCTTTCCGTTCCGAAATCTTGGCCTTCACATGAAACGTCTGCACGAACTTGAACATGGCATAATAGAACCCCGGGCGGCCATCGAGAAACCCGAGGCGGGCCAGATAAATGTACAGGAACCGCCACAAGGGCGAACCGGGCAACATCAGAAATCGCCGTTTGAGCCAGCGGCGGCGCTGCGCCTGATTACCAAACAGCGTCGGTTGCAGGTCGCCGTCAGCCCCATTCAGAAATACGCGGGCCTCCCAATTCGAATATTCGTTGTGTTTGGCGATGTAACGATCGAGCGAATTCCAGTTTTCGTGCCGAACGGGGTGCTGCAGCCGGCCCACCGGGCCGTCGACGGTCACGTGTTCATGAACCTCAATATCCGACATCGACGGGTCTTGCTCGAGCAGTCTGCGTTCGTAGCCGCCTCGGCCCCGGCGAAACAGCGACAGCTTCCAGAGCGTTGTATCGCCGTGGCGCAGCATGCGCCCCAGGAACACGATTTGAAACGAGAGCCAGTAGCCACACATTTCTGTACTGCCGATCGCCTGGCGGATTTCAGTCTTGAGCGGCTCGGCGACGATTTCGTCGGCATCGAGTAAAAGAACCCAGGGATTGCGCCAATCGTGCGTGTCGAGGGCCCATTGGCGTTTTTTCGGCCAGCCGCCGGAATAGCGAAACTGAAGCACGCGGGCCCCGGCGGCCTCGGCTAGCGCCACGGTGTCATCGGTGCTGTTGGAATCGACGACGATGATCTCATCGGCCCAGCCCGCCAAGGGGGCCAGGCACCGCCCGAGATTTCGCGCTTCGTTGCGGACGGGAATCAGCACCGACAAAGGAACCTTGCCCTGTTCAGCCATGCGCGTGTTCGGGCGGAGCTTCTCTTAGAATTGAAAGTAAATGAACGGGACAGCCCCGACAGGCTTCCAGGCCAGCATCAACGACCACCAGAGACCGCAGACCAGCGCAAAGGCAGGCCAAGGAATTCGGTTCCACCATGTCCCGAGGCCTTTGAGAAAGACCCCGTAACTCGCGAGCAGCAACCCACCCAGGTAGATCCAGAGAACCGATATGCCGTCAGAGGCAATAGTTGAGTTCCAGACAGGCTCGCCCAGCATCGACTTGTAGATCGTGAGTGTCGTCGCGAAATCGGGAGATCGAAACGGGACCCATGCCAGCAGCACCCAGACCACCGTCAGGGAGCGGGCGATGCCGGCGGCAAACAAGCCGGGCCGAGCCGACGACTCGCCATCGCGATGAAAGGCCTTGTGGACCGCCAGCGCCAGGCCGTGCAGAAAGCCCCAGAATACGAAGTTCCACGAAGCACCGTGCCAGAGGCCGCCGAGAAGCATGGTGATCATCAGGTTGCGGTATGTTTTGAGCGTGCCATGGCGATTTCCCCCCAGCGAGATATAGAGATAGTCGCGCAGCCAGGTCGAGAGGCTGATATGCCAGCGGCGCCAGAAATCGGTGATGTTGGCGGCGAAGTATGGCCAGGCGAAATTGTCGGTCAGACGATAGCCCAGAAGCGCGGCCGACGCGATCGCCATGTCGCTGTATCCTGAAAAGTCGCAGTAGATCTGTGCGGCATAGAGACTCACGGCAAGCCACGATTGCCAGGTCGAGTAGCCCGCGGGGTTGGCGAAGAACGCGTCGACGTAGGGTGCGAAGCTGTCTGAGACGCACGCCTTTTTGAAGAAGCCCAGCGAAAACATGACGATCGCCCAGCGAAAGGCGATATCGTCCCACCGGCGGGGAACCTTCAACTGCGGCAGAAAATCGTAAGCGCGGACGATCGGCCCCGCGACCAGTTGCGGAAAGAAGGCCACGAACGTCGCGAAGTCGAGCAGGCTCTCTTCGGGCGGCATCTTCCGCCGGTACACATCGATCGTGTAACTCAGGCTTTGAAACGTGTAAAAGCTGACGCCGACCGGAAGCACGATCTCGAGCGTGACGCGCCCAACCGGCAACCCGACGGCCTGGGCCAGAGTCGCGAATGAATCGGCAAAAAAATTGAAATACTTGAAAAATCCCAACACGCCCAGGTTCGCGGCAAGGCTGAGGGTCATCAGCAGTTTGCGGCGCTCAGGCGATTCGCACCGTGCCAGGCCTCTGGCGACGAAGTAGTCCCAGCCGGTCGAAAAGAGAATCAACCCCAGAAACCTCCAGTCCCAGCAGCCGTAAAAGTAGTAGCTGGCCGCCAGAAGCCACCATTTGCGCCAGCGATCGCGGCGCAGCAACCAGTGGATGGCGAAGACCGCAAACAGAAAAACGAAGAATCGGAATTCCGTGAAAATCATTCACTGAAGTCAGGCAGGAGCGGGGCGATATCGCGCGCCAGGTGCGATGAGAAGACCCTCGCCCCCGCGAGGCTCAGGTGACCCGTATCGCGCCATAGAGAAAGGGTCTCGTACCACGTCGCCGGGCCGGCCCCTTGAAAATAGACCAGCCGGGTGACATCGGGGCCGGCGGCGGTCGCCGCAGCCTGCGCGGCGAGCGTCAGGTCGAGGTCGACCGTCTGCGGGGGATACACGGCAATCGGGCGCGCACCCAGCCGCTCGATTTGTGAAAACATTTGCCGTTGAACGTCGATTTCCGCCGGTGACGGCTGGGGTTCGCTCGCGACTGTTGGGGGCGCCATGGCAGGGAACTTCCGGCGTTGCCGAGCAAAACGCTCAACGCGCCGGCTGTCTTCAACCTCAGTCGTCTGTTCCGAAGGGCCGCCCCTCACGATCTGGGCCGGCGGATTCGCCGCGTCGCGAGACGGAACTTTGGGCAGCAGCAGTTCGTTCAGGACCCCGAGGTTACCGGCATGCACCGCGTAGGCCGCCACGACTGACCCCACGGCCAGGGCGCGCCGCAGCAGCGGTCGTTGCGACTGCCACTTCGCGCACGCCGCAGGGACGACCGTCTCCCACCGTGAATAGAATCGCACTCGGGTCGTCAGCCACTGGTAGGGGGGAGGGGTCAGATTGAGCGTCGGTTCCACCACCACCCACTTCAACCGCGGCAACCCCATGCGCTGCAGTTCATCGAGGCACAAGCCGTACTCCTGCCACTTCATGTCTTCGACACCCAGATTGAACGAAACGAGCGGGCGACCGGCTTCGGCCGCGGCCGCGTCAAAAACGGCCGGCTCGATTCCCTGATTCACGCGACTGGTCCCGAGGTACACCAGATCGACCCGGTCAGCCAGAGTGCGGAGCGCTTCGAGCTTGCGGTCGAGTAACCCCAGGTCGGGCCGCCAGTATTGACGTGTGACGGCAACATTCAGCAGCAGGCAGCCGGCTGCGAGGCCCGCCGCTGTCAGAATCAGAAAGCGGATCAATTCCGCCGGCGACCAGGGCGACAGATCGCTTTGGTAATCGCGGTATTCACCCATACATGCGTCGCAGGCGAAATGCGGTAGACGATTTGCAGGCGGTCAGGTCAGCGACGGCTGACCTGACGCGATCAGCGGCCGTTTGGCCTGCCGCTCCTGGCCAGTCCGGTAGAGTTCGTCGAGTTGGCTGACAATTGCGGGCCACGCCAGTCGGCGCGCGGCGTACTCGCGACCGCGGTTGCCCAGGTCGTTGCGGTCGGCGGCCAGCAGCGTTTTCAGGCCCTGGGCGACAGCCGCGACCGAATCGTCGACTGTTGCCCCACAGCCGCTGTCGTCGACGAACGTGTGACTGGCGACGCCGCGCGTAACCAAAACGGGTACTCCGTGCGCCATCGCCTCGACGACTGCCACGCCGAAGTTTTCGTCGAGAGACGGTAGCGCAAAGACGTCGGCAATCGCCAGAGCAGATCGCTTTTCAAGACCTTCGAGAAACCCCGCCAGCATGACGTGGTTTTCGAGCCTGCGGCGCGCGATTGCCTCTTTCAACGTCGCCATTCCGCCGGCGTCGTGTCCGGCGATCAACAATGCGATCTCGGGAAGTTCGTCGCGGAGCAGCGTCACGGCCTCGGCCAGTAATTCCGGGCGTTTCTTGGGAGCGATGCGCGACATGAAAAGAACGACTTTGCGGCCGCGAAGCGCCGGATATCGTTGCAGCAAGACTTCGGCCGCCTGCGCGCGATCAAGGGTCGGCACGGCGACCCCCAACGGCACGACCCTGATGCGCTCGGGCGCGACCCAGTGCCCCAGTGCATCGGCTTCAGCCGCCGACGTGGCATGAACCCATGCGGCGCGCTCCAGATCGCGCTGCAAGACCAGTCGCGCGAACAGTTGCTTCAGGTGCTTGCGGCCGCTCTGGAAACAGGTCGCGTCGAGCGCGCCGGTAGGCCGCAGAATATAGGGGATCTGATCGCGATGCGCCAGGCGTGCGGCCAGCGTGGTGACATGGCTGAAGATTCCATGAATATGGATCACGTCGGGCCGAGTGCGTTCGCATTGCAGGCGCTCGTGCAGCCAGCGGCGCGACTCGGGTGAATACGCGAACCGACTCCACGGGGGTCGGCGGCCATAGGCGCCGGCCAGCTTCAATTCAGTTTGCAAAAAGCAGGCCTCCGCCGCGATGCGACAGACGTAGTCGTTGGTTGCAGCCCAGGGTTCCCCCGATTGAACCGTTGTCGCCAGCAGGGCAACCTCGTGCCCGGCGGCCGATTGGGCGCGTACCAACTCGCGAATCGCGTGGCTTGGGCCCCCCGACCGTGGATCAACGCTGTGGATGACGTGAAGAATTCGCACGGCCAATTTTTCTACGAATCGGGCTTCGGAAATCCTGGTGTGGGCGCGACGCCCGGCCCTCGCGGAATCGGCAACGCAATCTGCCGGCGGCCTGAAAGGCCGCTGACCGAAAGGCCGATCGTCCGCGCGGGGGCCGCCCGGCTCGCCCGCCGTACATTCGACGAGACGGTCGCAGTGATCAGCGGCAGCAGGCGATCCACCAGGCCCACGCCCATTCCGAGGAATAGAGAATCGAGCGAGGCGCCGATGAACAGCGAACTCTCGGCCATGCCGTGCATCAGGACAGGCGCCAGAAACGCCAGATTGAGGTACAAGAGTTCGCGAGGCAGCCGATCTCGCCGAATTCGCCGGTAATTGCGATAGACTCCGCTGCCGGTCACCACCAGGGCCACCACGAGCACGCCGGCGCCCAACAACCCTGACTCGACCAGAGTTTGCAGGTAGGCATTCTGCAATGTCGCCCACTGATCGCCGTAGTGCAGCCAGCCCACGCCCGTCAGGGGCTGTCGCATGAATTGTTTACGGAGGGCCCGCGCCCAGACGGCCGTGCGCGTATCCTTGGAAATCTCATTGACGAACCGGTCGCCGCCCGAAAGGTCGAAGACCTCGAATGCGAGAAACACGACGACGAGCACACCCAGCAGTACGGCGGCCAGCCGGCCGGGGCGCTGAACCATGGGAAGCAACAGAAACATCGTACCCGTAAGGGCCATCAGGGCGGCCCCGCGGCTCCCCGTGCCGATGATAATCAGCCCCAGAGCGGCACATGCGAGGCCCATCAGGGCCAGCCAGAACCGGGAGCGATGATTCGTGGCCAGATAGAGACACAGAATCCACAACAGGGCCGAGGCTTCGCCCAGGAGATTGGCATTCAAACCGAAAACCGACATGCGTTCGAGGCTGCTGGAGGCGTCGGGATCTCGCAGGAAGACGAGCAGCGCGACAAACGCCGCAAACACGGCGACGAACCCCAGCAGCCGCAGCCCCTTTTTGAACTCGTCGACCGAGCGGACGGAATTGACCAACACGAGCCCCGAAAGAAACGAGAGACCGAACATTCCCTTGTACAGACAGGCATAGACGGGGTTATCGCTCCAGAAGCCTGAGACGATAAAGATGGCGATGAAAGCGGTCATCGCCCGGCCCGCCCCACCCATCCGCAGTCCGCCTCCGCCAATGGCGCCTGTCAATACAATCAACAAGGTGGTCGCCAGCCGGGCGTACTTGGCAGGCTCCGAGAGCCCCAGACCGCTGGCGACGGAAAGGGGGGCGAGGAGCACGAAGGCGCCGGCCAGGAGAAAAATCGGTCTGAAACGCGCGCGATGAACCATTTTCTGATTTCTAGTCGCCGTTACGATTTCTCACCCACGAAACCGCTCATGGAGGCCGGTCGATTCGCGGCGAGAACGTCGTCGCCATAATCCCGATCTGGCAAGGGAGGCCACACGGGGGGGCGCCACCTTCCCACGGCCTGCCGCAGCGACCGCCAGCGAAGGCGACGGAGCCAATAGTATTTGTCTGCCAGACGCATCAGTCGCGCGACGTCTTGCGGAGACTGTAAGAGTTCGACCCGATCGCGACGCAGGGCCAGCGGATTGTGACCGGCCAGCATGCGCCCGCGGCGCGTTGTCGCGACAGATTGATACCCTCCGCATGCCGCGGCAAGCCGCTGCGTGGCGCCCGAGTATTGTCCATAGGGATACGCAAAGTGGCGCACCTCGATCTGCAACGCCTGTTCGATCTCCTCGCGGCTCCATTGCAGTTCCTGTCGCACGCGATCAGGGTGACACCTGCTCAGATCGACGTGCAGGCAGGTGTGGCTGCCGACTTCGTGGCCGGCGGCCAGCCATTCGCCAAGTTGATTCCAGGTCATCGTCCGCCGCGGTTGCGGCGCGCGGAACGAAGTTCCCTGCAATACATACGCTGGAACGACATAGGTGCACGCGGGAATCGCCAGCGACTGTAACACGGGCAACGCGACGCGAAACACGCTCTCTTCGGCATCGTCGAACGTAACCGACATTAAAGGAGTGGTAAGCGGTCCAGTTGTCAGGGCGCGAAGACCCTCGTCGAGCGAGCACCAGCGAAAGCGCTCCGAAAACCATTCCAGTTGCTCCCGAAACCGGTCGCGCTGGTCGGGCTCAACGCCGTGGTAATACAGGACCCGCCAATGCGGCCGATTCCAGTCGGTATTCGTCACGAGCCCCATATTGTTCAGAATCTCGCCACGAAAACTCTAGCCGACACGTCTCGCTGCCCAGCCGTCGCCGCACCATGAGACGATCTGCGAGACGAAACGATCGGCAATGGCGGCATAGGTCATTTCGCGGCGTATCGGCTCCCACAGTTCCATGATCTGCGATCTGGGAAGGTCTGCCGCGAGGTGCCCGCGAATAGCCGCCCCCAGGGCGACCGAATCGCCGACTGGCACGATCGACCCGACTCGCGGATCGTTAATCACGTCGGGCCCGCAGCCGACCAGATCGGTGATCACGATCGGCAGGCCCGAAGCCAGGGCCTCGAGCGCCACAACGCTCCAGGTCTCGTCGATTGAGGGGAGCACAAACACGTCGGCCGCGGCGTACCATGGCGGTATGTCGCCCGGTTCGACGAACCCCACGAACCTGACTCGCGCATCGACTTTCAAATTGCGGGCGTGGGCCTCCCACGCCTCGCGCATGGGACCGTCGCCCACGATGACGAGGTTGGCCGCCCCCTGCGCCAACAGGTCGCGAAATGCGTCGAGCAGTACGTCGACCCGTTTAAGCTCAATCAGCCGGCTGACAAAGATCACCGTCGGCGCGGCGTCGAGCCCCAGCCGCCGCTTCAGTTCTGCGCGCTGCGGAAGGAACTCCTGCGCCTGGCGATACAACCCTTCGACGTCGGGCACGTTTGGCAGGCGACAGAGGCATTCCGGGTTGGCGCCGTAGTGCCGCAGATAGTCGCTGGCCAGCGTACCCGTCGGGAAACAGCCACGGGCAAAGGGAATAACATTACGTACCAGCGGCTGCTTGACGATCTTTCGCCAGCGCGAGCGGGGTTGTCGCAAGTAGACTTCGTTCATCAGAAAAAACGGCACCTTTCGCAGACGGGCCCAGGCCACCGCCGCGATCATCGTCAGATGGTTATAGCCCCCCACGATGATTCCGCGGAACTGCCCCTCCTTCAGCCGGCGGAGAATCGACGGGTTCCAGAAACACGACGCGCCGGCGCCGAAGCGGGCGGCGAGATTGGTGCCGGGGAGCACCGTCCGGTACGTGTCGCCATTCAGGTTCAACGTCCACGGCCGATCAGACTTTCCTGCCGCGCAATACATCACGTGCAGATCAATCTCGGGGCGCCGCGCCACCTCGGCCCAGAACGGGTCGCGGTACGGAGTGGGGATCGGCGTGATCACCGCCAGCGGCAGCCGGGTTTCGGATGGCATGATTCCAAAGCGAGGTTCAAGCAGTGCCCGGGCGGTGGAAGGTGCGGTCCCCAGGCCGGGTGTCAGATCGCCGCCAGAGCGCCAGACGCGTCGGAATTTCCGCCCGCACTCGGTTCGGCCAACCCCAGTTCCTGGCGGACGTGGCGAATTACGTCGTCGAGAATGCCGTCGAGCCCGAACTGGGGCTGGTAGCCCACGTGCGTATGAATCTTGTTCAGGTTCGGAACGCGGCGAACCATGTCTTCAAAACCGGGGCCATAGACGTCGGAATAGGGTACGAGGCGAATGCGCGACGCGCTGCCGGCCCGGCGAACGATCTCTTGCGCCAGGTCGTTGATCGTGATTTCCTGGTCGTTGCCGACGTTAAAGACCTGCCCGCGGCTGGCGGGGTGCGCCAGCAGCAAGACGAGCGCCCGCACCGCATCTTTGACGTGGCAGAAGCAGCGGG
This sequence comes from Planctomycetaceae bacterium, assembly GCA_052388175.1. GTDB lineage: Bacteria > Planctomycetota > Planctomycetia > Planctomycetales > Planctomycetaceae > SIAF01. The sequence continues at coordinate 31,567 of JBQTIL010000010.1, read as the reverse complement.
TCTGCGTGCCGTCGCCGTAGACGGTCAGTGAATCGCCGCGCAGGGCCTGCTGTACGAACCGCGGAATGACCATTCCGTACTGGCCCGTTTGACGAGGGCCCACGGTGTTGAACAGGCGCACGACGACGACGGGCAGCCGCGACTGATGCCAATAAGCCAGCGCCAGAAATTCATCGAGCAGTTTGGCGGAGGCGTAGGCCCAGCGCCGCAACGAGGGGGGGCCGATGACGCTGTCGCTGTCTTCTGCAAAGGGGGTGCGGTGCGACTTGCCGTAAACTTCCGACGTCGACGTCAACAACACAGGCTTGTGATACCGTGCGCATGCCGCCAGCACCACGGCGCTGCCTTCGACGATCGTCTCGATCGTTTCGATCGCCCGGTCCATGATCAGTTGCACGCCTACGGCCGAGGCCAGGTGAAATACCTGATCGACCTGGTGCACGCATTCGCGCACGATGTCGCGATCGGCGATGGTGCCGAAGTGAATCCGCAGCTTGGGAGACTTTTCAAGATGCGCGATATTCTGATGTCGGCCAGTCGAGAAATTGTCGAGAATCAGCACCTCGTGCCCGGCTTCGAGCAGTGATTCGGCGAGGTGAGATCCGATGAAACCCGCGCCGCCGGTAATCAGGTAACGCACGGCTGAAATCCTTTCGTTAATGAACGTCTGGCGCGCCCAAGGCCCGGTAGACCTCGGCAGTTTGCCGGGCGTTCTCGGCCCACGAAAAACGCCGCAAATACTCGCCGAATTCCCACGTCTCGGCAGCGGCCAAGCGACCTTGCAGTCGAGAGGTGCCTGCGGCCAGCGCCTCGCGGCAGTCTGGTTCGACAACGACGCCGACTCTTACCCCGGCGAGCGTTTCGGCCAGTGTCGGGGCACTGGTGGCCAGCACCGGTCGATGGTAGCTCATGGCAACGTTCAGCACACCGCTTTGCGACGTGAACGTACGGCTGTAGGGCATTGCGACCCAGTCGCAGGCGGCAAACAGATCGGGAATGGACTGATCCGGAATGTAACCATCGATAAAAGTCACCGCATCGGTCAAGCCCAGCGATTCCACCCGGCCGCGATAGTGCGCGCGACCCTTATGCCCGGGTACATCGGTCGGCCCGGCCACCACCAGGTGTACCTGGTCGGCGAACGGGGGCAAAACTTCCAGCAGCAGGTCGAGGTTCTTTTCGTCGCGCACATTGCCGAAGAAGAGCGCCACTTGCCTGTCGAGAGGAAGCCCGAGTCGCGATCTCAGAATCTCAGGCGGGGCGCTGGCTGGGCCATAATCATACGGCCCGTGCGGCACAATATGCACGCGGGCGGGGTCAACGTCGGCAAACGTCGTCAGGTCGACAAGCTGTGAATGGCTGTGAACAAACAATCCGTCGGCCTGCTGGTAGAAGCGCTGCAGTTGCCGCTCTTCATACCTGAGATTGATGATTCCCCGCTGACGGCGTACATCGTGTACGGTGGCGACCACGCGCAGCGAGCCTTTGCGCAGCCAGCGGTTCCACAGCGGAAAGGTCAGGTGATTGATGTTCGATAAATGCACTACCGCGGCGTCGGTCGCCCGAGCCCGCGCGATCAATCGCCGCGGATTCTCGACTTGGGCCAGCACGAACCTCAATCGACGCCGCCACGCTCGCGGGTGCGAAATTTCGCGGAGACCCGGCCAGACGGGGTAGGTCGCCTGATCGCGCCAATGAAAATTGGGCAGACAGGCGAGTTCGGCGCTTACGTCGCGCCGGCGCGACAGCTCGCGCAGCAGTTCGTGAGTGTAGCGCCCAATTCCACTTCCGGGAAAAAACGCATAAAACAGCGCGCGCACCCTCTGCCCCGCTTCTTCAGGCGGCGGCGCAAGACCCGTCGCTTCTTCGTCGGCGCAGGGGGAGGCGACGGCTGCCCCCAGCCCCGGGGTACAACGGCAATCTGGTGCGGTTTTCGTCATGGGGGTGACACCGTCCGCGGACCGACTGGGTCTTCTGGGGGCGGCTGTCCGAACCTTTCGAGCCCTTCGAAGCCCAGGACGGCCGATTCTTCGGTCGCGAGCACCTCTTCGATCTTATTGTAGTTGTTGATGACCTCGGACAGAGGCCGATCAACCTGTTTTTTCATCTGTGTCTTGATGGGCGCGGGTGGAATTCCCAGGAGCGGAAACACCGTTTGGTCGAAGACGAGCTGGGCGTCTCGGGCCAGCGCTTCGTATGAGATCAGTCGCCCGCATTCCGGTAACCACAGGCAACTCAGAATTGCGTTGTAAGCGTCGCGCTGCCGGCGGCAGAACTCGATGAATTCTTCCGGCGAGATCGTCAATGTGCCGCCAAAAGATTCGGCCCGACTGCGGCCCACCCATTTTCCGGTGTCGCGCGCCGCTTGAAACGAAACGTATTGTTCAGCCAGCGAAGCCCGATAGAGAACCAGGTACCGCGCCTCAGGGAACTCGCCGCGCAGATCGTCAAGTGTCAGGTTGTGCAGTGCCAGTTGCCGCAACAGCAGTTTCGCTCCGACGATGCGCCCCGGTTGCGCGTTCAATGAGGCGGCAATGTGCCGCAAGACCACGCGCTTTGAAATCTCTCGCGCCGGCAGCCCGCAGGGCAACGTCGGGCTGAGGACTTCGCTGGCCATGGTCACTTCGGGAACGGAATTCAGGTAGTCGGTCAACAACGTACTGCCCGAGCGCGCCGTGGTCAGAATAAAGACCTGGATCGTCTCGCGGCGGGGCACGAACCAATAGCGGGCCGCAAGACGCGCTCGATTAAACAGTCGTTTGATTTGATTTCTGGGAGTGGCCCTTTTCAACGATCGCAGTTTCTTCATCAAACGCATTCCGTTTCAAGGTTCGGGCCCGTTCAGATTGCGTTGCCAACGACGATTCGTAGCACGCCAGCAGGTCGTCGAGATGCTGCTGAGGCGAGAACTTCGATCGAACAAGTTGCCTGCCATTCTCACCCAGTGCTCGACCGAGATCGGGCCGGTTCAGGACGTCGGCAATGCAGTTTGCCAGAGCGACCGAATCTCCGGCCGGCGCCAGCCGCCCGGTGACGCCTTCGTGCAGCCATTCGCGAACGCCCCCCACATCGCTCGCGACCACGGGCACACCGCACGCGAGCGCTTCAAGCCCGACAATGCCCAGCGGCTCGGCCCAGATCGAGGGCACCACGGCCACGGTGGCACGCGCGTAGATTTCGCGCATGCGGTCGTGCGACGCCCAGGGAATCAATTCCAGGCGGCCCAGGCAGCCGCCGGCTTCCGCGACAGACCTCACTTCTGCCGCGGCCGCGTCAGAAAAATCGCCAACCATCAAGCCTCGCACTTCAGCCGGCAATAGCGCCAGCGCCTCGACGAAATGCCGATAGCCTTTGTTGCGACGCGCCCGCCCGACAAAAACGATCGTTGGGTTGCCGGGCGCCTGTCGTTCGACCGATGCGGGTTCCAACGGGCAGAAATAGGGAAGCACAACCGTTCGCCGCGGCGGAAACCCACCCCGCACGAATCGCTCGCGCATATACCCGCTGTTCGCCAGCACCCCGGCAAACCGCCCGGAGAGGGCGGCCACACGGCGGACGTTCTGATAGTACGACCAGACGTATGGCGGTCGCAGCGACATGCAGTGGGCGCCAAGCGTCGCGGCGAAGCAACCCGGTCCGCACGTGCGCTCGCAAATCGACTCGGTGCGTCGAAAAAAGAACGTCGAAGCGGGGCACAAATACCGGTAATCATGACCGTGCAGAATCGTGGGGACCTTGTCGAGGCAGGCTGCGATGGCGCCCAGATTGTGGATATTGTGTACGTGAACAACGTCGGGCCGCTCGGCGGCCAGCAGGTCAGTCATGTGGCGGTGGGCCGTTCGTCGCGCAGCCCGGCCCGCGCTCGCCAGGCACGGAAGCTGCCGAGACGACCGCACGAGACGGCCATCGCCCATTGCGTACGCAACAACCTGCGGGTGCCCCAGCGACTCGAGCAGGGGAATCAGCGAGAGCAGGTAGGTCTCGATGCCCCCGCTCCAGGACAGATGATCGTTGAGGTGCAGGACTTTCATGCGCTGGCGATCACGCCAAACTCGACAGACTCAGGCCGTCGTGCCGTTCGAATTCGATTCACAGGGTGCCGTCCATTCGATGTTCTTCAGGTACTCGACCCAAGCCCGTCGATCACAGGCTGCCGACGTAAGCCGCCTCCAGTCGCGCAACAGGTCCCAATTCGCGCCCAACTGCACGGCCAGCGGTTGAGACGAGGGGGTCTGCAAGAAGCTGCGGGCGACATTGCGAGGCAGCGTCCAGAGGGCGTAATGCAGGAGGGCAGGCCAGCGCTTGTCTCCCGCCTCGCGAATTCTGTCGATCGTTCGATTCCGCACGATCTGTCGCATTCGCCGCCGGGCGGCCGCGGCCGTCGTCGTGCAGGAACCGGAATAGTGCCGCACCGTCGCCTGTCCGCAGATGCCGATCTCGTAACCCGCGCACCGCAATCGGCGGCACAAATCGTAGTCTTCGTAATAGCTGCCGAAGATGGGGTCGAAAGGGCCGACGGCCCGCAAAGCCGATGCTCGAACCATCATGGCAGCGGCGGTGACTCGGGGAACCGCATAAAACTTGGCCAGCTTACGCGCGTCAGGCCGGTCGCAGTCGAACTGTGACGATTGTCGGGCGCAATCGAGAAACCCGGGGTCCCATTCGTGGCCGTCAAAACTCCGCAAGAGCGGCGTCATGGCTCCCCTCTCGGCACGTTCACTCAGACACTCGCGGCACGAATCGATCCATCCCGGCTGGCTCAACGTGTCCTGGTTGAGAAAACAGACGGCTTCGAACCCGGCGGCGAGGTCGCGACGCAGCGCCAGATTATTGGCCTCGGCGAAACCCATCGGGCGCGGGCTGACGACGATCGAATAGTCGAATTGAGGCGCTGTTTCAGGAATGCACCCGTCATTGCCCCCATTATCGACGATGATCACCCTCAACCTGTCGCGCGAGGCCTGTTCCAACGTCGCCAGGCACCACGGTATCCAACGTGCCCCGTGGTAGGCGACGATGATGACGGCGACGGCCCTTTGCCCTGAGCTATGGTCTGGCGATTCGGCCTTCCCGCCCGGCGCGGCGTAGCCGCCAAGCCCCGGGGCTGCCGGCAGGGGGCCCGTTGCGTCGGCTGCCGCAGAATCAGGGACCTTGACGAATTGCACGACCGGCAAGGGCATGGGACACAATCGAGTTGATTCGCTGGTGGTAGGCAGCGACGGAATACTTTTCGAGCGCTTCCTGCCGGGCCGCGTCAGTCAAGCCCTTTCGAAACTCGACTTCGCGCAGCAGGCGACAAACCGCCTCAGCCAGTCCCCGGGCGTCGCCGTACTGTACCAGCAAACCCGTGCGCCTGTCGGAGACGGTTTCGCGTATGCCGCCCACGTCTGACGCAACCAGCGGCGCCCCGATCGCAAAGGCTTCAATCACCGAACGGCCGAATGGTTCGGCCCGCGAAGGCACGCACACCACGTCGCAGGCCCGGTAGAATGGCGGCATGCGATCGAGAACCCCCAGAAATATCACGCGGCCTGTAAGTTGCAGTTCCGCAATTCGATTCTGCAATTGCGCCCGATACGCGGGTTCTCCGTCGCCGCAAAAGGCGAACCGGCAGGCGGGCTCGAGCGCCGCGATTCGGGCCGCGCTTTCCAGAAAGAATTCGTGACCCTTCATCGGCCGCAATGTCGCGGGGACGCCGATGATCGGAAATTCCAGCGGCAGGCCCAACGCCTTTCGGCACACGTCGCGGGATTCGGAAAAACGGAAGTACTCGTCGGCGACGGCATTCGGAACCACGCTGACCGCCGAGTCGTTGTATGCGCCGAGTACGTTCTCGCCGACTGCGCTCGAAATGACGACGACATGGTCTGACAGGCGGCGCACAAGCTGGCGCACGAATCGCTTGCCTCCGCAGGGGGGAATTCGCATTTCGCCCCCCACGTCGTCGAACAGTTCGCGAATGTGCCACACGCAGGGAACCCGCAACCGTCGGGCCGCGACGGCTGCCGACAGACTGACCAGGGAGTTGATATAGACGAGGTCGGGGCGACGGGCGCGGATGAGTTTTGCGAAGCCCCGCGACTCGAAAAGTTCATTTGCTATTCGGCGCGCCGACTGCCACCCATTGCCGCCGCGCAGCCAGTTCTTGTGCGGGACTTCATGCACCTGGCAGCCGCTTTCGGCGTAGCGCCCGGCACCTGGCCCAACTCCTCCCAGGGCCGCGTCGACGTGCCATCCGGCCGCCAGAAATCCCTGAGCCAGCAGTTGCCCGCTGATTGTCGAACCGGTCAGGTCGGTCGCGTGCTGGACCAGCAGAATGCGGTATCGGTCTTCGCGCTGGCCCGCCGGCTTTGCGACTGATCGCTCTGCAGACGGTCTCACGTCGGAAACCTGCCCCTTGTTCGTTGCAACTTCGGAAACCGTCAACACGGCAGAACCCCGGCGGCCACCGCCCGCGCGGACGACGAACCCTGCGATGCAGGCTGCGGGTGCATGGCAAGCGACTTGTCGACCAAAGCCCACATTTCTTCCGTTCGCCGCCGTTGCAGCGCGGCGGACTCGTGCAAGCGGGCCCTCAGCTCTGCGGTTGCAGCGCCCCCCGCGACCTGCCCAACAACTTGCCGCACTTCGTCGGCCGTGGCGGCGGGCGACAAGAGGCATTCGCTGCAACCATAGTCGGCCAACAGCGTGACATACTTGTGGCTCCAGCCCAGCGCCACGCTGGGCACACCCTGCGAGAGGGCCCCAACGAGCGCGTGAAAGCGCGATCCGACGACCGCCTGTGAGACGCCCAGCAACCCCTTCAGCCGCCGCGGGTCGGCTTCACGCACGACGGGCAGCGGCTGAGGCAGACGTTGCTGCAACGGGGCGACGAGCGTCTCGTCGACGCCTGCGTCGTGCAACAGAATGACGGGCGTCAGACCGTGTTTCTGAAGTTCCTGAACACAAGTCGCCAGCGTGGGCAAATAGGCCGCGGCGAGTTCGGGGGTGGTCTTTTCGACCATCCGACGATTGGGGACGATCAGCGCCAGACGTCCTGACGGAGCGAGGTCGCAAAGTTCCGGGCGGCAACCTAGCACAAGGTTCGTGAAATCGGGCGCCAGCCGCAGTTTCTCGAGGGCCACTCCCAATTGCTGCACGTGGGCCAGCGACTCAGGGTCGCGCGCGAAGACCAGGTCGACAGAACGCATCACCTCTGCAAAGGCCCGCCGGACGCGCGACGTCTGGAACGGCCCGAGCGCCTGCGGAAGCAACACAATTTTCTTTCCGGCGCGCTTCCAGCGGGCGACCTCAGCGGCGAATCGTTCGGTGCGTTCGGGCCCCAACTGGTCGCTGAACGCAAAGCCCGAAGCGTCGAGAACCGCGTCGATGTCGCGCTCAGCCGCCAGGCCGTACGACGATCGGAACGCACCGGGCATCAGCCAGGCTGCGAGCGTTGAGCGCCCCGGCCGACGGGACGGCAGCCGAGTGTGAAGGCCGTATCGCGCGCGTTCTTCGAATGACCCGAACTGCGGCGAAACGGCGAGCCTTACGCGCGGATCGACTTGCGCAAAATGCTGCTGCACAGCGACCAGCATCAGTTCGGCGCCCTTGTTCTCGGTGAACACGCCTGCGACTTCGATCAGCACGTCAGTCGCCCTCCGCGCGCTGGGCCACCACAGGCTCGGTTCGCGCCGCCGGCGTGCCCCGAGTTTGGGTCTCTGTCGGGCCGGCCGGAGGCAGGCTGACAGAATTGCGGTGGAAGAAGGGCCCGGCCGTGCGACCGAAGACGCGGGCCAGTCGGCCGCGCATCCGCCGCAGCCTTCCGCGCCATTTGCCGATCCACAGAGTTCGTTCAAGCGACTTCCGCTCGACGAACACGAGTGCGGGCCAAAGCCGCGAATGTCTTCCCAACCCCAGACGGGCGTATTCCCAGATGGCGCCGACGACGGCCGTCACGGCCAAACGGCCATCGCCGTACAAGGGGCCGTAATCGGGCGTGCGAATGCCAAACAGCCTGGCCGCAACGCGGTACGGCCGGGTATTGACCTTGACCGGGAGCTTTTCCTGAGAGTCGGCCACCTCTTGTGGCGTCAGTTCATCGACGATCTTGATGGCCGCATCGCGAATCGCCAATTCCAGGAAACGTCGCCCGATCGCCGTTCGGGCGACAATCAGCGACAGGCCGATACGATCGGTCTTCGTGAACCGCGGCAGCCACGGGTCGCCAAACGAGATGTCGGCCAGTTGTGCGGTCAGGTCGGTGCACGTCAGGCAGCGGGGCGGGAAAAAGTAGCGGTGCATCCACGAATTGTATTCGGCGGCCTCGCGCAGGTTGCGGGCGCCCGCGCGCTTGTTCAGTTCAGAGATTCGGCCATCGCGACAAATGGCCGTTGTCTTTCCCGGCCAGCCGTCGCCACGCAGCCGCAATTCATGAAGCTCTTCGGGCTGCACGTTCAGCCGACTCAGCAGGAACCTGGTGCCCTGCATGGTGATTCCGCCGCCACAGAACAGCCCCAGCGTCAGCACGATTCGAGTGCGGTACTTCTTGAAGACCTGCTGGAACTTGCGGACGCCGTGGATATGGCATGAAACGCCGACAAAGGCGTAGCGGCCCGGTTCGCGCATCACGGCCCGCAGGCCAATGCCCGACTTTGCCGGACAATACTTCGACCCGCGGCTGCCCAGGATTTCGTCGCGCGTTCGCGCGACAGTCACCTCGGCCTCGTGCGGCCTCTCGCGACTCATTCTGACCACGATGGCGCCGTCGATCAGGTTCTGGTCAAGCAGGTAGGCCAGAAGGGCCGTCGCCGCCCCTCCCGATGATGATTCGAATCGAACGCGCTCATCAGACGCGTGGCCCACGCAGGAGCGCTCGATAACGCCCACGTCGGCGCGTTCGGGCTGCCGGCCCAGAAATTCCTGATTGAGCCCGACGAAATTAACGCTCTCGCCGGGGCAGACGCGAAGACACAGGTCGCACCCCTCGACGCAGGTCGCCTGATCAACAACCGGAACCAACTGCCCGCTCGCGGCCGCTTCGTCAATCTGGATACAGCGCACCGGGCAGACTGGTTCGCAGACACCGCAGCCCATGCAGAGTGAGTCGGTCACAATGTCGGCAACATTATGCCAGCGCTGTGTTCGACGTTGGTCGGCGACGCGTGCGATGAATGCACTCCTCTGCGATCAACCCGGCAGAAACAGACGCCCAATTACGCGACGACAGCCGCCGGCGCCACGCATTCACCGGCCTCTGCCCCTGCAAAGATATCGGCCAGCCTCACCGATTGCGCTTCCCGCAACCACCGATGGTAATCGCTCGATGCCTGGTCTACGCCGGAAGCCAATCGCACTTCGTACACGCCGCCGACATTGGGCAAGGCCAGTGTTCCATACAACTCAGAGCCGTCGCGCGAACAGCAATAAACGAGGCCGTTGGAATTCTCCCTTCGTGACCGCGGTGCGAAATCAGACCCCCCGACGTAGATGACGTCTTCGGCCACGGCCACCCCGCGCGTGAATGACCCCAGGCGCAGGCGCGCGGTTCCTGCCACAAAATCTCCCTGCTGCGAGTCACAGTAACAGATGCGACCGTCAACAACGACAATGTTGTGGGCGCAACCGGCGTCAATCGTCTGCCGGCCAACGACCCGCAGGCTGCCGTCAAGACACACCAGTTCGCTTTTTCGACCGGTGACATTCGTAAGATTGTGCAGCAGGGCCAGCACTGTGTCACCATCGCTGACGACAGAGTTGAGGTGGACGTAATTGGGTGATTTTCGCCCGCGCCAGATGCGACCGTTGGGGTAGGCCGCAACGGGCCGGCCCGCGCCTGTCACGGGCGCGGGGTAGCAGAGCAGGCGATTGTGGCCCGGGTCGGCGACGTACAGCCGGCCGTCGCAGAAGTCGATCTGATGAATCTCAGGATGCAAGGCGCCTACCTCGCGGCGCACGTCGCAGATTCCCGCCTTCTGGTTGGGCAGAACGAAGCTGATGATCTGCCCCACGAACTCGCTGGCGCGATGAAACGCATACCAGCGGCCGTCGTGACGAGTCAGCCCGTAGAAATTACCCGTCAGCAGCCGCCGCAGGCGTCGGCCCTGATACTCCACGACCCCGGTCTTAGTAGTCAGCAGCAGGTGCGCGTCACACGCGCGATCGGCCTCGCAGGGGAGGTCTTCGCACACCGGTTCGGGCAAGGCCGAGGCGCCATTTGAAGAATTCCAACGGCAATGCCAGCGCGCGAGCGGCGCGACGACACCCGTTTTAACGGTTTGCCGCAGGCGTTGATGCAGACGTCTGACGAAAGGCAGCATGGCGGTTGGCGCGATCAGACGTGTCAGAACTCGAACAACAAGGCGTCGGCCGGGTCGGCCAGCAACGGGAAGAATCGCCCGTTGTACTCGCGAACCCGGTTGCGCACGAATTCGACATCGTCGGGCGAATACAAGGGGGCCGTGATCGAACGCGCGAGCGCCGCAGAACAGCGCGCGGTCCAGTCGTCGCGGCGAATCAATCGATGTCGGGTGCGCTTGAATATCTTCGAAATCAGGCGGGTGTGAGGCAGCAGCGTCTCGACGGTGTTGAACACGCGCAATGCGCGGGTAGCGTCGTCGCTGGGCGAGACGTTCGCCCGGCTGACCGACGGTTCGGCTTCACCAAATCGCAGGCCGCGCGCGCCGATCTGCGCCAGAAAATCGTGCTCGACGCCGGGTTGCCGCTTGATCTTGTCGAACAGCCGAAACACGACGCGGTCTTTGCCGAATACCGACCCCCAGCGTTCGATGAGGGCCGCGTAGTCGCAACGTGCCAGGTTTTCAGAAAGGAACTGTCGAAGCGTGTGCCGGTACCGCCGTCGCTCTGACTTCACGCACTGCTTGAAGTACGACAGAATGAAATCCCACTGATTGCGCAAATAGACGAGAATGGTGACCTCGAAGCCCTGCAGATAGCCGCCGACTCGCGCAACCTGCGGCGCGTCGAGCGCCTCGAAGCCCTCGGCTGAGATGACCGTCAGGTTTGGTTCAACCCGCAGCACTTCTGTGCGAAGGTCGCTCCAGCAGCTTGCGTCGGTGAAACCCCGTTTGCCGTTGATGCACCACGAAAGGCGATGGTTGGCCGCGCCCGCCTCGCCCCCCCGGCCGGCTTCGGGGTACAGAATTCCCTGTTGCAGAAGGGCCGGCGCCTGTCGGGCGAGCAACTCTTGAATCGTCGTGGTCCCGGATTTGGGCGTGCCGATATGAAGAATGATCCGCGGGTCGCTCACGTTCGGACCTCAGGTGAAAGAGCGGTCTGGTCCGCACTTGGGTCGCCGGCAACGGCACGCCCGGGCTCAACCTCCCACGTCGATTCAGGAATCAATACACCCGATCGTGCCGAAGGGACACGCGCGGTCGCCTCGTTCAACAGGGGCAACACCTCGATTTCCAGGTTGGAACGGATCTCGTCGAGCATCTCAGAGCCCGATCGCACGTACAGCCGCAAGTGGTAGCGGCCCGGCACGAGACGGATATTGCGGACCGTGCAGGTGACGGTCAGGCCCCCGTGAATGCGCAAACGGTCGCAATGGCTGTGGCGCGTGCTGCACGTGAATACGGTCAAACCCCGCGCGTCGATGACGCGAATCCCCAGATTGCGCGGATGCACGACTTCGTCAGAATGAAGCTCGATTTCGAATCGCAGGTCGCCCCCGATGCGCACCGAGGGCCGCGGCTGCCCTTCGCTATCCAAAAGCCGCAGGCGCCGCAGGAGCGGTCGAAGCCGCTCCGGTCGGCCCGGGTGACTGGTCAGATCGATGTCGCCGGCCAGCTCGCTGCCCGAATCGAGATACCGCCGCACGACGTCTGCGACGTCTCCATCGGCGACGAGGCGGCCGCGTTCAAGCAGGCATGCGCGGCGGCACAACGATTCCACGGCGGCCATGTTGTGGCTGACGAACAGCACCGTGCGTCCGCCGCTGGCCACGTCGCCTATCTTTCCGAGGCATTTCGCCTGAAACTCGGCGTCGCCCACGGCCAGCACTTCGTCGATGATCAGAATCTCGGGCTCAAGGTGGGCGGCCACGGCGAATGCCAGCCGCACGTGCATGCCGCTCGAATACCGCTTGACCGGCGTGTTCAGGAATTCCTCGACCCCTGAGAAGTCGACAATGGCGTCGAACTTGCGTTTCACCTCGGCGCGACTCATCCCCAGAATGGCGCCGTTGAGAAAGATGTTCTCACGACCGCTCAATTCAGGATGAAACCCTGTACCGACCTCCAGAAGGCTGCCAACCCGCCCGCGAATTTCGACAGACCCGGTCGTCGGCTCGGTGATCTGCGAGAGGATTTTCAGCAGCGTGCTTTTGCCCGCGCCATTGTGACCGATAATTCCGATCACCTCGCCTTCCTGCACGTCAAGGTTTACGTCGCGCAGCGCCCAGAACCGCCCTTCGGGTTCGGCCCGGCCCGACAGATTCCGAAACCTGCGCCAAGGCGCCTTAGCGACTTCGACCAGCGCTTCCCGCAGAGTATGAGTGTGCCGAGGCGCGGCCCCCACCTGGTACTGTTTGCCGAGCTCGTGAATACGCAGGGCGGTAGTCGTCATCTGAAAGGTCCCGGGCGTCGCGCCTGGAATCACACGATGTCAGCAAAGCGCCTTTCGACCGATCGGAAGTACCACAGGCCCAGCACAAACAGGGCCGTCGCCGTACCCAGAGAGACTGCGAGCGTATCCCAGTGGAAGGGCAACCCCAGCAATGCCGAGCTGAACCCGTCGATAATTCCCGCCATCGGATTGAGGGCGTACGCCAACTTCAACAGATACGCCAGCGCCGGCCTGTCGGGAAACCGATGCGCGAGACTTTTGCCCACGAGGTTGAGCGGATACGCGACCGGACTGGAAAGCATCCAGACCTGCACCATGAACGGAATGACATACCGAAAATCGCGATACGCCACCGACAACGACGCCAATAACGTCGCGGCCCCGAGAGCGCCGAGCACCATTCCCGCCACGAGCACCGGCAGCAACAGCAGGTTAATGGTCGGTGCGACCGCGTACCACCACATCATCGAGGCCAGCACGCCGCACGAGATGGCGAAATCAACCAGCCCGGTGCCGACCGTCGCGCAGGGGAGCAAGAGCCGCGGAAAATAGACCTTGCTGATCAGCCGCTCGCTTTGAATCAGGCTCAACCCCCCGTGCGTCAGTGCGAACGCGAAGAATTGCCAGGGAAGCAGCGCGGCATAAACAAAGACCTGATAAGGAATGTTCGCGGGGGTGTATCGGGCCAGCCCCCCGACTCTTCCGAAGAAAACCGTGAAGACCACCATGGTCAGTACCGGCTGGATGACGGCCCACGCCACGCCCAGCACGGTTTGCTTGTAGCGCACCTTAATGTCGCGCCACGCCAGAAAAAACAACAGCTCGCGGGCGCGCCACAGTTCGGCGAGATTAATTGCGCGATTGCCCGCGGTGGGGCGTATCACCACCACCGGCCGCTCGGCGCCCCCTGCGCCGTGCGGCGCCAGCGGCCGCCCGCGCGCCGGCGCGGGCGCCGGCGCGGCAAGCACCGGGTCGTCGAGCGAATCGTCGTCGAATTCGACCGGCGGATCGTCTTGAGGACGATCAGCAGACGATGCGTCGGCTCTGTTTCGAACAGACGGGGTCACGACTGACTCTTGATCCAATCGAAAATCGCTGCCGCGAACTGCTCGAACGCAGCGCCGGCCTGGCCGTCAGGGTCGTCGCCGGGGGCGTGCAATAGAACTTTCACCATCGGCGGCCACGGATCGCGGCTGAAACGATACGACTGCAGAATTTTTCGCAAATCATCGCGATTGCCCGCTACGTGCGGGCCGAGTTGGTACCAGTACGTGACGTCGACCTTAGCTCCCTCGCGATCGAGCTTCATCTCACGAAACCGCACCCCGGGCGCCACCTCGCGCCAGCGTTCGCGGACGATCGTCCAGCCCGCGTTCGTGTAGCATAGCGGCGGGGGGTGTGGAATCGAAACCTCGGCCGCGGGAAACTCCGCCAGGTGCACGATGATCGTGCGCCCCAGCCCGTCTTCGTATTTGCGGTTGACGATCGACTTCGAGCCCACGTGGGCGACCAGGCGCGCGTCGATCTCGGTATCGACGCCGCTCCACTCGCCCAGTTGCATGGGGAGTTTGGCCACGTCGAGCTCCAAGGCCTGGCTGGCCTGCGACCGCGTCTGACGGTCAAGATGCCAGGCCGCCGCCTGCGTCGCGGCAACGCACACACAAGCGATCGCCAACCGACCGGGAAGCGTGCTGAAAAGCGTCATGCAGGTGCTCCGAATTGCAGCGAGAACCGAAACGAGCTACCCGTCCAGCCTCAAACGAAACCTTCGGCAACGAAAACCTCACAGGCTGCCGCGACCGGCGGCGACGATCGCAACGAAGACGCGGTTTTTTTCGCCTGGCCGCGGCGCGACCGGCGGGGTTCACCGTGAGTGCCGAGCTTACCCGAAACCTTCCGCCTCGACGGGCACCTGCCGGACGCCGCGGTCAGGCCGGGTCAGACCGGCATCGGCGGTGTCACGGCGCGCCGCGGGAACCGCCTTTTCAGTCGCTGCGATGGCCCGCAGGTGCGATTCAATCTGCTCGACGAGTTCGAGGAGCTGCTCGAGCGAGTGCTCGCCGCCCCCCCATCGTTCGCCAATCACGCGCACCGACCCGACGACGTTCTGCTCGGCAATCAGCGGCATCTGCAGCGTCCAGTAGCGGTCGTCGCGGCCGTCGCCCGGGCGATTCCAGGTGGCGTGATAGCCTTCGCCGAGCGTGGGAAAATTTACGTCCAGCCGCACCTGCACCAGTTCCAGAGTAATGGCCCATTCGGTCAGGGTTTCCCAGAGCAGTTCCCATTGGCGGGTGCCCTGCAGGCGTACGGCGTCGCGCCACCCTTTGCGCGGCGCGGGTCGCCCGGCCGAAAAGAGCGATCGAACCAGGGCCCGCGCCTGAACCAGCAGCAATACGAGTTCAGAATGCCCGAAGACCCGCAGCCCGACGAACATCAACACCACGATCGAGGCGCATGCGATGGCGATCAGGTCGTCATTCCAGCGCACGCTGAGCAGAGCGGCTGCCGAGGTCAACAGCGAAACGGCGGCGACGCAGACCAGGGTATTGCGGTGCCCGATGCGCTGCACGAGCAGATGATGCAGGTGGGCGCGATCGCTGGCATAGATGCTGCGACCGGTCAGCATTCGCCGCAAGATGGCTGCGGCCGAATCGAGAATGGGCAGCGTCCACAGCGCCAGGGGGGCGGCCAGCAACACCGTGCCCGGCCCCTTCAACGACGCTTTGATGGCCAGAACGCCGACCAGCAACCCGATCAACATGCTCCCGGCATCGCCCAGATACATGCTTGCCGGAGGAATATTGAACCACAGAAACCCGGCGATTCCCCCGGCCAGAACCGACGCGATCACGGCGATTGTTTCGTGCCCCGTGGCGAGCGCCAGAAACGCGAGCGACGCACTCAGGATGATGCCCACGATGCCGGCGAGACCATCGATGCCATCGAGCAGATTCAGGGCATTCATCGCTCCCAGCAGCCAGAAAATTGTAAACGGGGCCGAGAGAATTCCCAGCTCGACCGACCACCCCATGAAATTGATCCGATGAATGCAGACGCCGAAGGCCCAGATTGCCGTGGCGGCTGCCACCTGGCCTGCCAGTTTCTGTCGTCCGCGCAAGCCAACCCAGTCGTCGAGGATCCCGACGCCCACAATCAGCGTCGCCCCCAGAAACAGTCCGATCGCCTCCAGCAGGTAGCCTTTCGAGAGCACGGTCGCGCGGGTGGGCTGATCAGCGGCCACGATTGCACCGATCGCAACCAGCAGGGTCACGAAGATCCCGATACCGCCGCCCAGCGGCACTGCGTGGCTCTGCAACTTGCGGTGGCCGTCAGGATGATCGACAAGGCCGATACGGTGCGCGATTCCGCGCACCGACCAGTTCGCCACCAGGCTCACCAGAATCGAAAGCCCGAACAGGAGAAACAGGAAGTAGGTCACGACGTCAAAGCTCCGTCAGGGGTGTGGGCCCGCCAAGGCCTTCAACCCGCGCACTCAGACGCAAGATGCTTCGTACCCGCAGGCGCCTCGACCGAATCAGACGACCTGCGTTTCGGTGAGCGGCCCGTAATGGCCGTCGGTGTACGCTTCTTCGCTCGACCCCGCCACGACCGCGCCCAGCACCGGGATGCCGAACAGCTCCAGAAACTGGCAAGCCGCCCGAACCTTGGGCATGCGGCTGACATCTCGCAACACCGACAAGAGCACCGCATCGACATGCTGGCCGATCAACCGCGTGTCGACCACCGGCAAAATGGGGCTGGCATCGACCACGATAAAGTCGAACCCGCTCCGCAGGCGGTCGAACAGCGCCTTCAGGTCGGCCGGCGCCAGGCCCGCCAGCCCCGTCTGGTTCGACCGACCCGCTGTGAGAATCGTCAGATTGGGGATGAGCGTCGGCTGGATCGCCGATTCAAGCTCGGCGTCGCGTCGCAGCACCTCGTTCGCGCCGGGTTCGAGGCTCAGGCCGAAGACGCGATGCAGCGTGGGTCGGCGCAGGTCGAAATCGACGAGCAGCGTTTGGTGCCCGGCGCCGGCGAGGCTGACGGCCAACTGGCCGGCCAGGGTCGTCTTGCCTTCGCCCGCCGTGGCGCTCGAGACCATGATGACGCGATTTCCGCCCGATTGCGCCGCGCGAATCACGATCGCCGCGATCGAATCAACTGATTCTGAAAGCAGCGTTCGCCAGTACTGCTGGCGCTTGGAAGGGCCGTTGAGCCGCCGCATGACCCGCCGCGGAATCATCGGCACCGACCCGATGACCGAGAGCCGCAACCCCTGGGCCACCTGATTGGCCGTGTGAATGTGGTTTCTGCGGGCGTCGAGCCATACGAACAGGGCGAACGGCAGGCCCAGCGAGAACAACGTGGCGGCGCCGGTCTGGGCCAGACGGGTTTTCGAGTCGGGCGGCCGCGCGGGCGGGGCTTCGTAGAGCAGCTTCACGCGCGTCCACGAGGCATCGCTTGCGTCAGATTGCAATTCGACTTTGGTGCGCTGCACTTCGGCACGCAGGTTGGCGACAATCTCGTCCTGGGCTCGAATCTCCTGCCGCAGCATTTCGACGTCGAGCGACCCGCGGCCCACCATCGTCGCCTCGCGCTGTCGCTCTTTGACCTCGCGCTGCAGGCGTTCCTGCTGGGCCAGGAGCCGTTGCACGCGGTATTTGAGCGCGTCGCTTTCGGCCCCTCGAGAGAGTTTCCGCAATTCGACCAGCTCCTCGCGAATCTCCGATCGCCGCTGCTTGAGCCTGATGTCGAGTGTTTCGACCTGCCTCATGTCGTCGTCAATCTTGGGGGCCGACCGATCACTCGACGCGAAGCGCTCGCGTGTGCGCTGAATGTGTTGGAGTTTGTCCTGCCGCCTGGCTTCGAGCTCTTTGGCTACCCGGTCTTCGCGCATGGCCTGTGCGACTTCATTTTCCGACACGAGGTCCTGCCAGGCCGATTCGCCGGCGGCCTGCAGTTTTTCGAAGTGCTGCAGTTCCTCCTGGGCCTCCATCAATTCGAACTGCACCGTCGACAGCTTCTGGTAAAACGCGCTGAACTGCTGCAGCACCGTCTGCTGCAAGATCGTCAGATTGCCGGTGTCGCCCGAGCCAACCTTATCGACCAAGTCAGCGAGGTGAGATCTCTTGGTTCGGAGTTCTCCCTCCTGATCTTTCTCGGATTTTTCCAGCTTGTTCAGGCGATCGAGCTTTCGCAGCTTTTCGGAGTAAATGATCTCATCGAAGTACGCCTTGACGATGGCATTCACAACGTCATGCAGCCGGTCAGGTGATGAAGCCGACAACGACACCAGCATCACTTCCGAATCTTCGGGAAAGATGACGCTCAACTCTTTGCTGAGCCACTCCACCGGGTCGGCGGCGTGGTCGCGAATGACCGGAATGTCGGCCAGGTCTTTCTCGCGCAACGCCCGCATGATGACGAAGCGGCTCTTCAGATACTGGCGCTGTGTTTTCTTGTACGTGTCGAATTGGCCACCGATGCCCTTGGCATCGGCGGTCGCGAACGCCAGAGGAATCTCCGACGGAATCACCCGCAAGGTCGCCGTGGCCATGTACGATTTGGGCAGCAGATACCACAGGCCGAGACCGGTCATCACCGCCAGGGGCAGCGCCACCACGGTCGAAATCAGCCAGCGCCTTCGCAACGCGTGAAAGTAACGCGGGATGTCGCTTTCAGGCGCCGCGGCGTCGGCGCCCAGGGGAACCGTGTCAGCCGCCGGAAATCCCACCACGTCGCCGGTCACGATGCGCGACAGCGCGTGAGTGCGAAGGGGCTCGCCAGCGGAATCCTGGGTGCGGTAGCTCTGGGTGGAACCGTTATCGGTCATTGCTTTCAACGTTCACACTTTCACTGAGGCGGCCCGGCACACGATTGCCGGGCCCGCGCCACCCTCAGCCGCTGCTTTTCAGTTTAATGCCGGACGAGCACCGGGTCAGAACGGACGGGCACGATCAAAAGCTTTGACAGCAACTGCAACTCAATAAACAGCAGCAGCGTGGCGACGGGCATCATCAGCCAGCCCGCCAGGTCGTGGAACACGCGCTGCGCGAGATCCTGTCCCACATACTCATGCAGTATCGCCGTGACCGTGATGCGAATGATATTCGTAATCAGGCCGATCACCAGCGCGCTGAGCGCCACGAAGATCTTTTCCCACAGAGGCCGCTCAATCAGAAAGGAGGCCCCCACCGTAATCGCTGCGAACAGCATCAGCATCCGCAGTCCGCTGCACGCCTCGACGACGCCGATCTTGCCGGTCGCCAGCCAGATCACGTTGCCGCGGGCGATCGCAGGGACCCCCAGCGTTTGAAGAATCCAGGTCGACGACTCGGTTGCAATGCGTTGCAGAGGCGAACTGAGCGTCTCGGCGATCGACGCCGGCAATGGAATCATGAAAATCAGATAGGCGATGGCCGGCCACGACCAGTGGAGCGCCTTCCAGCCCCCCAGCAGCAGGACCACACCGGCCAGGCAGGGCAACAGAGATGGAGCGTCGAGAAGCGGGTAGAAGAGATACGCCGCCGCCCACCGCATCAACCCGGCCAGCGCCAGAAACGCCAGGCCCCACCAGCTTCCAGATTGAGGCCACCCGCCCGCCAACATCGCGCGGCGGTGCCAGAGCAATACGACCGAGAAGACAGGAACTAGAAACCCGTGCGAGTAGTCGGCCTCAGTCGACCAGCGACGAACCAGAACAGCCAGTGTATCCCAGTACGACCAGAGCAGAACGGCTGCGAGCGCCAGTACGCCGCAAACCACCGCCGGCTTCAAGGCAGGTACCGCAGGTGAGCGGGGCGAAACTGGATTCAGGGCGGGTTGGCTCACGGAGTCTGCTTGCGAAATGTGCAAAGTCGGGGTACAGACGCGCCCGAGGTGAGAACGGCATTGGGACCTTTTCGGCGCGCACTCCGTGCTCGTGGGCTGCTCGCCCTTTTCGCGTTTTTCACGAGTCGCGACGGCGGACCCGCCGTATTGGAATAATGCTCGACGCGAACTGCTCTCCCTGAAAGCCTCGAACCAAGGCCAGACAAGGCGAGTCGTTCGGTGCTAATCTCGTTCCATTGACCAACGGGTCTGTCGATCGCTGAACGGACAACCCCCGCGCCTCTTCAGGGCGCACAACGGGGCAACGATCCCCCGATGTTGCCATAGCTTAGCATCTTCGCCGGGCGAATTCCTGCGCCCTCCCGCTATGGCCGCCGTTTTGCGCAACATCTGCGCCTTCCCTTCGATGTTTCGCAATTGCCGCATTTCGCCGTAGCTGTTGCGTCAGGAACGCATCGTGGGCGTAACCGGCAAAGTCCGCATTCTCGGAAACGTCTGGCGGCCCCCTGCCAACGCATGACCGTGGGTCACGCACGCCCCACCCCTGCTTTTCAGACGAGCGCGACTGGTAAGGAGTCTAGCGTGGATTTTGAGTGTGTGTCAACGATCGTGGCGGTCATTGACGGAACCCCGACCGAGGGCGATCATGCACCCGTTGCGTGCAACCTGCCCCTACGGACCGTAAGTCCGGGAGCGTTATCGTCTGCCACGGCCGGCCTTTCGTGAATCCGCGACGCGCCCGAACCCTTGCGACGAGATAAGCCCATGAACGCCCCTCACCTGACCGAGCGCCCTGCCTGGCGGGCGCTCGAATCGCATTTCGCTGAGATCAAAGACGTTGCACTGCGACAACTGTTCGCCGACGATCCGCACCGCGGCGAACGCCTGACCCAGGAGGGGGCGGGAGTCTTTCTCGACTACTCCAAGAACCGACTCACCCCGAAAACACTGCAGCTTCTCGTGGAACTTGCCGAAGAGTGCGGCCTGCGAGCGCGCATCGAAGCGATGTTTCGAGGGGATAAGATCAATGTCACCGAGCACCGCGCCGTTCTGCACACGGCCCTGCGCGCTCCCCGAAACGCCGAAATCTTCGTCGATGGAAAGAACGTCGTACCGGAAGTGCATGCGGTGCTCGATCGCATGGCGCAATTCTCAAACTCGATTCGTGACGGCGCCTGGCGCGGCTTTACGGGAAAACAAATCCGCGCGGTGGTCAATATCGGCATCGGCGGGTCAGATCTGGGCCCGGCGATGGCTTACGAGGCGCTCAGGCATTACAGCCGCCGCGATCTCGCCTTTCGATTCGTCTCCAACGTCGACGGTTCAGACTTTGCCGAGGCGGTACACGACCTCGACGCGGCCCAGACGCTGTTCATCGTGTCGTCGAAGACGTTCACCACGCTCGAGACGCTGACCAACGCGCGCTCGGCCCGAACGTGGCTGGTGCAGGCGCTCGGCGACAAATCGGCCGTCGCCCGGCATTTCGTCGCCGTCTCGACCAACGCCCAAGAAGTCTCTGCGTTCGGCATCGACACCGCCAATATGTTCGGGTTCTGGGATTGGGTCGGCGGACGATACTCTTTCGACTCGGCGATCGGCCTGTCGCTGATGGTCGCGATCGGGCCCGAGCGGTTTCGGGAAATGCTCGCTGGATTCCGGGCGATGGACGACCACTTCCGCACGGCGCCGTTCCACCAGAACCTGCCGGCCCTGCTGGGCCTGATCGGGCTGTGGTACAACAACTTCTTCGGCGCCGAAACGCTCGCGGTGCTGCCCTACGATCACTATCTTTCGCGGTTCAGCGCCTATCTGCAACAACTCGATATGGAAAGCAACGGCAAGTCGGTCGATCTCGCCGGTCGGCGGGTGCCGTACCAGACCGGCCCGATCGTCTGGGGCACCCCGGGAACGAACGGCCAACACGCCTATTTTCAGCTCATTCACCAGGGCACCAAGCTTATTCCCTGCGATTTCATCGGGTTCTGCCGCACTCTCAACCCGATCCCACCGCATCACGACCTGCTGATGGCCAATTTCTTCGCGCAGACCGAGGCCCTGGCGTTCGGCAGGACGGCCGACGAAGTGCGCGCGAGCGGCGTTGCGGAAGACCTGGTCGCACACCGCACGTTCGAAGGGAATCATCCTACGAACACGCTGCTGCTGCCCGAATTGTCACCCGAAACTCTCGGTAAGCTCGTGGCTTTGTACGAGCACAAGGTGTTCGTGCACGGCACGCTCTGGCACATTAATTCGTTCGACCAATGGGG
The DNA here is from genome assembly GCA_052388175.1 of Planctomycetaceae bacterium. GTDB lineage: Bacteria > Planctomycetota > Planctomycetia > Planctomycetales > Planctomycetaceae > SIAF01. The sequence continues at coordinate 9,902 of JBQTIL010000010.1, read as the reverse complement.
GGTCGAACTGGGCAAGGCCCTTGCACAGAAGATCGTCCCTGAACTCGAGGCGGCGGGCGACCCCCAACTGACCCACGACAGCTCAACCAGCGCGCTGATCCGCCGGTATCGCCGAGGCCGCCGAGCGTGAGATCACGTTCAAGGGCGGTGGCATCACGCTGCGATTCCAACAACTGGCCGTTGACGAAAGGAATTGCTCATGCAAATCGGAATGATCGGATTGGGGCGCATGGGCGCCAACATGGTCCGCCGGCTGCTGCGGGCCGGCCACCAGTGCGTGGCTTTCGATACGCACCCTGAAACGGCCCAGGCGCTCGCCCGCGAAGGCGCCCTCGCCGCCGCTTCGCTCGACGACTTCGTAAAGAAACTGGCGCCACCGCGGGCCGTGTGGATGATGGTTCCCGCGGCGGTCGTCGATTCGACCATCGCTTCGCTCAAACCGCGACTCGCACGCGACGACGTCCTGATCGACGGCGGCAACAGCTATTACATCGACGACATCAGGCGGTCTCAGGACCTCCGGCCGCTCGGTCTGCACTACGTCGACGTGGGGACCAGCGGCGGCGTCTGGGGGCTGGAGCGGGGTTATTGCCTGATGATTGGGGGCGAAGAGGCGGCCGTCCGCAGACTCGAACCTGTTTTTTCCGCCTTGGCACCCAGCATTGATTCGGCCCCGCGCACGCCGGGCCGCGAGCGGCTCGGCGGGACGGCCGAGCATGGTTATCTGCACTGCGGCCCCAGCGGCGCGGGGCATTTTGTAAAGATGGTGCACAATGGGATCGAGTACGGGGTGATGGCCGCGTATGCCGAGGGGCTGTCGATTCTGCGGCACGCCAATGCCGGCACGCAATCACGGGCCGCCGATGCCGAGACGACGCCGCTGCGAAACCCCGAGCACTATCAATATGAACTCAACCTGCGCGACGTGGCGGAAGTGTGGCGGCGGGGAAGCGTGATCGCTTCGTGGCTTCTGGACCTGACGGCCAGCGCACTTCTGAAAGACCCCGGAATGGAGCGTTTCGGCGGCTGCGTCTCTGATTCGGGCGAGGGCCGCTGGACATTGCAGGCCGCCATTGACGAAGCGGTGCCTGTTCCCGTGCTGGCGACGGCCCTTTTCGAGCGGTTTGCGTCGCGGGGCGAGGCCGATTTCGGCGACCGGCTGCTCTCGGCGATGCGACTGGAATTCGGCGGGCATCAGGAGAAACCGGCGGGTAAATCGCCATGAACCATGTTCCTTCTGACGCCTTCGTCTTTTTCGGCGCCACAGGCGACCTCGCGCACAAAAAGATCTTTCCGGCGTTGCAGTCGATGATTCGCCGCGGGCATCTCGACGTGCCCGTGATCGGGGTCGCGAAAGCCGGCTGGACTGTCGACCAGCTTCGCGCCCGGGCCCGCGACAGTCTCGAAAAACACGGCGGCGGCGTCGATACGGCCAGCTTCGACAAGCTTTCCCGCCTGTTGCGGTACGTCGACGGCGACTACAACGACCCGGCCACGATCGAGGCGCTGGGCCGCGAACTGCAATCGGCCCAGCGGCCGCTGTTCTATCTGGCGATTCCGCCCGGCCTGTTCGCCGTGGTGATCGAGCAGTTGGGAAAACTCTCCTGCATCAGACAGTCACGGGTCATTGTCGAGAAGCCTTTCGGGCGAAATCTCGAATCGGCCCAGGCGCTCAACCGCATTCTCCTCAGCGAATTCGACGAATCGGCGATTTTTCGCATCGACCACTACCTGGGCAAGGCGCCCGTCCGCAACCTGCTGTTCTTCCGCTTCGCGAATACGTTTCTCGAACCGATCTGGAACCGCAACTACGTCGAGAGCGTGCAGATCACGATGGCCGAAGACTTCGGCATTCAGGGACGCGGCGCGTTCTACGAAGAGGCGGGCGCCATTCGCGACGTCGTGCAGAACCATTTGTTCCAGATCGTGGCGAACCTGGCGATGGAGCCACCCGTCGGCAGCGACAGCGAATCGGGCCGCGATGAGAAATTCAAGGTGCTGAGAGCCATGGCGCCGCTCGACGCGCGGCACGTCGTGCGGGGGCAGTTTCGCGGATATCGACAAGACCCCGGCGTCGCCGGTAATTCGCGCGTCGAAACCTATGCCGCGCTCAAGCTGGCCATCAACTCGTGGCGCTGGGACGGCGTTCCATTCTACATTCGCGCGGGCAAGTGCCTGCCGGTCACGTGCACTGAAGTGCACGTGGTGCTGCGAGTGCCGCCGCCGGTGTTTCCGTGCCTGACGACGCTGCCCAACTACCTGCGGTTCCGCGTCAGCCCCGATGTGTCGATTTCACTGGGAACAATGGTCATGGACGCCGGCGAAGAAATGATCGGGCAGTCGGCCGAGCTGACGGCAATTCACCACCCGGATGGCGATGAGCTGGACGCGTACGAGCGGCTGTTGGGAGACGCGCTCAAGGGAGACACCAACCTGTTCTCGCGGCAGGACTATGTCGAACAGGCTTGGCGAATTGTCGACCCGGTGCTGGGGACGGTCACACCGCTGTTCGAATACGATCCGGGAAGCTGGGGCCCGCCCGAGGTCGATCGGCTGATCGAACCGCCGGGGGGCTGGCGCAATCCCCGAGTCGGATAGAAGCCGATTTCGCGGCTGAATTTTTCACGGCGCGCTACAGCATGCAAGTCGAGATCCTGCCGGATTCCGAATCGGTCGCTCGCGAGGCGGCTCGCTTTGTCGCCGCCGAGGCCCGCGCGGGCGTCGCGGCCCGCGGCCAATTCGTTCTGGCACTCAGCGGCGGCCGGACTCCCTGGCTGATGCTGCGCGAGCTGGCAAAAGAGTCGCTGCCATGGCAAGCCCTGCACATCGTGCAGGTTGACGAGCGCGTGGCGCCAGCGGGCGACGTTGACCGAAATCTCACCCACCTGCGCGAAAGCCTGCTGTCACACGCGCCGTTTCCCGAGAGGAACCTGCACCCCATGCTGGTCGAGGCAACTGATCTCACCGCGGCCGCGGAAGACTATGCCCGGCTGCTCGGTTCGCTGGCGGGCACACCGCCGGTTCTTGATCTCGTGCACCTCGGTCTGGGGGACGACGGCCACACCGCGTCGCTCGTGCCCGGCGACCCGGTCACAAATGTCGCTGACGCCGACGTGGCCGTAACCGGCACCTACCGCGGCCGCCGCCGCATGACGCTGACTTTTCCCATTCTGAACCGGGCCCGCCGCATTCTGTGGCTCGCTACCGGCGCAGACAAGGCCGCGATGCTTGCGAGGCTCATTGGCGGCGATTCAACGATACCGGCCGGCCGGGTGGACCCAGCTCGCGCCCTGCTGCTGGCCGATCAGGCCGCCGCGGCACAGCTTCAATCGCCCACGTGACGCCCGTCGTTCCACAGGCGGATCACGGGCTCATCAAGATTGTGCTCGTAGCCCAGCGCGCTCAGCGTAGCCGTCTCCAGAAATAAATACGCGCCGGCCGCCGCCGGCCAGCCGCACCACCGCGCCGCCAGCACGCGCAGAAAATGGGCGCTCGAGAACACCAGCACGTTGCCGGCGATCGCCCGCAAGCGCGCCACCACCCGGTCGGCCCGGCCCGAGATTTCAGCGACGCCTTCGCCATCGGGGCAGCCGTCTCGAAAGATGCGCCACTCGGGCCGCGTGCGACGGATCTCGGCCGTCTTCAACCCTTCATAGGCGCCATAGTTCCACTCGACGAGATCGGCATCGATCTGCGCCTGTTTGCCGAAACCCGCGAGCTCGCAGGTGTGTTTCGCACGGGTCAGGGGGCTGGTCAACACGCGGCTGAACGGCAAGCCCCGCAGACGCTCGCCGAGCCGGCGGGCGTTGCGCTCGCCGCGCGCGGTGAGGGGTATGTCGGTGAGCCCCGTGTGGCGCCCCGAGACGCTCCATTCGGTCTCGCCATGCCGCGCGAGAAAAACGACGGGCAGGGGGTCAGGCATTCGTGGCGATCCCCATTCTTGAGTTCCCGGGGGCGATTTCTCAGGCAGATCGCGAGGCGGCGCGCAGCAGACCCTGCATTTCACGGACCATCGTCAGTTCTTCGTCAGTGCGAATGATACGGACGGTGGCCGGGCTGCCGTCAGCCGAAATCACTTCGGCGGCAGCGGAGTTTTTTTGATCGTCAAGATGAATCCCGAGGTAATCCAGGCCCTGGCAGATCGCAGCCCTGACCGGCGCCGCGTTCTCGCCGACCCCGCCGGCGAAGACCAATGTATCGAGGCCACCCAGCACAGTGGTCAGCGAACCGATCGCTTTCTTCGCGAGGTAACAGAACAGGGCGACGGCGTCTGCGGCCCGCGGGTCGGCAGCGGCCGATGCCAGCAGATCGCGCATGTCGGAACTGGTTTCCGAGACGCCCATCAGCCCCGCTTCGCGGTTGAGCAGCGCTTCGAGGCTATCGACTGACAGGTTCTCGTTTCTCAACAGCCAGACCAGCAAACCAGGGTCGAGATCGCCGGGCCGCGTCCCCATCATCAGGCCCCCCGTGGCAGTGAACCCCATTGAAGTGTCGATTCCGATGCCGCCGCGCACGGCCGCGAGACTTGACCCTGAGCCCAGGTGGGCGAGAATCACGCGCCCATCGGCCGCTGCGTCGCCTGCGCAGCGGCGCAGTTCGTTGAGCAGGTAAGTGTACGACAGGCCGTGAAATCCGTAGCGCCGCATGCCGGCCGCCTGAAAACGCCGCGGTAAGGGCAACAGCCGCGCGACGTGCGGCATGTTGCGATGGAACGCCGTATCGAAACAAGCCACCTGGGAAATCTTCGGGAACCGGCGGCCGAAGGCATCAATCAGGGCCAGTTCCGGGGGCAGGTGCTGCGGGGCGAGGGGAATCAGGCGGGTGACTTCGGCCACCAGGTCGGAATCAATGACGTGGGCCGCCAGGTATTTTTCGCCGCCGTGCACCACGCGATGTGCAACCGCGCCGATGGCGCCGGGGCCGGCGTGGCGTTCGATCCACGAGATGGCGCGATCGGCCGCAGCGGCATGGTCCACCCGCCCCAGGGTTTCGCGTTCGGCGGCACCAGAGTCGAAATCGGTCGCCTTGAAGGCCGCCTCGGGCCGCCCGATGCGATCGATGGAGCCGGTCAGCAGCCGTCTCGGGTCGGCTTCATCGGCGAACAGGGCGAACTTGAGGCTCGACGAGCCGCCGTTGATTGTCAGCAATCGCCGCGTCATGCCCCACTCCGTTCGCGAACCTCGACCCGGTCCCCGCGCTGCACCAGCACCGTGTGGGCCATGTTCAGGAACAGGCCCGTTTCGACGACCCCGGGAATCGCGCGAATTTCGCGTTCCAGCTCGGCCGGCCGGTCGAGAGGCGCCAGTTGACAATCAAGAATGTAGTTGCCGTTGTCTGAAACGAACAGCCGACCGTCGCGCATTCGCGGGTTGGGCGGGCAACCGAGCGCGGCCAACGCCCGCCGGCACGTCGGCAACCCGAACGGAACAACTTCCACGGGAAGCGTGCCGTGCGCCCCCAGCTTCGGCACCAGCTTTTCTTCTCCCACGAGGATCACGACTTTCCGCGAGGCGGCCGCGACGATTTTTTCGCGCAGCAAGGCCCCCCCCAGCCCCTTGATCAGGTTGCAGTCAGGGTCAACTTCATCGGCCCCGTCGATATCAACGTCGATCGCGTCAATCTCGTCGAGCGTCACCAGCGGGATACCGAGTTCGCGTGCGAGCGCCGCAGAAGCGTCAGACGTGGGGACGCCGCGCACGCGAAACCCGCGCTGGACGCGGGCCCCCAGCTCGCGGATGAATTCGGCGGCGGCGCGTCCCGTTCCCAACCCCACAACGCTCCCTTCAGGGACGAACTGCAACGCCCGGTCGGCAATCGCGGCAAGTCGCGGGTCGGGTGCGGGCATTGGGTTAGACTGCGACCAGGAAGGTCGGTAGCGAACGGAGGAATTGGAACAGGAGGGAACAGAGAAAGTAATTCATCTCAGTTGCCTCTGTTGGCTCTTGTTGAATCTTGGCTGCGCCCGTTCTCACCAAAATGGAAATTTCTGGCATGATCCTCTACCATCAACCCAATGTCCACTACGACCACTGAGCCGGTGCCGCTGTCAAAGCCCGCCGGCGGCGAACCAACTGCGTCGCCCCCCGGCAGCGAGATCGAATACGAGAAGTTTCTCGATTGCGTGCATTGCGGGCTGTGTACTGCGGCCTGCCCCACGTACCTCGAAACAGGGGACGAAAACAACAGCCCCCGTGGACGCATCTATCTGATGCGGTCGATTGTCGACGGGCGGCTCGGGCTGACGCCGCAAGTCGAACGGCACCTCGACTTGTGCCTTGACTGCCGCGCGTGCGAGACCGCGTGCCCGTCGGGGGTGCAGTATGGCCGGCTGATCGAGCCGTTTCGCGCAGCCCAGCGGCAGGCCGAGGCGGCCGCGGGGCACGCCAAGAATGGCGACTGGTTCCACCGGCTGATTCTCTATGGGCTCTTTCCGTTTCCTGCCCGCATGCGCTGGGCTCTGGCCCCCGCAAAACTGGCCCAGCGCCTGGGGTTCGACCGGCTGGCCGAGCGTATCGGCCTGACCGGGCTGCTACCCAAGCGGCTGCAGAGAATGCAGCGGCTTCTGCCCAAGCTCGTTCCCGGCGGGCCGGCGCTGCCCGAGTTTCTGCCGGCCATCGGAACGAAGCGGGCCCGAGTTGCATTGTTCACCGGTTGCGTGGCCGATGCCGTGTTCCGCCACGCCCACTGGGCCACCGCCCGGGTATTGCAACAGAACGGCTGCGACGTGCTGGTGCCCCGCGAACAGGTGTGCTGCGGCGCAATCCATTACCACAGCGGCGCCGACGCCCCGGCACTGGAACTCGCGCGGAGGAACTCGGCGGCGTTCGCGGCCGGCGACGTCGACGCGGTGATCGTCAACGTCGCGGGTTGCGGATCGATGCTCAAAGACTACGGGCACATCGCGCATGAATTGCAGCCCGACGACCACAAGCTCTTTGAAACGCTCTCGTCCTGCGCGGCAAAGATGCGCGACGTTTCTGAATTTCTCGCGGAGCTCGGGCTGGTGCCACCGCCGGGAGAAATCCGGCTGCGGGCCGTCTATCACGACGCCTGCCACCTGGCACATGCGCAGAAGATTCGAGAGCAGCCGCGCGACCTGCTGGGCAGAATTCCCGGCCTCGAGATCGTTCCGATCGCCGAACCCGACATCTGCTGCGGGGCGGCCGGCAGCTACAACCTGACCGAACCGGAAATGTCCGATCGCCTCGCCAAACGGAAGCTGCAGAACATTCTGGCGGCCAACCCGCAGGCGCTCGTCACCGGCAACGTCGGCTGCTCGATGCAGCTACAGGCCGAGCTGCGTCAGGCTGGCCGCAATGTGTGGGTCGCGCATCCCATGGAACTGCTCGATCTGAGTTACCGAGGGGTCGCGCCGCCGGTGTAAGAAAAATGAGTCGAAAGGTCAAAAGGTCGAAGGGTCTCGTTCTGGTTGATTCAGCCGGCGCAACCGCCAAGGGCACAAAGGCCACGAAGAATCAGCACACGACGCGCTGGATGCCGGCTTTTAACACCGGAACGTGGAAGTTAATCAGCAGCCCGAGACGCAGGCCAGTGGCCTTCAGATACGACAACAGTTGGCTGCTTTCCTTTGTGTACTTTGTGACCTTCGTGGTTGATTCCGCTGGCGTAACCACCAAGGGCACAAAGGCCACGAAGGATCAGCGCACGACGCGCTGGATGCCGGCCCTACTCCAAGAAACCAAAACCAAATGCCATGAAAACCAAACGTTTTCCGGCCATTTGGTTTCCTTTCAAGTCATTGCGGCACTTCGGGTTGGGCTAGATGCTCAATTGGGGCCCCGAGATTTGGTTTCTTTGCAACTCGTTGCAGCCAAGAGGCTTATGTGTAAAATGCTCAATTCGGGCACCATTTTCGTCCTTTCGCCCGGCTTCGGCCTCGGGAAGCGACCAGACGCAGCGTGTTCTTGACGGATATTTTACCAGCGCGCAAATCGCCGCGCCGAGACGGAGTGAGCGCGCATTTGGAAAACACGCGCGAAATGGTTCCTCGGACGCCGGCTGGCGTCCCATGGAGTCCATCAGGCTTTCAGCCTGATATTCCATGCACCCCGGCCCGAGCAAGCGATGGGCCAAGGAGGGGGACAGGCACCGGCGGCCGGGGCACTTCGGACACGACGCGGGAAAAATGAGCCAGTCCCTGGCCCGTGAACGGTTACGCTGTATGGAGAGACGGCCGACTTCGACCCTTTGACCTTTCGACTCTTTAACTCTTCTACTTTGTGATGCCCGATTCGCCCCGCGTGAGCGCCGTCGTCTTCGATCTCGACGGGCTGATGTTCAACACCGAAGACATCTTCAACGAAGTCGGCCACGAGGTGCTGCGCCGCCGCGAAAAAGCGATGACGCCCGAGTTGTTGCGGCAGATGATGGGCCGCCGGGCGCCGGAAGCGATTCGCGCCATGATCGACTACCACACCCTGGCGGCCACGGTGGAAGACCTGATCGCCGAAACCGCGGCCCTGTTTTTCGAGCGGGCCACGGGGAGGCTCGCCCCACTGCCCGGCCTGTTTGAGCTTCTGGCCCGCATTGAAACCCGCGGTCTGCCCAAGGCGGTCGCCACGTCGTCGTCGCGAGGGTATCTCGAAGAGATTCTCAGGCGGTTCGACCTGCTGCCCCGATTCGACCTCACGCTGGCGGCTGAAGACGTGACGCATGGCAAGCCTGACCCCGAAATCTACCTGACCGCCGCCGCCAGGCTGAAAGTCGAGCCTGCCCGAATGCTGGTGCTGGAAGACAGCCACGCGGGAACGACGGCGGCGGCCCGCGCGAATGCCATTGTGGTGGCGGTGCCCAACGACCACAGCCGCGATCAGGATTTCACGCACGTCAGCCGCATCGCGACCCGTCTTGACGATCCGTGTATTCTGGAACTACTGTAGCCGATCGTCCGTCTTTCCGGAGATTTCACCCTTCCCCCGGGCCGACGAAGTAGACTGACGACGCCACGAATCAACCAGCGATTTTCAGGACACAAAAGATGCCCACCGCCGCGATCGCCGCTCTTCCGCACAAAGTCAAAGACCCGGGGCTGGCCGACTGGGGCCGCAAGGAAATCGAGCTGGCCCAGAACGAAATGCCGGGCCTGATGGCGCTGCGGAAGAAATACGGCGCCTCAAAGCCGCTCAAGGGAGCGCGCATCGCCGGCTGCCTGCACATGACGATTCAAACCGCGGTGCTCATCGAAACGCTGATGGAACTGGGCGCCACGATCCGCTGGTCGAGCTGCAACATCTTCTCGACGCAAGACCATGCCGCCGCGGCGATCGCCAAGGCCGGCATTCCCGTCTTCGCCTGGAAAGGGATGTCTGAGCAGGAATTCGACTGGTGCATCGAGCAGACGCTGTTCTGGCCCAACGGCGAACCGCTCAACATGATTCTCGACGATGGCGGCGACCTGACCGCCATGGTCTACAACAAATACCCCGAGCTGCTCTCGGGTATCCGCGGGATTTCCGAAGAAACCACCACCGGCGTGCACCGCCTGTATCAGATGCACGCGCAGGGCAAACTCACGATTCCCGCCATCAACGTCAACGATTCGGTCACCAAGAGCAAGTTCGACAACCTGTACGGCTGCCGCGAGTCGCTGGCCGACGGCATCAAGCGCGCCACCGACCTGATGGTCGCCGGCAAGGTCGCGGTGGTGTGCGGCTACGGCGACGTCGGCAAGGGCTCGGCACACTCGCTGCGCGGCTTCGGCGCCCGCGTGATCGTGACCGAGATCGACCCGATCAACGCCCTGCAGGCGGCGATGGAAGGCTTCCAGGTCACCACCATGGACGACGCCGCCGGCCAGGGCGATGTCTTCGTCACCGCCACCGGCAATGTCGATGTCATCACGCTGGACCATATGCAGACGATGGCGCGGTCGCGCATCAGCC
>JBQTIL010000009.1:0-183287 GCA_052388175.1 Planctomycetaceae bacterium | reverse complement strand
GTGTCCTGCACAGCACCCGTGGCCATCTCACGCTCCTCCTTGAGCTTGCGATCTCGAAGTCGCTCGACTTCGTCCACCGATGGTCTAACCCATCGCGTCCGGCGCGCAAAGCCCGTTATGGACCCGTTCCAGACACCTTTTTCAACACCCTAATAGGCCAGAATCTGCCGAACGACGTTGCCATGCACGTCGGTCAGGCGATGATCGCGGCCTTGATGGCGGAAGGTGAGCCGCGTGTGATCAAGGCCCAGGATGTGCAGGATCGTGGCGTTGAAGTCGTGGATATGCACGGGGTTCTCGGCGACGTTGAAGCAGTAATCGTCGCTGCGACCGAGGCTGAATCCCGCCTTGACGCCCGCCCCGGCGAGCCAGGCCGTAAAGCAGGCGCCGTGGTGGTCGCGGCCGTAGTTCTCCTGAAACTTGCCTTCCTGACAATACACCGATCGGCCGAACTCGCCCGTGCAAACGACCAGCGTGTCGTCGAGCAGGCCACGCTGCTTGAGGTCTTTCAAGAGGGCCGCGGTCGGCCGGTCGGTTTCACCGGTCTTGACCGCCATATGGGCGCGGGCGTTACGGTGATGGTCCCAGTCGCGGTCGAAGACCTGCACAAAGCGAACGCCTGCTTCCGACAGGCGCCGCGCCAGTATGCAATTTGCGGCATAGCTGCCAGGGGTGCGCGCGTCGGGACCGTACATCTCGAACGTATGTTCCGGTTCCGACGACAGATCCATGAGCGCAGGCACCGACGCCTGCATGCGAAACGCCATCTCGTACTGAGAGATGCGAGTCACGATCTCCGGGTCGCCGAATTCCTGAAACTGCTGCCGGTTCAATTCCGCGCCTGCATCGAGCATCCACCGCCGAGCCGCCACGTTGATACCCGACGGGTTGTTCAGGTACAAGACCGGCTCGGCGCCCGAGCGAAACCTGACTCCCTGGTGGCGCGACGGCAGAAAACCACTGCCCCAGTGGCTCGCGGAAATCGGGGTGGCCGCATCCGGAATACGGCTGGGTCTCGAAAGCACAACAAACGCCGGCAGATTCTCGCTTTCGCTGCCCAGGCCATAGCTCAGCCAGGCCCCGACGCTGGGCCTTCCCGGCGTTTGCGAGCCCGAGACGAGGAAAGTCAGCCCCGGGTCGTGGTTAATCGCCTCGGTGTGCATCGACTTGATGAAACACATCTGGTCGACGACACCCGCCATGTGCGGCAGCAGTTCTGAGACCCAGGCGCCCGATTCGCCATGTTGCGCGAATTTGTAGGGTGCTGCGAAGATTGGCAAGCCCACCTTGGCCGGGGTGAAACTGGTCAGACGTTGTTCCCCGAGGATCGAAGCGGGCAGATTCTGGCCGTGGTACTCTTTCAAACCAGGTTTGTAGTCATAGGTTTCCATCTGCGGGGGGCCGCCCCCCTGAAAGATGTAGATCACCCGCTTTGCCTTCGCGGCAAAATGCAACCCACTGGTCGAAGCAGCCTGCGCTCGAGAGCGACCCAGAAGTGCGGCCAGCGCCGCCGTTCCGATTCCCCAGGCGCTCCGCCCGACAAAATGCCGCCGGGTGAGCTGCCGCGCAAATGACTCCGGTAGACTCATAGCGCTCACTACTTCGTCAGGACTTCATCAAGGTTGAGAATGACGCTGGCGACGGCCGTGCAGGCTGCCAGGTCGATCGGGGAAAGGGCGGCGTTGACGGCCGATTCGCCGACGGCCAGCAACTCGGCGGCCGCCTGTGGATCGTCTGCAAAGCGTTTGTGCTGTTTTTCGTACAGCCCGAGCAACGGCGCCAGGTTCCCGGGAGTTGGCTCGCGCGCCGTTGCCAGACGAAACGCGAACTGAATCTGCGACTGCGGATCGCTGCCTCCCTCGCGCATCATCCGTTCTGCCAGCTTGCGCGAGGCCTCGACGAACGTGACGTCGTTCATCGTGACCAGCGCCTGCAGCGGCGTGTTGGTGCGGCTGCGCCGCACAACGCACCGTTCGCGCTCCGGCGCGTCGAACGCCAGCATCGCCGGAGGAGGCGCCGTACGCTTCCAGAACGTGTACAGGCTGCGGCGGTACAACGCCTGCCCGTGATCCTGGATGTAGCTCTGTGCCGACCACCGGTTGCCCGTCGGGTCAAATGCGCCTTCTTCCCAGATTCCGGCGGGCTGGTAAGGCTTGACCGATGGCCCGCCGATTCGCTCGACGAGCAACCCTGCGAGTGCCAGCGCCTGATCGCGAATGAATTCGGCGTCCAGCCGCAGCCGGGGGCCCCGCGACAGCAGCCGGTTGTCGGGGTCGGGGCTGGATGGCTCGGCGGGAACGCGGGAAGACTGCCGGTAGACGGCACTGGTCACAATCAGCCGCTGCATCGCTTTGACGTCCCAACCGCTGCGGATGAATTCCAGCGCCAGCCAGTCGAGCAGTTCCGGATGAGACGGGGGCTCTCCCTGGCTGCCGAAATCTTCGACCGTTCGCACCAGCCCGGCGCCGAAATACATCTGCCAGAACCGATTGACAGTGACGCGTGCCGTCAGCGGATGTTCGGGTTCGACCAACCACCGCGCCAGCCCCAGCCGGTTGCGGGGCAGGTCGTCGCGCAGCGGTGGCAAGAACCGGGGCGTGCCTGCCGTGACGGCCGCCTGGGGCTGGTCGTAAGCGCCACGAGTCAGGATGTGCGTGACACGTGGCTTTTCCTGCAGTTCCTGCATGACCATCACCGTCGAAACGGCACGTTCGAGGCGGGCCTGCTCGTCGACTTTTGCGGCGAGACGGTAATGCGCCTTGCGCCAGCCTGGGGGGGCGACGTGATCGAGAAAATACTCGCGCACGATTCGCGCCTGGTCGGCATTTCGCTCGTCAGCCGCGATGGCGAGCAGCGAGTGAATCGAGAGGCCCGGCAGGCGGGAGACCTCGTCGTCGGCCAACGCGCGCCGGTAGATGCGCGCTTCATCAATCTGCCCGCGGAACGACGCGCTGGGGGTGCCGTCGCCGATCTTGAGGGCCTCGGGCACTTCAATGGTTCCGCCGAGCGAATCGGCGATCACGCGCAGCGGCTGCCGCCGCCCGTTGACGTACAGCCTGACGCCTGCGGCGCTTCCCGACCCGTCGTAACTCGCAGCGACGTGCTGCCATTTATGCGTCGCAAGCTGTGCGTCGCTCTCGACTTCGAGGCGGCTGTCGGGAAACTGGTGGATCAAGAGCAGCGCCAGCCGGCCGTCGTGAATCTGAAACCCGTACCCGCGGTTCAACGTGATTCCTTCGGGCATCCGCATGAAGACGCTCCGCCGCCCCTGAACGGCCAGCGGGTGAATCCAGGCGGCGAATGCAAATGCGTCAGAATGGTCGAATCGGCCGGTCATGACGCGGATCGAATTCAAACCGTTGAACGTCACGGCCCCCCCCAAGAGGCCGTGGCCATACGGTACCTGGTCGCCTGTGTGAAGCCCGTTGCCGGAAGCGTCATTCCCGCTGCGATCGAACGGCCAGTGCGCGAGAAGACCGTCGCGGACGTCTTCGAACGGTTCGCGAAACTCCGATTCCCAGGCTGCCTGGCCGGCGGCGATCTGCGCCTCGAGTTCACCGATCAGCTTTTGCGCCTGTTCGACCTCCCGCTTCAGCTCCAGCAGCCGTTGGGTCTGGTCGGGGGTCGGCGCGGCCATTTTGGGGCCTGCGTTGTCCCACATTCCATCCAGGCCCGTTTCAGCGATGTTGCCGAAGAACGAAAACAGTTCGTAGAACTCCTGTTGTGAAATCGGGTCGTACTTGTGGTCGTGGCAGCGGGCGCAGGCCATGGTCAGGCCCATCCAGACGGTGGCGGTGGTATTGACCCGGTCAGCCACGTTCTCGACAAAATACTCCCGCTCGATCGCGCCGAATTCGGAGTTGACCATGTGATTGCGGTTGAACCCCGACGCGATGCGCTGGTCAGTCGTTGCCTCGGGCAACAGATCGCCGGCAAGCTGCGCGAGCGTAAATTGATCGAAGGGCAGATTGCGGTTGAAGGCGTCGATCACCCAGTCGCGCCAGCGCCACATGAACCGTTCGGTGTCGAAGGTGTACCCATGCGTGTCGGCATAGCGCGCGGCATCGAGCCAGTCGAGCGCCATGCGTTCGCCGAAACGCGACGAACTCAACAGGCTGTCGACCAGTGACTCATAGGCCGCGGGAGATTCATCGGCCAAAAAGGCATCGACCTGGGCAGGCGTCGGGGGCAGGCCGGTCAGGTCGAGAGTGACGCGCCGAATCAGGCGCCGCTTGTCGGCTTCAGGGGCCGGCTGCAGGCCTTCGGCCTCAAGCCGGTTGAGCACGAACCGGTCGATGGCATTTCGCACCCACGGCTCGTTCTGCACTGCAGGCGGTGTGGTCGCTCGCGGGGGAACGAACGCCCAATGCTCTTCCCAGCGTGCTCCCTCGGCGATCCATTGGCGAAACAGCGCGATGTGAGCCGGCGAAAGCGATTTTTCAGAGCTCTCGGGGGGCATTCGCTCAGCCGGGTCGTGGGCCGTGATCCGGAGATACAGTTCGCTGGCGTCGGGCCTGCCGGGCACGATGGCCGGGGCGCCCGATTCTCTCTCGGCAAACGCCGCGTCGCGCACGTCGAGTCGCAGGTCGGCCTGGCGGGTTTCCTTGTCTGGCCCGTGACATTTGAAACAGACGTCGGACAGGATGGGCCTTATGTCGCGGCCGAATTGAACGGCACGCGCTCGATCCTGGGCGCGTACCCCGGGAATTCCGGCCAGACCAATGCAGGCCGCGGCCACCGGTTTCCACCATCGACATAGCATGTCAACAAGCCTGACTGAGTTTATCGTTTGACCTTCAATTGCTTGACCTGAATCTTCGGGTTCTCGGTGCGCAGTTTTTGGAGTGCTTTGACCCCGTCGTCGGTCACGCGGGTATTCTTGAGCGTCAGTTCCCCGAGAAAACTCAGATCGCGAATCTCGGCGAGGCCCTTGTCGGTTATTCCCGTGTCACTCAAATCGAGCTTGACCAGCGTCATCAGCCCTGCTGATGAATTCAGTTTCGACATTTGTTCGTCGCGGATATTGGTGCCATTCAGCTTCAGCTCAGCAACCCTCCGTCCCATCCGTCCGATCAGGTCGATGCTCTCGTCGGTGATACTGTCGAGGCCTGTCAGGTCGAGCGTCGTCAGCGTGCCGATCGGGGCGGGAAGATTGCGCTCTGAGATTTTCGCTCCCCGCGACTCGAGAGTCTGCTGAGCGCTCGCCTGACTTTCGCGCAGGTCCTGCAATTGGGCATCGGGGTTGTCACAGCCATAGAGCATCGCGAGGCCCGCTCCGATCAGCAGGACACTCCGACAATGATTCGGCAATCGATTGTGAAATGCGCTCTGTACCATGCCAGCAATCCTTGAAAGGGCCGCGATTGCGAATGGGGCCGGCGGCGACGCAGAGCGCGAAACGCTCGCGTCGCTACCGGCGTCCTTCTTCGTGCCGCCCCGACCGTTGCAGCGTATCGGGTTGACCGGCACTCGAAATCGTCTTGACGCAAACAGGCGTGGGCGAAAACCCGTCAGCAGCCCCCTTTTCCCCCTGGGAGAAGGTCAGGGTGAGGGCCGGCAATTTGCCCCCACCCCGGCCCTCCCCAGTGGGGGAGGGAGCGTCGTTTTCCGTTCGTCAACGTCCTGCTAGAAGTCTCCGACCGGGTAGCCGTCGTTTCGCCGTCCCAATCTGTTATACACGCCGTAGTCGGCAGCCGTTGGAGTTCCGAATCGGAGACACCCCAATCCGAGTTGGACGAGCAGGGCCGGAATCTGCGGGCTGACGTCGAGCGGCGCGGTGACGTATTGCACGTTCTCGTTGACAAACCTCACCGCCCCGTCTCCCAGCACAAACTGCGACCCGCCGACGTGCCGGCTGCTGAAGGCCTGATCCGGCGTCGCCGGCCAGCCGGTCGTGTTGAATCCATCCTGCATCCGCCACCAGGTGAGCGCCCACAGCGAGTACGACGAACCTGTTCCGAACGGGTTGCCGGCGCCGGCACTCAGTTCGCTGCAACCGGGCCACACTTTGGCGGCCGCCTGCATGGTCTGGCCGGCCCGTTGCAACAGGTGCGCCGCCTCGCCGCACAGAAATGTGTTGCTCAGGCCGTCGGTGCAATCTCGGAACCGCACAATGCCGCTGCCGGGTTCCTGAATCAGCCCCGTGTTCGACTCGTTACCTGCGCAGGCGGCGATATTCGATTTACCCAGGAAGGTTGCATTGGGAGGATTGAAGCTGGTGAAGTTGCGAGACGTATTGACGATTGGTCCGATGTCGGTGGGGCATTGCACTACCGGCAGGCTCGTCTGCAGCAGAGCCAGGCCGGCTGGTGTCTGCGAGACGATGTCGATCCTGCGGGGGCCGGGGTTCAGCGTATTGAACAGCGGCGCTTGGTCGAGAAATGGCAGCAGCATGGTCATGTATGACCACGAATCGGACGATACGAACGTACTTCCATTCCAACTTTTGTCCGAAATGGAGAACAAGGGCGGGATGCAGTTGTGGGTGTCGACGTAGTTGTGTACGGCCAGCCCCACCTGCTTGAGATTGTTCTTGCACTGCGTCCGCCGCGCCGCCTCACGCGCCTGCTGCACGGCCGGCAACAGCAAGGCGATCAGTACCGCAATGATGGCGATGACGACCAATAGCTCGATCAACGTGAACCCTCTTCGACGACTTGACATAGCGATCTCCTGATTGAAATGGAACGAAGAGCAACTCGCAGCGCGACAAATGAAACCCGAGAACTCATTCCGGTGGCTGCCCTGGGGGCGAACTACCGACCGAACTTGGTAATGCCTGATTCTGTGTTGAACGTGGCTCCGGAACGGCGCCCACCGGACGCCCGGAGGTCTTGCTCCAGTCTCGCGTTAAGGTGTCCAGCAGACATAACACCGCGTCCAATGGGGGGACGTCACGAATCTGGCCGCGGATCGTGCGCGCGGGCCCCCGTGCAGTCGACCGGCTGCGACCGTCGCCCCCCCGCACCTCGCAGGTGCGCACGGCGACCAGCGGGCCTGCCGGCATCTTCAGCCACGCCAGAGCCTGCGGGCCATTGAAGGCGAACATGACCCCGCATTGAATCGAAATCTGCTCGATCCGCTCAAACTGCTGCGTCGACAGCAGGTCGTCGGCCAGGCGCGCGTACTCTTCAGAAATCGCGACAAACCGCCGTCGCTGGGCGTCTCCGTCGCCGGCAGCCGTCTCAGCGAATGCGCGGTGGCAGGCGTCGGTCCAGGACTCTCGCAGGCGGCCCACCTGTTCACGCTGTTCCTGAGTGAGGCCCAGGTCGTCGAGTACACTGGGGCTCCAGAGCAGGGTCATCGCCAGTTGCTGGTTCACGATCGTGGCCTCGTCCTTCAGAACGGTCAGGTCGCCGAGCATCCGTTCGACGCGATCGCGCATCGACCACACGTCGGGCTGCCAGGCGACATGGTCTCGCGCCTGGTCGACGAAGCTCTGGTAATAATCCAGGGCGGCCTGAAGCAGTTGCAGCCGCCCCCCTTGCAGCATGGGTTCGTTCGCCAGCTCTTTTTCGCTCATGCTGAGCAGCACATCGATGGCCCGGCGGGCCTGCTGCAATTGCGCTTCTGCCGCGTGCGCGCGAGATGTCTCTCGCTGCAACGCTTCGGTTGTCCTCTCTTGTTCTCGCGAAATCAGGCGATTGCTGATCAACAACGATACCGCCACGACGACCGACAGAAGGGCCGTCGCGATCACCGCCGACGGATGCCGGCGCGACCACTTGCGCACGCGATCGACCAGCGACGGCCGCCGCGCTTTGATCGGCTGGTCGTCAAGATACCGCTGCACGTCGGCCGCCATTTCCGCCGCCGTCGCATACCGGTCGGCCGGCGTCTTGCTGAGCGCCTTCAATACGATCGTTTCCAGCTCCACAGGAATCGCGCGATTGACCTGCCGCGGCAGCCGCGGCTCCTGATGCAGAATCTGATACAACAGTTCCTGCCGCGTCTCGCCGTCGAACACGGGCTCCAAAGTCAAGAGCTCGTAGAACGTGGCCCCCAGCGAATAGATGTCGGTGCGATGGTCGAGCACCGCCCGCTGGCCCGAAGTCTGCTCGGGGCTCATGTAGCGGAACGTGCCCAAAAGGTCGCCCGAGCGCGTGAGACCGTTGTCGGCCTGCAACTGCGCGAGGCCAAAGTCGGTGACCCACAGGTTGCCTGAGGCGTTCACCAGCAGGTTGGCGGGCTTGACGTCGCGGTGTACGACCCCCAGTTGGTGGGCGTGCTCGAGCGCCTCGGCCGCCTGCACTATCAGCCGCGCGATCTTGCGGAAATAGCCCGTACTGGTGAGCGAGGCGCCGGTCGTCAGTGCGGCTGACACGTTCAAGGTCGACAGGGCCAGCTCGTGAGCGGGCCGGAGTTCGGCGGCCCGGGCGCCCTGCTCGAGGCCGCCGCCCAATGCCATAGCATTCTGAGAATCCCGTTGGCTGCCGGTCGCACCAGAACCGGCCCCTGACTGCTCTCGCAGTTGCCGGATGATCACCGCCAGCGACTGCCCCTCGATCAACTGCATCGCGTAAAAGTGTACGCCCCGCTCGCAGCCCACGGCGTAGATCGGCACGATGTGCGTGTGATGCAGCAGGGCCGCGGCCTGCGCCTCGTTCTTGAACCGTTGCAGTTGGCGCGAATCGAACGTCGAGGCAAATGGAAGCACCTTCAATGCAACCCGCCGCCCCAACGAGATCTGAATGGCTTCATAAACGATGCCCATGCCTCCGCGGCCCAGCTCCCGCACGATCTGAAAATCGCCCAATGGTCCCGCCTGCCCCTCGACTCCGCTGATCAGGCCCCGGCCTGGTTCATCGGCTGCGTCGAGGGCCGGCTGGGTCGGCATCGCCTTGCGCACGATGTCGAGGCCTTCCAGACAGCGGGCGACTGCTTCTGCAAACTCAGGGTAACGCCGCAAATATTCGTCATAATCGGGATGCAGCCCCTGTTCGAGCTTGCCCAGATACTCTTCAACCACCTCGATCACCCGCGGATCGTCGGGAATCTGGTCGTCGAAGGCGGGTGGCTTTCCGGTTGGCTCCGGGCGGCAGTCGGCTGGTTTCATGCCACGTCTCGCATCAGGCGGCGCAGATTTCCCAGGGCCCGCACCCACAACTTTTTGACGCTGCCCACCGACCGTTCCATCCGGCGGGCCACCTCGGGAAATTCCAATTCCTCGAGGTGTCTGAGGACCACGACCTCACGATAATCGACCGGCAATTGGGCCAATGCCTCGGCCAGCAGAACACCCTGCTCGCGCTGGGCCACCTGCTGGCTGGGGGTGCTTTGGATGGCCACCAGACCACGGTCGAGCGCGCGCGATGACTGGTCAATTTCGATGTCGAGCCGCATCTCGCGCCGCACGTCGCGGCCCTGGGTACCCACGTAATGTCGCACCAGATTGGCGACCTTGCCTGCCAGGATGCGCCGCAGCCACGCCGTGAATTCCAGCTCGTTCCTTCCGCGGAATCTCGGAAAGTTGCGATGCGCTTCAAGGAACGTCTCCTGCACCACATCCGAAGTATCCAGCTTGTTTCTCAGCCGGCGACCTATTTCGACCCGCGCCAGGAGTTCCAGGTAATTGCGGTAGTTTTCGAGCAGCACCCCCCGCGCAGCTTCCTCCCCTTGCCGAGCCTGCGTGATAAGGTCGCCGGGTTCGGAAAGCATTTACGGGACCTCGTGCACCATCACCAGAGAATAAAGTCACGGCGATCCCTGCCGAAGGGACGCGCCAACGTGACATTTTTTCAATGGGCACCGCGTCCAGCCCGCATTAATTTCGGGCTGAATTGCCGAATTGCCCGGAAAACCGTGCAGACTCCTGGCGAGCACGTTTCGTGGCCGGGCAGCTATCTGACCCGTAAGAAATGTCGCCGGGAAAGCCGCCAGCGAGTCACGGCGGCCCGTGCATATTCTCTCCCGGAGCCCTGGGTAAGAGGCCAGGGCGTGGGCAATCTGCCAATCACAATCGCTGCGAGATCGCGGGTGGCGCGATAGCGCAAATCAACCTGCTGCCAGCGTGCCGGCCGGCCGGCCCTTCAAGCATCGAATCGACGGTTGTCGCACTTTACTAGCGGCCCCAGCCAAATCGCCATTCGCGTTCGGGGCGCCCATCGCCGTTCAGATCTTCGGTCATCACGCCAGTTCGATCGGCGGCGTTTAGTGTGAGGGTGCGTTCCCCAGGGCCATCTTCGAGCGCCTGCGTCCAGGTGCCTTGGCCCGCGGCCAGCACCTGCCACAAGTCTGGCGGATCTCGTGGATCGCGAACGATCAATCCTGCCGGGCGGAACGGACGTTCGGCCCGTTCGATGCCGAAACAGGCAATGGAACTCGCCGCGAGCGTCAGGATCAGGGGCACCCAGAGTCCCGCGGGAAGTTCACCCGCACGCCGGGTGCCGTGTTCTTCGTCGTCAGCGTCGGCTTCGACCAGCGCCTGCAACTTTTGGGCGGCTGCCAGGGCGTCGTCTGCGTCAACCAGCAGCAGGTAGTCGAGCGACCAGGTGGCGTGAACGGCATCAAACCGCTCGCGCGCCAAGACGTCGGGTACGACGCCGGTGGTGCGGGTCAATTCGTCGGCGAAGAACCCGGCCTCGGCCCCATTGCGAAAACAGGCCACGGCCACCCGCCGTTCGAGCTCAGCAGACAGGTCACCCTCGGCGGCCAACGCGTCTTCGACGACGGGTTCAGGCGAGCTGCACGTGCGACATGCCTGCTCGCCGGAAAACAACGCTCGACCACAATGCGGACAATTCGGCATGACGACCTCCTCGGCAGGCTCGATCAAAGGCGCCTATCGTGGAATTCATCATACGCGGCTGCACCTGCCGGTGCCACGATTTTCCTGCCGACGGCCTCCGGCAGAGTGGCCGGGCAACTCAAAAAGCTGGGGCTTCGCAGGCCGTTGAACGACGGCGACCGGGTCGCAGAGATTGCTACGATCGCCCGAGGCGCATTTCGCGTGTCTGCCTGTCGCCGTTTTTCACGCCGCTATCGACGCGTCGTCGTCTTTGCCAACCAATGTCGCCGCGTAGAGCTGGCCACGCACGAATCCGAAAACGCCGGCAGCCCGGGTGCCTGTCAGCAACCGGGCTGCATCATGCGTCCTGCCGCAGCAAGGGGGAGGTGGGGGCTTCGCGCACCGCCGGTAAATCCCGGAGGTCAATCTCGCAAGTACTCGAAACCGGCGACCCGCGAAGGCCACCCCCCGGGCCCGCACTTGACAATTTGCTGTCTTCACCCCCTGTAGTGCCGCGAAGCTCATCTGTGACAACGGGCCCCCGTGTGGCCCCGAGTCTTTCACAAACCATTTCTGGATAATATCTGCTGAAGCGGCATCGCGCGATGTCGCCAATAACCCGCAAAGAATCTCCGGGGCCTGGCCGGTCGATCGTCAGCCTCCAGGCGGGGCATTGGCCGCCCCGGTCGGCCCGGTCGCGCGGTCAGGCTGCCGGGCGATGCCGACCTGCTGATCGCTGCGCGCCGCGTGACAGTTGTTCCACCAGCCTTTGCGGATGGTGCATAGGCCTCCACCGTTCGGCGAACGCCAGAGCCGTCTGTCGATAGTGGAAGAAGTGTGTGGCGATTTCGCGCAATGCCAGCGCCAATCCGGCGGGGCCGTTGTCGAAGATGGCCCCGACGGCGCCGCACGGAATTTTTGCCGGTTCAGTTGTCACGCAAACAGACTTGGCGTCGTGGTTGTCACGCGCGGACGTCGGCCGGCCAGAGACCGCACCGCAGCACCGCAGGTTTTCGTGCAACTGCGCGGCAAGCCAGGTTGCCGCAGGGACAATCGTGGGGATTCCTGCCGCCAGCGCTTCCGACATGACGCCCGAACTGCGGGCCGCGTATTCGCTCGCTAAGTAGGGCAGAACGAGCACATGGGCAGCCAGCAGTTGGGCCCGGTATTCGTCGGCGCACAGCGGTTGCCTGAGGAGCTCGACCTGCGGCGATGGGAAGCGCTCGAGCATTCGGTGGGCGGCCCGCGCCGCGCGCTCGCCTCGCCCCGAACGGCAATTCGCCTGAATGACGAACCGAACGTGGCCGGGCTCGACCAGGTCGTGCCAGACGCGCTCGATCAAGGCGGGCAGCATCGCAAAGCCTTTTTCAACGCGGGCGTCTCCGATGTAGGCGACGACGAGCGGCTGAGCCTCCTTCGAACTCTCCCGGCGATGGGCGCTTTGGCGCGGTGCAACATCCGGGTCGACCGGAATCGGAAGTGTCGCAAATGGGCCGCCATTCAATGCGGTGTAACTCGCGGTCAGGTCGTCGGTGTCGGTGTAACAGAAGATGCGGTCTCCCGCCGGACCGGTGCGCAAGGTGCGAATCGCCTGCGCCAGTCGATTGACAGCGGGCCCCTGGCCCGGGGGTGCCGCGCCCCACGCCGGCAGATCGAATCGAAATTCAAGGTGCCAGGTGGGGCGGCAGGCGGAAGGAGACGATTTCAGGAGACTCGCCAGGCCGAGCACTTCGACTCCGGTGGCGTTGGGAACAAACATCAGGTCGTCTGCACCGGGTACCAGATCGCCGAGAATGCGGCTGACGTCGTCGGCAAAACGCCGCGCCCTCCAGGCATCGCGGAACTGTTCGCAACCGAACCCGAGGGCTTTCGCCCAGCGGGGCGCCCGTCGGCAGGCCGATACGGCGTAACCTGCCAGACGCAGTCCCGAGTGCCCGGCTTGTGGCGTCCACAGTCCGTCGCGAAAGACGCGCCGCACCGGCCACCGGCCGCAGGTCTCGATCTGGCAATTCCGGTGCCCGGCCAGCGCAGGAACCCAGCCCGCGACCTCGGCCGCGTCGAGCACGTGGCGGGCGAAGTCGGCATGGTGCCCCGCCGCCCCAACCAGGGCGGGGTCAAACAGGCAGAATTGCGGCATGGGCGGGACTCTATCTGAGGGTGCAAGCGCGGGTCAATATGCGGTTTACGTCAGACCGCTCTTGCATGTCTGTCATTAGTGGTAGAGGATGAGAGGTTGCATTGCCCATTCCCAGTGGAGTCGAATCGGATGACAGCCCTGCTTCTTGCCCAATGCCGCGTGCCGGCGCACGTATCTGGTCAGATCAGGCGGCAGCCGATTCCTGGGCAGCCAGGGCTTGGCCTGTCAGGCTTCGTCGACGCATGGAAGTAGCGCCGCCCATGTCGGTACGGCTGATCACAGAGCAGGGCCTGTTCGAGTCGCTGTGCGAGGACATTCGCGAGGCGGGTGTGGTCGCCTTTGATACCGAGTTCCTCTCGGAATTCACCTATCGTCCGCAGTTGTGCCTGCTGCAATTCGCCACTGCCGAGCGGTGCGCGGCGGTCGACCCTTTTGCCGTCGCCGATCTGTCGAGCTGGTGGAAGCTGATGGCTTCGGACGACATCCAGACGATCGTTCACGGTGGACGCGAAGAAATCCGATTCTGCCTGCGATTCGCCTGCGATCGGCCCGCCCGGCTGTTCGACGTGCAGATTGCCGAAGGGCTCGAGAGCCGCGCGTATCCCTTGAGCTATTCGGCGCTCGTCAATCGCGTGCTCAAAACACACACGCACGGCAAAGAGACGCGCACCGACTGGCGCAGGCGGCCCTTGACGGAACGGCAGATCGCCTATGCGCTCGAAGACGTTCAGCACCTGTTGGAAATCTGGGATCGGCAGCGGCACTCGCTGGGCGCCCGCCGCCGGCTGCATTGGGCGCAGGCCGAATGTTCGCGGTACGTCGACGAGCTGGAGCAGGAACCGTCGCGCGAACATTGGCGCCGTCTTCCAGGCATCCATTCGTTGTCGGCCCGCGACCTGGCCGTGGCCCGCGAACTGCACGCCTGGCGCGAGCGCGAGGCGGCCCACAGCGACCGACCGGCTCGTCGCGTGCTGCGCGACGATCTGATTATCGAGCTGGCGCGGCGCCAGCCGCGCGACTTCGCCGACTTGATGGCGACCCGCGACATGAACCGCACGAGTTACCGCAAGCTCGCGAACGACATGCTGGCAGCCATCGAGCGCGGGCTGGCCGTTCCTGAGGGCGAACTGCCGCGCTTTCGCCGGAACGACAAAGAGCACGACGAACACATCCTCGCGCAGCTTCTCAACATCGCCCTGTCAAACCGTTGCGCGCAGCTCGACGTGGCGATGGGTCTGGTGGGCGCCAACGCCGACCTCAAGCACCTCGTGCGCTGGCACGTCTACGGCGAACGCGACGGCGAGCCCCCGCGACTCATGCAGGGTTGGCGGGCCGAAGTCTGCGGCGATCTGTTGACCGACGTGCTGGCGGGAAAGATCGTGCTGCGCGTCAACGACCCCCGTTCAGACAACCCGTTGATTTTCGAACGGAGCGAACCGCGCGAGGGTGTTTGAGCCGCGGCCGCGATTGGCCAGCGGGGCACACACGGTTGCTCAGCCTGAACCGTAATGTGTGGACCTGTTGCGCGTCTTCTTGTTGATTCGGTTGTGGCAGTGCAGGCCTTCGAGAATGAACTCGGCGACGCTCGCCGCCAGGTCGGCCGCGCACGGGCCTGTGGCCAGGTTGGGCTCCAACTCGCGACCGATCGACGCAACCTGCCTGGCGAAATCGCGCACCTGGCCGATGCGATCGGTATATTCGGCAGACGTCTGCCGGTCGCCCACTTCGAGTGACTGACCCGATTCGAAAAACTCGACGACGTTTTTGAACTGCCCCGGCTTCAGGCGCTGGTCGAAGATGTTTTTCACCGCTTCTTCGACGATCCGCGCGAGCAACTTGTCTTCCTGCCCCGGTTCTTCGGTCATGTTCAGTTCGAGCTTGCCGCGCGAGCTGGCCGCAAGGTACGCCAGATCGCTGATTCGCGCCACGGTGCGCGATACGTTCGTCGTCAGTGCGCGGCGCTCGGCATTCGAAATCAGGTTCTCATAGTTGGCGATCGACATGCGCACGCTGACGCCCGAAGCCTGGTTGACATGGCCGCTCGTGCGGGCCAAGCGCGCAGTTTCTTCGACAATCTCTTTCAGGAAGCCGGGCACTTGCACGTCGATCTGCCCGTCGCGATCGGTCCAGGCGTTCTCGTCGGTAATCTGAATGCCCAGCTCGCGCGAGAGAGGGTAGTGCGTCTGAATGACCGACCCGATGCGATCTTTCAGGGGGGTGACGATTCGCCCGCGGTTGGTGTAGTCTTCAGGGTTGGCGCTGAAGACCATCGCCAGGTCGAGGTCCAGCCGCACGGGAAACCCGCGAATCTGCACGTCGCGTTCTTCGAGCACATTGAATAACCCGACCTGAATCTTGGGGCTCAGGTCGGGTAGCTCATTCATGCAGAAGATTCCGCGATGGCTGCGGGGAATCAACCCAAAATGCATCACATCTTCGCTGGCCAGGTGCCGGCCTTCGGCATGCTTGATCAGATCGACTTCGCCGATCAGGTCGGCGATGGTCACGTCGGGCGTGGCCAGTTTTTCGTGATAGCGGCGTTCACGCGAGAGCCAGGCAACCGGGCAGGCATCGCCGTGCCGGGCCAGCAGGTCGCGGCCGAATTTCGAAATCGGGGCGAACGGATCGTCGTTGATTTCAGAGCCTGCGATCACGGGAATCTGGGGATCGAGAAACTCGACCAGCATGCGGAGCATGCGGGTCTTGCCCTGTCCGCGCAGACCAAGAAACAGCATGTCGTGCTGCGACAGAATGGCGTTCTGCACCTGGGGAATGACGGTGTCGTCATAACCGACAATTCCCGGAAACAGAGGCGCCTTTTCACGCAACCTCTGCAGCAGGTTGCGGCGCATTTCCGCTTTTACGCTGCGGCTGACGTAGCCGCTGGCGCGTAATTCTCCCACCGTCGCCGGTATCGATTGTGCCATAAATGCCTCAGGGGCAAACTGGGTCGATTCGACTCGCAGCCAATTCTAGGCGGGCGGGTGAGGGAGTCAAAGGCGGTGAGCGCCGCGCATGTTTCCTGGCGGTTTGCCGTCCCTTAAGCGGCCCGGTTCTGTTACACTCGCCGCGTCCCTGCGGCTTGCGTCGCCGGCCGCGAACTTCCTGCTAAGAACGCCTGAGCTCATGAAAGTCTTGCTTGCCAACCCGCGTGGTTTCTGCGCCGGGGTCAATATGGCCATCGAGTGTCTCGATCAGGCCCTGCGGATCTGCGGCCCGGAAATCTACGTGTTTCACGAGATCGTACACAACAAATACGTCGTCGAACGGTTCACGCGCCAAGGCGTGACGTTTGTCGATCGGATCTCCGATGTGCCGATCGGGGCCTATCTGCTGTATAGCGCCCATGGCGTTTCGCCGCAGGTGCGTGCCGAGGCGCGCGAACGCAAACTCAAGACGATCGACGCGACCTGCCCGCTTGTCACGAAGGTACACCTGGAAGCCGTCCGTTTCACCCGCCGCGGGTATCGCATCATTCTGATCGGCCACGAGGGGCACGACGAGGTGATCGGCACGATGGGCGAGGCCCCCGAAAACATCGTGCTGGTTGATTCACCCGAAGAGGTCGATCGGCTGGAATTTGCGCCCGGTACGAAGCTGGCCTATCTGACCCAGACGACCCTCAGCGTCTGCGAGGCGAACCGCGTCATCGAGCGATTGCGTGAGCGGTTTCCCGAAATTGCTTGTCCGCCGAAAGAAGACATCTGCTACGCGACGACGAATCGGCAGGAAGCCGTCAGCGAACTGGCGCCTCAGGCCGACCTGGTTCTGGTGCTGGGCAGTCAGAACAGCTCGAACAGCCAGCGGCTCAAGGAAATCGCCGCCGAGCTCGGCAAGCCCGCGTACTTGATCGACGGCGTCAACGAGATGCGGCCGGAATGGTTCGAGGGTGTCAAGGCCGTTTTGATCACCGCCGGGGCCAGTGCGCCTGAGGTGGTGGTGCAGGAATGCGTCGAGTTTTTGCGTGAGCAGTTCGGGGCCGAAGCCGAAGACGTGACGATTCGGCACGAAGACGTCCACTTTCAGCTTCCCCGCGAGCTCAAATTGCTCCAAACGCCGATGGAGGTTTGACGCCCTGCGCCTCGCAATACCAGTTGAACAACGTGCGGAAGCACGGGCAAAACTTCTCTCGCCGGGCGACAATCATCGCGGCAATCTCGTCGAGCCCCCGGTATTCTGCTGCCGCGATCTCGTTTGTATCGACGCGCAGGGGGCGCTCGGCCACCGTACGGTACAGCACCGTGTGTTCGTGCGACGTCTCGGGCGCGGCCGAGAACTTGTAGAGTCGCTCGAGGGCGCAACCCGTCAGCCCCAGTTCTTCTTCGAGCTCGCGCGGCGCAGCCTGATCGTACGATTCACCCGTACCCAGGTGGCCTGAGGCCGACGAGGTATAGCACAGTGGGTATTCGTCTTTCGTGGCTGACCGCAATTGCAGCAGCAGTTCGCCGTGCGGATTAAAGACGAAAATGTGCACCGCCCGGTGCCGCAGTTTCTGCTGATGCACGACCGATCGAGGCGCCTGACCGATCACGCGGTCGGCTTCATCAACGACGTCGAAGATTTCTTCCGGCACGGGTGGCAGAGCGGTACGGTGATGCTCACAAAATAAACCGGCTCAAGTCTTCGTCTTTGGTGATCTGCTCGAGCTTGCCGCGGACAAACGCCGCGTCGAGCGTCACGCGTTTCAATTCAGCCGCGGGCGCATCGAAGCTGATTTCTTCCAGCAGTTTTTCCATGATCGTGTGCAACCGGCGGGCGCCGATGTTCTGGGTCGATTGATTGACGGCGTAGGCGATGTCTGCCATCGCCTCGATGCCGTCGGGCGTAAACTCAAGCTCGACGCCGTCAGCCGCCAGGAGCGCCTGGTATTGGCGCGTGATCGAACTCGAAGGCTCGCGCAGGATGCGCACAAAATCGTCGCGCGTCAGGTCTTTGAGCTCGACCCGCAATGGAAACCGCCCCTGGAGCTCGGGCATCAGGTCCGACGGCCTCGATTTGTGGAACGCGCCCGCGGCGATAAACAGCACGTTGTCGGTGCGCACCGGGCCGTACCTGGTCTGCACCGTCGTCCCCTCGACGACGGGCAACAAGTCCCGCTGAACGCCCTGCCGGCTGACGTCGACGCTGTGCCCGCCGCCGTCAGGCCCGCAGATTTTGTCGAGTTCGTCGATGAAGATGATTCCCGAATCCTCGGCAAGCCGCACGGCTTCTTCGGCAATTGAATCGCGATCCATCAGGTTTTCGACTTCCTGTTCCAGCAGCACCTGCCGGGCCTCGCGCACGGTCAGCCGCCGCTCGCGGCTCTGGCGGGGAATCAGCCGTTCGAACATGTTTTGAAAGTCGACGTCCATCTGCTCGAGCCCCATGTTCGAGAAGATCTGCACGGGCACAGTGCGTTGTTCGACGTTCAGTTCGACCGGTCGATCTTCCAGTTCGCCGTCGCGCAACATGTCACGGAATTTCTGCCGCGTGCGGTCGCGCCGCTTCTCGGCCTTCTCGTGCTCAACCTCGTCTTCCGGGCGCTCGGCCGCCGGGGGGGTCAGCAGGTCGACCAGCCGCTCTTCGACGCGCTGGAGCGCCTGCTCTTCGATCTGCTGCCGTTTCTGCTGTTTGACGATCGTCACGGCGGCCTCGACCAGATCGCGGGCCATGCTTTCGACGTCGCGGCCGTGGTAGCCCACCTCGGTGTACTTGGTCGCCTCGACCTTGATGAAAGGCGCTTTGATGAGCTTCGCGAGCCGGCGGGTAATTTCCGTTTTTCCCACGCCGGTCGGGCCGATCATGATGATGTTTTTGGGGGTGACTTCGCGGCGAATCTCAGGCGCCAGTTGCTGCCAGCGCCAGCGATTGCGAATGGCCACGGCCACGGCCCGCTTGGCCTCGCTTTGGCCCACGACGTGTTCGTCCAGCAGCGCGACAATATCGCGCGGCGTCATTTCTGACACGACATTTCCTCCACGGTGATTTCACGATTGGTATAGATGTCGATCTCGGCGGCAATTTCCAGCGACTTGCGAACGACCTCGCTCGCAGCGAGTTCGGTATTGCGCACCAACGCCCGGGCCGCCGCCGCGGCGTAGGCGCCCCCGGAGCCGATCCCCAAAATGCCGTCGGTCGGCTGAATGACGTCTCCCTGGCCGGTGATCAGCAGGGTATGTTCGGCGCTGGTAACGATCATCAGGGCTTCCAGGCGGCGCAAGACCCGGTCAGTTCGCCAGTCGCGGGCCAATTCGGTGGCGGCGCGAGGGATGTTGCCCGGGTAATTCTTCGCCTTGGCCTCGAAACGTTCAAGCAGGGCAAACGCGTCGGCAGTCGAGCCGGCGAACCCGACCAATACCTTGTTGTCGAGCATCCACCGCAGTTTGCGGGTGTCGTGCTTCATGATCGTGTTGCCGAGCGTGACCTGCCCGTCGCCTCCCATGGCGACGCGGTCGGCCCGGCGGACGCAGAGAATGGTCGTTGATCGCCATTTCACGTTCAGAGGCTCCTGCTCGCTTTCCCAATGGACTCAGGTCTCGCCTTCGACGAGGGCCCGCAACGCGGTGTTCTACACGCGAGCGTAACGGGGCCGGCGCGCCAACTCAACGCCGGCGCGCTTCCGGTCGCGTGCAAACTGGCCTCCCGTCATTTTGTCGAATCGGGTAGATTTCGCGGCCATTTTCCGCACGACTGGTTTTCACCCTATATGTCAACTGCCGCCATACCGAACGAACGCGAGGGCTTCATCCAGTGGCTGGGTCGCACGACCCTCCACGCGATCGATGAGGCAGGGGGGTTGGCGCTCTTTTTCTTCGACATGCTGAGCTGGCTGGTGACGCGGCTGCCGCGCAGCGGCGTTCTGTTCCCCTGCCTGTTTCAGGTGGGGGTCGCCAGCCTGTCGGTGGTGATGATCACCGGGGCCTTCATCGGCATGGTGATGGCGGTTCAATCGTATGAACAGTTCCGCTTCATGCACCTCGAAACCAATCTCGGCGCGGTCATCAACATCGCCCTGGTCAAAGAGTTGGGGCCTGTGCTCGCGGCCACGATGTTGGCCGGGCGCGTGGGGAGCAGCATGGCGGCGGAACTGGGCACCATGCGCATCACCGAGCAGATCGACGCACTGCGGGTATTGGGCGCCAACCCCATGCACCATCTGGTCGTGCCGCGATTCGTCGCCTGCACGCTGCTGGTGCCCGTCCTGACCCTGATGGCCGACGCCGCCGGGGTCGTGGGGGGGTGGTTCATCTCGACCCAGGTCTGCGGAATCGACAGCGTGCACTACTGGAACCACACCGAGCAGTACATCGGCTGGTACGAGCTGTTCAGCGGGGTGGCCAAGTCGGTGTTCTTCGGATCGGCGATCGCGGTGGTGGCCTGTCAGCGCGGCTTCAACTGCACGGCCGGCGCCGAAGGGGTGGGGCGGGCGGCCACCGAAGCGTTTGTGTTTGGCTTTGTGGCGATTCTGGTGCTCGACTTTTTTCTGGGAATCGTCTTCAACGGGCTGTACCCGCTGTTCGGGTTGCCGTCGGGGGGATTGATATGAACGCTGAGCCGCTAATTGAATTCCGGCAGGTCTATCGTCGCTTCGGAACGCAAGAGGTGCTCCGCGACGTGTCATTTCAGATCGGCCGTGGCGAGTCGGTGGCGATTATCGGCGAGAGCGGCTGCGGGAAAAGCGTCACGCTGAAGCTGATGATCGCGTTGCTGGCCCCCTCGACGGGCGACGTGCTGCTCGACGGCCGCTCGCATTTCACGCGCAGTGAAAAAGAGCTGACCCGAGAGCGCGTGCGGTTCGGCTACGTGTTCCAGCAGGCGGCGCTGTTTGACAGCCTACCGGTCGAAGACAACGTGGCCTTCGGTCTGCGGCAGACGACGCAACTCTCGGACGTGGAAATCGCCGAAATTGTTCGCGAACGACTGCATGAGGTGGGCCTGCCGCCGTCGGTGTGCCGCAAGAAACCCGCCGAACTATCGGGTGGTATGAAAAAACGCGTCGGGCTGGCGCGGGCCCTGGCCCTGTCGCCCGAAATCATGCTGTACGACGAACCGACAACGGGGCTTGACCCGATCATGAGCGACGTGATCAACGAGCTGATCGTGCAGGCGCGCGAGCGGCGCCCCATTACCAGCATCGTCGTCACGCACGATATGGTCACTGTCGGGCGGACGGTCGATCGCGTGATCATGCTGTACCCGTTGCCCAGGCTGCGGCACGGCGAATCGCAGATCATTTTTGACGGGACCCCGGCCGAGGCGTTTTCGGCGTCGGACCAGCGGGTTTACCAGTTTGTGCACGGCCAGGCCGGCGAGCGACTGCAAGAGTTGGCCGTGCGCTAGAGGAATCGTCATGACAGAACGGCAATTGCAGTTTCGGGTCGGCCTGCTGGTCGTCGTCGCGGCCTTCGTCGCGGCGGGGCTGGTGTTTCGCTTCGGCGAAATGCGCTGGTTGTGGGAACAACATTACCTGCTGGTCGTCCATTTTGATCGCGCGCCGGGCGTGGTGCGGGGCACGCCTGTTCGCAAAAGCGGGATCCTGATCGGGACGGTACGCGAGGTGTCGTTTGACGAAGAGCGCGGGGGGGTCAACGTGCTGGTCGAGGTGGCCAAGCGGCATCCACTGAGGAAAGACAGCCGGCCGATGCTCTCGCGGTCGCTGCTCGGCGACGCGACGATCGAGTTCTCGCCCGGCACGTTGCGCGAATACTTCAAGCCGGGCGACAAGCTGGATGGCAATTCCGAGGGCGACCCGCTCGAGTTGATCAGCCGGGTCGAGGCGAAGCTCAACGAAACGCTGGCGTCATTTGCCGCTACCAGCGACGAGTGGCGTAAAGTCGGCCGGAATTTCAACAATCTGGCCGACACCCACCGCGGCAGCCTCGATTCGGTAATCGAACACGCTGCTGAGTCGCTGCATCAGTTCACCCTGACGATGCGTAGCGCCAACCAGACGCTCGCCGACCCCCAGAATCAGCAGAACCTGCGCTCGACCCTGGCGGCCCTGCCGGAAATGATGGAAGACACGCGCCGCACGATCGCCGCCGTCAGGCAGGCGGTGATCAAGGCCGACGCCAGCCTCGGGAACCTGGCGGAAGTCACCGGCCCTCTGGCCAAGCGCAGCCAGTCGATCGTCACCAAGCTCGACAGCAGCGTGGGAAATCTCGAGGTGCTGCTGGTCGAGCTGAATCAGTTCGTGCGCGCCGTCAATCACGAACAGGGGTCGTTAAATCTGCTCGTGTCAGACCCGCAGCTCTATCGCAACTTGAACGACTCTGCGGCGTCGTTGCAGGTAATTCTCAGAAACCTCGAGCCGGCGATGAAAGATCTGCGGATCTTCGCCGACAAGATTGCCCGTCACCCCGAAAAGATCGGCGTCGGCGGGGCGCTGAAAGGCGACTCGGGGCTGAAATGACGGGGGAGCGAGCGACTTCGATCTGAGATTTGAAAATTTCAGATTTGAAATCAACAGACCCCACCCCCGCCGTCTACCCCTCGTCCAAGGGAACGGCAAGGAAGAGCTGTAGAACCGATGGGTCGCTAACGGTGGCACCTTACGCCGTTAACCCGTCGTGACGGAAGAAATTGGCCACAAAGAAGCTCAAGGGGCACAAAATTGGCAACGTCCTTTGCGCCTCTTGAGCTTTTTTGCGGCTCTTTCCATCCGAGAGAAATTGTTGACGGCATCAGGTGGCACTGGCACCCGACAACCCAGTTCGGACGCGCTACGGCGACAGCCCCTCGGTCTGCATGGCGTTCGAACGCAGATTCCGGGCCCGCTCGAGCACCTGATCGGTGGCGGGAATCTGGTCGGGCTCCAGCGTGTACAGCACTTCGCGCTTGTCGCGAATCTGAGTCAGCGCGAGATTGTCGGTCACGAACTCGAGCGGTAACACCTGGTACCAGGGGGTGGGAACCTTCTGGAACAGGGTCGCCGTTCGGTAGCCGTCTTTGACCAGGGTGATTTCGCGGGTGCCGTAGTAGGTGTAATCGATGGAGACGGGCGTAAAGCCCACTTCCTCGCCATCAATCAGCACCGCGGCCCCCGCTGGTTCCGACCGGACTGTGAGCCGCCTATGCATGCAGCCGCTGGAAAATACCGCCAGCGACACCCCCAGGGCCGCGACCGCCCACCCGGGTTGCAACCGAAGGCGCGCTGTTGGCGCCGGCGACCGCATTCGGGGGCAATCGGCGGCAGGTATCGGCCTCGCGGGCATGAGACTCTGTTTTGTGTTGAATTTGACGCGGACTTTCCCGCGGCCGATCGCACGGGGCGGCCAATCGGGGCGGGATTCTACGCGGGGTGGCAGAATGTGCCAAGGCGAATTGCCCCCGGATATTCAGAAAATGACCTATCCATAAAGGCTGCCTAAAGTGTTAAATTCAACTGAGGGGCAGGTGGATTTCACGGCGGCGCAGATCCTCCGCGTCGCTGCGCGGGTTGGAAAAGCAGCCTTCGTGGAGATCGGGGGTCGCACCGCCCGGAAACCCGTCGAACGCCTCGCCGACAGCCATTTCGGGAGCCGCCGATGTATTGGGAGCAACGGGTCGAATACGCTGCTCTCAGCGACATCGGCTTCCGTCGCCGGAACAATCAGGACTCGTATGCCGTCTGCATGGCCGGCAGTCGCGAGCAATGGGGCGAGCGGGGCCATTTGTTTCTGGTCGCTGACGGAATGGGCGGCCACGCCGTCGGCGAACTGGCCAGCAAGATCGCTGCCGACACGATTCCTCACACCTATCACAAGCTCGGCGAGCAATCGTCTGAGGAGGCGTTGAAGGCCGCCGTGCTGGCCGGAAACGCCGCCATCAACGCCCGCGGAGAAATGAACCGCGATTTCACCCGCATGGGTACGACCTGTTCCACGCTGGTGCTCGGCCCCCGCGGGGCGCTCGTGGCCCACGTGGGCGACAGCCGCGTCTATCGCATCCGCGGCGATCGAATCGAACAACTCACGTTCGACCACAGCCTGCAATGGGAGCTCTTGCGGCAGGGGCTGCTGTCGCCGGAAGAAGTTTACCGGTTTGAGCCCCGCAACGTCATCACCCGCAGCCTGGGGCCCGCGGCCACAGTTCAGGTCGACATGGAGGGGCCGTACCCCGCCCGGCCGGGCGACGTGTACGTCTTGTGCAGCGACGGGCTCTCAGGCCTGGTCCGCGATGAAGAAATCGGAGTAGTCGCGAAAGAACTGCCTCCACCCGAGGCATGCCGGCTGCTGGTCGATCTCGCCAATCTTCGGGGTGGCCCCGACAATATCACGGTGCTGGTTGTGCGCGTGGGCCCCATACCGCCGCAGTTTCCCCCTGAAGACGACGTCGCGGAAGATTGGCATTCTGACAGGACGGCCATCGACTGGTGGCAGTTGATCGGGGCATTTGTCGCCGCCGTGCTGTTCATCGCCGGCCAGACCTTTCTGCTCCTGGGCCGCCCGCTGGCGGGCTTTGCCGTCGAAGCGCTCGGGATTGTCGGGTTTGGAGCGCTGCTCTTGCACTGGCTGCGCCGCCGGCGCATGGCGCTCGACGGGTCAGACTTCAGGCGACGAGGGCCGGGCACCCCGTATCGAACGGCGCTCGCGCGACTCACCCCGGCGTTCGTTACCGAACTGGCCAACCTCGAGTACAATCTGCAGCGCAGCGCCGTGGAAGAGGGCTGGTCGATCGACTGGGGCCAGCACGGCAGCGTCTTTCAGGCGGCGAAAACCGCATTGGCAGAACAGCGGTACGGCGAGGCCCTGCGCGATTTCGCCGGAGCGATTCATACGCTGATCACCGGCATTCACCTGTTGCGCAAGCAGCGCGACCAGTTGGCGCGGTGGGGCGCGAAGCCGGTCGCGGCACGGGAAGACCTGGGTGATGTCGGCGGGACGGCGAACGGAAAATAGCGCCGTCGCGAAACAGCCCGCAGCTTGCGCCTGCGCACAACCAGGGAATCAACCACGGAGCACACAGCAGGCACAGAGAATTCAATTTTTGAACCAATTGCCTGCGGATTTCAAAGCTGCGCCCTTCGTGGCCCCGGTGTGCTCGGTGGTTCTTATCAATTGGATCGGAAATCCCCGGTACATTGACAGCGGGGAAAATCGTTGGGGTGGTCGAAATTCCCAAAGCGGCGAGAACTCGCCGCACTCCGACAGGTGATCCACAGATTTCGCCGATGCCCGCGTGGTTGCGGCTCGTTTGTATTGATGGAAGCGCCCGGTCGCGGCGCGCTCACTCGGCTACGTCGCTTCGACCGACGCATCCCTCAGCGCCGCCGACACCTCGCGGCGGGCCAGGAAATAGTAGAACCCGCCCACTGCCGCGATGCCCATGGTCACCACGCGAAACGCGATGGCCGCGATGAACCCTGCGGCCGCCGCCTGAGCCGGTTCCACCGACTCGGGACGCAGTTGCTCGTAAAACCAAGAAATCGCGGCTTCCAGCGAGCCGACGCCGCCGGGAACCGGAACCAGCACCGAAAACAGCTCGGCATTGGGCATGAAGTAGAAATGGGTGGTGAGGTCGGGCACCCACGGCTGCTGCATCCACCGGGCGCAACAGAAGAAGCCCACGATCAGGCCTGAATGGCTGATCAGGCTGATCACAAGCGCTATGAGCAGAACCGCGGGCTGCGATTGATAGAGTCTGACCCCGTGAATCAATTCGCCCAGGAAGCGCCCCACGAAGCGCATTTCGGCCAGGCGGTTCACCCACCGCCAGTGCGTGGTCGCCGGCAAGAGCATCAATCCCACGCCGCCGAGTCCTGCCAGCGACCCGGCCCACAACAAGATCGTGGCGATCTTCAGCTCGGGGGGGATCGAAATCGGCATCAAGGTCGCAGCCGCCCCCACCATGAACAGAGCCAGCATTCCCAGAATGCGGTCCAGGAGCACGGTGGCGACGGCCACGGTGCGGCGCGATTCTTGATCCCGCGCGAGAAGCCAGGCCTTGAACAGGTCTCCTCCCAGGGCGCCCGGCCCCATGTAGTTGCAGACCAGGCCGATGAAACCCAGGCGGAACGCGTCGCGCACCCGGAACGCGAATTTCTGCGCCCAGACCAGCAGGTACCAGCGCACGAACGTCAGCAGGTTCGACGCGGTGATCAGCAGAATGGCGAACAGGAAGAACGTCCAGTTCTTCGGCGTGCGTGCGACTTTCTGAATATCGTCGCGATTGAACCACCACAGCGCGAAGAGAATACCGATCGCCACCGGATACTTCGCCCAGCTCCAGATTCGTCCCAGGCGCGTCACAGAAGCAGTACCAATCCTGGAACGAAGTCACTGCGCCGCGGCAGAAGTCTCGGGTGCAAACGGTCCTGCCGGCGTTATAATGCGGTGGCCCGCCCGCGACCAGCCGCCGGGCAGAATGGCCGTAACTGCGGGCCATTTTTCACGTTTCCCTCATGGTGTCAAGATGGATGAGCCGCTGGCGTACCTCAACGGGCGCATTTCGCCGATCTCCCAGACGACGCTGTCGGTTTTCGACCAGGGAATCGTGATGGGGGCCTCGGTCACCGAGATGGCGCGCACGTTTCACCATCGCCCGTTCCGGCTCGACGGCCACGTCGACCGGCTGTTCCGGTCGCTGAAGCACGTCGGTTTCGAAATCGATCTGACCCGCGAGGCGCTGTTTGACCTCGTGCAGGAACTGATCGACCACAACGCGCGGCTCATCGCACCGCACCACGACCTGGGCGTCTCGATGTTCATCACGGCGGGCACCAGCCTGACCTACATGGGTTATGCCGGGATGGCCCTGCATCGCAAGCCCACGATTTGCGTGCACACCTTTCCGTTGCCCTTTGAACTCTGGGCCGAAAAGTACACCTCGGGCCAGCATGTGGTTACGCCCAGCATCCGCCATCTGCCCCCGGAGTGTCTCGACCCCAAAATCAAGTCGCGAAGCCGAATGCACTGGTATCTGGCCGACGAGCAGGCGCGGCTGGTCGACCCCAAGGCGATTGCGCTGTTGCTCGACCGCGACGACAACATCACCGAAACCGCGACGGCAAATATTTTCATCGTTCAGAACGGCCGGCTGGCGACCCCCACCGCCCGCAACACATTGCATGGAATCAGCCAGCAGGTGGTGGCGGAACTGGCCGAGCAGTCGGACTTGAGGGTCGAGACCCGCGATTTTCAAACGTACGACGTGGTCAATGCCGACGAAGCGTTCACTTCTTCGACCCCCTATTGCATCCTGCCGGTCACCAGAATCAATGGCAAGCCGATCGGTACCGGCGAACCGGGCAACGTCTGCCAGGATCTGCTGCGCGCGTGGGGCCAGCTTGTCAACGTCGATATTGCCGGTCAGATGCAGTCCGGGGCGCTCGAGCGAAAGTCGGCGTTTGAATTGCAGACTTAAGAACCATGCCCGGCATTTTCGCAGAACACGCCGAGTTCTTTCGTCAGTACCGGTGCCGGTTCGAAACGACGGGGGCCGTGGCGCCCAGCAGCCGGTTTCTGGCCCGGGCCCTGACCGGCCCCCTCGCCCACCGGCAGGGGCCGACCCGGGTGCTTGAAGTCGGCCCCGGCACAGGCGCGGTCACGCAGCGCATCGTGCGGCTCTTGAAACCCGGCGATCAATTCGACCTGGTCGAGCTGAATGAGGCGTTCGCCGGACTCCTCGAGCGGCGATTCGCCGTTGAACCTGAGTTTCAACGCGTGGCCGATCGGGCGCGCGTCCACGTGCGCCCCATTCAGACTTTTCAGGCGGAAGAGCCTTATGACATCATCATTTCCGGGCTGCCGCTGAACAATTTTCCCGCAGAGCTCGTGCAGGATATTTTCGCCGTGCTGCTTGAGCTTCTCGCGCCCGACGGCGTGTTGTCGTATTTCGAATACATGTACATGCGGTCGCTAAGACGGCTGGTGTCGACTTCCGAGGGTCGCCGCCGGCTCGCGAGTCTCGACGGCGTGCTGCGCGAGCGCCTGGCGCGGCATCGGTTCCGGCGCGACTGGGTGTTTATCAACGTGCCCCCGGCATGGGTACAGCACCTGCGGCACGCCGTTGCCGACGTGCCGCCGCGCGAAACCGCCGCCCGCCCGGCCTGATCGTCGAGATCACGCCTTGAGGTCGTCGGGTTTCTTCTTCGGCTGCCGCTCGCGAAGCGCCCGCCGCAGTTCGTCGCGCTCGAGAAAGCCGTTGCCGTCGGCGTCGAGGCGATCGAAGTTCTTGCGGAGCCGCCCCTGCGCCTCGTCGCGCGAGACGCGGCCGTCGCCGTCGGTGTCGTAGCGGCGATACTGATTTCCACCGTCGGAGGCGGCCGTCGTCGCGGGCTTGTCAGAGGGCGGCTGGGTGGGCGCCTGAGACCGCGCCCCGCCCGGTTTTTCCGAAGCGGGGGGCGCGCCCGAGCCAGGGGGTTGCGGCCGGCGGCCGAAACCCATCGGGCCGGGGCCCCCCATCAGTTCGCGCAGGTCCAGTTCGCCGTTCTTGTCGGTGTCGAGCTCGTCGAAAACCTCAACAGCCCGCCGCATTTCATCGCGGCTCAATTTGCCATCTCCGTTGGCATCAAGCCGCCGCAGAAACGCGGGCTGAAAATTCGGTCCGCCGCCGCCCGGTCCACCCGGTCCGAATCGCCGGCCGATTTCGGCGAACTGCTCCGCCGAGATTTCCGTCACCCCCAGACGCTCGAACGCCGGCTGCATGCGTTCGCGCATCGGCTCGGGGAATTCATCGAGAGACAGCTTGCCATTGTTGTTGCGGTCCCACCGCTGGAACATTTGCCGGGGGTCGAAGCCGGGGGGACCTCCGCCGGGCCCTGCTCCGACCGGGCCGCCCGAGGGGGGCGCCGCCAGCGGCGGCTCGCCTTTCAGCCCCGCCTCGAACTCTTCGACGGTCAACTCGCCGTTGCCATCTTTGTCAGCCACGCGCAACAGGCGTTCGAAAAACTGCCGCCGGGCGCCTGGTACTTCGTCAGACGTCAGGCGGCCGTCGCGGTTGCCGTCGAGTTCGTCGAACACCTGACGCGGCCCTTTCTCGTCGCGCGCTTTTTCGTCTGCCGCAAGGCAGGCGGAGATCGCGCTGAACAAGACCACCATTGCAACCGACGCCGTCAAATGGCTTTTCATTGCGGTCCTCCCGGGGCAAAGCCCCCACGTTAATCCGGGTGCCTGTGACCCATCGCACGTGACACGTGATCCTCTCCCTCCCCCTCGATGGGGGAGGGGTCGGGGGTGGGGTTTTTTCACGCATCGAATCCCGGCGCGCCGGGACTTGCCCCCCCATCCCCAGCCCTTCCCCCGCAAGGGGGGAAGGGAGCAAAAACTCGCGTGTTCGCCAGCAGTTCGTGAGTTGTGTCGATCCTACTGCCCACCAGTCAATGGGCGTCAGCCGTGCGAAATTCCGTGAGACACCGACTCGCCTCAAGGAACCGCATTTCTGAATCAAGACACCGAAACGCCTCCCGCGCGGCCGGCCCATCGCCAGCGTCGGTGCGGGGGTCTCACCAGCTATTGAACCCCGCTGATCGCAGCAGGTTCCGTGTTCGACGCCTACTCTTCGACCTTCAGGCTGAACCCGGTGAACTTCAGGCCCCGTTCGTCGGGTTCCATGTATCCGCCGGCAGAGGGCAGGTGCTTCTTGAGCGTTTCGTACGACGGCAGCCGCGACACCAGGGCCTCGCCATTGGGGCCCAGAAGCCCGGTCAGAGCGCCCGATTTCAAGATCGCCAGAAGCTGCTTGACGTCATCATCCTCGCGGTTGTAGCTGACGTACGAAGTCACCTCGGGAAAGCGGCCCGCGACGCGACGGTAAGCCGACGAATCTGACAATGGGTCGCGCCCGTCGGCGCCGCGCAGAACTTTTTCCAGCAGTTTCACGTCGCTGGCGAACATCAGATGGTTTTCAGCGATTGCCAACCCCATCGCCGGGCCTGGGCCGTCATCGTCGTCGTCAGACTCGATCTCATAAATGCTCTCTCCCTGAAACTGCCGCTCTTTGACCGCGAGCAGGGGAGACTGCGTCAGCTTGCGAAGAGTCGCGCGGGCGGCCGCCACGTCTTTCAGCTCGGCCGCGACCAGATACGTTTCGGTCAACTGGCCGTCGAACTCGGCCGACTCGGTGACCATGTGGATCTTGCCGCTCAACGGGTCGAGAACGTCTTTTTTGAGTTGCAGGCCGGCCAGGCCCGCCTGTTCGGCGTATTGTGCGAGGTGCCGTTCGGCCCCACCCGGGCCCAGAAACGTGTCGACCAATCCTACGACCCCGGTATAGACCTTCGACAGGTTCCAGTTGAAGGCCAGGTACCCCGCCGATTCGGCAGTGACCCAGCGGGGCGGATTGTGCGGCACCGTCTCGAACTGGAACAGACTCAGCACGCCGCGCAGCGGCGGCTCGAGGTACACCAGCGTGCGGCTGATCATATCGAAATCGCCGCGCGCCAGGTCGTACGTACCCGCCACGCCGCGAAGGCCCTCGATCCCCAGGCCCGGCAGCAGCATCTGCAGCATTCCGGCCGGCCCCCCCTGTTGCGCCGCCAAGCCGGCTCGAAACGCCGCCATCGGGTCGACGAACCAGCTCACCAGCGGCTTGACGTCAGCATGCGGGTCGCGGCAGCGGTCGATCGCATAGCGATAGACCGCCCCTTCGGCGAACACCTCGTTACTAGCGCCATCCCAGCGGGCCAAGACCCCCTTGAGTGCGTCGGGGCTTGTCCCCAGCACCAGAAACGTGTCGCGAACGAAATAGCCATACGCTTCGCGCGGCAGTTGCGGCCGCCCGTTGCCATCGTCTTCACGCGGCACCGGCTGGAACAGCACCACGTGCGTATCTTCGAATTCTTCTTCGCTGCGCGTGGCCCCCGCGCCGGTCGCCGCTTCGGCCAGCTTCTCGAGAACCTTGTTGATCTCGTCGCGTTTGTCTCCGAAGTCGAGCATGATGACCCCCTGCGGCGCGGCGTTGGGACGCATCGAGAGGGCCGCGGCCAGTTCCCCCTGGGGAACGTTCAACAGATCGACCAGCGACATTCCCCATTGCTGCTCGATGCCCCGCGACGCCTCGGCAAACTGTTCGGCCAGTGCGCCTTTGGCTTCCGACAGGGCCTCCATCTCGACCAGCTTCGTCAGGGCCGTCTGGTTCCATTGCGCCCGGAACTCAGCCACGTTGCGGCACGAGAAGTACATGGCCGCGTCGCGCGGCAGGCGGCGTTCGCACGGAATGGGGTCGGCCGCGTTTGCAGCCCCCCAGAGAAGCAGGCCATGGGCAGCCAGCGTGAGAGACAGCACACACGTCGAACGCTTCATGGAAAACTCGCTTTCAAACGTTTTTGAGGACCAGTCGCGGCCCTGTAAGTCGCCGCTGCGGAGCGCAAAATTCGCTCGCTGGTGGCGCGCACCGGGCGATGCCGACTGGCACCGAAATACTGCTTATGGGAAACGTCGCGGGCTCGCACGTGGAGTTACCCGCAGCGCCGTCGGCCCGATTCAGATAATTCCTGATCTCCAGGCTTTCGGCACGCCGTCGGAATCATATCAGACGCCGCCGTGCGGCACGAAGACCAACTCGCCTCGGGGAAGAGAATTCCGGTGCGCGCTGCGCCTGGCCGCGCGCCGGGGTTTCGCCCTCGAGCCGCTACTTTCCGTTGGCGTTCCAGCGCACGCGAACGCCTTTCGGCCAGTAGAGCCGCGCGTCGCGCGCCACCTGCCAGAAATCGAACGAATTGGCGACGTACGTGATCAGCAGCTCGTCGTCGCGCGACTCGGAAGCATGCGCCTTGGCGGCGTACGTGAAAACGTTTGCGTCGGCACTCATCTCGGGGCACTCGTAGAGCAGGGTGGGCGCCGACCACGGCCCGGCCGGAGCCGGCGAGACCCGTGCCAGGATCTTTTCCGACAGGCCATTTTCGGTGTAGACGAGCAAGAACCGTTTGGGGCCGGGCTGCCACGTCACCGACAATTCGTTGGCCACGCCGTTTGTAATCGGCGCGGCGCGCCTGAAATCGGCCTGCCAGTGGCCGCCGTCGAAAAACCTCCACGCTGAGAAGTCGTCGAGCGACGTGGCCTTGACCCTGGCCACAACCAGTTTCTTGTTGGGGCGTTCGGCGTCTGCCTGCGTCTCGTCGGTGCCATAGATGTAGAAGTCGTCGCCAAAGGGCATGATCGCGGCGCCGTAGCTCAGAAACCGCCGGCCGGCGAAATCGACGAACGGAACCTTCTTCTGCTCGATGTGCCAATCGGTCGGGTCGGCGAGCGGGTTGTCGACCACTCCGAGCGTCGCACCGACCTGCCGGAACCCGAAAACCCCGTCGCCGGCCCGCTCGACGTGCGACAAGAACAGGTATAGCCTGCCATTCGCGGCGACGCCCCCTTGCAGCCAATACCACCCGGCGCCGTCAGGCGGCTCGATCATCGCGGCCGGCTTGCCGTCGGCCCCGCGGCGCACGAAGAATTGCATCGTCGCCCGGTCGCCATGGCCTTCCTGAACGCCGATCGTGTTGTTCACGATCGTGGCGTCGGTTCGCTTGCCATCGCGGACCTTGCCGACCCAGGTGTCGCTATAGAGCCACAGCGTTCGCTCTGGGGTGACAGCCACGGAATAGGCGCCATCTCCCCCGATCCAACCTTCAGATTGCTGAAATCGCGCGCTCCACTTGTCCCAGGGCCGGGCGTCGGCCGGCGGCCGCAATGGTTCTATGGCGGCCGGGTTCTGCAACAGGGGCAGGCACAAAAGCCCGAGAGTCACGATGCCGGTGTCGAGCATGGCGAACTTTCGTGGGTCGCTGCAGGGCCGCTATCGGCGGCTCGGCCCGACCGTCGCAATGGGCCGACGATTGGCGTTTCGGCCCGGAGGAACCCGCCGTCGCATCGGAATTGCCCGCGATTGTTGCAGGGAACGTTGAACAGCCGCGATGGCGTCGGTTGATGAAGCAGGCGCCACCCGGCGCGCTCGTGACGCTCGCTCTCTTGAGTTGCCTTATTGCTTGAACAGCGAACCGCCGTCGTCTTTGACGTCGGCGGCCAGTTCCAGCTTGCCCCACCCGCCGGCGCGTTCGAAGCTGCCGTAGGCCAAACCCAGTTGTGTGTCTTTCGCTTCGGCCATGAAGGCGTCGATAAAGGCGACATTGAAACGCACCGAATCGCCCGGCTTCACCTGGATGTCTTCTTTATCGGTCGCGCCCAGCGGCAGGGCCCATTCGACCGTCCAGGCTTTGGCTTCCGTGTCGTACCACATGGCCCCTTTGCCATCGCGGCTGGCGTCGTCTTCGTCGTTTTCGTTCGGCTGCTCGGGCTTGGTGATATGCTTGTCGACGTAAAAACCCGGGCCGATGATCTTGCGATCGTCGCCCACCTGCAGCTCGTCGCCGCGGCAGAACGACAGCACGGCGATGTCGAACTCGACGGGGTCGAAGCTGCGGTTGTCTTTCTCGTCAGGCACGCGCAGCGCGATGTACAGGCCGTTGGCCGAGTTCATCACCCGCAACTGGCAGCGCTTGGTCGAAAACGTTTGCGTAGTGGGCTTCACAAACGTCATGTCGAAATCGACCGGGGCGGCGTCCTTCCAGTCGTCGTCGATCTTGCCGTCGAT
Source organism: Planctomycetaceae bacterium (assembly GCA_052388175.1). GTDB lineage: Bacteria > Planctomycetota > Planctomycetia > Planctomycetales > Planctomycetaceae > SIAF01. Next base: position 149,943 of record JBQTIL010000009.1, on the reverse strand, counting down.
CTTGGGCGCTTTCGCGCAGGGAACCGACTTGACCCTGGCGGGCAGCTCGGCGGCGAAGGCCTGCGCCGCCAGCACCCCCGTCAGGGTGAACAATGTCGAGACAACGGTGCGAAGCGAGCAGTGCATGGCGGTATCCTTAGAAATGAAAGTCAAAGCGAAAGGCGGCCCGCCGCGCAGACCGCCGGGCCAACCCGGGCGGTTGGCTGCAAATAGCCCATGTCGCGGGCAAGCGAAAGGGGGCGGCCGCGTTCCTGGCGCGACTGCCGCCGTTATGGTTTGAACGCGGCCCCGCCGTCATCTTTCACGTCGGCGGCCAGTTGCAGCTTGCCCCAGCCACTGGCCCGCTCGAACTCGTTGTAGGCTGTGCCCAGTTGCGTCTCTTTCGCGTCGGCCATAAACGCATCGAGAAAGGCGACGTTGAAGCGCACCGAATCGCCGGGCTTCACCTGAATATCTTCATTGTCGGTCGCATTGAGCGGCACGGCCCATTCCACCGTCCAGGCCCTGGCCTCGGGATCGTACCACATGGCCCCCTGGCCGTCGCGCTTCGCATCGTCGACGTCGTTGTCGCTCGGTTGGTTGGGCTTGGTGATGTGCTTGTCGGCATAAAAGCCGGGGCCGACAATCTTGCGATCGTCGCCCACCTGCAGCTCGTCACCGCGGCAGAACGAGAGCACGGCAATGTCGACTTCGACGGGGTTGAAGCTGCGGTTTTCTTTCTCGTCAGGAACACGCAGCGCGAGATAGAGGCCGTTGGCCGAGTTCATCGCCCGCAATTGGCAGCGCTTCGTCGACAGCGTCTGCGCGGCGAACTTGATGAACGTCATATCGAACTCAATGGGGGCGGCGTCTTTCCAGTCGTCGTCGATCTTGCCGTCGATCTTGGGCGCTTTCGCGCAGGCGACCGATTTGACCTTTTCCGGCAGCTCGGCCCGGGCGCGGGCCGGGAAGCCGCAGAGCAACGCAAATGCGGCGGAGGCAAGGGGCAGCAGCGTGTATTTCATGGCGGCAATCCTTGGAACGGGCGAAGAAGAAAGTAAGCGGCTTTTCGCACCCCATTACGACATTACGACCGCACAGCGCGAGCGGCTTAAGATGGTCACACATTCCGGCTGCTATCGCCGGCTGCCATGCCGGCCATTACGGCTTGAACGCGGCCCCGCCGTCGTCTTTCACGTCGGCTGCCAGTTCCAACTGGCCCCAGGCGTCGGCGTGGTCGAGGTCTCTGTAGGCGGTGCCGATTTCGGTCAGACTGAGATCCCCGGGTTGAAACGAGTCGAAGAACGCGATGTTGAAACGGAAGCTGTCGCCCGGCTTCACCTGAATGTCTTCCTTGTCGGTCGCGCCCAGCGGCACGGCCCATTCGATCGTCCAGGCTTTGGCCTGCGAATCATACGTCATGACGGCGTTGCCATCGGGCTGTGCGTCGTCGGCATCTGAATCGGTCGGCTGCCCGGGGTTCACCAGATGCTTGTCGAAGTACAGGCCGGGGGCCACGAACTTGCGATCGTCGCCCACCTGCAGCTCTTTACCGCGGCAGAACACGATACCGGCCAGGTCGAGTTCGAGGGGGTCAAACGTGCGGTTTTCCTTCTGGTCGGGAACGCGCAGCGCAACGTACAGGCCGTTGGCCGAGTTCATGACCCGCAACTGACACTTCCGCGACGACGGCGTCTGGGTCGCGAGTTTCAACATCGTCAGGTCGAATTCAATGGCGGGGGCCGCCTTCCATTCGTCTTCAGCCGCCTTACCGTCGATCTTCGGCGCCTGCGTGCAGGGGGACGATTTCACCTTGGCCGGCAGCTCGCCGGCACGAGATGAGGCCGATTGCAGCCACAGCGCGGCCGACGCAGCGCAGGCCACAGACCAGAGGGGCATCTTCATGGTGGTTTCCTATGGGGTTGATTCGGGAATGGTCCGACACCCCTTACCCCGCCTCGGGGGGGGCGGTTTCCCGAAAAAACGCAGCACGCCGGTTTTGGGTGGCACTTGGCCGTTGCCGCACGACCCGCGGTCTTTCACACCGGCCCGCTCCTCCCAACGAGGGAAAGGGGAGGAGAAGTTGTGCAGATACTCTATGCCCGACACCCCGCGAAATTCCGGTCTACCACCCGACTACGGGGTCGCAGAACGCGGGCCCGAGGAAAAATCCCGCCGGCGGGGGGCTTCGAGGTAGCGGTAGCCCGAGTTGGGGTTGTTCTTGTCGAACGCGAAGGCGTCGCGGTTGTCGAGGAAGTGCTTGACATAGGCCACGGGAATGGCAAACCCCAGCCCTTCGCTGAACATCAATTTCATGTTCGTGACGCCGACCACCTCTCCCCGCAGGTTGAACAACGGGCCGCCGCTGTTTCCGGGGTTGATCTCGGCCGTCGTCTGCACGTACGTCAGCCCCTGAAAGTTGCGGTTGCGGGTGCTGATGATTCCCTGTGAGACCGAGCGTTCGAGGCCCAATGGGTTGCCGATCGCGAACACCTCGTCTCCCTCGCGCAAGTCGTTGCTGCGGGCGAGATAAACCGGCAGAAACTTGAGGTCTTTCTGCGTGGGCACCTGCAACAGCGCCAGATCGAAAAACGGGTTCAGGGCGATGATCGCCACGTCGTCGATGCGGCGGCGCACAAATTCGCCCGCGTCGCTGCGATGAAAGATCGTGACGGCCACGCGCGTCTCCTGCTCGACGACGTGATAATTCGTGACGCAGAAGCCGCGTTCGTCGATGATGAAGCCCGAGCCCAGCCCGCTGGGGGTCTGAACCAGCACCACCCCTTCGCCAAATGTCTGCGACAGTTCTTTGATCGTGCGGACGGGAAGTTCGGCCGTGCGGTAGACTCCGTGCTGCTCGGGCTGCGAATCGCCGCTTGCGGGCAGGTTCGGGTCAGAGCGGCGCGACTTGACCTGCCCCAGCGGAACGCGCACCACGTCGACGCCGATATCGACCACCAGCTCAGTCGCGCTTTCCTTCAAGATGTCTCCCTCGAGCTTCTGCCCCGTTTTGAGCTCGATCACGTCGGCCCGCGCGCCCCATGCCGCCAGTAGGCAGATGCCAAAGCCGAGAGAACCGGCAAGTCGGGGAAGGACGCCGCAGCCGCGGGGTGCCGGTGCTTCCTCGTTTCCAAGCTCTGCTTGGGGACGCCCCTTCCGAAGCTCCTGCTTCGCCCAACGAACAACCGCGGCACGAGACGTCATTTGAGAAGTGAGGCAACCGTTGACAGGCATAGGCTCGTTTCCGGGACGATAATTCGTGCCGTGCAATCGACCGCCAGAACTCGGCGGGCGCCGAACCGGCGGAAGCTGAAGTATGTCAGACCGGCGGGGGGAATCGAAGGCCAAACGGGGGAAAATTTCGGAACGCCGGCCCGAGGCGGGTGGACCGCCGGGGAGCGTGCCCGAGTCGTTCGAAGCTCCGATTGGGGAACGCCCCTGACGTGTACGGCCGGCGCAGAGAATCAGCGGCCGCAAGTCATGTCGCCCCTGCCGGGGCTTCGAGGCGCGGATGAGACTCGAACCGGGGGCTGGTGCCGGCTCACGCCCCTGGCTGACACTGTGCCGCCGCTCCGCGGCTACAATTCGATTGCCGGCCCACACAGCTAAACAAACGCAAGGGCGCCGCCGTACACCGACGCGAAGTCGCGGAGTGACGGCATTTCGCCATGCCTGCGGCGTAACAGTCCGTTGGAAAAACGGGAACCGGCGCCCCATGGGGCATTGGTCTCTATTGGAACACGAAAAAAGCTCCGTTCCTGAATGTCGAAGTCCGCTCTCGCAACCCGCGCGAATCAGGGTAGAATGGTGGTATGCAACCGGTCATCGAAAAACAGCACATCGAGTCGACCCCCGGAGTCTGCGGGGGGAAGCCGCGCATTGCCGGCAATCGAATCCGGGTCCAGGACATCGTCTTATGGACCGAGCAGGGTCAATCTGCCGATGAGATCGTCTCGTCGTTTCCGCAACTGACCTTGGCGGACGTCTATGCGGCCCTCACGTTCTACCACGACCATCAGGCCGAGATCGACGCGGACATTCGCCAAGACGAAGAGGTTGTCGCCCAGTTCAAGGCACTCAAAGGGAGCGGCCCGATCGGCGAGGGGACGCAACCAGTCAACGGGGAACACTGATCGGCACTGAACCGGATCAGCGGCGATCAGTGCAGATTAGCGTTCCTCCTTCGTCGGCACGCGACGAGCAGGGCGGCACGCTGCGCCCTTTATCCGTTCGTGGTGGAAGAATGGGCCACAAGAAGGCTCAAGATGCACAGAATTGGCAACGTCCTTCGCGCCGCTTGGGCCTCTTCGCGGCGATTTCCGTCCGGTTGCCTCGGTTTGCTGCGACGGTTGCAGGGGGGGAGCGCGGCAGGCGGCGGGGCGTGCGACGCGATTTCACAGGCGATTCGGCGGGGGACGACGACCGCCGGGATCAACCCAATGGCACGAAGTTTGTCACATGATGGTGACAAGCCGTTGGAGCTCTGAGGATTTAGCTGCGGAGCGGCGGTGGAGTAATAGCTGTGCGGGCGCAAGCCCTCGGTCTCGTGCGGCAATGAGACGCCGGGTAGAATCCCTGGCATGCGCCAGCGAGTCGAACTGCCGCCGTTCTTCCAGAAGGCGTATCTGGCCCGAATGATCGTCTCTTCGGTCATTCTCACGGTGGTCTTTGTCTGGATCGCGGTCTGGCCTCCGACCTCCTTCGTGGTACCTATGGCGATTGTCGTTGCTTGCGTCGCGTCGAACTTTGTTGCAATTGTCATACAGCGGAGGAAACTGAGAGACCAAAAACCTGGTCGCTGAATTGCCAGGGGGGAGGGCGACCTTTTCCCTTTAAGGTCGTCCTCCCGTGCACACCAGCGCAATCCGGCCGCGTGTGACCCGGCACGTCAGAAAACCACGCGCTCATGACGAACCACGGTTCCGGCCGCCTCATCGCCATCGGTGACATTCACGGCTGCGCCCATGCCCTCGACGCCCTGCTCGGCGAGATTCGGCCGGGCCCCGCCGACCGCATCGTCTGCATCGGCGACGTGATCGACAGCGGACGCGACACCAACCTCGTGATTGAGCGGCTGCTGGCGCTGTCGCGGCAATGCACTCTGATCTGCATCATGGGCAATCACGAAGAAATGCTTCTCGGGGCGCTCGAAAACGAACGCCTGAAAGATACCTGGCTGATGCTGGGGGGCATTTACACACTCAACTCGTACCGGTTCGGGGGCGACATCGACGTGATTCCCGCCGCGCACCTCGAGTTCATTCGCACGTTTCGCGACTACTACGAAACAAACGACCATATTTTCGTGCACGCGAACTACGAACCGCGCCTCCCCCTGACCGATCAGCCGACGCACGTACTGCGCTGGTCGCTGCTGGAGGCGCTTGCGCCCGAGCCGCACATTTCTGGAAAGACCGTGATCGTGGGGCACACCGAACAGAAGAATGGCGAGATTCTCGATCTGGGGTGCGTGAAGTGCATCGACACGTTCTGCTACGGTTACCGCTGGCTGACGGCGCTCGACGTGCAGACCGGGCACGTGTGGCAGGCCAGCCGCTGGGGCGTGCTGCGCGATCCTGGCGAAACGATCGAGGGCTTGCAGCGGGCCCGACAGGTGCTGCAGCAGCAGCGCGGGGTCGGCGGAAGCCGTTGAAGCGTCGACGCGTGCGGCCGGGTGGCACGACCCTGACCGAGGCACGAGGGAAGGGCGTGGCCGGGCCGGGCTGGATATTCGAGCCTGAATTCTTCGATTTCTCCTCCTTCTCCCCTCGCGGGCCTCGCGGGGGAAGGATCGAGGATGGGGGGGCAAGCGAATTGCGACGAATCCAGGTTATATCCGCCACCCCCACCCCTGACCCCTCCTCCCCCGTCAAGAGACCGTCAAGAGGGAGGGGCTCGGAAAATGTTGGAGTCGCGGGGGCCACCTTCCCGCAACGCCTGGCTCATCAATTCCATCGCCGTCCACAAATTCGCCTGCGACCAGAGCAACGGCACCGCTTTGCTCGTCTGCATCCGCCCGTTTTCGATGTAATACAACTCCGGGCACTGCATCGCGGCACAGCGCGGCGGATCGTCGCGGGTGATCTGTAACAGCGCCCGGTTGAGAAACGCGGTCTGCTTCTCCCGATCGTCGGCCCGGCCGCTGGTGCGATATCGTTCCGCGTAGATGGTCGACAGCGTCGAATCGAACAGGCACCACTGGCCTTCGCTTCCCGGTATGGCCAATGCGTTGCGGGCCGAGAGGTCGGTGCTGAAATCGCGCGTCGGGTCGTCGCCCAAGCGCGCGAGCGAAGTTTCATAGTTGGTGCAGTAGAACGAATCGCCCAGGTAGCGCTTGATTCCGATCTCGCCCATCAGGTTGGCGACCGTGCGCTCGATAATCGCATCGGCCGTGGCGGAATCGACCACCCGCAGGGGATAGATCAGAAACAACAGTGCCGCGTCGTAGTCGCGGCGCTTGGCCGGGTCGGGCTGCACGCATTCGGCGGGCAGAATCGCGCGCAATGCGGCTTCGCCCTTTGCCAGCAGGTCTTTAACCAGGTCTGCCGGCCATACCGCCTGGTACGCCCGCAGGGCGGCGACGACCGCCCCGATGCTCGAGGCCTCGATCTTCTTCGCTTCCTCCCAGTGGCCGCTGTCTTCGTCGGACCAGTATTCAATTGCGTTCAGGTAGCGCGGGAACAGTTGCAAGAGATCGAGTTCGTCGTCGGCCGGCTGAAACAGGCCGGCACGCGACAGCGTGGCGACGAGCCAGAGGAAGTAGCCCAGGGCATCGTTCTGGGCGTGGGCCCAGGTCTGGTTGAGTTCGGTGAGCGTGTCGCCGTTGAAGCGCACGTGAGGCCGGCGCATCGCGTCAGATTTCAGCGTCGGTTCGTCGATGACGTCGAGCAATCGCTGGCGCTGCGTCTGGAAGAACCGGCAGAGGGCCTGTGCCGCACCCGCTGCGATCACCGTTTGGCCGTTCACTGCGTGCGCGTAGGCGACGTGCACCGTGTCGCGGACCCAGGAGCTGTGATAGTTCGTCCCTTTCGAAAAATCGGTGACGGTGGCGGCCGCGAAGAGCCCCGACGGGAGCACGGGAATGCGCAGCGTGCCTGAGCGGTCGAGCGTTTGGCGAATCGCCTCGAAAGACGGGCGATCGTATTTCGGGCGAATGAGGCCGGCGATTGTCGGGTTGGCGTGTGTGGGCATGGTCGGTCAGAGGGCGCTACCCGTGCGATTGCACTTGATACGCAGGATTACTCCGCACGCCACGCCGAATGTCATGTTGTCGCACGATTTCGCGTTGACAGGGAGCCAGGCTGATGCCGCGCTTGAATGCCAGCGTTGCCATGATAGGTTGGAACTCTTCGATTTCCAGCAGAAGTGGTCTCTTGAACTCGAAGTCCAGGCAATTCCCGTGACCATCAAGGGCTCGCGAGATAAGATCGGGGCATGAGTGATGCACAGCGCTACCGCGAGTTCGGCTGACGCCATGCACCAATGCGTCGCCAAGGGGAGAGCTGATCATGCGAAGCGAATCCAACGGCACAGGCTGGCGAACGGTCGTCTGCAGGTTTTGTACTGCCGCGCCTACAGCGGCCTTCGTTCTGGGTTTGCTGGGACTTTTTCAATCGAGTCAGGCAACCCTCTATGCGGCGGATTCGCCCCGCAAACCGAATATCGTCGTCATTGTGGCCGACGATCTGGGATACGGCGACATCGGCTGCCAGGGAGGTCAGGATATCCCTACGCCGAATCTCGATTCCCTCGCGCGCGAGGGGGTCAGGTGCAGCAGCGGGTACGTGTCGTGCCCGGTTTGCAGCCCGACGCGGGCGGGATTGCTGACCGGGCGATATCAGCAGAGGTTCGGTTTCGAATTCAACGGCGATGGGCCCAAATTCGGGTTGCCCGAAGAAGAGCAGACGATCGCCGGGTTGCTGAAACCAGCCGGGTATGCCACGATGGCCATCGGCAAATGGCACTTGGGGACCTCGCCGCAGTTCCGCCCGCACAGGCGCGGGTTCGACGAGTATTACGGCTTTCTCGGCGGCGGACGATCGTATTTGCCGTTGAAGGATTCGGTCGGCGTACCCTACATTCCCCGAGACCCGCCGGCAATAACCCTCTTTCGCAACGACAAGGCGGTTGACGACCCGCCGCACCTGACCAAGGCGTTCGGTGACGAGGCCGCGGCTTTTATCGATCGCAACCGGAATCGGCCGTTTCTTCTGTATGTCGCCTTCAACGCCGTGCACGTGCCGCTGCAGGCCCCGAACCAATACCTCGATCGCTTTCCCGATCTGCAGGGCGACCGGCGGACGTATGCGGCGATGCTTTCGGAGATGGACGACGCCGTCGGCACCGTCAGGGCGAAGCTGCGTGAAGCCGGCCTTGAGCAAGACACGCTCGTGTTCTTTCTCAGCGACAACGGCGGCCACCCTCCGCTCAACGCGGCCAGCAATCATCCGCTGCGCGGGCAGAAAGGAACTCTCTATGAAGGAGGCGTTCGCGTCCCGTTTTTCGTGAAGTGGCCCGGGCACATCCCCGCCGGGAAGATCTATTCGCAGCCGGTGATCTGTCAGGACATTCTCTCCACGTCGCTGGCCGTTGCCGGCGTCAAGCCACCGACCGATCTGCAGCTTGACGGCGTCGACCTGTTGCCGGCGCTTTCCGGAAAGGCCGACCGACCTCCCCACGAAACGCTCTACTGGCGCGTCGGCGAATTCCGGGCGATCCGGCACGGCCGCTGGAAGCTGGTCATGTCTGCCAACACCCCGCCCGGCCTGTACGATCTCGAAACCGACCTGAGCGAAACGCGTGACCTGTCGGCCGAACAGCCGCAGGTGTTGGCGCAACTCCAGAACCTTTTCGCAGAATGGGCTGCCACGCTTCCGGAGCCGCGGTGGGGGCCCCTGGCTCTCGAAAAGAAAAAGAAAGCCGGCCAAGGAGCGGCTAAAGGCGTTCCCTGACTCGCGAATTGCGCCCGGCGAAACAACAGTGCGACGCGTGATCTGCGCTGGATATTGCGAGACTGAGCGTCGTGAATTCCAGTAGACGTAGAAGGAGCCGTAGTGCCGTTCCGGTCGACGCCCTTTCTCGCCCTCGAGGGCGCGCGTTTCGTCCTTCCCCCCTCGCGGGGAAAGGATCGAGGATGGGGGGCGGCCGCGCTCTCAGCCACTTTTGCCTTGTCCCCCGCTCCCGCGCTTTCGGAGGCTGGAGGCGTCAGCGGATGCCGCAAGTCCTCGCTGGCGCTTCGGGTTGGTGTCGCCGCGGTTTGGCCATCCCACACTAACCCGAAGCGCGAGCGAGGGTCGCCGTCTACCCTCGTTCCCAAGCTCCTGGACCTTGGGAACCAGAGTCGCTGGAATCAATAGGTCCATTCGAATTCACAACGAGAGGCCATCATGCTGCGCTTTGGAATCGTTGTTGCGGCCGGTCTCGTTTTCGCCGGTGGTCCGTCGGTCCTCCATTCGTCAGTGGCCGGCGACGCCCGGCCCCAGCGTCAAAGCGACTCGGCGGCGACCGCCCGTGAGAATGGCGCGAAAGAAGCCAGGGATCCAGTCAAACCGACGCAGGCCGACGTGCGCTACGGTCCCTACGACCGGAACCTGCTCGACCTGTATCAGGCCGAGACGGCAGGGCCCGCTCCCGTTGTGATCAATTTCCACGGTGGCGGATTTCTGGCGGGAGACAAGGCGGGTTTCGATGCGGGTCGGTATCTGCACGCCGGCATCAGCGTGATCTCGGCCAATTACCGGTTTACCGCGGGAACGCCCGATGCCGCCCCGTATCCTGCCCCCATGCATGACGGGGCCCGCGTCGTGCAGTTCGTCCGCAGCCGGGCCAGAGAGTGGAAGATCGACCCGGAACGGATTGCGCTCACCGGCGTCTCTGCCGGCGCCATCATCGACATGTGGGTTGCCTATCACGACGACCTGGCGAGGCCCGATTCTCCAGACCCCGTCGAGCGGTATTCGACGCGCGTCGCCTGTCTGATGCCCGAGGGGGGGCCGACAACGCTCGACCCGGAACTGATTCTCAGGCGCGTGGGCGGCCCCCGGAATGTGCATACTTCCCTGTTGCCGTTCTTCGACATCAAATCGCTCGACGAGCTGGCGAGCGGAAAAAAACGGGAGCTGATGCGCGACGCGAGCCCCATCACGCATGTCTCGCGCGACGATCCTCCAACGTATCTGTTCTACTCGACGGCGCTGGGCGGCACGCCGTTGCCGCCGGAAACGAAAGTCTGGATCTCGATTCACCATGCCGAGTTCGGGGCCATCATTAAGGAAAAGCTGGATACGGCCGGCGTCGAAAACGTGCTGCAATCTGAGGGGGACGGCAAGTCGAAGGAATCGGGCTTCGAATTCCTGATCAAGCACCTCCAGCCGGCTGGAAAGCCGAAGGCTCGCTGAGAAATCACGGACTCCCGCGCCGGTTGCGTACGGCAGGCTCTTGCCTGACAGCGACGGACGCTTACCCGTACCAACGGGCTTTTAGGCCAGTCCGTTGACCCACGCGCCGCCTGTAATTTGGAGAGCGCATCGCCGGCCGGCACAGTCGTCCCAACTCAGCTGGAGGAACAGACATGCCGTCAGTCTACCGCCGGCCAATGTGCAAATGAATTCCAGACGCCGGCGGATGCTACTTCGTGGGAAAGACGCCTGTGTATAACCAGCGAATGATTCCGGAAACGAGAAACATAGTTCCCAGACTACCGATCAGGATTGCAAAAACAGCCGGAATCAGGTCGCGAAAGCGACGCCGAGACAATGCCTCAATTCCTGCGCCAAATCCAGCAACCAAGGCGACTGGTCCCGCCGCGATCAAGAAAATGAGCGTACCGGAACAGATGCCGACCGGAATTGCCATTGCGGCAGCAAAGCTGGCAATCGCCGCCGCCTTGGTCCAGATTCCAGAGTCACCGTCCGTCAATTGCATTCTGATTGGGTTCTCCGCACGGTGTGACGTCGTTGCGATCATCACCGATCATCACTGTTTCGGGTAGCGTAGCCTCGCGACATTTTCACCGTCAATTGTTCTTGAATTCCTGATGACAACCGGTGCAGGCTTTCGCGCAGCGGTCGAGGGCGGTGGTGTAGGCGCGAAAGTCGGCCTCTTGCGCGGCACGCACGATCGCCAGCCCCGCGCGCGACAGGTCGGTGGAGTGGGCGCGGTATTCATCGAGGTCGGCGTCGGGGTAGCCCGCGTCGGCGATGACTCGCGCGAGCGTCGCCAGAAGCGCCCCCTCGTGAGCCACTCTCGCTGATTCCTTGCGAAACTGCGGTTCGGTGCTGACCGTGAGCTTCAGCCCGTTGAGGGAACGTTCCATTCGGTACATGAGCGGCACGCGGGTGACCAACTCGCTGATAGGGGTTTTTTCGCCCGACTCTTTGAGCTGGCCCGGCGCGTTGCCCGCGAGCAGCGCTTCCAACTGGTCGCTCGCGCCGCGGGCCGATTGATAGTTGCCGTCTCCCGGGGCCGTTGCGGCATTGGCGATCGTGGCCGCGAGATCGCGGATCTCGTTGGCGTAACGCCGCCAGCTCGGAGGGGCGGGGTGTTCGCGGGCGATGGTCGCCAGGGCCGCGAGCGTGGCCGCGTCTTGCCGCAGCTCTTTGTAACCGGCGTTGTACTTGCCGATGGAAAGCATCTTGTCGGTAATCCGCGCCCGGATGGATTGGGCTTCCTGGGCCAGGTCTTCGGCCGTGAGCAGGCTGCCCCAGTCGGCCGCGCCCGCGGCCGGCGCGTCGTCGGTCGAAGAATCGCGCGAGGGCGATGTGCCATCGTTGGTTTCGCCGTCGGTCGCCTTCGGGATACGTAGCGGGCGCGAGCCGGCGTCGGCCGATCGCCCTTCGCGAACGACTTCGAGAGGGCGGGCGAAGAACACGTTCGAATCGGAAAGTCCGGGCGACTGTGTGGCCTGTCGGCGTCCCGAACCGTTGGTCGTTTTACCGTTCTTGCCGTTTGCCGGCGACGTGCCGGGTTTCGCGCGGGAAGACGACTTGCGGGTGCTGTCGCCCTGCGCGGTTCGATCGGGGCCTTTCGCTTGCGGCCCGCGCTCCGCCGACTGGCCGCAGCCCATCAGGGCGGCGGTCAGCGCGAAGGCCAGGAACAGATTCAGGAAGCGCGGGGGGAAACTGTTACGAACGCGAAAAGCCGCGACGTCATGTCTAGCGCCCCGCCACGCTGCGCGGCTGATGTTTGTCCGGGCGGGCATCGTAGGTTCAAAGTCGGCGAGGCGCGTGAGGGTTCGGCAGGTGCGCAGTAATATCCGGCGCGCCGTACCGACGGCGGTCAATCGACCGTAAGTCTGTCGCAACGTGGATTATCCGCCGCGGCCCAGGCGGCTGCAACGGCCTGACCGGCGGTCGCCTCAGGGGCGTGTCGATTGGAGTGGGGACCCAATTGGCACAAAGTTCGCTGAACGTTTGCTGATGGCTGAGAAGGGCGCGCACGGAAAACCGGATTATTGTGTGTCCCTTGCAGAATTGCAGTCTTCCTATTATTCGTAACCGGCAAAGTCGCTGCATTGAAAGCGGCATCTGCTGCGGAACAAAGCGGCACGCTGTCGGGCCGCCTGATTGCGGTGTAGAGTTGTCGTGGTGCCCGGGGCTGGCTTTTCGCCGGCGCCGTTCGCCTGCGTGTATAAGGTTGAGTTGTCAGGTCGAAGGGAGCTGTCGCGCCGGTGGCGCGTCGCCGATTCGGCCGGGAAGGAGCATCTTCATGAGAAACCTGTTGTGTGCCTGTCTGGTCGGCGCGGTGGCGTTGACCGCGTCGGCGGCGTCTGCGGGAAGCCGCCCGATGTTCAAGCTGTTCCCCAAGAACAAGTTCAAGCTGGCGTCGTACGCCGACCCCGGCGCGCCGACGCTGGGGGCCCCGGCGCTCGAGCCGACGCCGATGCCCTCGACCCCGTCGTCTCCTGCGACAAACGGGGCGGTTCCGGGCGCGCAGCCGGTTCCGGTCGGTGAACCGATCGAGCTGTACCACTGCGTGCGGTACAAAGATGAATGCAACAAGGCGCCCTGCGCGGTGCCGATGATCGTGACGGTGAAAGATCCGTGCGCCGCGTGCGATCCGTGCAATGCGTGTGCGACGAAGTGCGTGGCGGTGCAGATTTGCGTGCCGCCGTGCAGCGAATGTCCACCGCAGGTGTGCTGCCGGCGTGGCGGCGAATACGTCTGCTACGACTACGGCAAGTACCGGGTCGAAGTCACATCGCGCAACGGCGTGGTGACGGTCGACTACGACGACTGAGCGATTCGGGCGACAAGGTTCACGGGATTGAACGCCGGCCGGACCAGAGTGGTCTGGCCGGTGTTTTTTCATGCGCGGGAATGCCGTTTCTCTGTTGCGGAAATCAGCGTTTCTGTCGCTTGAATCCGGCTACCCTATGTGTCATAGTTCAGCCCTTGATCGCCGACCCGCCCGGTGAAACGCGGCGCCTCTTGACGAGGGGGTCAGGTCGATGTTCCCCGTTTTTGAGCCGGCATGCCCTGGCAAAGCCGGCTGGCGGGAGCACAGGCCAGGCCCCGCCGGCGTTATGCCACTAAAGGCCAAGGGATGACCGCGCTGTTCGCCGCCGACTCGATTGCCGGGTTTCTTCAGCGAAACGACTGGTCCGCCGTCTGGGCGTTCGGGTTGGCGGCGCTGGTTCACGCGGTGATCATCATTCAGTTCTTCGCCGTCGCGCCCTTGTTTTACATCTGGCTCGAACGGAAGGTCGCGGGGCGCATCCAAGACCGCCTGGGCCCCACGCGGGTCGGCGGGAAATTCGGCTGGCTGCAGACGCTGGCCGACGGCATCAAGCTCGTGCAGAAAGAAGATTTGCGTCCGCAGGCGGCCGACGGGCTGTTGTTTCGGGCGTCGCCCTACATCGTCTTTGTCGCCTCGTTCGGCGCATTTATCGTCATGCCCTGGGCCGACGGCTGGATCGCGCAGAACCTCGACGTCGGGTTGTTTTTCATGCTGGCGGTGATGTCGCTGGAAGTGATGGGGGTGATTCTGGCGGGGTATTCCAGCGGGTCGAAGTGGTCGCTGTTCGGGGGGATGCGCGAGGCGGCGCAGGTGGTCAGCTATGAAATTCCGATGGCCATCTGCGCGCTGGTTCCCGTCACGGCCCTGGGAACGCTCAACCTGCTCGACATCAGCCGCGTGCAGTCGGGCGGCCTGCACAACTGGATGCTGTTTCACGACCCGTTCTGCTTTCTGGCGTTCTTCGTCTATTTCACGGTGGCGACGGCGAGCGTCAAGCGGGCGCCGTTTGACCTGGCCGAGGCCGAAAGCGAATTGGTGGCCGGGTTTCACACCGAATACAGCGGCATCCGCTGGTCGTATTTCTTCATGGCGGAATACGCCAGCATGTTTGCGGTGAGCGGCATCGCCGTGGCGCTATTTCTGGGGGGCTGGAACACCGGGGTGGGGGTCGAGGCGCTCTTGAGGCCTTTGCGCGGCGCGCTTCCGATCGGCTGGCTCGACGGCTTTTCGGTTGGCTCGTATCTCGTCAACTTGTTCGGGTGCGTGGTGTTCATCAGCAAGGGATGTGTGCTGGTGTTCGTGCAGATGTGGGTCCGCTGGACGCTGCCCAGGCTGCGCATCGACCAGGTGATGACGACCTGCCTGAAATACCTGCTGCCGATCAGTTGTTTTCTGTTTCTGGGGGTGGCAGTGTGGCCTTTGGCGCTGTCGATTTCACTCGGCCGCACGACCCTGTTGCCTGAAGCGACCGTCGGGCCGATTCGGGTCGGGGTGCCGCTGGGGAACAAGACCTACAGGCGGCATGCCGCGGCCCGACATTCGCGAGATGCCCACGCGGGGGCGCCGGCCGAGCGTTCGGGATTCGAAATTGCCGGCCCGGCGCTGGCCGAGAGTGAGGTGCGGCCGTGACGATCCTGGCGTGGTTGATTCAAGAGGGGGCGTTCTGGGTCTTCGCGCTGGCGGCGATCGTGGGGGCGATTGCGGTGGTCGTCAGCCAGAACGTGGCCCGCATGGCGTTCTGGTTGATCGTCTCGCTGGGTTCGACGGCCGGTTTGTTCTTCGCCCTCAATGCCGATTTCGTCGGCGCGACGCAACTTTTGATTTACGTCGGCGGGACGCTGGTGCTGTTGATCTTCGGCGTGATGCTGACGGCCAGCGCCCCGTTTTTGAGCATCAAAACCACCCCGGGAGAGGGCGTTCTGGCGGCGGTCGTCGGGGCGATGCTCTTGTCGCTGATTCTGTATTCGGCCTGCGCCGTCGACTGGGCCGTCGTCAGCCCGCGCGGCGCCGGGCGCGGCGTCGAACGGGGGTACAACCCTGTCGCCGAGGGGAACACGACGCGCGCCTTGGGAACCGCCTTTCTGGGGGCCCGCCCCGACCGCGACCTGGGTGCTGACCGCCGCGAGCTGTCACCCGGTTATTTGCTGCCGTTTGAAATTGTTTCGATTCATTTGCTGGTCGTGCTGATCGGTGCGGCGTACCTGGCGCGGGCGAAGCGCCGGCGTGACGCCGTCGAGAAATCCGCGGCGGCCATCTGACGATCTGACGAGAGCGTGCGATGCTGGAACCCGATCTGAACGCGTGCCTGTTCGTTGCGGCGGTGCTGTTCGTCTGTGGCGTGGTCTGCATGGCGACGAAGCGCAACGCGGTTGGCGTGCTGATGGGGGTCGAACTGGTGTTGAACGGCGCCAACCTGAATTTCGTGGCCTTTGCGCGGTACACGCCTCTGGGGCTCGACGGGCAGGTGTTGTCGCTGTTCGTCATCGTGCTGGCGGCCGCCGAGGCGGCCATCGCGCTGGCCATTGCACTCAATTTCTACAACAACCACCTGACGATCGACGTTGACCGCGCGAACGAATTGCGGGGTTGATACCAGAGCCTGCAGAAGTCAGAGGACAGAGCCACAGTAGCGCGGGATCTCTTGAACTGAGCCATGCCCACAGAACCCTTACACCTCGGAGCCACGCTGGGCGGCCTGCTGACCTTTGCCTGGTTGTTGCCGCTGGCGGGCTTCGCCGTCGAGATCTTCGGCGGGTTCTGGGGGACGCGCAAGAGCAAGGTGGCGTCATATCTGGCAGTGGGTTGCATCGGCGTCGCGTTCTTGTGCAGCGCAACGGCCCTGTACACCTGGGTCGAGGCGACCGGGTGGGCGGCGCTGGTCGGGCACGGGGAAGAACATGCTGCACCGCACGCCGAACCGGCCCATGAAGCCGCGGCGCATGGAGGATCGAGGCACGGCGGACAGCAGCACCCGGGGCAGGCGCACACCGCACCGCGAGCGTATTCCGGCCCGATTTACGAGCTGGCCCGGTTCGGCAGCCTGCGGGTGGCGATCGACTGGTACATCGACAGCCTGACGCTGGTGATGTTCACGATGGTCACGTTCATTGCGACGTGCATCCACGTGTTTGCCGTGGGGTACATGAGCGACGAACTGACCGAGGATTACGAAGACCACCAGGTGCACACGTCGCACGGCCATTTTCACCGGCCGGGTCGTTTCTACCAGTTCTTCGCCTACCTGTCGCTGTTCAGCTTTTCGATGCTGGGGCTGGTGCTGGCGGGCAACGTGTTCATGGTGTTTGTGTTCTGGGAACTGGTCGGCATCTGCAGCTACTTCCTGATCGGCTTTTACTTCGAACGGAAGAGCGCTTCGACCGCCGCGAACAAAGCCTTCATCATGAACCGCGTCGGGGACTTCGGGTTCCTGATCGGGTTGATGATCGTCTGGACATACTTCGGCACGTTCCAGTTTGCCACGCGGACCGAGGCCGGGGTGACGACGCCGGGCGTATTCGACATGCTCCGCGATCACGACGGCAACATGACGCTGATCAACGACGGCCGGCTGGTCGTGTTGAGCGAGGGGGTTCATTCGGAAGCTGAGGCGGGCCCGCACGAGGCGCGTACGATTCCCTACTCGCTGCTGGTCGCGCTGGGCCTGGGGGTTTTCGCCGGCTGCGTGGGAAAGAGCGCTCAGTTTCCGCTGCAAACGTGGTTGCCCGACGCGATGGAAGGGCCGACGCCGGTATCTGCGCTTGTGCATTCGGCAACGATGGTGGCTGCGGGGGTATACCTGGTGGGGCGGTTTTACCCGATGTTCACCCCCGAAGTGCTGTTGACGATCGCCTATGTGGGGTGCGTGACGCTGTTTCTCGCGGCGACGATTGCTGTCGTGGCGACCGACATCAAGCGGGTGCTGGCGTATTCGACGATCAGCCAGTTGGGCTACATGATGTTGGGCTTGGGGGTCGGCGGCTGGGGGGCCGGGCTGTTCCACCTGATCACGCACGCTTTTTTCAAGTCGTTGATGTTTCTCGCGTCGGGCAGCGTGATTCACGGCTGCCATCACGTGCAGGAGATGCCCCAGATGGGGGGGCTGCTGAAGAAGATGCGCATTACCGGGCTGACGATGCTCGTGGGGGTGATCGCCATCTGCGGACTGGCGATTCCCGGGGTGATCGCCTTTTCGGGGTACCACTCGAAAGACGCGATCATCGCCACGGCGCTCGCGCACGCCGACCTGAATCGCACGCACTTTCTGCTGTTCTTCGTTCCGCTGGCCGGGGCCGGAATCACGGCGTTCTACATGTTCCGAATGTGGTTCTATACGTTCATCGGCGAACCGCGCGATCATCACGTTTATGAGCACGCGCACGAATCGCCCTGGGTGATGACGGGGCCCCTGGTTGTGTTGTCGCTGTTTGCGGCGTTTTGCGCGATTGGCGGCGAAGACGGCCCGCTGTTTCGGCTGCTGATTGCGAGCGAGCCGGCCGGTGTCGCCGACGGCTACGAGGCGGCGGCCACAGGGGGGCTGGCGCTTCCCAGCCACGAGCAGGTGCACCTCAAGCATGCGACGGCAGGGGCCTATGCGCTCGCAGTCGCAATTCTGGGGGCGTTCACGGCGTACGTCTTTTACGGCGCGCGGCTGATCAGCCCGGCCGAGGTGCAACGGCAGTTTGGCAGCCTGCACCGGTTTCTGGTCGAGAAGTGGTGGTTCGACGAGCTGTACGACGTGGTGATTGTGCGGCCGGTGCACGTCGTCGCGCGATTCTTCGCGGCGCTCGACAAATACGTGCTCGACGGGCTGATTCATGCACTGGCGAAGGCGACCGTGTTGCTTTCACAATGGGACCGTATGTTCGACGAACAGGTGATCGACGGCCTGGTGAATCGCGTGGCCGAGGTGACGTATGCGACGGGGCGCACGTTCCGGCTGCTGCAGACAGGCCGGCTGCGGCAATACGTGATGTTTATTGTGGTGGGGGTGGTGGGCATCTGGGTGCTGGTGCAGATTTTTGCGACGTAGGCAGCGCGTTCGAACGCTGCGAGGCGCGTCGGTTTGAATTCCGAGATTGGTGAATTGTCAATCATGAGTGATGCAGCCCTTTTAAGCCTGATTATCTTTCTGCCGGCGATCGGGGCCTTGTTTCTGGCGTTCTTCAACTCGGCCTCTGAAGGCGCCATGCGTTCGTTCGCCAACCTCGTCGCGGGCGCAACGTTTGTGCTGACGTTATTTCTGATTCCGCAGTTCGACCCGTCGGATCCCGGCATTCAGATGGCCGTCAGCACGCCATGGATTTCAACCTGGAACGTCAATTACCAGTTGGGGGTCGACGGCATCAGCCTGCCCCTGGTGATTCTGACGTCATTTATCAGTTGGTTGGCGCTGTTGGCGTCAAACAGCATCACCAAACAGCTCAAAGGCTACCTGATTCTATTTCTGCTGCTCGAAACGGGCATGCTGGGTGTGTTTCTGGCGCTCGACTTCGTGCTGTTTTACGTGTTCTGGGAAGTCATGCTGTTGCCCATGTACTTCCTGATCGGGGTGTGGGGCGGCCCGCGCCGCGAATACGCGGCGATCAAGTTCTTCATCTACACCCTCGTGGGGGGGGTCTTGATGCTGATCGCGCTGTTGATGTTCTACTTCGACAGCGCCGGTTCGGCGGCGCCCGGCGCGGCGAACGCAGGGGGCAAAACGTTCGACCTCCTGGCGCTCGCGGCGATCGGCCAGGGGCGCGACGCCGGGGCGACGTTTACGCCGTTCGTGCAGATCACGGCGTTCATCCTGCTGTTCATCGGGTTTGCCATCAAGGTGCCGGTGGTTCCTTTCCACACCTGGTTGCCCGACGCGCACGTTGAAGCCCCGACCCCTATCAGCATGATTCTGGCCGGCGTGCTGCTGAAGATGGGGGGCTACGGCATTCTGCGAATCGCCTTTCCGGTCTGCCCGATCGGCGCCCAGTACGCTTCGCACGCGCTCGTCGTGCTGGGGGTGGTCAGCATTCTGTACGGGGCATTTACTGCGATGGCGCAGACCGATTTCAAACGGCTGGTCGCGTACAGCTCGGTCAGCCACATGGGATATGTTCTGTTGGGAATCGGGGTCTGGAAACTGTCGGAGAGCACTCTGCAGACCGAAGGGCAGGATTTCTGGCAGATGGGAATCAACGGCGCGATGTTCCAGATGATCGCCCACGGCATTTCGTCTCCCGGCATGTTCTTCATGGTGGGTGTGATTTACGAGCGGGTACACCATCGCGATCTGAACCAGTTCGGCGGATTGATGGGGCTGATGCCTTTGTACAGCGGGCTGGCGGTGGGAATTTTCTTCGCGGGGTTGGGGCTGCCGGGAATGTGCGGCTTCATCGGCGAAATCTTCACCGTCTTGTCGAGCTGGAACTACGAGCCGATCTACGCGATTCTGGCGGCCTCGGGCGTCATTCTGACGGCGGGATACATTCTGTGGGCCGTGCAGCGCGTGTATCTCGGGCCGGAATATAGAGGTCCGCACCGCGAGGGAATTACGCCGATCACCGGGCAGGAGGCGACGATCGGCGCCGTGTTGCTGGCGTTGTGCATCATTCTGGGTATTTTTCCCGATCTGCTGTTTTCGCAAATGCGGGCGACCGTGGCGCTGTTCGCTGAGAACATGGCCAGCGCCAAGGGGTTGGGGGCCGCTGTTCAGCAGATTTCGGGGCTGTAGCCTGCGAGTCGTTTCGCAACAACCATGAGCTTTTCGGACATTGTTTCCCGGCTGGCCGCCAACACGCAGGATTCGCTGGCGCTGTTCGCGCCCGAGTTGTGCATTTGCGGCACGATCATCGTCTTGTTGTTTGTGCGGCTGTTCAATGCCGACCGCCAACTGCCCGCGTCGATTGCCGCCATGGCAGGCACGGTGGCAGCGCTCGGTTTGTCGGCATGGCAATATCGCGAGTTGCAGGCGCTGGGGCTGACGGAGGGGCAGCCGCTGTTTACGGGGTTGCTGGTGCTCGACCCCTTCACCGCGTTCTTCCGTATCTTTCTGCTGTTGTTTCTGGTCTTTGTCGTGTGGCTGACGATTGTCAGCGGGATCCCCGATGAAGAAGACGGCCCCGATTTCTACATTCTGCTGTTGGGGTCAACGCTGGGAATGATGCTGATGGCCAGCGCCAACCATCTGCTGATGGTTTTTCTGGCGGTGGAGATGACCAGCGTGCCCAGCTATGCGATGGTGGGCTTCCTCAAAGGGAGGAAGGCTTCGAGCGAGGCGGCGCTCAAGTACGTGGTGTATGGCGCCGGCGCCGCCGGGGTGATGCTGTACGGAATCAGCCTGCTCGCTGGTCTCTTGGGGACGGCCCACCTGCCGGCCCTCGCTCAGGGCCTGGTGGAATTCGGCCGGCACCATTCGGGGTTTGCCGACCCGGCGGTGCGAACGCTGGCCTTGGGCATCCTGATGGTTTTAGTGGGGATCGCGTTCAAGCTGTCGCTGTTTCCGTTCCATTTCTGGTGCCCCGATGCGTTCGAGGGGGCGGCGGCGGAAGTGGGCGGGTTTCTGTCGGTGGCCAGCAAGGCCGGAGCGTTCGCGCTTCTGGTGCGGTTCTGTCTGGCGCTGGTCGGGCAATCGACGCCCGGCTCAGACCTGTCGCACCTCTATTTCAACGTCGGCATCGGGCTGGGAATTGCGGCTGCCGTGACGGCCACGTTCGGAAACCTGGCGGCCTACGCGCAGACCAATATCAAGCGGCTGCTCGCGTATTCGACCATCGCGCACGCCGGCTACATGCTGATGGCCGTCTCGGCGATGATGGTGGTGCTGAATTCGCCCGCCCAGACCGGGCAGGCCGTGCTCGACCGCTCGTCGACGGCGGCGATGTGTCTGCAGGGGCTCTTGTACTATCTGGCGGTTTACTTTTTCATGAACCTGGGCGCGTTTGCCGTTGTGGCGCTGATTCGCAATCAGACTTACAGCGAGCAGATCGCCGATTACGCGGGGCTTGTGCAGCAGGCGCCGGTGCTGGCCGTGGCGATGTTCGTGTGTCTGTTCAGCCTGGTGGGCCTGCCGCCACTGGGCGGGTTCATGGGCAAGTTCATGGTCTTCAGCGGCGTGATCGCGGCGGCCGAGTACAGTCAGGTGATGTGGGGCGTATTTATTGTGGGGCTGATCAATACGGTGTTCAGCCTGGTCTACTACGTGCGCGTGTTGCGCGAGATGTTTATCGCACCCTTGCCCGAAGGCGCTCGGCCGGTGCGAGTGCCGTTTCTGTCGGAGGCGGGCCAGTTTGCGTTCGTTGTCAGCCTGCCGATTCTGCTGCTGGGGGTGTTTGTCGACCCGATCAGCGGCGCGGCTCGCGACATCGCCACGTGGCTCTTGCGAGGCTGAGAGTTCCCTCATGTTACCCGGTCGCTGAAAAAAATGGGGGGTTTACGCCCCCCCCGCTCGCCACTCCCTATGCCCGACGCCCGGCACAACGCGGCCCTGAACGATCTGCTCGTGCGGCTGTATCGCAGCCTGCTCCAATATGCCGTCGAGTGCTGGCCCTGGACCGATGAGACACAGGCCGACGAGCATCGGGCAGTCGAAGAGCTGGCGGCCCGCCAGCGCGTGCAGGTGGGGCGGCTTGCCGAGCTGCTCGACGAGCGGCAGTGGGCTATTGACTTCGGCAACTACCCCGATTGGTCGGAACTGCACTACGTTTCGCTCGATTATCTGCTGCAAAAGCTGATTGACGAACAGAAGGCGGTGGTCGAACAGGTAAAGGCCGCACAGGCCGCCGTCGCCGGTGATGCCGAGGGAGTGGCGTTCGTTGTAGAAATTCTAGTTGGCGAAGAACGGCACCTGGCGAAACTCAAAGAGCTGGCCGCTAACAACCGGCGCCCGGCGCTGGTGTAGAGCCGCAGGGCCGTCAGGCAGATCTGATCGTCGGGTTACTCCCGCGACGCCTCGCAGTCTCTATGTGCGAGATTGCTGCCATGCTGTTGTTTGACACGCACTGTCATCTCGACGAAGAGGCGTTCGAGCCCGATCGCGTCGAGGTGGTCAACCGCGCGGTGGCGGCAGGCGTGGCGCGCATTCTGACGATCGGCACGACGGCGGCCAGCAGCCGCCGCGCCGTTGAGATTGCGGCGCAGTTTCATGCCGTGTATGCCGTCGTCGGTATTCAGCCCAATTACGTCTCTCAGGCTGCCGCCGGCGATTGGGAAATCATCGAGCAGTTGAGTCGCTGCCCCAAGGTTGTCGCGGTAGGGGAAACCGGGCTCGACCAGTACTGGGATTACGCGCCGCTGGACGTGCAGATCGAGTATTTCCGGCGGCATCTCGACCTGGCGCGAACGCTCGACGTGCCATTTGTGGTCCATTGCCGCGAGGCCGAACGGGCCGTGCTGGATGAGTTGCTGCGAGCGGCGGCCATTGGGCCATTGCGGGGAGTGATGCATTCCTTTACGGGCGACGAAGCGACCGCGAGGGCCTGCGTCGAGCTGGGGCTCTACATTTCGTTTGCCGGAATGGTCACTTACAAAAAGTCGCAAGCGCTGCGGCAGGTGGCTCAAACCGTTCCGCTCGACAGGCTGCTGGTGGAAACCGACGCGCCGTATCTGGCGCCGCAGCCCATGCGGGGTAAACGGAATGAGCCGGCCTTTGTTCGCGCGACGGTCGAGTGTCTGGCGGAACTTTTGGGAATGACCGCGACCGATCTGGCAGAGCGCACGTCCGAGAATGCCGCGCGGTTGTTTCGCGTGTCGCTGAATGACGTGCTGCCGCCAGCGACGGTCTGATCCGTTTCGTGCCCGAGGTGGTTGCGCGGCGGCCAGTTCGGCGGGGCGGCAGGCAGCGCCACGGCCCGCCTCATTGCTTTCCGGCCCCCCATTGCCGGTGGCGCGCCATTTGCGATTTACATTTCGCACGCGTACGCCAGTGGCATAACGAAAACCGGTCGTTGAAGAAGGGGTCATGCAATGACTCGCAACCGCACACATTGGAATCAACGCATCGATCAGGTGATTCGATCGCGGCACTATACGTGGCTGGGGGAAGGGCTCGGGGGCGAAGCGCCCTCGGTGGCGCTCGGAGACATTCTGGCCGACGTCATGCACATCTGCGCCCGGCAGGGAATTCGCTGGGAAGAACTGGTGGCCCGCAGCCGGGTCGAGTTCGAAGCCGAAGAGGCGCGGCACGCCGAATCGGCGCTGAGCGAACCGGTGCACGAACAGGCGGTTTGCCAAAGACTGGGTGACAACTCGCAAGTCGCAGGTTGATCTGCGCGGGCGAATCGCGGCCCGCGCGGTCGCTTGCTGCACGTCGAGTGGCATGGTGCATCGGGGTGTGTTAGGCTCTGAGCCCGTCTGGCCGAACGAGCGCCAGAGTTCGTGTCTCACCGCCTCGCAGGACCGCCCGATGCCCGTCTATCTGCTCGTCACCCTCGACACCAAAGGAGTCGAAGCGGCGTTTGTTCGCGATCAGCTCAAGGCGTTGGGGGTCGAAACGCGGCTGGTCGATACCGGGTGCCTCGGCGAGCCCACCGTCAAGGGCGACGTCTCGCGCGAAGAGTTGTTCGCGGCGGCCGGTTCGTCGCTTTCCGAATTGCGCGCGAAATCCGACAGAGGTCAGGCGGTCACGCAGGCGGCTTTAGGGGCCGCCGAAGTCATTCGCCGCGCGCATGCCGCCGGTCAGGTCGCGGGTGTATTGGGGCTGGGGGGGTCGGCCGGCACGACGATCGCGACGGCCGCGATGCGGGCGTTGCCGTTGGGTGTCCCCAAGCTCATGGTCAGCACTCTGGCGTCGGGCCAGGTGCGGCAGTACGTGGGAGACAAAGACATTTTGATGCTGAATGCGGTGGTCGATATTTTGGGGATCAACCGGATCAGCCGCACGATTCTGGGTGAAGCCGCCCGGGCGATGGCGGGCCTGGTGAAATTCGCCGAGGCGCCGGCGTCGCAGGCGCAGCCGGCGTCGGCCGCAGCCGAAAAGCCACTGGTTGTCGCCTCGATGTTCGGCGTGACGACCCCCTGCGTGACGAAGGCCCGCGAACTGCTCGAGGCGGCCGGCTACGAAGTTCTGGTGTTCCATGCGACGGGCAACGGCGGGCAGGCGATGGAGTCGCTGATTGCCGACGGGTTGATCAGCGGAGTATTCGATCTCACCACCACCGAGCTTCCGGACAATCTGGTCGGAGGCGTGTGTTCGGCAGGCCCCGACCGGTTGACGGCGGCGGGGAAGCGGGGCGTACCGCAGATGATTTCGGTCGGCGCGGTCGACATGGTGAATTTCGCCGCCCCTGAGACGGTGCCCGAGAAGTTCAAATCGCGAAAGTTCTACAGGCACAACCCGACGGTCACGCTGATGCGCACGACGGTCGAAGAGAACCGGGCGGTGGGTGAAGAGATCGGCCGCAAGGCGGCTGCCGCGAAAGGGCCGACCGTCATCATCTTGCCCAAACAGGGGGTCTCGGCGATCGACCGGGCCGGCCAGCCGTTCGACGACCCCGAGGCCCGGGCCGCCCTGTTCGCAGGCATTCGCACCACGTGCGGCAAGGTCGAGGTAGTCGAGCTGGATTGCCATATCAACGATCCGCAGTTCGCCGAAACGGCAGCGCGACGGTTATTGGCGATGATGCCCTCGCGCGGTGCGGGGCGGTAGCGACCCGTTGAAAAGCGGCGATGGACGTTTTCGCCCTCTTTGGCGAAGGTCCGGCGCACCAATCGCCGGATTGGATGAGTCTTGCATCGATTGGCAACTTCGCGGGAGGGCGTGAAGCCTGAAACCAGAGATCCGCTCTGGCAGCCCTTCTGCCTTCTGCATCGCGGGTCGCTTGAGTCGCCATCGGGCGGGGATTTCGTTATTCTACATGGCTTCGGTGCAGCAATCGACTTTGGCACACAGGCAGGAAGAACATGTCCACGCGCGAAGACATTTTGAAGCGGTTGCGGGCGAAGGTTTCCGAAGGAAGGCCGATCATCGGCGGCGGGGCCGGAACGGGCATCAGCGCCAAGATGTCAGAAGCGGGCGGAATCGACCTCCTGGTGATCTACAACTCGGGTCGCTTTCGGATGGGAGGGCGCGGGTCGCTGGCGGGGATGATGCCCTACGGCGACGCGAATGCGATCGTGATGGATATGGTCCAGGAGGTGTTGCCTGTTGTGAAGCATACACCCGTGCTGGCGGGGGTCTGCGGGACCGACCCGTTCCGGGTGATGAAGCTGTTTTTGCGCGACATCCAGAATGCCGGGTTCGCCGGAGTCCAGAATTTTCCCACGGTGGGGCTGATCGACGGCAGTTTTCGCCAGGAGCTTGAAGCGACAGGGATGGGGTTCGGTTTGGAAGTCGACATGATCCGCATGGCGGGCGAAATGGGGTTGTTGACCACCCCCTATGCGTTTTCGGCCGACGAGGCGGCTGAGATGGCCCGGGCCGGCGCCGACATTCTGATTCCGCACATGGGTTTGACAACCAAAGGGACGATCGGCGCGACGGCGGCCATGTCGCTCGACGAAGCGGCCACGCGCATCCAGGCGATGCACGACGCGGCGAAGAAAGTGAAGCGGGACATTCTCATACTGTGTCACGGCGGCCCGATCGCCGAACCGGAAGACGCTCAATACATCTTCGACCATACCGAAGGGGTGGTGGGGTTTTACGGGGCCAGCTCGATGGAGCGGTTGCCCGTCGAGCCGGCGATTTCTGGCCGCGTGCGAGAATTTACCCAGCTTCGCCGGGGCAAGCGCTAAAGCCGGCAATTCGCCATGCCTCAGGTCAAGCATCTGGTGCTGTTGCGGTTTTCGCCGCAGACGACGCGCGAGGCGATCGCCGGGATTTTCGAGGCGCTTGACGAGCTGCAGGAGAGAATTCCGGGCATTGTCGAGATCGCCAGCGGCGTCTACAGCAGCCCCGAAGGATTGAACAAGGGCTTCACCCACGGTTTCGTCGTCACGTTCGCCGACGCGGCCAGCCGCGACGTGTACCTCGATCACCCGTCTCATAACGTGGTCAAGCAGTTGATTGTTGCCGAGCTCGCCGGAGGCCTGGCCGACGTGATTTCGTTCGATTTCGAGGTGTGCGACCGGTTTCGGTATTGAAAGGACAGGCCCTTGCGGGCGAGTCTGGGGCGCGGTACTACAGAAGGCGTGCTCGTTGCCCCTTCGCTGCCTCCGTTCGAGCCTCATCCGCTGGTGCGCGGCGGCCACGCGCAGACACTGGCGGCGTTTTTGTGGCGCGGCGAGCCGTTTGTCGAGCGGGCCTGCAGGCATCTTGTCGACGTCCCCGAGGGCGACCGCGTCGTGCTGCACGACGACCGGCCCCCGACGTGGAGCACAGGGGGCCGCGTCGCGCTTCTGATCCACGGGTTGGCCGGCTGTCACGCCAGCCCGTACCTGCAGCGACTGGTGGGCAAGCTGCACGCGCGGGGAGTGCGCGTTTTCAGGATGGACCTGCGAGGGTGCGGGGCCGCCGTAGGGCACACGCGTCGCCCGTATCATGCCGGTCGATCGGAAGACGCTGTCGCGGCATTGAACAAAATTGCTGAGCTGTGCCCCGGCTCGCCCGTGGGGCTCGCGGGTTTTTCGCTGGGGGGAAACATCGCGCTCAAGCTCCTGGGCGAGGCCCCCTCGGCAGTCCCTCCCAATCTCGAGCGGGTCATGGCCGTCTGTCCGCCGATCGACCTGGCGGGGTGCGCCCTGTCTCTGGGGCGCGGCTTCAACCGGCTCTACGACCGCTATTTCGCGCGGCTTGTCGTGCGCCAAGTTGCGGCCGCATTGCGGGTCACACCCGACGTTCCCCTGCCGGCCGGTTGGCCGAAACCGTGCAGAGCGACTGCACCCGACGGCGGCCCTTGCGACATGCTGTCGGAAGTTACGCCCTCGACTGCGTTGCCGGGCGCGGGCCGATCGCGCACGAATGATTCTGCGGCGAGCGCGTTCCGGTTGCCGCGAGGAATCGCGGAATTCGACGCCACGTTCACTGCCCCGATGTCGGGGTTTGCCTCGGCAGAGGAGTACTACCGGCGCTGCAGCGCGGCCCAGTTTCTGCCCGAGATTCGCATTCCCACGCTGATTCTCGCGGCCGCCGACGACCCGCTGGTGCCTGCCGCAACATTCGAGCGGCTCCGCCCATCGGGAGCCGTCACATTGTGTGTGACGCGGCACGGGGGCCATCTGGGGTTTTTGAGCCGCGCGAACGGCGACCCCGACCGCCGCTGGATGGATTGGCGCGTGGTCGAGTGGTGCACCGAGCGGTCGTAGAGCGAGGGCTTCGAGGAACGTGAATCGGCCGCTGATCGCCTGCCACACGCATTGCTACGGCCCATTCGGTGCTGTCGCCGCGATCGAAAACGTGGGTGCGGCGGGCCTCGAATCGGTGCAGCTCGTGATCCACACTTCCGGGCTCACGTCGCGATGGGGAGAAAGGCCTCTGGTCTCTACCGATTCGACCCTGCGCGACCTCGACCGGGTCTCGAGTCTTTTGGATGCGAACGGTGTGCGGGTCGCGAGCTGCACCTGCGCCGCGGGCAGCCATCTTGACCCGGCCCAGGTGGCGCTGATGAAGCGGAAGCTCGATCTGGCGTCGCATTTCGCCGTTCCGGTGGTCGTCGGGGAGGCGGGGGTTGCCGAGTCGGATGCCGAACGCACTACCATCTGCGCGAACCTGCAGGCCCTCGGCGACTATGCCGAGCGTTTGCATCTCACGGTCTGCCTTGACACCCAACGGGGGCTATGCGTCGATCACCGCGAGATGCTGCGCCTGATGCGGGCGCTCGATCATCCGCGGCTGCGGCTCAATTTCGATACGGGCAACATTCTGTGCTACAACGAGCACGCGTCGGTCGAGGTGGCGCTGGCGAAAGTGTGCCAGTTCGTCAGCCACGTGCACCTGAAAGATTCGAGCGGAGTCTACGGCGACCGGAGCTTTCCCGAGCTGGGGAGCGGCGCCGTCGATTTTCTGCGGACGTGGCAGATCCTGCGCGACTGCGGCTTTCCGGGGCCTTACAGCATTCTGATCGAGGAGAGCGCCGCAGAGCCGGAACCATCACTGGAGAAGTTGCAGCGGCGCGTGGTCGCGAGCGTGACGTATTTGCGTGCGCTGGGGTACTTTGATTGAGGGTCACGATTCAGGCGCGCAGAGGAATGTCGCGCGCATTTGGAAACGACTCGCGAAATTGATGAGGCGTGAGGCTTGAGACGTGACTGCCCCGGCCGCTATGAAGCGGCCGGGGCAGTGTGCGGCGTTCGGACCGCAGCCGCGCGGGATGTGAGACCACGAAAAAAATCCCAAAGCGGCGAGAGCTCGCCGCACTCCAGAGCGCGCTACCAAAGGAATTGCAGCGGGCGCCGGGTGCTGGGCACCGTGGGCATTGTTCCGGCCAGGCGCGAGGTGCCGGAGGGTTCGCTTCTCTGTTCCCTCAGTTGACTCCTGTCAGGCTTTCGGCATTTGAGATCTTTGGCCTGCCAACAGGAATGTCACAGAAGCCAACGAAGGAAACGAAGACGCGATCGGGTGGCACATTGTGCATGAGGAATGAACGGTGTGGCGTTTCGGGAGCCGCGCGGGACGTGAGACCACGAAAAAAATCCCAAAGCGGCGAGAGCTCGCCGCACTCCAGAGCGCCACGAATGAAACCTCCCCCCGTTTCATTCCCCGCGCACGCTCCCCTATAATCGGTGCGAACACTTGTGAGCGTCGGGAATTTATCTGGAAGCGGCACATGACAGTGAAGTGGTTGCATCTGGTGAACGTCGTTTGCCTTTCGTGCGGCACGGCTGCCGCGCTGGCCGAAGAACCGGCACAGTTTGCTTCGGCTCGCACCCACCTGCAACGGGGCCGGGTCGAAGAGGCGCTGGATGAGTACGACGAGCTTGAGCGTGCCGGCGGCGATCAGGCCCAGATCGCAATCGGCCGCAGCCACTGCTTCGAAGCGCTGGGTCAGTGGGAGGCTGCGACCGACGTGCTGACAGCGGCCGTCGGCCGCGACGAACGAAATCCGCAGTTGCTGGCGCGTCTGGCCGAGGTACAGCTTCTGCAGGGAGAGTTCGACGCGGCGGAAAAGGCGGTGGCTGGGGCGCTGAGGGCCGAACCGCAACTTCCCCTGGCGCGGCTGGTGCGCGCCGATTTGCTGACGGCCAAGGGCCAATTGAACGACGCCGACGAAGCGTATCGCTGGTTTGTGGGTTTCTACAACCGGGCGCAGCCGGCTGATGCCGAAACACTTTTAACTGTGGCCCGCGGCACGACGCAATACGCGCGCTGGCACAGCAAGTCGCAGATTTTCGAGTTCGTGCTGAACACGCTGTATCCCGATGCGCTGGCGGCCGACCCCGATTGCTGGCAGGCATCCTATCTTTCCGGGGCGCTGTTGCTCGAGAAATACAACCGGGCGCAGGCCTTGCCCGAATTCAAGAGGGCGCTGGCGATCAATCCGCGGGCGGCCCCGGTTCATTCCGCCTTGGCGCAGGCGGCGCTGCAAGATCTGTCGTTGGCCGACGCCGAACGACATGCGGCGCGGGCGCTCGAGATCAACCCGCAGTGCATCGCGGCCCTCTTGGTGCGGGCCGATCTGAAACTGATCGACGGCGGCACGTCGGAAGCTCGCGCGCTCGTGGAGGAGGCGCTGGCGGTCAACCCCCACGACGACTTCGCGCTCGCCCGATTGGCCGCCTGCGACCTGCTGGAGGATGGCCCGCCTTCCAAACGCGAACTGGACGAGCTGTTGCAGAACCTCGACGCCATCGGCGACATGACGTTCGAGGCCCCGGGGCGCTTCACGCGGCGGGTCGTCGAGCTCGCGCGACGCAACCCGCACCCGGGGGTGTTTCTGACCGAGCTGGGCCAATGCCTCGAAGCGCGCCGCAAGTTCGACCTGGCGGAGCGCTTCTACACTCAGGCGACGCGCTCGATGCCGCAACTGGCAGTCCCCAAGACCGAACTGGGAATGCTCTATCTGCAAGTGGGGCGGAACAACGAGGCGGCGAAAATTCTCGACGAAGCGTTTCAGGCCGATCCGTATCATGTGCGCGTCAGCAATCTGCGGAAGGTGCTCAAGCTGCTGGATGGCTACGAAGCGCTTACGAGCGATCATTTCGTCGTGCGTTACGACGCCGCGGCCGACCGAGTTCTGGCGCGCTACGTATCGGCGTATCTGGAGGAGCAGTACCCCGGGCTGGTGCAGCAGTTCGGTTTCGAGCCCGAGGCGCGAACCCAGTTCGAGATTTTTCACAAGGGGAAGGGGCTTTCGGCCCACCAATGGTTCAGCGCACGAATGGTGGGCTTGCCGTGGGTGCAGACGATCGGCGCATCGACCGGCATGATTGTGGCCCTTGCCTCGCCGACCGCTTCTGAAAAACCCTACAACTGGGCGCGGGTCGTGAAGCATGAATTCGTACACATTCTCACCCTGCAGAAGACGCAGTTCAACATTCCACACTGGTTCACGGAAGCGCTGGCTATGATGAGCGAAGGGACCGCGCCGCCGGAATCGTGGAGCAGCCTGCTGCTCGAACGCGTGCCGCGGGGCGACGTGATGAACCTCGATACGATCAACCTGGGGTTCATGCGGCCGAAGGGCCCCGACGACTGGAACATGGCGTACTGTCAGAGCCGGTTGTACGCGCAGTACATGAGCGAGCGGTTCGGGCCCCAGGCGATTTCCGAGATGCTCGAGGCCTACCGCCAGAATCTTTCGACGGGTCAGGCGATCTTGCGGGTGTTCAAGGTCGACAAGCCGGAATTTGAAAAGGGGTATAGCGCCTACTTGACCGCGTATGTCGACCGGCTGCAGACCTTGCGGCCGGAAACTGCCGTGACGGTTGCCGAGGCGGAACAGGCGCACCAGAAGCACCCCGACGACACGCACGCGGCAGGCCGGTACGCCTATGAGTTATTGAAGATCAATCGCCGCAAAGAAGCGCGACGGATTGCGCTCGCGACGCTCGAGCGGAACGCCTCGGAACCGCTGGCGGCCGTGGTGCTGGCGCAGCTCGAAATGCGCAGCGAAGACCTGCCGGGGGCCATCGCCCGCCTCGAGCCGGCGCTCGACCGAAAACAGCCGCACCCGCAGGTGCTGGGGCTGCTCGCCGAGCTGCGGTTCAAGACCGGCGACCTTGCAAAGGCGATCGAGCTGTACGACCTCGGGCTCGCGCTCGACCCCGATCGCGTCGAATGGGTGCGGGGCCTGGCCGCGGCGCTGCTCAAGGCGCAGGTGACTGATCGTGCGAGGCCGACGCTCGAACGGCTCGCGTATCTCGACAGCGACGATGCGAACGTGCGACAGAAACTTGCGGCGCTGGCGCTCATAGAGAAAGATTACCCGGCGGCGGTCAGGTACGCGAAAATGGCGCTCGAGGTTGATGTGCTCGACGTGGCGACCCATCGAGTGCTGGCGCAGGGATACGCGGGGCTTTCGCAGTTCAAAGAGGCGGCTGCCGAGTGGGGCATTGCCGTCGAGCTCAAGCCCGACGATGTAGAGCTTGTGGTCGAACTCGCACGAGCCGAGGCCGCGGCCGGCGAGCCTGCGGCGGCTCGACAGCGGCTGCAGAGGCTGCTAGAAGCAAAGCCTGATTTCGCGTCGGCCAAAGCGCTGCTCGAAGAGTTGAAGTAGCCCTGGCATTGAACGCGATCGAATCGAACAGGGAGGGATTCGTGATTTCGGATGCAACCGCGGTCGAACGTCCGCCGATTACCGCGCTGAGCCGCGCCCAGCGCCGTGTGTTGGGGGTTCTGGTCGAAAAGGCGATCACGGTGCCAGAATCGTACCCCCTGACGCTCAAGGCGCTCGCCAGCGGCTGCAACCAGAAAAACAACCGAGAACCGGTGACCAACTATACCGAAGACGACGTGCACGACACGCTCGACGAGCTGCGGGCGATGGGCCTGGCGGCGGTCGTCCACACCGAATCGGGGCGCACCGAGCGCTTTCGGCATTACCTGCGGCAGCGGATTGCCGACCTGTCGGAACCGCAGGTGGCGATTCTCACCGAACTCTTATTGCGCGGTCGACAACCTGCCGGCGATCTGCGGTCGCGCGCCAGCCGCATGGCGCCTGCCGGGTCGCTCGAGTCGCTCGATCAGTTGCGTCACGAGCTGACAGGGCTGCTGGAGCGGCGATTGATTCAATCCGACGGCCCGCTCGACCGCCGGGGGGTGGAGGTCGATCACAACCTGTACGAACCGCATGAAGACCGAACGATTAGCCCGCGGCCGGCCAGCGAGGAGGGGCTTGTTGCGGCAAAGCCTGCGCCCGCCACGCCCGGCGTCTCGGCGGCGGGAGGCGCGACGATTTCGCCCGGAGGGTCTTCGGAGATTTCCGGCCGGCTGGCAGCGCTCGAAGCGGCCCACGCCGCCATGCGCTTGGCCGTCGAAGAGCGCGAGGGCACGATCGAATCGCTGCAAAAGGAAGTCGCCGGGCTGGCAGACGAATTGCGACGCCTGCGCGACGCGCTGGGGGCGTAGCAGGCCGCGGAACCGGGTGGGCGGTAGCGGAACTCGCTAGATTTCCGACCAGGTGCGCCTGGCCGCGCAGCGGAAGTCTGGCGACTTCCGCTACTGGAAAGCGCGTCGCGCACTCGAAAGGCCGCGGAAATTGCGGCCCGGGCATTCGTCTTGACCCGTTGCGAGGGGGGGCATACGATCCCGCCCGCGCAGCACCGTTGGGGGGAATGATCCAACAGCCGTTGCGGACGAGGGCGACGCGAAATGACGCGCAAACAGGCCGTGATCGCCTTGGCGGCAGGCGCCCTGGTGCTGGTCGCGTGCGGCGTCTGGTCGGTTCTGACATATCAGCCGGCGTTCTATCGGGCTGAGCTGGCCAACCCGGCGACGACCGAACAGCGGCTCAAACAGGCGAAACCCTTCACCCAGGCGGTGGTGCAACTGGTCGATCGCGCCCTGCGCGACGAGCGCTGGTCGCAGCAGTTCAGCGAACAGTCGGTCAATTCGTGGCTGGCCGCCGAGTTGCCCGAGCACTATGCCCAATGGCTCCCTTCCGGAGTCGAGCAGCCGCGCATTCGCTTCGAAGACGAGCTGGTGCGGGTCGCGTTTCGCACACGGCGCGGGCCCTGGAGCGGTGTGATCAGCGCGCGCCTGAGGGTGTGGGTGCCTGCCCCCAATCAGTTGGCGTGCGAAATCGAGCAGTTGCTGGCGGGGTTGGTTCCCCTACCTGCCGAGGCGTTATTGAACGACCTGGTCGAAGACCTGAATCGGGCCAGGTGGAGCGTGGAATGGAGGCCGTCAGAGAACGCCGACGTGCTGCTCGTTCACTTTGGCCGCAGCACCCCGGACGCGGAACCCGGCGCGATCCCTACGCTCGAAACGGTGGAACTGGGGCGCGGCCGGCTGCGGATCACCGGGGGAATGCAGCCGGGGGCGGCCGGTGGAACCCGAGCCCCCGAGGCGGTCAGTCAGGCGGAAGACGACTCAGAGTCGGGCTGGAAGTGAAAGGTCCAGGACGGGGCGGAACCGGTTGTTTGCAGCACCGCGACCCCCTGCAACCTTTCCCCCCGCAAGCGCACCCGCACCCGCTCGTTGGACACTTCCAGCGGCTCGAACGTACCATAGTCCCAACGCTTGACGGTTCCCCGGTTGCCGCTCACGGGGCCCTCGTACGTCAGGTACATGGGGCGGTGGTCG
This sequence comes from Planctomycetaceae bacterium, assembly GCA_052388175.1. Lineage (GTDB taxonomy): Bacteria > Planctomycetota > Planctomycetia > Planctomycetales > Planctomycetaceae > SIAF01. The sequence goes on along the minus strand of JBQTIL010000009.1, from coordinate 116,138 downwards.
GGAAGGGGTTCGGCGGGAATGGCGGATTGCGGACGGGGTTCGGCCAGTATCCGCCAAGCGCGCAGTGATGCCTCTTTTTCGAGCATCAAGTCCCAATGCTCGACGGGCCAGTCATGTGCGAGAACGACAAATCGAGGCACGGTTGCCGGGTTCACAGGCAGGGTGAAATTTCGCGTCGTCAGGCGCACGGTTCGCAATGGGATTGTAGGGTGCCCTCTTGGTGGCGAAAAGTCGGCCGGTTGAGTCGGTAGGCTGGCCCTCTCTCGCAGGTTTTGTGTGTCGGCGGGAGGCTTTTTCGTTCGGAACGAATGTGACTAACGATTCTTGGATTGCAGCGCTCGCACTATGACTACCCCCGCTCGGGTTCTCGCTTTGTGCCGCGAGAAGGAAATCAAGGCCGTCGATTTGCGGTTCATGGATTTTCCAGGCACACAGAAACATTTTACGATTCCGCTGTCGGCCCTCTCGGAGGCCAGCTTCGAAGACGGGCTGGGGTTCAATGGGTCGTCGATTCGCGGCTGGAAGGCAATCAACGAAAGCGACATGCTGGTGGTCCCTCAGGCCGACACGGCCTTTATCGACCCCTTTATGACCAGCACGCTGGCGATCACCGGCAACATTCAAGACCCGGTCACCCGGGCCGACTATGCCAAAGACCCCCGCAACGTGGCGCGGAAGGCCGAAGCGTACATGAAGTCGACGGGGCTGGCCGACACGGCGCAATTCGGTGCCGAGGCCGAATTCTTCGTCTTCGACGACGTGCGGTTCGACCAGAACGAGCACGAGTGCTACTACCACGTCGACAGCGTCGAAGGCGAATGGAACCGGGGCCGCAGTGAACCGCGGGGGAATTCGGGGTACAAGATTCGGCACAAAGAGGGGTATTTTCCGGTACCGCCGGCCGACACCCTGCAGGAACTGCGTACAGAGATCATGCTGACCCTGATCGAATGCGGGGTCGACGTCGAATCGCAGCACCACGAGATCGCCTCGGGGGGGCAGTGCGAAATCGACATGAAGTACCAGCCTCTCGTGCGAATGGCCGATAAATTGTGCATTTACAAGTACGTGGTGAAAAACGTGGCGGCGCGGCGCGGCAAGACGGCCACGTTCATGCCGAAGCCGTTGTGGAACGACAATGGTTCGGGCATGCACGTGCATCTGTCGCTGTGGAAGGGGGGCGAGGCGCTGTTTGCGGGCACCGGCTACGCGGGCTTGAGCCAGACGGCGCTGCACGCCATGGGGGGAATTCTCAAGCATGCCCCGGCCTTGATGGCGTTCTGCTGCCCCACCACCAACAGCTACAAGCGGCTGGTGGCGGGGTTCGAGGCCCCGGTCAACCTGACCTACAGCAGCCGCAACCGCTCGGCGGCCATTCGCATTCCGGTTTACAGCCCGAGCCCGGCGAGCAAGCGGTTTGAGTTCCGGCTGCCCGATTCGTCGTCGAACGGATATCTGGCATTCGCGGCGCTCTTAATGGCGGCCCTCGACGGAATTCAAAATCGAATCGACCCTGGCTCGCCGCTTGACAAAGATATGTACGATTTGGTGCCCGAAGAATTGGCGAGATACCGGCAGCCCCCCGCGTCGCTCGAGGCGGCCCTCGACGCGCTACGCGACGATCACGATTTTCTCTTGCGGGGCGACGTGTTCAACGAAGACGTGATCGACACGTGGATCTGGTACAAGACCGAGCACGAAGTCGAAGCGCTCAGGGAGCGGCCGCACCCCTACGAATTCGCGATGTACTACGACATCTAGTGGATCGACTGAGTTGAGTTGACTGGGGCGACGGCGGACGACCGATCTTCCTCACTCCCCTCCCTGGACGTGAGAGGGGGTCGGGGGTGTTGATTTCGTCTGAAATTTCAAATCTCGGATCGGAGACGTTCGCCCCCCCATCCCCAGCCCTTCCCCCGCGAGGGGGGAAGGGAGCGAAGCCGCGAGTTCACACCCCCTGGGATAAACCCGGATAAACACGGTGGCTCGCGGACGCATTGGACCCGGCGAGCGGCAGGGTTTTTCCCCGCCGTGGGCTGACGGGGCGATGCCAGCGCTTGCGAGGCACTAGACCCGGCCGTGCAGGTATTCGTGCAGGTAGTGGATCGTCGTTTCCTGGTGGCTCGACAGGTGGGCGTTCAGGTCACCGATCGAGACCAGCCCCACGACGTCGCCTTCGGAATCGAGAATCGGCAGGTGCCGCACGCGGCGGTTCTTCATCAGCGACCGCGCTTCTTCGATTGTCGTGGCCGGTGTGCAACAGACGACGCGGGTGGTCATGACGTCGGCGACGCGCACGGCAGCGGGGTCGCGCATCTCGCCGACCACACGGCGCAACACGTCGCGCTCGGTAAAAATGCCCGCCATGCGCCCCTCGGCGACCACGATGAGCGCCCCGATGGCATGTTCGTTCATCAGCCGCACGGCATCGAGCACCGTGGCGCCGCCATCGATGCTGCGCAGCGGCTGGCCCTCTTTTTCGCGCAGAATCTCGCTTAGTGTTCCCATTCGCGCTCTCCCCAACAGGCGCCCGCGACAGGATTTGCGATCGGGTGGGCCACCGGCAGAACGCCTGCAGCTTGAACCCGATCGAATGGGCCTCGTTACCGTTCAGTGTACGCGCAACACCGCGGCGATTGCAAACCCGATTCGCCGCCCGCGCGTCAGATTTCGGCGACCGCGCCCCGCACGCGGCGCGTACTGGCGCCCAGCGGCCGGTGAATGGGCTGGCACTGAAGGGCGGCCGCCGCCACGATCTGGCTTGTGACGAGAGGGCTTTCGTCTGCGGCGCCTGCCAGCAGGGCGACCTCACACAAGCGGCTGATTTGTCGCGGTATTCCACGACTTTCGGCGAAGACCTGCTGGAGTGCGGTTTCTTCAAACAGCCTCCGCGAGGCGCCGGCCTTCGCGATTCGCGACTCGATATATTGGGCTGTGTCGGTCTGCCCCAAAGTGCCCAGGTGAATCTGCAGGTCGGCCAATTGCGATAGCGCCGGGCCGCACTGCGACAATCGGTCGCTCTGCGTCGCAACGATCACCGTCAGGGCGTTGTCGGGGTCGGCGGCAAGCTGAGCGAGCCTTTCGACGGTGGTGGTACACGCGGGGTCTGCCCGATCGAGATGATCGAAGAGCAACACCGTTTGCGAAGCGGCGATGCGATTTGATGAGACATGGTCGTGCAGCGCACGCCACAGAGCGCGCGGGGTGTCGTCGGGGCGCGGGCCAAGGCCCAGGGCGGCCGCCGTGTCCCAGAGCATTTCACGGGCCGAGCGGCCCAGCAGGTCGAGCAGAACGGCCTCGCACGGCAAGCGCCGCCCCCCGGTCTGCACGACGCGCAGCAAAAGCGATTTGCCGACGCCGGCAGGCCCGGTCAAGAGCCCGCAGGCGCGCCGCTGTTCGACCACGAAGAGCGCTCGAGCCAGGGCTTCTTCGTGACCCGGCGTCGCGACGAACCAGCGCGGATCGAGCGCGGGGGCGAACGGAGATTCGGCCAGGCCCCAGTAATTTTCGTACATTGGCCGGTGCGCTCCTGCACTGAGAAAATCCCTGTTATCATCGGCGAATCGCCGCTAGCGGCATGACCGGCGCAGGCGGAATCGCAGGTCCGCGGCCGGAAGCCTTTTTGTGTGAGTGAGTTGCGGCAACAAAAACAACCGATCGATGTCCAGCCGGTTTTACCTTCCCGATCTCGGTTCGCGGGCCACGGTGCGTCTGCCACCGGAGGAGGCCCACCACGTTGCGCGGGTCATGCGACTGAAGGCCGGCGATTCTGTGACCGTGTTCGACGGCGCCGGTCACGAAGCCCCGGCACAGATTACGCAGATCGCGCGCGGCGAGGTGGAACTTGCGATCGGCGCACCTCGCGAAGTTCCTGAGCAGGGCGGGCCGATCGTCGTCCTGGGTGCTGCCGTACCCAAATCAGATCGCTTCGCGTGGCTCGTCGAAAAGGCGGTCGAATTGGGAGTGCAGCGGCTGGTGCCGTTGGTGACGTCGCGCAGCGTTGTGGAACCTCGCACGGGAAAGCTCGACAGGTTGCGGCGGACGATTATCGAAGCCAGCAAACAGTGCGGCCGCAGCCGATTGATGACGCTCGACGAACCGACAGCGTGGGCCGATTTCGTCGCGCGGGAATTTGCAGTCGGCACGCCGCTGATTGCCGACCCATCGGGGCGGCCACTGGGTGAAGTGGCCATTGACGCCGACCGCCCGCTGATTCTGGCGGTCGGGCCCGAAGGAGGGTTCACGCCCGATGAGTTGGAGGCTGGCTGCCGGAACGGGGCCCGGCTGATCGCGCTGGGGCCGTGGACGCTGCGCGTCGAAACGGCGGCGCTGGCGCTGGCGGCGGTGGTGCAAGCCGGCCGGCCGTTTTGCCGGCCTGGTGCCGCGCCCGGCGAGGCGTGAAGGGGCGCGCCTGACGGCGCGGCGCCGGGCAGCCGTCAGAGGCGATCGGTGTATCGTTCGATGGTGGCCTTGGCTTCGAGTTCGGCGAGCAACTCTTTGACGTTGCGGTGGATCTGGGCCTGCTTCAATTCGTTCTTGATGTCGTGTTGCACCGACGGGAACGACTTGTGGCCGCGCTCGTGGCGGTCGAGAACTGCGACGATTTCGAACGATTTTTCGGTCTCAACCAGGGCGAACTCTTCGCCGACGGGCATTTCGAACAGCGCCTGATCAAGTTCGGGTGACGTGAGGCTGGCTTCAATCGTCCAGGGCCAGAGGCCACCGTTCGATTTTGTGGCGCCGTCGGAATATTTGCGGGCCAGCTCGCCGAAATCTTCGCCGCCTTGAAGGCGGCCGAGCATCTCGCGCGCCAGCCGCTGCGCCCGGGCTTTGCCGCCGTTTCGATCAAAAGACAGGCGAATCTGCTGCCAGCGCACTTCGCCCGGCACGAAGAAGCGATCTTTGTTCTGCTGGTAGTGATCGAGGATTTCGGGGCGGTCGAACCCGGCCTGGGGTTTGGCGTTCATTCCGACGTACTGCTGGGCCATCTGCGTGTTGCAATAATTCTGCCGCTCGGAATCGATGCTGCGCCCTATTTCACGCAGCTTGACTTCGAGCTCGCCGGCCGTGCTGACGCCGCTTTGTTTGATCAGCTCAGGAAGCGCCTGCTTTTCGAACTGGGTATCGAGCGACTTGAGCATCTTTTCGAGCTGTTCATCAGGCACCTTGGTTTTGAGCGCCTGGACAAGTAGTTCCTGCTGGATGAACATGGGCAAACGCTGCTCGACCAGTTGGGCGCGCAGCTTGCGATACTTTTCGGGAGGCAATTGCTCGCGGGCGTGCGCGAGGTATTGAACGAGGCGATGGTCGTGCAGCACGTCATCGACGAAGATCGGCCGGTCGTTGACCGTCGCTGCGATATCTCCGTGCGGCAACCGATACCCGTCGACTTCGGTCTCGGTGCTGGTTCTGACGGCGGTCGGCTCTTCGCCTTCCAGGTGAGCGTGGTCGGATTTCCAGTCGTCTTTCATCGATCGCCGGGCCACGTTCTTCGACTGCCATCCGGCCGATTCGCCTCCGGTCGTGGCTGACGATTGGGCAATTTGGCTGCGTTCGTCGTCGCGACCATCGTCGGCCGAATCGCCCGAGCCACCACGGGCCGAAAGCCGGTCGCTGCGCCCGCCCGACGCCCCGGCCATTCGAGTCGAACGCTGCGTCGCGCCCTCGGACAAATCACGGTCGGCCAGCGAAGCTCTTCCTGCCCGCCCCGATCCGGCTGCGCGGTCTTCGGCGAGCTGCCCTGCGACCGATTCGTCGAGGTTCGCGTCGCGTTGGATTGCGCCGGCGACTCGCCGCGGCGGCGGCGGAACAACCGGGTTCTTGAACTTGCGGGTCGTTCCCAGGTGCTCGCAGCCCAGCGCACAGAGGGCGCAGACTGCCAGAAGGCAGGCGCGACCTCGGGAGCTGGCACGGATGGACTCTTCCATAAGTCGATTTTTTGGCCCGGGTCGGGCCCGCTTCGGCACCTTGCCTGTGCGCAGGCAACGAGGGAGACCGAAACTTGACGCAGCAGCAAATGAGAGCGCACGGAAAGGGGGGCGGATTATACCGCAGCCCCCGAAACCTGCAACACCGCTTTGAGCTCGTCGAGCAGCCGGCCTGACGCCGTTACTCCCTGTGGCAAAACGAGATATACGCTTCGACGGTCAACGACCCGCAGCCGCGTTCCGGTGCGGCGGGTCAGGTCTGCGATGCGGCGCGGGTCGCGGTACCCGAACACGGCGAAGCTCTCTTCCAAGTGTATATCGTCGATCTGCCAGAACTGGGCCAGCAGTTGTAAGCGTTTCAGCTCGATCAGACTCGCGACAGGGTCGGGCGGGGGGCCGAAGCGGTCTCGAAGCTCGATGACCAGTTCTTCGAGTTGCCCGAGATTTTCGACGCGCGAGAGCTTGCGGTACACGTCGATTTTCAGCCGTCCGGGCGGCACGTACGAACCGGGCAAATACGCGGCGACGGGCAAGTCGATCGCCACGTGCTGCGTCTGGCGCAAGGGCTCGTTCTTCAGGCGCCGCACGGCGTTTTCGAGAAGCTGGCAATACAGCTCGTAACCGACCGACGCGATGTGGCCCGATTGCTCGGTCCCCAGAATGTTACCGGCGCCGCGGATTTCGAGGTCGCGCATGGCGATGCGAAACCCGGCCCCCAGCTCGCTGAATTCTTCGATCGCCTTGAGCCTTTTGGCAGCCGTGCTCGTCAGGCTTTGGCCTTCTTCCAACAACAGGTGGCAGTAGGCGCGGTGCTTATAGCGGCCTACACGCCCGCGAAGCTGATGCAGGTCGGCCAGGCCGTACTTGTCGGCCTGATGAATGAAAATCGTGTTCGCATTGGGAATGTCGAGGCCGCTTTCGATGATGGTGGTGGCGACCAGAACGTCGATCGCCCCTTTCACGAACGCCACCATCGTGTCTTCGAGGGCGTGCTCTCCCATCTGGCCGTGGACGATTCCGATTCGGGCCTCGGGAACGATCGATTGCAGGCGGTCGGCGATGGTTTCGATGTTGTAGACGCGATTGTGCACGAAATACACCTGCCCCCCGCGATTCAGCTCGCGCACGATCGCCTGGCGGATCAGTTGGGGGTCGAATCGCGAGATGCGGGTCTCGATCGACAGGCGGTCGTGCGGCGGGGTTTGCAGGTTCGAGATATCGCGGATGCCCAACAGCGACAGGTGCAGCGTTCGGGGAATGGGGGTGGCGCTCAAGGTCAGCACGTCGATTTCCAGGCGCAGCTTTTTGAGCATCTCTTTGGCTTCGACCCCGAAGCGCTGCTCTTCATCAATGATCAAGAGGCCCAGATCTGAAAACCGAATATCGGGCTGAATCAGGCGGTGTGTGCCGATGACAAGATCGACCCTCGCCTGGCCAAGCGCCTCGACAATCTCTCGCTGCCGGGCCTTGGTGCGAAAGCGCGAGAGCACTTCGATCTCGAATGGGAACTCGGCCATGCGTTCGGTAAACGTGCGATAGTGCTGCTCGGCGAGCACCGTCGTCGGAACAAGAACGGCCACCTGCTTGCCCGCGTCGATCGCTTTGAAGGCGGCCCGCATCGCCACTTCGGTCTTGCCGTAGCCCACGTCGCCGCAGATCAGGCGGTCCATCGGGCGGGTCTTCTGCATGTCGGCCTTGAGGGCGGCGATCGCCGCGATCTGGTCGGGGGTTTCGGTGTACGGAAAGGCCGCCTCGAATTCCTGCTGCCAGTGGCTGTCGGGGGGGAACGCGATGCCGGGCTTCGACTCGCGCGCGGCCTGCAGCGCGATCATGTCGCCGGCCAGGTCGACCAGGGCCTCGGCCACGGACTGCTTTTTGCGCTCCCAGCTTTGGGCGCCGAGCTTCGAGAGGGTCGGCGCCGACTTGCTGCCGCCGACGTATTTCTGCACCAGATGGATTAGCGAAACGGGCACGAACAGACGCGCCGCCTCGCGAAACTCGAGAATCAGGTGCTCTTCCTGCTGCTCGCCGCGCGTCAAAACCTGCATTCCGCGATAGCGGGCGATTCCCTGCATCAGGTGCACGACGAGATCGCCTTCCGCCAGTTCGAGAAAGCTGTCGATTGCCCGACTCTCGACGGCGGCCCGCCGCACTTTGGCCGGCGTTCTGCGGATGTCGCGGCGGCCGAAGAGCTCGTGATCGCTGATCACGATCAACCGCTCTTCAACCATGCGAAACCCGCGCAACAACCGGCCTTCAAACAACGCGACGCGCCCGGTCGCCGGCAGATTTGTCTCTGAGAGCAGCTCGGTGAGGCGTTGGCGTTCGCCCTCGTTGTGGCAGGCGATCAGCACCCGCTCATCGTTCCCCACGACCCGCGCCAGTTCGGAGACGACTTCGGCCGGGGCGACGTCAAACCGCTCGACCGATTCGATGCGCAGATGGCACGTGGTTTCGTAGGCGTCGCCTGCAATCGCCGCGATCGTCACCGTGGGAAAGGCAATGCACCGCTGGATCGTCGAATCGACGCTGAAGAATCCTCGCGGATTGTCGAGCCGGCCCAGGTAGTGCCGCCCTTCGTCGAGCATTTCGGCCAGCTCGACGAGCGCTATGCGGCTGCCTTCGGGCAACCAATCGAGAGCGCTGGTGCTGGGATCGACGGCAGAAGCCTCATCGGCGGCTGCGCCTGACACGGGCCTCGCGGCAACCAGCGCAATCTCGGTCAGGTCGTCGGTCTTGCGCTGGGTCTCGACTTCAAACCGGCGGATCGATTCGATCTCGTCGCCGAAGAACTCAATTCGCAGCGGCTCGGCGTCGGAGTGGGGAAAAACGTCGAGAATTCCGCCATGCATACTGAACTCGCCCGGCAGTTCAATGGCCGTGACGTTTTCGAAGCCCTGCTCGACCAGCCAGCGCAGAAGATCATCGGGGGCCAGCGAATCGCCGACGCGCAGCGAGTGCGTCGCCTCGGCCAGCGTTTGTCGCCCGGGAACCGGCTGCAACAGGGCCGGGAGGGCCGTGACGATCACCCGAGGCGCGCTGTGCGTCGGTGGCGACGCACCCGGGCCGGGCGCGGCGCGAGCAGCGATCATTTCGAGCTCGCGCAGCACGCGCATGCGGCCGGTGAACACCGGGTCGGTCGCCCGCGCGTCGCGGGGGAGCGACTCCCACGCCGGAAGAACCAAGGGCGTTTCCCTTAGGAACTCCGCCAGATCGATCGCAAAGTCGTCGAGCTCGCTGATGCGAGGCAAGACGACCAGCCACACCGGCGGCGAGTCGCCGGCAGCGATTTCTCCGGGGACCGCTGCGGATTTGCGTCTGCGCCCCGCCGCCGCTTGATCGCCCAGGGCCAGTGCCGCCGCGACCAGCGCGCACGACGACCCCCAGGCCCCGTCGATCGCGGCACTCTCGCCGCGTGCCAGGGCCGCCAGCACCTCCGCGAACCCCTGCGCGCGGCGCATCAAAGGCACCAGCTCGCGCAGGCTCGCGACGTGATCGGGCGTCGCGGTCGCCATGTTGTTGCACCGGCATTCTATCGCCAGCGGTTGCGTCGGGCGAGACGGATGTGGCGAATGACCACCTGGCGCCCGACGCGTTGCGAAGTTCAGAGACTCTGGTACGGACACCCGAAACTGCAATAATCGAGGTCGTTTGTGCCGCGACCGCAACGTGATTTCCTGTTCGTTCGCCAACTATGGCCCATACCGTCGAACGCAAAGCGGTCATTCTGCTCAGCGGCGGGCTCGATTCGACCACGACGCTGGCGATCGCCCGCGCTCAGGGGTTCGCGCTGTACGCCATGACGTTTCGCTACGGGCAGCGGCACGCCGTCGAAATCGAAGCGGCCCGTCGCGTGGCCGAGCGCGTGGGCGTAGTGCAGCACCAGGTGGTCGAGATCGACCTGCGGGCGTTCGGCGGTTCGGCCCTCACCGGGGCATTGGCCGTGCCCAAGGCGCGCAGCGAAGAGCAGATGTCGGCGGAAATTCCGGTCACGTACGTTCCGGCCCGCAATACGATCTTTCTGTCGTTCGCGCTGGCCTGGGCCGAGGTTCTGGAAACGGGCGATCTCTTCGCCGGAATGAACGCCGTCGATTACAGCGGCTACCCCGATTGTCGTCCCGAATACCTGGCGGCCTTTGAGCGGATGGCCAATCTGGCGATCAAAGCCGCGGTCGAAGGGCGCGTGCGCGTCAAGATTCATACGCCGCTTGTTGCGTGGAGTAAGGCCGAGATCATCCGCCGGGGGCTGGAACTGGGGGTCGACTACAGCCTGACCACGTCGTGCTACGACCCCGATGGGGCGACCGGTGCGCCCTGCGGCGCGTGCGACGCGTGCCTGTTGCGGCAAAAAGGGTTCGCCGAGAATGGCATGCGCGACCCGGCGTTGCGAGAATAGCGCATTGGCCCGCCGGCGCTTTTCAATTTCATCTGCCGGATGATTCTCTCGCGTGAGCGGTCGGTTGCTTCGCGTCTTGCTGAAACTCAAATGACCTACGCCGTCAAAGAACTTGTCTACACGCTGCAGGGGGAGGGAGCGCAGACCGGGCGGGCGGCCGTATTCTGCCGGTTTGCGGGGTGCAATCTGTGGACTGGCGAAGAGGCCGATCGCGACCAGGCGGTCTGCCGGTTTTGCGACACCGATCTTGTGGGGACCGATGGCCCCGGCGGGGGGCGGTTTGAATGCGCGCTCGCGCTGGCGGAGACGATTGAACGAATTTGGGATTGTGGTGCCCGATCACCCGCGGCCGAGGCGTTTGCAAGGGGGGCCGGGTCGCGGCCCTTCGTGGTGTTCACCGGCGGCGAGCCGGCGCTGCAGCTCGATCGGGATTTGGTCGACGAATTGCACTCGCGCGGGTTTGAGATCGCGATTGAAACAAATGGCACGCTCGACCTGCCCGCGGGGATCGACTGGGTTTGCGTGAGCCCCAAGGCAGGCACCGTTTTGCGCGTCGTTGCGGGGGATGAGCTGAAGCTGGTGCATCCGCAGGCGGGGGCTGAGCCCGAGCGATACGCGAAGCTCGCGTTTCGCCGGTTCTATCTGCAGCCGCTGGATGGCCCCGAGCGCGCAGCCCACACGCGCGAGACGGTTGCGTATTGCCTGTCGCACCCACAATGGCGAATCAGCCTGCAGACTCACAAGATTCTGGGGATCCCGTGAGGGATGGAGCTCCCCGTAGCTTTTGCCCGGGTTTCCGGCTGAAACCGGTACTACGAACGGCGGCCGTTCCGGCCGGCGGGCAAGATCGTGACAAGGCTGCTTATGATCGCGGTGCGACTCGCTTCGCTCGGCGCACCCTACCGCGCTGACGTACTGGGGGACGCTGCAACGGTCACTATTCCAGCTCCTCATCAAGCACTGATTCGCCGGTGCCAACACCCATCGATTCGTAAACGCCATCCACGTATTCTTGGTCTGAATCCGTCATCGTCAGGCTTTGGTTGTATTCCAGTGCTTCTGGGTCAGCGACGTAGTCAACTACTCCATGATGCCGCTCCACGATTCCGCGGATCGTGTCGATATCGGTTCGAAAGAACTCCCGTCGTGGATTCATGCGATTAAGCCGCTGTCGGTGAAGTGCTCGATGCAAGGCCGTCTCAAGTTTCGGCGCGTCGTCGCATGAGATCATCATATGCACATCGAACGGAAAGGGCACCGAGGCGTCGCCAAGTTCCTTTATGCGATCCTTCGGCTCCAGGCGTCGCGTCATTCCAACCTTGAAGATGCCGTTTCCAAACGAGCCGATATTTGAGATCACATAAATATTTCCAGCCTTGGTTTGCTGGGCCATCGAGAGGGCCCGCTGAGCCCGAGCTTCTGCTTCCGCCAGCTTTGCCTGAAGCAATTCGATTTCGGCAGTGTGTTGATTACGGGCTTCCGCTAGGGCGCGCGCGAGGGCTGCTTCAATCGCGCTCTTCTCCAGGGCCGCTTGTTGCAGCTCGCGGTCGATTTCGCGCTGAAGCCTCTGCTCTTCGCGAATCCTCGCTTTGATTCGCGCCTGCTCTTCCCGTTCCAAAGCGGCGCGGACAGCCTTCTCAAACGCCTCCTTCAAATCCGCGAGGAGTTCCAACTCTCGATCATTTGTGACCTCGAACCCAATATCGCGACAACGCGCGACAACGTCAAGAATGCGTTGTTTTTGCGCCGCGTAATTGTTGCTGGTGACGTTCGACATGACCCATTTGACAGTATCCCGAAGGTACCGGTCCGCCACCTCGCAGCTCTTTTTGTCCAACTGCTCCTGAAGCCCTTCCTGCGCCTTGCAATCGAGCTTCAACTTCTGAAAGCCGATGACGAAGTTCCGCAGGTCCCGCTTCAGGAGCGCGTTTTCGGTTTGGAGTTCGGCGTAGCAGACCGGAAGCGCCGCGAATTCTGCGCGCTCCTTTTTTAGCGTCGCCTCTTGCTGTTCGTGTCGTCGACGATCTTCGAAAAGTCCTTCTTTAGCCAGACGGAGCGCTTCTTGGTGCTCTGTAATCCTGTCGTGCAGTGCGCCAAGTCGCTGTTCCTCATCGCGCATCCGTCGTTGGCGCTGTTCGAGAAGTACATATAGCGAGATTGCACCGCCCAGAATCCCGAGCAACGCTGCAATGAGATGCGTCACCATCTGATGGCCCCTTTATCGACCTCCGACAAATTCCAAGTCTCCGATCTGTACAAACGTGACACGATTCGCGCAGCGGCTACATTTGGCCGCTTCGAGAATCGCGCCTTTAGTAACCCGCCCGGTGGCCCCGCATTCCGGGCACTTGCCGATGGCCTTTTCGTCGCTCCAACTTCCAGGCGCGACAAAGGCCACGCCATCCGTAGTGCAGCAGCGAACGAGTTGCAGCGACTCCCAAACTCGAATTATGTCTCGCCAGTCGGGATTGCCGTCCGAGAAATCGCGGTTAAGAGACGCAGCATCATACCGTCCAGTGCGCTCGACATTGCTCCAAAGCGCATGAGAGCGCGCCATGACCGACCTCGCCTTCTCGATGTGGGCATCAAATTCTACACCCAAGAACTTTGCGATCCGCCGCTTCCCGATGACGAGCTCCTCCAACTCAGCCAAAATGTCGAAAGCGAACAATATGGGGGCGTACCGGCATACCAGCTCAATGCTTTCGATTTGACCGGTTGCAGCGCGCTGCTCCCTCTGCGCGTGGCTCAACATACCATCGATATGCTGAAACGATTCCTTGGCAAAGCGGAGCGCACGATCGTACTCACGGCATTTTTCAGCGTCCTTCGCCTGGTCGACAATCGAGAAGTATTGCCGCGCGTGTTGCTCTGCCTCAGCTCTTGTCATGGTCTGCGCGCCCGTGCCGAACGTCCCGCAAAAAGTCCGGCTCATACCGACCGGCCGACGAGACGATCACCAGCATACCGGGGTAAGCCCTATCACGCGACGCAGGCCGCTGACAACCGTAGCAGCAAAGAGGGTATACCCTGCGGATACCTGGCCCGTGTTGCCTGGGATGGGCGTGCAGGTAAGCATTCGGAATTGCGCTTCTCTAAATGTCGGCTGCACTGGACGGCGGGCACGATCGTGACAAGTGTGCTTTTGATCGCGGTGCGAATCGCTTCGCTCGGCGCACTCAACCTCTTTACGAACGGCGGCAGGCGCTAGGTTGCGGTGCGTCGATTCAGGCGCAGCACAAAGATCGTTCCGTTGCCATTGTGAGTCAACAGGTGTCGACCGTGAGGCGACCAGGCGATCTTGTGAATCAGACTTGCGCCGGGGGAAAGAGGCAGTTCTTCGGCAGGGCGTTCGGAGGGGGGTGTGCCCGCGGCGAGATGCCAGATCCAGATGGTTCCTGAATCGCCGGCCACGGCCAGCCGGTCGCCAACCAGGTTGAATGCCGCGCAGGTCGGTTTGGCGCTTGCGGGAATCGAGAGCAGTCGCCGGCTGCCGGCGCCGGCCGTGTCGCAGACGTAAACTCCGGCGGTTGAGACGGCTGCCAGGCGCATCCCCTGCGGACTGAACGCCAATTGCCGCACGGCGTGGTCTTTGGGCAGGTCGAAGACTCGCGAACGGTATGACGACTCGCGCAACCTGACAAGGCCGTTGAGCCCGGCGACGGCCAGCCAGCGGCCCTGCGGGTCGAAAGCCAGCGTTTGCAGGTTTTCACCGAGATTGCACCAAGTATCGACGACGCGGCAGTCGGCAGGATTCCAGAGCGTGACGCACGACATGTCACCCAAGGTCGCGAGTTGTCGGCCATCGGCACTGAAGGCGAGGGTGCGACACCGGCCCGCGTCGTCGTCGGCCGGAGGCAATTCGCGACCCGAGGCGAAGTCCCACCAGCGTAGCGGAACCTGCGAGGCGCCCTGCCGGCCGCAGCCGGCAAGGCGCATCCCGTCGGGACTGATTGCCAGCTCTTCGATGTCGGCGGCATCACCTTCGAGCGGCAGCGCCCTGCGACTGCCGCTGAGGTCGATGTTTTCGAGCCGGCCGCGGCGGGCGGCCGCCAGCAATGCGCCGTCAGGGCCGAATGCGACCGGCCCAAACGGTGGGTCGGCGGGGGTCTGCTCGCGCCCGTCAGCCGCGTTCCACAACCGCACGCAGCCGTCGGCACTCCCCGTGACGACCAGCGTGCCATCGGCAGTGAATGTGATCGCGGAAACAGCTCCCGCAGGCACGGTCGTCTCGCGGGCGAGCGTCAGTTCCAAGAGTCGCAGGGTTTTCGTCGTCGCGTCGGCAAGGGCCAGGCGATTGGCGTCGGGGCTCAGGGCCAGCGGGTCGGCGGCCCCGGGAATCGTTTGCGTGAGCGAGCCGTCGATCGTGTTCCAGAGGCAGCATTTCCCTTCGACCCGCGTGACCAGGCGATTTCCATCGGTGGAAAACGCGAGAAGGTCTCCGGCGCGGGGCAGCTTGCGGGTGATGTCGCCCGTCTCTGAATTGCGCAGGCAAACGTCGCGATTCGCTTCGGTCGTCGCGAGGAGAGACCCATCGTGATTGAATCGCGGTTGCCGCGCATGCGCGATGCTCAGGCGGGGCTTCTGCGACGCGAGGTTCCACAGGAGCACTGCATTACCGGCCTCGGAAGCCAATTCTTTGCCGTCGGGGCGAAACGCAATTGACCGTGCGGGGGCCGGACCTGCCCCGGACCAGATTCGAGAGGCCCGACCTTGCCCGACTTCCCATACGATCAGGTCGTGCAGAGCGCCGGCGGTGGCGAGTCGCGCGCCGTCGGCGCTGAAGGCCACGGGGGGGGCCGCCTGTTCGAGCGTGCCGGCCGGGGCGCCGGTGGCGGCGTTCCAGAGCGTTACCGATTTCCCTGAGTCCCACACCGCGAGCGCGTCGCCGGTCGGGTTGAATAAGAGCCCCCGGGGATCAGTGGCCGGCCGGAGCACGCATCGGGTTCGGCCTGTTCCGCGATCGAAGACCTTCACGGCGCCGTCGGCCGCGGCGCCGGCGATGAGCGTGCCGTCGTGGTTGGCGGCCAAGGTCACAACGCGATTCCAGAACTTCAATCGGGCGTCTCCCAGAATGCCGACCAACTGGGGTGGGGCGTGTTCGAGCGCCGGACCCGAAGGCAGAGCCGACGCTGACTCGGCAAATTCCGGGAGCGAGAGTGCATCGAGCGGTGCGGGCATTCGGGCCAGTAGCCGGGCCGCGGCAATTCCTTCTTCTGTGCCCGGCCAGTGGCGGAAACACGTCAGCACGTCATTGCGCAGGGCCGTTTGCGGCGACTCGTGCGGCGGCGCCGATGACAGTTGCGCGGCACGGGATTCCAGCGCGGCGAGCCGCGCGCGGCGCTGGGTCTTGGCGGTGGGCGTCCAAATGGGAGACCACGACTGGTATTCACCGGCCTTAAGAGTGACTTCGTGTTCGATCGGCGCATATCCTGGCCGTTTGACTTGCAGGACCCAGCGCCCGGGTCGGCCTCTGATGCGTAGTTCACCGATTCCGATCAGTGGGTATGGCGCCTGGTTGACGAACAACTTTGTGTCGCTCTGTTCGATCGCGGGGAGGCTGACGATTAGCGTGGCCTCGGTCAGCCAGTACCAGAGGCCCCAACAGACGGCGATGGCCAACGCGGCCGCTGTGGCCCCCAGCCACAGGCGGGGAGTAATTCGTGCGGTCAGTTGCCGGAAGAACGGCTGCCGGCCTCGCAGCGTCATTTCCTCTGCAGGATGTGTCGCGAGGTGGTCGAGGAACTGTTCGAGCCGCGATGCATCGGGTGATCGCGCACCGCGCACCGAGGGGGCTGGGGCGGGTGCGGGTAAAGAGGGGGCGGGCGCTGCCAGAATGCATGATTCGGGGGTGGTGAAGGGGGTCAGTGCGGCAACGACGTCGGCGGCGCTTTGAAAGCGGTCGCCGGGTTCGCGAGCCATCATTTTTGCAACGACTGCCTCGAGCGGCGCAGAGACTTCGGGCCGCAGGTCGCGCAGGCGCCGCGGCGCCCCGTGCTGGCGCGATTTCAGCTTTTCGGCGATCGTCTCGCCGGCATAGGGCAGGTCTCCGGCCAGCAGGCGAAACAGGGTGCAACCCAGGCTGAAAATGTCGCTGCGGGCATCGGCAAAACGCGTCTCGAGCGACTGTTCGGGCGACATGTAGTCGGGCGTGCCCAGCACCTGGCCTGCCTGCGTCAGCGATGCATCGTGATGCGAGCGGGGGGCCATCGCCGCCGCCTCGGGATCAAGGTCGCTGGCAAACCGCGCGAGCCCCAGGTCGAGCAGCTTGACCATTGGGCCCCCGGTTTCCGGGTCGTCGGCGACGAGGAGATTCGTGGGCTTGATGTCGCGATGTACCATCCCCTGCTCGTGGGCATGTTGCAGGCCCAGGGCCGCCTGGCGAATGCACTCGCACGACCACCCGATGGGCAACTGCCCGTACCGCAGCACGAACCAGCCCAGATCGTGACCGGGCACAAATTCCATGACGAGAAAGTGCACGTTGCCGACGTAATCGGCATCGTAAGCTGAGACGATGTGCGGATGGTCGAGCGCCGCTGCCGCCCTGATTTCGTTGCGAAACCGCGCAATCGCGCGGGCATCGCGCATGACTGAACCCGACATGATCTTGAGGGCCACGACGCGGCCCAGCCGTTCGTGGCGGGCTTTATAGACCGCCCCCATGCCCCCGGTGCCCACTCGCTCGAGCAGCCGGTATTTCCCCAAATAGAATGTCTTATGACCGGCGATCAGGGTGTCGGCCTGCCAGCGGGTGAGCCAGGTCCATTCCACCAGCTTGTCGGCCAGTTGGGCGGCCGTGAGATCAGGGGGGGGCTGCAGGCCGGGCTGGGGAGTCTGCTTCGGGTCGGCAACGCCGGCGGCCAGCCGCTGAGCCACCACGGGGGCCAGAACGTCGTGTCGGAGCGCCACCCATTGCTCGGGTGACAGCAGATTGCTGTGCCTGAGCAGCTCGAGGAATTCGCCGACAGCGAGCTGACGCATGGGGGGTCACTACTGACCAAATACGCAGAAATGAATCGGAATATCATTATAAGTCAGCGACGCAGGCGGTGATATGGTTCGCGCCGGCGCCTCGCGTTTGAACGGCAATCCAGTACAATCGCGACTTTGCACGCGAGAGGAGGTTCGGGGTTGCTGGCTGGTCCGATATTCAGTCGCGAAGTGCTGACGACGCCGCGGCACATTGCGCATTTCATCTTGCGATCGGGGTACGTGGGCGCTCTGCTCGTGCTGATGTACACGGCGGGGCAGGCGACGTTCGGCTGGCAGCAGGTATCGAACCTGGGCGAGTTGGCGCGGTTCGGAAACCTGCTGTTCCAGTTGCTGTCGATGGTGCAGTTGGCGCTGGTTACGTTTTTTGCGCCGTTATTCGCTGCCAGCCGCGTGGCGCATGAAAAGGACCAGCAGACCCTGGTTCTCTTGTTGATGACCGACCTGCGCAACCGCGAGCTGGTGGCAGGAAAGCTGTTGGCAAGCCTGCTGCCTGTGGCGGTTCTCCTGGCGGTTTCGCTGCCGGTCTTCGCGCTGATTTCGATGCTGGGCGGCATCTCGTTTGAGCAGATCGGCTGGTCGCTGGCGCTGTGTGCGGCGACAGCGCTGGCTGCCGGAAGCTGGGGATCGCTGGTGGCCTTCTGGCGCGAGAAGACGTTTCAGACGCTGGCGATCAGCGTGCTGGGGCTCGTGCTGTTCATAGGCGTTATCGAAGCGGCCCTGGCACTGGCGGGGGGCGAATCGTCGGCCGTGCGCTGGCTGACCTATTGCGACCCTTTTCGAGGGATGGTGCTGATTCTCGATCCGTTGCGGGCGCAGGCCGTGAGCGGGGCCGCCTCGGTGCCGGCGTTGCCCTATGTGTTGGCGATGCTGGCCCTGGCAGCGGTGACCAGCGGGCTGGCGGTGGCGCGGCTGAGAGTCTGGAACCCTTCGCAGGCGGTAGCGGCGCCTGTCGAAGAGAAAGACGAGGCCGCTGCGTCAGTTACCGGGTCGACGCGCCAGATCTGGAACAACCCCGTAATCTGGCGGGAAATCTGCACGCGGGCCTACGGCCGCAAGATGGTGTTCATCAAGCTCGCGTATCTGGTGGTGTTCGCTTTTGCGGCGCTCTATGCGCTGCGGGCGGGGCAGGCTGGGGCAGGGCTGGTCCTGGGGATGATTTCGCCGGCGGGGTTCGCCTTTGTGGCGCTGGCGCTGGTTTCGCTCTTATTGATCAACGCCCAGGCCGTCACCGCCTTTACCTCTGAGCGCGACGCCAAGACGCTGGAATTGCTGCTGGTGACCGATATCACAGCCAGGGAGTTCATTTTCGGCAAGCTGGGGGGCATTCTGTACAACACGCGCGAAATCGTCGTGTTGCCTCTGATCGGGCTGACCTGGCTTGCCTGGCGGGGGGCCTTGCCGTGGGAGAGCTATTTCTATGCGACGACCGGCTTTCTGCTGCTGGCACTGTTCGCGGCGATGCTGGGGCTGCACGCGGGTTTGAGTTTCGACAACTCGCGCTCGGCGATCGCCAACAGCCTGGGAACGATGTTTTTTCTTTTCCTGGGTGTATTCGTGTGCATGCTGTTGATTGTCGAGGCCCGGTCGTCATTTCTCCTGCAACTTCCCAGCTTCTTGGTGTTCATTCTGGGTGGCAGCCTCGGGCTGTGGGCCTCTCTGACGCACAAGAACCCGTCGCTGGCGCTCACGATCAGCGCGTTTGCTCTGCCGTTCTTCACCTTCTACTCGATCACCGGGTTCCTGCTGGGGGATACGCTGGGAATCTGGGTGGTGATGAACGCGGCGTACGGATTCTGCATTCTGGCGATGCTGATACCGGCGATCAGCGAATTCGACGTGGCGTTGGGCCGCGCGACGCTGGATAAAGGCTAAAGTCGGATGAATGACGAACGTCGAAATCCGAATGTCGAATCAATGGCGAATGTTGAACAACCGAAGGCGCGCTCGCCACATATAGCCGGCGAGCTTGCCTCCTGTGTCGTCGCGCGTTGCCGCTGCCCGATGCGCCAGAGACGCCGCGCAGAGACGCCTGAACATATACTTCCTTCCTGGCGCTTCAAGCCAACGCGGTCTCGGCGCGATCACTCAGCCCGATTTTGCAGCCCGTGACTTATTTCGCGCGTCTCGGTTCCGGCTCGGGAACCTCCTGCAGCCAGGCGAGAAGAACCCGGCCGACTTTCGCCAGGCTTTCGCCCGAGCAGTTTGCGGGCACGTCGCGGGTCGTATGCCAGTGCGGAAAATCGAAATCGATCAGATCGCACGTGGGAATTTTGGCGATGCGATTGAGAGGCAGGTGGTCGTCGTTGACTTCGTGCCGCTGCTTCCCAATGAATTCCTTGACCCCCAACCGCTTCGCCGTGCGCCAGATGCTGTGCGTCAGTTGCGGGGCGTATCGGAGGCTGTGGGCCTCCTGGTAGAGCTGGAGATTCTTGTCGCCCACCATGTCGATGAGCACGCCATAGACGTATTTGTGCTCGGGAGGATGGTTGCGGTACTCTTGCGCGAAATGCTTTGAGCCCAGAAAGTATTCGTCGTTCTCGCCATACACCAGTTCTTCGCCGTCAAAAAACGCGAAATCGACGCCGTAAGTGGGTTTGATCTCGCGCATGTGGCGGCCGAGCTCCATCAACAGCGCCACGCCGCTGCCGCCATCGTTGGCCCCGATAAACTTTCCCTCGCGGATCAGATTCGGGTTTGAATCTCGATCGGGAAGAGGCCGCGTGTCGTAGTGGCAGCAGACGAGCACGCGGTCTTTCGCGTCGGGGTGCCAGGTGACGAGCAGGTTGCTCATGCGTACCGGCCGACCCGATTCGGGGTGCGGCGCGTCGAACGACTGGAATTTCACCCCACCTCCCAGTCTGGTGAAATAGTCCGACAGGTATTGCTGCTGCCGCTCCATCCCCTCTGAGCCGCTGTGGCGCGCACCGAAGCGGCAAACCTGCACGAGAAACTCATGCGCTCGCTCGGCGTCGCACCGGCATTCGGCGGGCGATTCTTCGGCCGCTGCGCCTGGCGACGCGACAAGCCCCGACGCGGCAACCAACGTCACCGCGCCCACGGCGAGTTCGGGTAGTCCGGGAAGCCGGGTTGCCATCAGCTCGCCTCTCGTACCGACGGCGGCCTGTGCGATGGCCCTGGCGTTCAGGGCCGGAGGATCGACGCGCAGGCGCCCGTTGAATTATGGCTCGGGCGCGCGCCCCGGTCCAGACGAGCCGATTTGCGCACGTCGATCGCCGGGGTTCGCTTCATGCCGGTCATTCACCAGCGCAAACGACGCAGTGAAAGTCCCTCAGGCTAACCCTCTCCCCGGAAGGAGCGGGAGATCTACGCCTTCTCGCCACCCTCGGGCAACCGATCTTGCACTTTGGTGGCCAGGCCCGTCGCCTTGAGCAGGCGAATGACCATGTAGGTCACGTCGACTTCCCACCAGCGGTGCCCGTGAACTGCCAGACGCTGATGCGCGTGGTGGTTGTTGTGCCAGCCCTCGCCATAGCTGACCAGCGCCACCCACCACAAATTGCGGCTGCGGTCGGTCGTTTCGTAGTTGCGGTAGCCCCACAGGTGAGTGGCGGAATTGACGAACCAGGTGGAGTGGTACGCGACCACCATTCGGAAGCACAGGCCCCACAGCACCCACGACAGCCCTTGCCCGAGAAAGTATTGGCCGGCGGAGTAAAGTGCGATGCCCAGCAGCAGCGGGTAAATCATGAACGTCCGGTGGAAAAACCGCTGGACAGGGTCTTTGTACATATCGGGAGCCCAACGGGTGAACAGCTCATGCATCTCGGCTTTCGTTTCGGCGGGGTAGAACCAGAGCATATGAGACCACCAGAACCCGTGCCGGGGCGAATGCGGGTCTTCTTCGCCGTCGGAATGCACGTGATGCTTGCGGTGGGTGGCCACCCACATCAAAGGGCTTCCCTCGGCCGACAGCATGCCGCACAGCGAGAAGAAGTATTTGAGCGGTTGGGGGACGATCAAACTGCCATGCGTCAGCAGCCGGTGGTAACCGAGCGTGATTCCGAAGCAGGCCGTCACAAAGTGCAAACCCAGAAACAACGCCAGACCGGCGGGCGTGAAGTAGAACAGGGCGGCCACAGCCCCGGCGTGCATGGTGAACATCCACAGCGTGACGGGCCACGAGACGCCATGCGGAAACCTGTCGCGAAATCGGTCAGGGATCGCGCAACCGTCGGCTGACCGAGCGTGAGACGATGCAGGGCGGCTGACCGACCTTGGGTTGCGTACTGCTAGAGCGGGGACGACCAGGTCGGTCGCGTCGGTGGCGCCGATTGGTTCGCGGTCTAAGACTGCGACCGCAGCGTCGTCGTCTCCACTCTGAAATGATTCGTGCGACACGGTATCAGGCTCCCGCGAGGGTCTCGGAACAAAAGCCAAGTCCGGCCCGGGCCGGACGACGATGTCGTCTGGCGGAGGGCTCGTTCAATCCGCCGCGGGATTCTAAGAAACCTCGCCGAAATCCATGTCACCGAAGTGTCAAAGTTCGGTCATACTTTGAAATCCGCGGGCCGCAGCGCTGCCGGGATGTGTTGCATTTCCGCAACACCATGATCTGCAATCGTTTGCGGCGAATTTTCGGCGCAATAATCGGCGAGGCGTTGCCAGCAATGAACGTCTCATCGTGATCTGTAAACCGATCACGACGCATTTCATCGCTTCGCTTTGCGACGGAAGTCACAGCCAGGCTTGGGATTGGAGCTTTCTCGGCTCCCGGGCGCGGATATGCTGCTTGAATACATTGCCAAAGCGCTCAGAGTCTCGAGTTGTGGGGGTACTTATGCCCGAAGATCGCAGAGCAAGCTGGCGGTTGCCCTTGGCCGAAGGGCGGCCGGTGATGCTGAAAATCGGCTGGCGGCGGATGGAAGGACGCTGTGTCGATATGTCGGCCGGCGGTTTTACGGTGGCCTTGCAGACCGAACGCCCGGTCGACGCGGGCGCGCCGATCAAGCTGCTGACGCCCGATGGCGTCTACGTTATGAAGGTGATTCACGTGCGGCGCGACGCCGACGGCCTGCGCCTCGGTCTGGAGCGCGTTGGCGAGGTCGAACCGGCCTTTCAACAGCGCCGGTCGTCTGCACGGAGGAGGTGGTTTGACGTCAGGCGCTCGCGTGAGTCGTCAATCCTCGCGGGTTTCGCCGTGTGGGCCGTCGCCATGCTGGCCATTTCGCTCGGCCCCGACTGGTGGTCTCGAAACCTCATTGGCCCCATTCATCGGCAGGTTGCGCCCCTGTTCGATTTTGGAGCGAGCATGGGATTCACGGGCACCTCGGGCGGAGCGCCGGCGTCGTTTGTTCCGACCGACAATTTCCTGCGGCCCCCCGTTGAGAAACGCGAGCGCAACCCGGTCGCTTTCGATGATTACGCCTCGGGCCGCCGGGTTGATCGCGACAGGTCCTGGTCGTCTGGAAGCCGCACGCAGGCCTCGGCTGGCAGCCGTACGTCGTCGACCGACTCGAGCTGGTCGTCGTGGGCCTCAAAGATCGGGTTGTCGGCTGATCAGTCGCAGCGCTTGCGTTCGCTGCTGCAAGGCCGCTCGTTGCGAGTCGACCCGCAACAGTTGACCGAGCTCTCGGCTTCCGACTTGCAGCCGGTCTACTCGGCGCTCGATGACGCCCAGAAATCGCGGTTGGAAGCGTACCTGTCGACGGGCAAAGGCGGCACCGCGAACGGCCGGTAGCGGGGCGGTTTGAATCTGTGGGCCGACTCCTGCGGCGGTAGCGAAACTCGCCAGAGTTCCGAGCGGTGTTGACCGCCCTCGGGCGGAAGTCTGGCGAGTTCCGCTACCTCGTTTGCGGTCGGGCGGTCGGTGCCGCCGCCGGCGTCTCGGGCGGTTCTTCCGGCACATCGCGCGCTTCGCCGCGCCGGAACAGGCTGATGCGGCGGATGTTGCGGTCGTAAGAATAGACCAGGCTGGCGATGGTAATCGAGCCGATGGCGCCTGCGCCCCAGCCCAATGCGCTGAACGCGTCACGGGTGGGCCCGTGGTCCCAGAGCAGGACTGTCATCAGCACGAATGCCACGGCCACGAGAACCAGCTTGACGAACACGTTGGGCCAATGGCGGCGGACATGATGTCGCGCCATGGCACTGCGCATCGACTCGTTGGCCACCTCCCGCAAGACTTTCAGGCCGGCGCGGGCTTCAGCCGAATTCGGCCGTGGCCGCGGCCGTCGGCGCGACGCGGGCGCCGCAGGTTGCGGTTGCGCCGCATCTGGCACTTCGAATTGCGAGGGGGGTTGGGTTGCACCGCCATCGGCAGGGTACGGGTCGAGGTTCAAAGGCTCGCCGTCACGACGCGGCCGCTGCCGGGCCAGCAGGCGGCTCATGTACTGCTCTATTTCATGTTTGTCAGTCGCGGCCGGGCCTGATTGAATGACACTGCCCGCGGCGGCATCGGCCGCTTCTGGCAGCGCGCGGTCGGATGCGGTTTTTTGTGCAGCCAGCAACCGCGACAGCCGTTCGTTTTCAGTGCCCCCCAAGTCTCCGGTTGCTGCAGGCGTCAGGTTCTCGGCAACCTCCGATTCGCGGCTGCCTTCGTTCCCGGCGGCTGCCACATCCGCCGGCGGCAGTTGCGGCTGGCGCGTCGCCCGGGTCGCCTGTTCATCTCGCAGGGTCTGCAGCAGGCTCAGAACCTGGCGGCGATCAGACTCGAAAGACTGGCGATCAGCGCGCATCCGCTCGAATTCTTCTGAGATTCGGCGGCGCTCCTGATCGAAGCTCTCGCGCAGCGCCAAAAGCGCCGTGCGGGCCGCTTCAATCTCCGCCAGGCCGTCTCGAGCGGGAGCCGCCTCAGATTGCCCGTTCTCGGAATCCTGAATCTCTTCCAGCAGCTCGCGCATGATTTCCAGTCTCCTGGGAAACGCGGCATTCCGTTCGCCCTCTGGCGGCCGACATTCTGACAAGTCGGGCCTGGTCACAGCGCGCTCGCGCGCGCACAAGTCGGCCTCGCGCTCGTCCAATGCGCGTTCCCAATCCGCCAGATCTTCGTGCCGCGAATCGCCTGCAACCGTTGATTCACAACAGGTTGAATCCATCTACCGTCACCGCCCGTCAGGTGCCCTGGCGGGGGCGTGCCGTGGCCGGTCGCCCCATCGTCTGTCGCGCGATACAACGCAGCCCGAACCAGCGCGTGTCGCATCCCTCAATGCGTATACCTTGCGGCGCCAGTCCGGTCAAAAAAAAGGGCGTTGCGATCGGCAAGCCACGCCCGGTGCCGTCTTGCCGGCAACGGCGGCGTAACCGCTACGATCGGCGCTTCCGCTGCGACGCTGCCTGTTATGGCGGAGGATCAGGCGACCAGACCCTCGATCACGCTGACTTCCGTCGCGGTTGCGACGATTCGATTCAGTCGGAAACCGGCTGCCTTGAACAACTGACGGTATTCGGCTTCGGTTCGTTCGAGCCCGCCGGGAATCACCAGCATATTCAGGTCGAGCAGCTTGCTGAACATGGGGTCGTTCCCCGGTGGAATGACGGCCTCAAGAACCAGGAGCCGGGCCTGGGGGTTGCCGGCCATCGCCTGCCGGCAATTCTTCAAGATGGCGACAGCCTCGGCGTCGTCCCAATCGTGAATGATGTGCCTCATCAGATAGGCGTCGGCACCCGGCGGGACGTGTTCGAAAAAACTTCCGGGCAGACAACGGCACCGGGCCGCCAGGCCAGCGGCCGCAAAGTTCGCCCGCGACCGCTCGACGACGTGCGGCAGGTCATAGAGAATGCCCTGCAATTGGGGGTGTTTTTGGAGCGTGGCGATCAGCAGGCTGCCGTTGCCGCCGCCGACGTCCGCGAGCACATGAATTCCTGCGAAGTCGTAGGCGGCCAGCATGGCCGGTGTCTCGCGGCCGTGCACCGACGTCATCGCCGCGTCGAAGTTCGCGGCCTGCTCGGGATGCTGCGCGAGGTAGTTGAACGGCGGCATGTTGTACAGTTTCTCGAACCCTGTCTTGCCGGTCTGTACGCAATAGAGCAGTTCGCTCCAGGATAAGTAATGTTCTTCGCCCGTCATGATGGCCATGGCCCGTTGCGAACCTGGGGCGCCGTCGAGCAGCGCTAGGGAGGCCGGCGTATTGCTGAACCGCTGCGGCTGCACTTCGGCAAAAATGCCCTGGCTGGCCAGGGCGCGCAACAGTCGATACATCGCCCGCGGCTGAGTCTGCGTCGCGGCGGCCAGCTCTTCTGAGGTTTTAGCGCCCTGGTGCAGCAACCCGGCCAGGTCGAGTTTCGCGGCGACGTAGATCATTTGCGAATTCCAGTATCCGGTCAGCAGGCCGGCGATCTTTCCGCTGGGTGACTGTGCGTCCATCGGGGCTCCTTGGGAGTGATTTCGGTGGGAGTGGAGTTTCAGAAAGGATTGCAGGTTGGCGCGGCTGCGTCGAGAATTCCGGCCGGGAAAACGCATGCCAGGCTCGGTGCCCAGGGGCGCCTTCTTGTGGAGAGCACCGACATCCGTCTAAGATTGAGATAGAGTTGTCAGCCAGATTGAAGGAGACAGCCGGTGTCACAGCCTGAAAACCGCGAGCAGGGTTCGGCATTGATGGAATTTCTCGCCGCAGTTCCCTGGGGCGCGGTCGTGGTCTTGTTGGTCGGCCTGGGCGTCGCCGGCTGGTACTTTCTCGCGCCGGAGTCGAAACCGCAAGAAGCGGGCGGCGAAAACGCTGCCCCGGCCGGGCCACCGGCTATGACCGCAGTGCAATCGCAGGGCCTGGCGGCCGGAATGGGCAGCGATACTCTGTTGCGCGAAGCGCGTATCGTTCTGACGAACATCGTCGACGCTGAGTCAGCGAAAAAGACGGCCCCGAAGATCGAAGACCTGACCACCCGGTTCAACGCCCTCAGAGCGCAGATTCAGGAACTTCCCGACGAGAACCAGCGGATACTGATGCGTGATGTCGTTGCGAAGGGGGGTGACAGCCTGCTGATTCAGGTCGACCAGGTGCTTAAGGTTCCTGGTGTCGGGGAAGTCTTGTCTGAATCTTTCGCGAAGTTGCGGGAGGCCGTTGAGGCATTCTCGAACTGACCTGGCGGCGTCTTTACGGGCACACCGGCGACCGCTGAAAGTCGCCGGGCAGGAGCTGATAGGGAGCTGACCTGGTTCGGCCGGGTTCACGCGGCATCGCGATCGGGCCGTGCCGCCGGAAGGCCGCGAGTGGCTACCTCATCACACCCATGTAGAACGCGAAGATCTGCGGGGTGTCGAAGTCTTGCCTCAGGATTGGGGCGGCGAAGTCGAGGGCGATCGGCACCGGGCCCATCGCGGGGATCGTCAGCCGAATGCCGCCGCCGGCCGTCAGACGGAATTTGTCGAGCGTTACCTTGTCGTCGACGGTACCCATGTCGGTGAAGGCGACAAGCTGAATGGTGTCGTCGGCCGTGACGGGCACCATGTATTCAACCGACCCGAGGGCCTCGAAGCGACCGCCGATGCGCACGCCGCCGTCGCGGGGCGTCACGCCGTAGAACTGGAACCCGCGGAAGCTCTGGAAACCGCCGGCGTAGAACTTTTCGAAGATCGGCACGCCGTTGTCGGCGAAGCCCACCTGTCCTGAGATTGAGACGATGTGGCGGTTGCCGCCGTCGGGCCGCTCGCGCAGCGTGAAGTACTGCCGGGCATCGAACAGCGCCTTGGGGTAAAAAAAGTCGGCGATTCCCTGTTCGAAGCTGGCTTCGATGAAGTGCCCCTTGCCGGGAATAAACGTGCTGTCGCGCGTGTCGTGACTCAGGCTGGCGGAGACGGTCGACAGGAAGTTGTTGCCCAGGACCTCCTGCAATTGAGGCGGCACGAACGACGGGGGTTGCGAGATGTTGACGTTTTCGAGGCGGGCGGCGAGCGAGCCTGAGAGCGTGGGGGTAAACTGCCGGCCGACCGTGATGCGGCCGCCTTCGCGCTGTTCGAACCAGTTGGGGAAGAACCGCTGGTAGTAGAAGCCGCTGACGCCCAGGCTGACGTCGTGTTCGAGAAAATAGGGGTCGCGCCAACTGAT
Source organism: Planctomycetaceae bacterium (assembly GCA_052388175.1). Classification (GTDB taxonomy): domain Bacteria; phylum Planctomycetota; class Planctomycetia; order Planctomycetales; family Planctomycetaceae; genus SIAF01. The sequence continues at coordinate 88,818 of JBQTIL010000009.1, read as the reverse complement.
CAGGTAGCGGCTGAGCTGATTTCCGGGGATCGCTTCGATGCGCAGTTGCTGGCCGCCGCCGCGCCAGGCGGTGCCGTCGAGTACGTCCTGCCAGCTTCGGGGCGCGCGGGAAATGTCGAAGTTATTCTCTTCGAGCACGATGTTGCCGACGACGCCGGCGTTGCTGTTGAAGCCGACGCCGAAGCTCAATCGGCCGGTCTGCGTCTCCTGCACGTGGACGTGGGGTTCGATGAACCCGGGGGCCTGTTCGCCGAACCAGGGCGGTTCGCCGTCGAGGGGGGGTTCGTCGAAACGCGGGCTGTTGGGGGGCGCGTCGAACGTGGGGAAACTCTGGTTTTGGCCGCGGACGACGTTGTCGTCATCCTGCCCGCGGGCGACGTCGTACTTTTTGCCGCGCGGCATCGCAGGCTCGACGGGTGAGACGTCGATATGAGGGCCCGGGCTCCCGGGAATGGCCCCGGCAAAAATCTGAGAATTGCGCAGGCGCTGTTCGCTCTTTTTGATTTTTTCCAGACTGGCGAGATCGCCGGGCTTGAACTGCAATCGATTCAACACCACCGCTTCTTTGGTGTGTGGGTGCTCGCCCTCAATGTGCACGTGAATGCGGCCGATCTTCCAGGGGCGGTCTTCGCTGATCTCATACACGAGATCGAGCTCGCCGGGATTTTCGAACGTTCGCTGCACGGGTTCGATGCGCGCGAAGATGCGCCCGAGCTCGCCGTATTGGCCGGTGATCTTGTCGACGTCGGCGGTCACAAACCGCTGATTGTAGAACTGGCCGGGCAGCATTTTGGTGTTGGCTCGCAGTTGTTCGTCGGTGAGGACTCGATTTCCGACGAAGGCAATGTTCCTGACCTTGAACTGCACTCCCTCATCAATCTGGTATTCGAGGTGCACGCGGGCCTTGTCGGCCGACAGGCCCCGCTTGTTGGTGATTTTGACGTCGAAAAAGCCCAGGTTGTGGTAATACTGTTTCAGAGAGGCAATGTCTTCGGGGACCGACGCGGGGTCGAACTTGCCGCCGATCAACCAGAGGAAGCGAGTTTTCGTCTTGAGCTGCGTTTTGAGCACGTCGCCCTTGATGGCCTTGTTCCCCGAAAAGCTGATCTTGTCGACGTGGACCTTCGGGCCTTCGTCGATGTTGAAGATCACTTCGCGGTCTTTGGGGTCGTCTCCTTTTTCCAGCTCGACCTTGCAGAACACATAGCCTTTTTCGAAGTAGAGGCTTTCGATGCGGCGGGCCGATTCTTTATTGGCCCCCACGTCGAACGCGCCGCCTGGTTTGAGGTTGGTCAAGCCCTCCAGTTCTTTGGTCTTGATCTTCTTGTTTCCCTTGTATTCGACGTTCTTGAGGATCGGCCGTTCCCAGACCCGAAAAATCAACACGGGGCCCTTGTCGTTGTTCGAAGCGCGGGCTTCCACATTGATGAACCAGCGCGTGCGGATGAGCGCCGTAATATCTTCCTTCACCAGTTTCGGGTCGGGCCGGCGACCTGGGCGGGTCTTGATTTTCTTGAAGATTTCGTCCGCGGTGATCGTGTGGTTGCCTTCGATCAGCACGTCGGCGAGAGGTTCGGTGATGTTTTCGATCTCGGGATCAGGCCCCGTCAGCCGCTCGCGCGCCGGCCTTTTTTTCGCTTTCGAAGGCGCATCGGGAAACGTGGGGTCTTCTGCATCCGTCAGAGGGTTGGCCGTCTGACGGATGCCGCGGTCGATGCGGGCCGCACCGGCCGGCCGAAACCCGCCGGCACGCTCTTGCGCCTGCGCTCTGGCGCCGGCCAGCAGCGCCGCGGCCAGCGCCACGAAGGCCACGCACTGCGGCGCGAGCGGTTGCAGCACCGCAACGCTGCCACGGCTCAAAAGCCGGACACCGATCATGAAGGGTCAGTCCAAGCGGGAAATCTGAGTCGGAAGGGTCGGGTCGGTGTGATGGGAATCCGATGACCCGAACCCGGAAAGGCAAGGGGGCGTAGGAATACCGGAACAGCCCCGCTGAGGCAAGGTGAATTGGCGGCTGATATGGAGTTTGGGGGAATGAGGGGAAAAGGGCGGAAGCTTCTGCGGGGGCGAACGTCCGGCAGGGGCGGGCGAATGCTCAAATGGCCAGATTCATTCGCAGATTCGCGGGCCGAAGGCGGCCCTGCCGGTCATTGGATCGCTTCGCCGATCTGGTAAATGGCGTTGGTGTCGAACACCTGATCGTTCGCCTCAAACAGCTTCTTCAATGCGGCCTTATGGATCTTCATTTTCAATCCGCCCACGCCAATCGCCCCATAGGCGACGACCCCGGCCTGCTCGACTCCCTTGTCGGTCGGGCCCACGCCGGCGATCCCCGCCGGCGGGACGGCATTCAGGTCGATCGCCACCTTCAGGCGGCTCATGGATTGCCGCAAATCAGCGGGCAACAATTCGACACCGGCGGCGCCTGCGGCAATAACCACTTCTGCACCACGGCAGGCATCGGCGAGCTCCGACGACGTCGCCGTCGGAAATGCGCTCACCCGGGCGTCGGGAACGGTGTGGGCGATTTCGCGGCAGGTCTGCTCGGCTCGCTCACGCTTCCGCGAGCCGACGCGGACAAAAGCCCCTTCGATTGCGAGCAGTTGACAGGCGCGCTGCCCCACCGGGCCGGTGCCGGCCAGAACGAGGGCCGTCGCTCCCTTGAGCGATACGTGTTTGCGGGCCGACAACACAGCCGCCGCGGCGGTCGTGTTCGAGCCGTTGGAATCCATCATCACCGACACGCGAATCGGGCCGAAGAACGTCTGGCGAACCTTCTCCAGCAGGGCTTCTCCCTGGGGGACCTGGCTGCCGCCGATGAAGATTGCGGTGTGCCTGAGCTCCTTTGGCCCGCGGGTAAACATCGCCCCGTGCACCAGCCCTGCGACCTGCTCGACTGTGACGCCGCCGTAGCTGAAGAGCTGGTCGACGTCGGCGTCAACCGCCACGACGCGGTCGAAGACGCTGGGCTGCGGGTCGGTATCGAGCTGGAGGAGGATCGTTGGCATTTCGGATTTTCGACTTCGGATAGCGGATTGACCAGGCGTCGAATGCGGCGACCGGCTGCTGCCCTTCACATCCGCAATCCGCAATCCGAAATTCGCAATTCCTCATACACCCGAGAACGGATGCTTCGCGGTCGCCTTCTTCGACAGCATTTCTGTGGCCGACGGCTCGCTTTTCAGCGCGCGCTTGATCGACAGCTTGGTGGCGTCGTAGTTGTACTGAAAGATTTTCTTGTCGTCGTTGGCTTCCCAGTGAATGAATACACCACAGACAATCACCAGGTTTTCGGTCTGGTCCTTGGGAATCGTGCCGTCTTCGACGCAGTCGGCGACGGCCTTGGCGACGGCGTACTGCGCCGGGCCGAACATCTGCACCGCCTGCTTGGCCCCTTTGATCGTGACCTTGGTAATCAGCACGGTCGCGGGTTTGACGGCCAGATTGGGAGTCAGCACGGCCAGAAGATTGCTGTGCCCGGCCGACTGGCGGGCCAGGGCGTTGGCAAACGCGACGCCGACAGGCCCCGATTTGTCGCCAATCAACAGATCAATGTGAGCGACTTCGTTGCCTTCACCGACCAGGGCTTCACCAATGTACATCGACATGCGCGCGTCTCCTCTCGGGTGCGAGACTTGTAGGCCTGAAATTCGTTCCATGCTTCGGTCAGGCCGGGAACGGCCTGCCGGTACGCCTAGATAACAATTTGGCATTCCGATTGCCAGTTTCGCGAGGGATTTTTCGGGCCATCGACCGGCCGTGGGCCGGTCAGAAGGCTGGTCGCGGCGAGCCGCGATTCGACGCTCAGTGAGGTTTGCGATCGGAGACGGCGATTGTCGCTGCCCCATCGATTGCGAGCAATTCAATGTCGCGGAACTCGAACTCGCCCTGCGCGACTTCGAAGCCCAATTGATGGCCGCTCGAAGAATCGCCGCCCACGGTAGCCGACAGCCGATCGCTCGCCCCCGACCAGTCTAACACGCCTTGGTCGTCCCATTGCGAGCTGATCTGCACTTCAGGCCCCGTGAGGCGCACCATGATCCGCAGGCGGTAGGCGCGGCCATTCACCAGCGTCTCGACGTGGGCAGGGTGCGGTGAATTGATCAATTCATGCCCGTCAGTCCGGTGTAAGCGTGCGAAGGGGCGCGTGCCGCCTGCCCGGGCCGGTTCGGCAAATTTCACGACGACAGCCCGCGTGCCGACCGGCAACAGCACGGCGAGGGGCTCGGCGCCGGTTTGTCGGACGAAGGTGAATGCGAAGTCGTATCCGCCGGAGGGCTGCACGGGAAAATGCAGGCGGGCCGGTCTGGCGTCGTCGGGCTCGTTCCGAACGCGTAGTGCTTCAGCCGTACAACTCCATTCGCCAGCCACGACGTCGCGCGTCACATCGATCAGGGGCAAAAGTTCCTGCCAACCATCGGCTGGAAGAATGACCTGCCGACGCTCGGAGTTTATTGCCGCGCGATGAGGGGCCGCCAGGTCGGGTTTCTCTTTCGGAAGGGCAGGCCATGGGTCGGTCGAGGCCGTGGCTACGCTGGCGGCATCGGCATCGCCGGATTTGGGCCGCGACAACCGCCACCAGAGCAACGCCGGAATCAGGGCCGCCAGGCCCAGCGCGAAGGCCAGCCTGATTCGAGCGGCAGTAGTTGAAGGGACCAGGCGGCCGGCTTTTGCCGAGGCATTCAGAGTCGACGCCGCCGCACCGTCGACCAGCGTTTCTTCGGCCGCCGGCGCGCGTTCCTTTTTGGCCGTCACCGTTGGCATGCCCGAGGCCGCGACGACGTCGAGGAATGCGCGCAAGGCCGCTTCGTCGGACTCGGCCTGGTATGAAGACAGAGGCGGAGGTTCGGATGCCGGCCGGGGCGCCGTAGCCGGCGCGGGGCCCGCCGCAATGCGACGAAGGTCTTCGATCACTTCGGCCATCGACTGATACCGCGCTTCGGCCCGCTTGGCGACCATTCGCTCGAACACGGCCACGAGCGGCGGGGGTGCGTCGGGCCGGGCCGCCGGCAGGGAGGGAATCGGTCGATCGCGGTGCGCCAACAGCCGCTGCATCAGGGTGTCGGCGCTGTAGACCGGCCGCCCGGTGAGAAGGAAGTGCAGGGTGCAGCCCAGACTGTAGATATCGCTGCGGCGGTCGGCGTGCCTGGTGTCGAGCGCCTGTTCCGGCGACATGTAGTCGACCGTTCCCATGATGCTGCCCGACTTCGTGAGGGCTGCCATGGGAGAGTTGGGCGGGGCCGACGCATTCTCATCGAACCGCGCCAACCCCAGATCGAAGACTTTGACGGTACCATGGGCGTCGAGCAGCAGGTTGTGCGGCTTGATGTCGCGGTGAACGATGCCTGCCTCGTGGGCGTGCGCCAGCCCTGCGGCAGCCTGCCGAATGAAGTCGACAGCCTGCGGGATGGAGAGCGGCCCCTGCCTTCTGACGAAGCTGGCCAGGTCGGTTCCGTCGACGAATTCCATCACGAGAAAATGTCTGCCCTGCGCTTCGTCAGCGTCGAAAGCCGCGACGATATTGGGGTGCGAGAGCTTCGCGGCCGCCTCGACTTCGCGATGAAACCTCTGCACGGCCTCGGGGGCCTTCATGGCGGCAGGCGACATGACCTTAAGCGCCACCACCCGCCGCATGGGGCGGTGCTCTGCCTTGTAGACCAGCCCCATCCCTCCCTGACCGAGCTGATCGAGCACCAGGTACTTGCCGAACGCAAGCTCGTGCGCCTTCCCTTCGTAAACGGCCGTCGCCTGATAGGGGGTCAGCAACTTGCGCACGACAAGCTCGCGCGCCAGGTACTGGGCATCGAGGGGGTCGAGCTGTTCTCGCGGCAGCTCGTTTTGCACCGCGCGCAGTCGGTCGGGTGGCACCAGGCCGCACTCAGTGACGCTCTTCAGGAACTGGTCGAGCGGAAAGGGCATCGGGGCGCAGGCGTCGAACCGGGGTTTCAGCGCAGTCTACCTGTCCGCACTGCATCGCCGCAATTACCACAGGTCACTGCCCACGCGGGAATGAATCAAGTGGATTTGATCGGCAAAGTCCGCCGGGGCTTCAGATTGTTCCAGCCGCGGCACCCACCGCCGCCGGATGTGGGTGGAACGGGACGCGGTTTCGAGTATGCTGTCGGCTCAAGTTGGGACCGCGCGCTACCCAAGACTTCAATCTTGCTAATCTTGCTTGAGGGACGCCGATGCGAAGCCGTCTGAAGATGTTTTCGACTCTGGGGCTCCTGGGCGCTGTCACGATTCTCGCTGTTGGTGCGCCGCTTACCGCGATGGGCGAAGAGAAAGCGGTGCCGCGCCGATCGCCGGCACAGGGGGCCGCGGTGGTCGAGTTCTACGGATACGACGACTGCATTCGACTCGACAACGGCACAACGCGCGTGACGCTGTGCCCGCGCGTGGGAGGGCGGGTGCTGGAGTACGCATTGAACGGCGTCAACGCGCTCTACCTGCCGCCCGAGGAAGCAGGTTGGGAACCAGGAAAGAAGGGGCCCGACGTCGTGATGGTCGCTGCCGGCCGGTTCGACATCGGGCCGGAGCAGACGATTCCGCCGCACCCGCAGTTGTGGGCGGGGCGCTGGTCGGGCGAGATCATCGGCGACCGCGCGGCGAAACTGGTCAGCCAACCCGATGAGCCGACCGGTGTGCAGTTGACTCGCGAATTCACTCTCGACGCGAACCAATCGCGGCTCGACTGCAAACAGACGATCAAAAACGTTTCGCAATCGACGAAAGAATACTGCCATTGGAGCCGCACGTTTGCGCAAGGGGGCGGCATCTGCGTCATTCCTCTGACTTCACCCAGCCGGTTTCAGAAGCGTTATGTGATGTATGAGCCGCCGACCCATATCAACGCGGCGCCGGTCGACCCGAAGATCGTCGAGAAGGACGGCTTTCTGCTGATTCTCGGGGCGCCCAAACAGCCCAAGCTGGGGATGGACACGGCGGCCGGCTGGTTTGCGTACCTGATGAAAAACGACCTGATGTTCGTAAAGCGGTTTCCGGTGTATCCTGACCGACCGTACAACGAAGTCGCGGGGCTGACGATGTCGATCTGGTATCCCGAGTTGCCGATGTGCGAACTGGAACCGATCGGCCCGCGGGAAAAGCTGGCGCCGGGAGAAGCCGCGTCATTCACCGAGACGTGGTATCTTTTGCCGCAGGCGTTTCCGAGCGATCTGGCGGTGTCGCCGAAGGAGGTTGCGGCGAAGGTCGAGCGCGAGGCGCGGTAAGCGCGCAAACGCGACTTCTCAGCGCCGGTTCAATCCACTGCGACGTCGACTGTTTCCCCCGGATTCTTCCACCTTCTGCCGCTGGAGTGTTCGATGGTCGTCCAGTACTCGCGCCGTATTGCGCGGTCGAGGCGATGGGCCGGGGCCAGCACGTTTTCCAATTGTGGCGTGCGGATTCGATACCACGGCTCGACGTCGAACAGGTTTTGGCCGGTGGCCTGGTCGGTACCGATTGGCGAATAGACCTTTCGCTCGAGCATGAGAAGGTAAGCACCGAAATAGACCATGAGGGCCAGCGCCGGCGCAGCAGCCGCCCGCAGCCAGATTTCAAAGGATGACAGGGCAGGTTGCCGTTTCACGCGGGAAAAGGTCCGGGCATCACGGATGCGATTGCCCGGCTTTCTCGCGCAACTCGCGGAGCCGGGCGGTCAACCGCTCTTTGGTCGCAGCCCGCTCCGCCGGGCGGGCGACTCGCATCGCGCCCAGCAACTGCTCGGCCTCGTTCAGGCTGCGCAGAGCGTCTGAGGGCGCGCCCAGCAAAAGCTGGGTCTCGGCCAGGTCGAGCAGGGCGGCGGGCGATTTGCGGGCATCGACAATTTCCTGCCGCAGGGCGAGCGCTTCGCGATGGCGCTTAAGCTGCTGAAGTTGTCGGGAAAGGCCCCAGGTGGCGGTCTCCCAGTCGTCCGATCGCGGCAGGCAGCGGCTGCGCCATTGTTCGAACGCGGTGAGCGCTGCCTGACGGTCGCCACCGGCGCTGGCGGCGTTCTCGAGGTACCAGGCTTTGCTTTCGAGGTACTTCAGCAGCCGGTCGGGCCGGTCGAGGTTGGCAGTAATCAGTTCGTCGAGTTGCGAGACGGCCTCGGCATACCGGCCCAGGTTCTTGAGATTGAACGCGATGCGCTCGTGCAAGTTTTCGCGCTTGTCGCGCGCCAGATCGGCCGTCTGCAGCAGGCGACGGGCGTTGTCAACTGCGGCGGCAAACTGACCGCTCCATTCGAGATGCACCTGCTTCGCGAATTCCAGCCGCCAGATCATCTCGGAATCGGTGACGGACGGCAGAACCTGCTCGATATAATTCAGCGCCTCGCTGCTCGATTTGAGGCCGTTCAGTTTTGTGAACACGGCTTCCGATTGCAGAAACATTTCCTGATGCTGCCGGCGACGTTCGTATTTCGTGCGCAGGCCCAGCGTGTCGCGCGCATCCAAACGGCAAATCTCGGCAACGATTTCGCCATACCAGGCCAGCAGCGGGTCGCCCTGGCGATCGGCGAGCGTTCCGAGATATGGGACGATGCACTCGAGCGAAGCATCAAGGCGCCGGGCCCGCTCGCCGGCAATTGCGCGCTCGGCCTGTTCGAATGCCTGATCGCGGGCGGTTCTGGCCGCCTGTAGAGCGCCGAGCTTGTTCAAAAATGACGCGGCGCTCATGCCATGTTCGTAATTGGTGTACGCGATCGGGCGACCGCGCGAATCGGCGACGACCACCGTCGGAAAGCCGCGAACCAGGTACTGCGACTGCCAGCGGCGGAACCGCTCGGCCTGGCGGATGCCCGTCGAATCGGAAGCGTTCATCTGTGCGTCGGGCGCGGTGGGGGACCTCAGCTCGACCAGCACAAAGTGCTCTGCGGCTGCGGAGAATTCCGGATGGTCGAAAACCGACTCGTCGAGGCGGGTGCAGTACCGACACCAGCCCTGCCCGGTGAAGTTGATCAGCAGGTCTTTGCCGGAGGCCTGCGCAACTTGCAGCCCTTCGTCAATGTCGATCAGCCATTCGACGGGCCGGCCGTCGGCCGGCTCGGGGCCGTCGGGCGCTCCGATCAACGACCAGGCGCACAAGGCGACGATGGCGGCCAAGACGAAATGCCTCGACGCGACGCGTGTCATCACTTGGGCTCACTGCACTCCCTGAAGAAAGGTCATGACGCGCAAATAAGCCCGCACGACCGCCGACGCATACATCCCCACCAGCACCGCCAGAATGGCCAGGACGCAGAGGAGTTCCGTAAGAGAGACGCCGCCGCGTCGTCTGCGGTTCCCGGCATGGCGCCCCGATTCAGCTCCAGCGAGAGCCATTTGCCGAACGGGGCGCCAAGTCGCAACGCCGCTGAATGGAACGGGTTGGCGATCACGATGGACTCGCAAGCCGCTCAGGCATGAGTGGTTGAACATGCTTCCACCCTGTTGACGTACGGGCGGGGTTGTCGGCGAGTTCGCATCGTGCGAACTGCCCGGCCATTCGAGCTCGACGCTGCGAAGGGGGATTCTCTTCGCTCGGAATCGCTGAAATCCCCGAGAATACTTGCGCGACTTGCACTACGTTGCGTTGACAAACGCCTCTCGCTGGCCCGCCGTCAGACTCAGTATTTTTCCCCCGCGCTCGACGGTAACGACTCCATGGGCGACAGCCACAACCAGGCGCGGCAGCGTCACGGGGGTGGTGGGCGAATAGCTCGCGGGAAGCCTGGTGACGAGCGTCACGGTGACCTGAGCGCTCGATGTGGTGACGATGCCCAGAGGGGTTTCAATGCGAATCGGAGTGTAATCGGGATCGACCTGAAATTCCCCGCCGCCGGTTTCCAACTGTACCACGGTGGCACGCTGGCCCCGACGGATCGTCGCCAGCGTCGCCGGTTCCAGCTCGACATGGGCGCCGCCGCCCAGGCGAACGACGGCATTCGTCGGGCCGGCAACCACGAATGGTCGGTCCTGGGGCAGCTCGGTCGTCTCAAGGCCGTCAACCGTCACGCGGCCCGAAATAAGCCGCGAATACGAATTTCGAAAATCGACCAGAAACCACAGGCCGGCGCCCAGAGCCACCAGCAGGGCGATGGCGGCAACCCATTTTCCTCGGTGTGCCGTAACCGAACGGACCGCCGGAAATTTCCGCCGGCGTTTCGCGGCCGGCCCGCGAGAGGTGGGCACAAACGTCGAGCCGGCGCGGCGTGGGGAAATGACTGGCGCTGTCGCAGAAGAATCGTCAAGCCCCTCGAAGCCGACCTGGTCTTCAAGAGCGGCCTGCGCTGCCTGATCGGCTTTGACCAGCGAGGCGACCTGATCGATCATAAACTGCTTGCGAAAATGCGCGGCGAGACCGGCGTGCAGCCGGGCTGCATCAACAAATGATCTGGCAACCGTGCTGTCTGTTTGCAGCAGGCTTTCCAGTTCGGCCATTTCGGCACTGGACGCGCGGCCGTCAAGGTATTTCTGGATCAGTTCTTGAGTGCGAGTGGAATCCGCCATGATGGTTATGAAATCCCCTGGACGGATAACCGCCGGTTGACGCAATCGTGCAGTTTCGTACGCAGCCGCGAAAGCGACTGATAGACGGCATCGAGCGATGTTTGCAGTTCGCGGGCAATCTGATCGATCTTCAGCGACCGCTCGTAGCGCAGGGCCAGAAGCCGTCGCGACTTTTCGGGGAGTTCATCGAGGCACCGTTCAAGGGCCTCGGCCCGGTTGGAGGGTGATTCGCTGTTGTCGAAGGCCCGGGCGACGGCTTCGATCGTTTCGGGCGACAAGACGACTGGTGAGCGTTTGGTGCGGTCAAAGCGCTGCATCAGTTTCATGGCGGCAATGCCTCGCGCCCAGGCGCCGAACGAGCGGCCGCGGTCGTAACGCGAGAACTCTTTCCAGAGCGTCAGGGCGACATCCTGAAAGAGGTCGTCGCAATCGTGCGGCGTGCGGACGATCGAGCCGATGAACGCGCGCAGTTCGAGGTCGGTGCCGAACAGCAGCTTCAGGTATTCTTCCTGCCGGTCCATGCGCGGTTCCTATCAAACACCTTCCGCGACGGCACCGATTTCTGACAGGAAAAATCCGCCGGATGGCAGAATTTAGGTCAAAAAACACAACCATCAGGCAGCGAGGGCCGGCCAAGCGCCCCCGCCGCTCGACACCTTCCGCGAAGGCCTTAGTTTACCAGGACTTGCGGCGAGGCTGTACCGACCGAGGACGAGACAAACGGCCGGAAGGCGGCCACTCGCCCGGGCAGTTCGGGGCGCCTCTTCACCAGGCGCGGGGGCCGCGAAAAGTCTCAGAAGTCGCGAAACCCGGCTCGCAACACAAGTTGATGATTCACCCGCCAGCCCGCGGTGTGTCGCTCACCGCTGTTTCAGCAACCGGCTAAGCCGCTGCCACCGAAACCCACCCCGCCCTTTGAACCGACGTTCCAGGCCTGCGCCGAGCGTCCTACACGACGCTGGTCATACCGGGTACGGCGACCGGGTAGCTGCCGTCGGCATTCGGGAGGACGGGCGGATCAGTCTGGAAATTGTATTCCTTCGGCTGGAGACTGATCTTCGATGCCAGCGCCTCGTCCATTGTCACGACCTTGCCCGAATAGGTCGCCAGGCGGCCGAGGATGGCCGTCATGGTGCTCATGGCGCTGTATTCGGCCTCGTTGATGGGGTTGCCCGAACGGATGCTGGCGAAGAGGTCGTCGTGCTCGACCTGGTAAGGATTGGGGCTCTTGCCCGGGTACTTCCAGACGTCTTTGCCGCCGACAATCTCGAAGAAGTGCTTGCTCGATTCCAGCGAAGCGCGACCTTTCGACCCCTGAACGTGCTCTGAAACCTGGCCCCAGCACTGGTCGATCTGCCGGCACTGGCTGAACATTCGCGCGCCGTCGGCGTACTCGAACTCGACCGAGTGATGGTCGAAGATCTGGCCGAATTCCTTGCCAGTGCGGACCTGGCGGCCACCCTGACCCTGAGCCGTGATGGGGTAGGCGCCCTTGATCCAGTTGATCACGTCGATGTTGTGAATATGCTGCTCGACGATGTGGTCGCCCGAGAGCCAGGTGAAGTAGTACCAGTTCCACACCTGATACTGCATCTCGGTCATTTCCGGCTTGCGATTGCGGGTCCACAACGTACCCCAGTTCCAGTAGGCGCGACCGGTGTGAATGTCGCCCACGGCGCCATCTTTCAGGCGGCGGATCGTTTCGAGATAGCCGGCCTCGTGATGCCGCTGCAGGCCGACGCCCACTCCCAGGTTCTTTTTCTTGGCCTCTTCGGCAGCCGCCAGCACCTGCCTGACGCCTGGCGCGTCGACGGCGACCGGCTTTTCCATGAACACGTGCTTACCCGCCTTGACTGCCGCCTCGAACTGCACAGGGCGAAAGCCCGGCGGAGTGGCGAGAATCACGAGGTCGATCCCGGAATTGATGACTTTCTGGTATGCGTCGAGACCCGTGAACATGCGGTCGGGGTCGACTGCCAGTCGTTCGGGCCGATTGGCGAATTCGGAGCGCAAACTCGTCATGCAGTTTTCGATCTGCCAGCCGAAGGCGTCTCCCACCGCGACGAGCTTGACGTTCCCCTGCGTCGACAGGGCCTGCGCCGCCGCGCCGGTGCCCCGCTGTCCGCAACCGACCAATCCGACGCGAATCGTGTCATCGCCGGCGGCGAACGCGCCGTGCAGCGGGGTGAGAGAACCGAGCACCCCCGCTCCTACGGCGACCGCAGACGATGCTTTCAAAAACTCGCGACGGGTCGTCGGCGACTGGTCGGGCACAGGGTCAGACATCTTTAACTCCGGAATGGTGCGAGAGATCGGGGAACAAGGCCAGCGAATTCAATGGTTCGCCTGGCATGTGAACAAAGTTCAACCTGGCGAGAAAAGGCGCTGTCGATCCTTTTTGCTCGGTGTCTTCTAGTTACAAGTCCCTTCCGGCGGGCGTTTCGTGCCACAAAATCAGGGTCGAGAGCTGGAAATCTCTGAAAAAAGTCTCCCGGGACAAGGCCGGCGATTACTTCTCTTTATTGGGACTGGTGGGGGGCAGCGTGATATCTTCTCCCGCCAACGGTCGCACCACGCGGAAACCGACGTACCGGGCATCGGTGTGATACCACCGGCTCTTGGGAAGTTGCGGGTCCTGAATCTTCCAGTCGGGCTTCGAAAAATCGCGGGCCGCGCTTCGACACGAAGCCGCCTCGTCGTCCCAACCACCCCCGCGTACCACCTGCGGGTATTCCTTGGTTGCCAGAAAAAAGGGGTTCTCCCCGGGGTGCTTCTTGTAGCCCTCGGGGTCGTACTGATCGAGGCACCATTCCCAGACATTGCCGTGCATGTCGTACAAGCCCCAGGGGTTGGGCTTTTTCTGGCCTACTTTTTGGCTCTTTTCGTCGCTGTTTTCAAAATACCAGGCGTGGTCGCCGAGTTGATCGGGGTCATCGCCGAAAGAGTAGGCGGTGGTCGTGCCGGCGCGGCAGGCGTATTCCCACTCCGCCTCGGTGGGAAGTCGGTAGAACCGGCCGGTCTTGGCGGAAAGCCACTCGCAATACGTCTTGGCGGCGAGGCCCGTCATGCAGATGGCGGGGTAGCCGTCGTGCCCCATGCTGAAGGTCATGTCAGTGTAAGGCTTCGTCGGCCGGGTGACGGCGTCGGCCAGTTTGTCGCGATCGCTGGCGGCGGTTTTGCTCATTTCGCGGCGCTTGGCATCGAGGCTGTAACTGAAAATGTCGTATTCGTCCCAGGTGACTTCGCACTTCCCCATCCAGAACGGAGCGATCTTCACCTTGTGCTGCGGACCTTCATCTGGCTTGCGCCCCGGCTCGCTCTCGGGGCTGCCCATGACGAATTCACCGCCCGCGATCGGGATCATCTCGAATTTGACGTCGGTGCCCGCAAGGGCCTCGACGTAGCGCTTCATTTCGCCGGGCGAATTTGCAAAAGCATCGGAGTTAGAGACGGCCGGGGGGGCCGTCGCGGCCGGCGCGTCGGCCGATCGCAGTATGCGGGGCGCCGTTGCAAACCAAATGGCGGCTGCGATGATGAATGCGAGACAAAAGGCGACTTGCCAACGACTGCGTTTCCGACCGGAAGAAGACACTATGCCCTCGTGGACTTTGATCTGGTGCGCGGCCTGCTTTGCCGCGGGAGAGGCCCCGAATCAGCCGCTCGAACGGTTCGAGTTCACGCAGATTCAGATGGGGATGCCCTTTCGGATCGCATTATATTCCCCCGACCGCGAGGCCGCAAACGGGGCCGCAGGGGCGGCCTACGCCCGAATTCGCCAGCTCAACGCCATCCTGAGCGATTATGAGCCTGAAAGCGAATTAATGCGGCTGTGCCGCACGGCGGGACAGGGGATGGCCATTCCGGTCAGCCGCGACCTGCTGGCCGTGCTGGTTCGCGCTCAGGCCTTATCGCGGCTAAGCGGCGGCGCGTTCGACGTGAGCGTCGGTCCGTTGGTGAGGGTATGGCGCAAGGCGCGCCGCTCGGGGAAAATGCCTGCGGCGGAAGAAATCGCCGCCGCACGTGCAATTGTGGGACATTCCAACATCCGTATCGACGAGGCCGCCGGAACGGTCGAGCTGCTGCGCAAAGGGATGCAGCTTGACCTGGGAGGGATCGCCGCGGGATACGCCGTCGACGAGGCGCTACGCGTGCTCACCGAGCATGGAGTCGAAAGCGCCCTCGTTGACGCCAGCGGCGACATCGGCGTGAGCGGCGCGCCTCCTGGCGCGGCGGGCTGGCGGATCGGCATCGCGCCCCTGGAACCTGACGGTGAGCCCAGCCGGTATACGCTGTTGAAACATGCCGCGGTCACGACGTCGGGTGACGCGTTTCAGTTTGTGGAGATTGACGGCCGGCGGTATTCGCACATCGTTGACCCGCAGACCGGGTTCGGGTTGACGACGCGCGCCAGCGTGTGCGTGATCGCCCGCGACTGCGCGACGGCCGACAGCTACGCGACGGCCGTCAGCGTGCTGGAAACGAAACGCGGGCTGGGGCTGATCGAAGAGATCGAGGGCGCCGCGGTTGTCATTGTGCGGGCGACCGGCGGCGGGTGTGAGACGTTTGAATCGCGTCGACTGCGAGAGTATCTCGACCCGGCGATCGGGCTCGACCGGGCGAGCGGGGGGCGTTAGCCCGCTGAACAGAGCCACTGAAGTCAGAGGTCAGAGGTCAGAACGGCGCATGCCTGATTACCGTTGGAATCAAATGGAACTGGCGGCCGAGTTCGACGCGTCGGCCCAGCACGTCCACCCGCGCTATCTCGAGATTCAGGATGCCATCGTCGACCTGTTGCCGTTCGACGTTGGCGACCGATTTCTGCTGGTCGACCTGGGCGGCGGATCGGGCAGACTGGTTGAGAAAATCCTGAAGCGGTTCACACAGGCGCGGGCCGTCGTCGTCGATCAATCGGCGGCGTTTTTGGAGCTCGCGCGGCAACGCCTTGCGCCCTCCAGGGCGCGGGCCCATTGCCTGTTGTCGAGGCTGCAGGACGACTGGCGTTCGAAATTGCCCGAGAAGCCGCGGGCGATCGTGAGCATGTCGGCCATTCATCACCTCGAGCCGGCCGAAAAGCGGTCGATCTACCGCACCTGCTGCGAGGCCCTCGAACCGCAGGGGCTGTTGCTCAATGGCGACGAAGTGCGCCCTGAAAGCGATGAAGAGTATCTGGCGCTGTGCCGGCAATGGGTGGCGCACAAGAATCAGATGATCGCCGCCGGAGTGATTCCGACCCAAATGGTCGCCGCGCTGCACCAGTGGGAAGAACGAAACGTCACGCGGTTTGGCGAGCCCCGCAAGAGCGGCGACGACTGCCACGAAACCGTGGCGGCGCAGCTCGGCTATTATCGGGCCGCAGGGTTCCGGCAGGCCGACGTGCCTTGGCAACAGGAAATGTGGGCCGTGCTGCGCGGGGAGAAGTAGTACGCAGGGGTCAGAAGTCAGAAGTCAGATGACAGAGGACAGAGGACAGAGGACAGCCCTAATCCCTAATCCCTAATCCCTAATCCCTAATCCCTGGTCCCTGGTCCCTGGTCCCTAATCCCTGGTCCCTAATCCCTGGTCCCTGGTCCCTAATCCCTGGTCCCTAATCCCTGGTCCCTAATCCCTGGTCCCTAATCCCTGGTCCCTAATCCCTGGTCCCTAATCCCTGGTCCCTGGTCCCTAATCCCTGGTCCCTGGTCCCTGGTCCCTGGTCCCTAATCCCTGGTCCCTGGTCCCTGGTCCCTGGTCCCTGGTCCCTGGTCCCTGGTCCCTGGTCCCATTCATTCCGCCAGGAGGCCCTGCGCGAGCTTGTCGAGCGCTTCGCTTTCGATCTGCCGCACGCGCTCGCGGGTGAGACCCAGGGTTTCGCCGATCTCCTTGAGCGTGCGGGGTTCGGCGTCGTCGAGGCCGAAGCGCATTCGCAGAATCGTGGCCTCGCGCGAATCCATCGTCTCGAGCATCCGCATGACGTGGGTGAGATTGTCGTTCTCGACCATCTCGACTTCGGGCCCCTTGTTCCGCTCGTCGGCCACCATTTCCCCCAGCGACCAGCCGGTCTCGGGCTGATCGGTCTGCGGCGTGGCGTTGTAGAGCTGGATGGCCTTCTTGACGATGCGCAGTTTCTTGCGAGGGATGCCCAGCTCGGCCGCGATTTCTTCGGGCGTCGGGGTGCGGCCAAGCTGGTCGAGAAGTTTGACCGTGGCGCGGCGCCATTTCGACAGCAGTTCGACCATGTAGGCCGGAATGCGAATCGTCTTGGCCGAGTTGATCAGGGCCCGCTTGATCGACTGTTTGATCCAGTAGCTGGCGTAGGTCGAGAAGCGGGTGTTCATCGAGGCGTCGAAGCCCTCGACGGCCCGCAAGAGCCCCAGATTGCCTTCCTCGATCAGGTCTTGCAGGGGCAGGCCTTTGCCGGTGTAGCTGCGGGCGATATTGACCACCAGCCGCAGGTTGGCGCGCACCATCTGGTCGCGGGCTTCTTTCACGCCATCGGCAATGGCGTAAGCGAGCTCTTTTTCCTGATCGGCCGTCAGCAGGGCCGTTTCGTTGATTTCACGGAGGTAAGTTTCCAGCGGGTTCTGAACGGCGGTAGATAAACGGCGGCGAGTGCGAGGCGCTGCGGAGCTGTCGAGGTTGGGCATAATGATCCAGGGTTCTCGGGTGAGGCTCGCCCGCGAGACACAAGACCGTCGTCCGCGGAAGTTGAATGAACCTGAGTGAGATATCGACCCGGCTGGAAGATGAATTCCACGAGAAGGACGCCGCTTGCGGAAAGGAATCGGCAGGTCGGGCAATTCGCGCAATAATAACGGCCCGTCAGACAGTGCCTGAGGGCCGTTTATTTTGCCCGTACACGCCAACGCGTAGCTGTTCTGCCGATTTTGAAGCGGCGCAATCGACAGCCTTGGCGCAACGCGCCCGGTACCTGCGCCTCAGGAGAGCCGGGGCATACGATTTTTTGCCGGGCGTGCACGCGACCCTCTCGCAATGCGAGGGGGGGTGACGGCGCACGCGACAACGGCTATTCGGTTTGATCCATGCTGAACAACGGCCCGCTCGCGCCTTCGCGCCCCCCCTTCAGCTCTTCCCGTGGAGCAGCCGGGCCCGCAGGCCCGCCCCCCTTGCCGGGTTCGCCGCCTGCCCCGTCTCCCTCGATCGGCCCTTCCAGCTTGCGACTGAGCCCGATCTTGCGGTCGGCGGTGTCGACGCGCAGGATGCGCACCTCGATCGTGTCGCCGACTTTGACGATCTGCTCGGGGTTCTCGATTTTTTCGTCGGAAAGCTCAGAAATGTGCAAGAGCCCTTCGAGGTTCGGCTCCAACTGCACAAACACGCCGAAGTTGGTCAGCTTGGTGACCGTTCCCGAGACAATCTTGCCAGGATGGTACTTCGCGGGAATTTCACTTTCCCACGGGTCCTGGGCCAGTTGCTTGAGCCCCAGCGCGATGCGCTTGCGCTGCTGGTCGACCGAAAGCACCTGGCAGCGCAGCTTGTCTCCCTTCTGCAGCATTTCGCTGGCGTGCGAGATTTTGCGGGTCCACGACATGTCGCTGACGTGCAACAGCCCGTCGATGCCCTCTTCGATCTCGATAAACGCGCCGTAGTTGGTGAGGTTCCGCACGGTGCCATCGACAACCGCGCCGACGGGGTACCGGGCGGCCACTTCGTCCCAGGGGTTGGGCTGGGTCTGCTTCATTCCCAAAGAGATTTCCTGCTTCTCTTTGTTGATTCCCAGAACGACGACTTCAACCTGGTCGCCGATTTGCACCAGCTCGCTGGGGTGGTTGACCCGCTTGGTCCACGACATTTCCGAAATATGCACGAGCCCTTCGATTCCCTGCTCGAGACGCACGAAGGCGCCGTACGTCATGACATTGACGACCTCGCCCTTGATGCGCGTGCCGACCGGGTACTTCGACTCGACCATGTCCCACGGGCTGGGGTGCTTCTGCTTGAGCCCCAGGGCGATTTTCTCGCGCTCGAGATCGACGGCCAGAATCATCACTTCCAGCTCTTCGTCGATTTTGACCATTTCCGACGGATGGCTGATGCGGCCGTAGCTCATGTCGGTGATGTGCAACAGGCCGTCGATGCCCCCCAGGTCGACGAACGCGCCGAAGTCGGCGATGTTCTTGACGACCCCCTTGCGCAGTTCGCCGACCTTCAGTTCGGCCAGGAGCGCCTTCTTGAGCTTCTCGCGCTGGTCTTCGATCAGTTTACGGCGCGAGACCACGATGTTGCGGCGGGCTTCGTCGATCTTGAGAATCACGCATTCGACGTTGCGGCCGATGAAATCTCCGATGTCGGCGGGGCGGCGGATGTCGACCTGGCTGGCCGGCAGAAACACGTTCACGCCGATGTCGACCAGGAGGCCCCCCTTGATCTTCCGCTGCACGATGCCCGAAACGATGTCACCCTCTTTATGGGTGGAGATGATCTGTTCCCAGTCGCGGATGCGCTTGGCCTTGCGCCGCGACAGCATGATCACGCCCTGCTCGTCGTCGAATTCCTCCAGCAGGACTTCGATTTTCTGGCCGGGCGTCGGCGGCTCTTCGCCTTCTTCCCATTCGTTGGCAGGAACGATCCCCTCGCTCTTGCAGCCGACGTCGACCAATACGTCGTCTCCCTCGCGGCGAATCACCGACCCCGTGAGAATGTTGCCCGTTTCGAACGAGCGCGACGAATTTTCGTACAGCATGTCGAGGCCGCCCGATTCTTCGGTTTCGGTGGCCAGCGATGCGAATGTCGCTTCGAGTTCGTCGTCGTTGACGTTGAATTCACGAATGAGGTTGCGATCCACCATAACGAATTAGCCGCCTGTTACTTGAAAGAGGAAACCCGCCGCCGCGCGAGCGACCGCGCGCCCTTGTGAACCGGCGATTCGGGAAGGGGTGAGTATAGCACAATGGCCGCGGAAACGGCCAGAACACGATGCCCTTTCGGCCGGCAGGACGCAGCATGCCGTTCATCGCGGGCCGAATCGGTGAAACACCCGGGTAAGACGCCGGCCGACTCCCGCCCCGGCGAGTGTCTAAGGCGACGAGTGGAGAAAACGCCGGGGCCGCCAGAAGGCTCAGGAGGCACAAGGGCCTCTCGTTCCCCGGCTCATCCCGCTGGGGAATCCCGGCGGGCCGGGTAAGCTGCCGCTTTGGGCCCTGTCGCATCGGGCTGACGGATCAGGAGCGTGCGACGACAGGTGCCTGGGGATCGGGTGCAGCCGGGCGTGGCTGCCGGCATTCCAAGACCTTGTGGGCATTTTGGACTTGGCGCAAATGTACTAATTCTTTAGAATTAGTTCAGTGGCGATAGACCCCACGACCGCGAGAGAGAAAACCGCATGGCCAGGCCCCCCAGCACCCAGCCGACCGATGGCGAACTCGAATTACTAAAACTCTTGTGGGAAACCGGCCCGTGCACGCTGGGCCGGCTGTGCGCCGCTTTGCGCCAGAGCCGCCCCGTCGCCACCACGACTGTCGCCACCATGCTCTCGGTCATGCGGAACAAGGGGCTGGTCAAACGGGTCCGCGGGAATCGCGCGTACCTCTGGTCGGCCAGGGTCCGCCGCGATGAGACCAACCGCCGGCTCGTCGACCGGCTCATCGAGCGGGCATTCGATGGTTCGGCCCAATTGTTGGTCGCTCATCTCGTCGAGTCGAACAAACTCTCTGACAGCGAACGCCGGCAGGTGCTGGCGCTATTTGAAAAGGGGGCCGGCCGTGCGCGCGGCCCGCGGTCAACCGCAGAAAGCGGCCGCGGCCGAACCGACCGAACGGAGGGAGACAGGAGATAATAGCTTTCCAAGACATCGACTCTTTTGGAGATCTCTCTGATGAATATTGGAAGCTGGCACGAATCTCCCTCGTGGCTCGCCGCCGGTTGGACCATGATCCATTTTCTCTGGATTGGCGGCGCGGTATGGCTGTGCGCCGCAGTGCTGCGCGCCATGGTGGCGCGTCTGGGGCCCGACATCCGTTACCTCGTCGCCCTGGGGCTGTTGTTGGTGACAGCCGTGGTCCCCGGTGCGCTGTTCCTCTCGGCGCGGCCTGCCTCCCGCGAGAACCGGCTTGAATTGCGCCCGGGCGTGCCGTTGGCGCTTCGCACGGCGGAAAATTCCCGGCCGGGCGCCGCGACGTGGATTTCACCTGATGCGATCGACGAAGGGTCTGGCAGGGCCTCAGAAGCGAGTGTCGTGGCGCGGCCGTTTGCCGTCCAAAGTCTCGATGGCCTGATGTTCTTTGGTTGCCGGTGGCTCCCCTGGGTTTGGCTGGCGGGGGCCCCGCTGACGCTTCTGATCCTTGCCGTCGGCGTGGCGGGGGCCGATCGGCTGCGCCGTCACGCAACGCCGCTCGATCGTTCGGATGTGGCTGCCGTCTGTCGGCGGCTGCAGGCGGCGCTTCGCATCAGGCAGCGGGTCGCGGTGGCCATCTGTGAGCGGCTGGGCGGGCCGATTCTCGTGGGGATTATTCGACCGGCAATTCTGCTCCCCCCCGCGGTGCTCGCGGAATGTTCCATGCAACAGATCGAAATGATCCTGCTGCACGAGCTGGCGCACGTTCGCCGGTGCGACAACCTCGTGAATCTCGGTCAGCGGCTGATCGAGGCGCTGCTCTTCTTTCACCCGGTCGTCTGGTGGCTGTCACGGTGGGTGCGGCTGGAACGGGAAAATTGCTGCGACCAGATCGTGCTGGCACATGCGGGTCCGCCCGAGCTCTATGCCGAAACACTGGCCGCGTTGGCTATTCCGGGCCTGGCGCTCCCGGGGGCGACGGGGCTGGGTGACGGCCATCTGGCCCTGCGGTTGCGCCACATTCTCCAGATCGAGGAAGAAACCATGAACTTTTCGCGCAAAGCGTTATTGGTGGCAGCCGGTCTGATCGTTTTCTGCGGCGGGTTGGCCGTGTGGTCCTCGAAGCCGGCGCAACGATCTCAGCGCGTCGCGGCCGGGGCGAAGGAGGGCGTGACCAAAGCGGTCGTTGCCAAGGAAAAGAAACCTCCCGGACCCCATCGGGTCGGGCCGGGAGACATTCTGAATATCGACCTCCGCCGCAACGTGCGTTCGGTGCAGTACCCGTTGCGGGCGGGCGACGAACTGATGATTCGAGCCAGCAAACTATTGCCGATCAGTCCCGAAGACGACGAAGCGCTTAAGGAATTCAAAACGATCAATGGCCCGTATGTCGTTCAGCCGGAAGGAACGATTGAACTGGGGCCGGAATACGGGTCGGTGATCGTCGAAGGACTGACGATCGGCGGCGCGAAGGAGGCGATCCGTAAGCACCTGCAAAATGAAGTCGGGCTGGTGGACCCGAAGGTTTCGGTCACCATGCCCAACCTGCAATTGAGCCCGTTCCTTTCGGGCGAGCACCAGGTGTTTTCCGATGGCACCGTGTTCTTGGGAATCCACGGACGGGTGAAAGTCGAAGAGATGACGCTGGAGGAAGCCGCCGGGGCGATCGAGAAGCAGCTCACGCAATACTTTCATCGACCGGAAGTCAGCGTGAACCTCCTTTCGGCCCAATCACCATTCCCCTGACACCTGCTTCCGGTGCACCCGCGATCCGCCGGTTTCTCTTCAGCAGACTGCCCCCCGAGGCTGCCGCGGCCAGCGCCGGCGTGCCGGCCCGCAGCTCTTCCATAACAGCCAGCGCGAGGGCGTAGGCCGTGCGGTCGCCGCAAACCGCAATCGCCAGGTCGTCGCAGCAATGCTCGCGTTCTTCGCGAATGACCGACGAGACCCACCATACGGCCGGGTGATAAAACAGGAACGACTCGACGCAGGTCTGCAACAGGTTCGCCAGATAGTCGTGCCGGCGCACGTGAGCCAATTCATGGGCCAGCAACGCTTCGACCTGCGGAGTGGTGAGGCCAACGAGCGCCCCGGCAGGGAACAGAATCACCGGCTGCAGCCAGCCGATGACGGATGGGATTTCGACCAGCGAAGTATCGACAAGCCTTACCGTGTGCCCCATTCCCAGACGCGCGGAGAGTTTTCGCAGCGCCGATTGCCAGTTCGCGGCGGCAGGCTGGTGCGGCCCTCGTCGGACCCGCTCAACCCAAAGCCAGCCGAGCGACAGGCGAATCGACAGAAGCGTCACACCTGCCAGCCAGAGCGAAACAAACCAGGGGATGGAGGGCGAGAGGGGCCTGGCGATTCCCGCGAACAATCGACGAGCTGGCGACGCGGAATCACTTGCGGCAGCATTCTCGGTCGCGTCTTCATGGGCATCCCGCGCGGGGGGCCGCGGGCTCGATGTTTTGGGCAGCGAAGTCGAATCGGAAGAATCGTAGACGTCGCCCCGAAGTGCAGACTCATTGGTCGACTCGTTCGCCTGTCGGAAAGTGAACAGCTTGGCCTGCTCGTTGGCTGACAACCAGGTGATTGTGAGCGACGGGCAGAGTGCCATCAGCGCGAGGGCCGTGCAGGCGACGAAATACCTGATCTCCGGTGAGGCGCCACGCAGATTTCTCAGCGCCACCAGAAGCAAGAGCGCAAGACAGGCCCCCTCCCATACGAAATGGAAAAGCCCTGCGCCGAGCAGCTCGATGGTGCGGCTGCCGAGAAAATTGGAGAAGGCGGACATGAACCAGTCTCCCAACGCGTCGAGTAGGAGGTTCATCCGAAACGATGGACGCCGCTTAACGGAAAATCACTCACCGGGACTCTTTTTCGAGATCGTCGATCAGCCGACGAACCTCGGCCGCGATGAATCGCGCTTTACGAAAGCCCCGTACGACCCGTCCCCGCAATACAATTCGATCATCCAGCGGCCACCCCTATCCTAAGCCAAAACTTGCAACGACGGCTTTCCCAAAAAGGATCACGGAACCAGGCAAATTTGTTTCGCGATTTTTGAGGTTCTCTGCGGCCGAAAATCCCTAACTCCCGCCGGCGACGGCCCGTGCGAAGCGCTACCGATGCCTTGTCCGGCCGGGGCATTGCCGGCGGTCCAGCAGGGTGTTGAAAAAGGTGTCTGGAACTCTCCGCACCTGCGAAAACCCCTCGGAACCTGGATGTTCACAAAGTTCCAGACACCTTTTTCACGGGGCATTGTCGGTGGTCAGGGCCCCAGGTCGTCACAGTACGCGAAGACGACCTTTGGCGAACCAGGTCAGCAGAAGAGAACGTGAGGCCGCAAAAAACCTCAACAGTGCCTGGTTGAAGCGCTTCAGGCGGGCGACCAGCCGGGGCGCGGGTTCTTGTGCACCTGCGGATCGTGGCCGCGCTGGAGGTCGGCAATCTGCCGTTCGATTTCGGCGACCTGGGTTGTGGAACTGTGGACGGCGAGCTCGAGACGGGTCGTGCGGGTGGCGCCGGGAGGGAGCGTGATCACCCGCTTCTGCTCGCGCTCAAAGCTCTTCACGTTGGGAAAGTTCGTTGCCGGTTCGAGGCCGGTGACGTAGCCGTCGGCGTCAGGCTGCAGACATTTCCAGAGTGCAAAGCAGGGGAAATCCTGCTTGGTGAAATGCAGCGAGAGCCCCTTGTCGCCACGGGCGTTGCGCAACAGGGCCAGTGTGTGCCCCTGTTGGTCGGCAGCCAGGTCAAAGTAAAACACCTGCTCGGCGTAGCCCGGTTCCTGTGGGCCATACGTTGCATAGTCGTCGATTCCCTCGGTGGCGCGGCGGTCGCGCGGGGCGACTTCGAGCGCGGGGGCGACGCACCGCGCGCCGGTTTCGAGAAAGGGCCGGCCGGTGTTGATGTGGTAGAGCAGCTCGAGTTCGCCGGGCGTCGCGCGGCGGTTGGTGATTTCATCGATGATCGTGAACCGGTTGGAGCCGGCGATGGTGGTGACGGTCGAGCGCAGGCGGAGGTTGGGGCCGAAGACCATCGCCTCGTCGACGAGACCCGTCACCGAGATTGTGCCCGGCCCGTCGGTATCGACGGCGACTTCGACCACGTGAGCGGGAATGTTGGCGATGCGGCCGTGCAGCGTCCCTTCGGGGCCGGGGGGGCCGTTCAGGTCGAGACCGCAGCGGCAGATCCATTCGTTGAAACCCGTCAGCCAGCCGAGGCCGTTGCGATCGAGGGTGTTGACGAACGCGGGATGAACGGGAAGTTCGACGGGTGACTGCCAGCCGAGATCGAGGCCGTCGCAGGTACCGCGCCAGACCCCCATGCCGCGCGTCGGCAGGATCGACAGGGCGAGCCGCCCGTTATTCAACTCGACGACGTCGACGCCTGCGGAAAGCCCTCCGCGCAGCGTGTGCCTGCGGAGCGACCATTTGTCGGAGCCAGCCAGCTTCAGTTCGGCAGTTGCGATTGAAAATTCGTCGCGCCAGACGCGGCGGGAAACGTCGGTGAGCGTGTGTTGGTGGAGAGGCATTGAGCGCTCCAGATTGCATCGGTTCTGCGGGAAGGTCGTACGCCAGGGTAAGGGCAGTCCGGTTTGCCGAATGTCCGTGGCGCGGTAGGATATCCTCAAGGAGAATGTTGGAGCAAACCATGATCGAGCAATTCCAGGCGCGAAATTTCAAGGCGTTGCGCGAAGTGACGCTTGAACTTTCACCAATTCACGTGCTGATTGGGCCGAACGATTCCGGGAAGACCAGCGTTTTGGAGGCCATCGGGGCTCTTTCACGAAGTGTTGATCTTGAACTTGCGACAGCATTTCGCGGTCCCTGGACGGGATTACAGCTTCTTTGGAGGGGGCAACCCGGCAAAGCCGTTTCGCTGTCGGCAAAAGTCGCTGACCAGCACGGGCAATTTGAATACGGCTTTTCGGCCCAATTTCAACCGGAATCTCGTGCGGTCCGTTGTCATGACGAATGGTTTCGAGTCGGAAGTGACACCGAAACCGGCACGTTCAATCGTCCGGGTCATTCGCGCACGATGGTGTGCGGAATACGAATGCAAGGACACGACGCGACTGCTGAGCAAAAAAACATCGCCGGTCGCATCTATGAAGGCCTGCACGGCGTTCACGAATGTCGTTGGAACCCGCCGTTGCTCGCGTTACCCGTCGCGCCGGACTCACAGCGCCGATATCGGATGGAGCCGAGCGGATTCGGATTGGCGCTTTGCCTCGACGAGATTCTTGGCTTTGATCGGCGGCGATTCGATGAACTCGAAGATCGATTTCGGTCGATTTTCCCGCAATTCAAGGCGATTCGGCTCGTTCAAGAGATGGCGTTCCGTGCGCCTCCCGACTCGAGTAAACCGGTGCCCATACTTTCGCAGGCCGACGGCAAGGGGATTCACTTTGAACTGGTCGACGGATTGACGCTCGCCGCGGCGCAAGTTTCGGATGGAACGTTGCTCGTGCTGGCGTATCTGACGTTGTTACACCTCCCAGAGCCGCCGAGGCTTGTGCTTGTGGAAGAGCCCGAAAACGGTATTCACCCGAAGGGGCTTCAGAATGTGCTTCAAATTCTGCGCGACCTCGTGAAGGAACAGTCTCAGACCCAGGTGGTCATGACGACGCATTCACCCTATGTTGTGGACCTGTTCGCTCCCGAGGAAGTGACGTTGTGTAAGCGTCAGGGCGACGGTTCCGTTTCAGTGAAGCGGTTGTCCGAAAGTGCGACTGTTCGAGAACAGTTGGACGTATTTACCCTGGGCGAGATCTGGAGCGCAGAAGGTGACGAGGCTCTAATCGAGCCGCGACACGAAGTTCAGGGTACTGCCGGATGAAGCTTCTGATTGTCTCCGAAGGTGCCAGTGAACTTGACGGTGCTCTTGCGACACTTGTTCAGCGATTGCGCACCGATCGGCTTGTGATTTCTCACGATCGCGCGAGCCGTGCTGACATTCACGTTCACTTTGGCAAGGGCCGAGGCTACTTCAAGCGGGCCGTTCGCTGGCTTTTGGAGGCGCGAAAGCGGGGCTTCGATGCACTTGTGATGGTCATCGACGAGGATGGTGATGCGCCACGAGTCAGACAGATTTCGGAAGCACAGGTCCATCCGCTCGGCGTTACTCGACGCGCATTAGGAGTTGCCATTCGTACATTCGATGCGTGGATGCTGGCCGACGAAAAGGCACTTACAGGTGCACTCGGAAATCAAGTGCAACGCCAATCCGCACCTGAAGGTAATACGAAACCCAAGAGTGCGATCATGGCGCTATTTGGAAATGCTTCCAACCAGGAGACGCTTCCTGAGGTCTATCGCCGCATTTCTGATCTCTGCGATTTGCAGATCCTCATTGACCGATGCCCAAAAGGCTTCGGGAAATTTGCAACACGAGTCGAATTGATGTGACCGTATCTTCACGGCGGTGTTCAATCTGTTCCCGGTCGCCCGGGTCTCAGAACTCGCGGCGCCGTCGCATTGCTCGCTACGGTTCCGAAAGCGCATCTCGCGGCGGCGGCTCCAACACCTGGTTGACGCCGTAGGCATCGGGGGGGGCGGGGCCGAACACGAACGGCAGGACGCCGTGGGCACTGGAATAAAAACCGGCGGCGATCCGCGGCTCGAGAGTTGAAAGCCACGTGCAGACCGGCACCTCGATGACGCGCAACATGCGAACGGCCTGCCGCATCGAGTCGACCGTGCCGGTATTCTTCGCCGGAACGGCCAGCAGGTCGTCGACTTTCATCTGCAAGTCGCGCAGATCGACGGGCTTCGCACCGTGAAGCTGCATGTAATACTGAAAGCCCCAGTGTCCCTGGAACCAGAGAGGCGCACCTCGGGCGCGTGCGATGTCGTGGGCCCGTGCAGCGGCGGTGCGCGCCGAATCGGCCAGGCGATAATCGGCCCAGGCGACGGCCAGGCCCACGGCCGCAGTCGGCAACAGGGCCCAGATCCAGCGGGAACTACCCCGGCCGGGCTGGCGCCCGGCGCTGTCGATTCGGCGCGCGACGAGAATTCCCAGTGCGGGGGCCAGGGGCAAAACGCTGCGAGCGTTGCACGTCCAGTTGACGTAGCCGGCGAAGACGACCGCACCCAGGACCCAGAGGCCCAGAAGAGCACTGTCGGCATCGAGCCGGCGCCAGGCGTCGCTGAAGGCCAGCCACAGAACGAGCAAGCCGGTGCCGGCGAGCAGGCCGATTTGAATCGACAGCTCGATGCGGAATTCGGGCAGGGCCTTGAACGCGTACAGCGATTCTTCAGAGATTCCGAAACAGGCCGCCAGCGCGAGCGAGATTGCCGTCAGCGCGGCGACGATGCCACCGCGCAGGCCCAATAGCCACGGGGCGCAAAACCCCGCTGCCAGCCCGCAACCGCCGGTGAAGCAGAGCCCGTCGAGCGTCCGGCGCCAGAGTGCGGTTTCTGAGCGGGCGCGTTCCGACGAGGCATAGTCGGCCGCATCGAGCAGCAGGCCGCGCCCGTAGTGCCGCCAGGTCCACCATTGGTAGCCGGCCAGAATCGCGATGGGAATGAGCAGGAGCACCAACTTGCCGACTGCACGGGGGTTTTTGAGCGCGGTGTAAACCACCAACAGCGGGATCAGGCTGACGGCGAAATACTTGGTGAGGGCCGCGGCCGCGACCAGCAACGCGGCGGCGACCAGCAAGCCGGGGCGACCGGCGTCGAGCCCCTCGATCCAGAAGGCCAGGGCCCAGACCCAGAAGCAGAGCATCATGGTGTCGCACATCACATTGGTGCTCGACACCAGAAACACGGGCGAAACGAGGGTCGCCAGGGCCGCCCCCGCGGGCTGCCGGCACAGCATTCGGGCGAGGCGCCACGTTCCCCAGATGGTGCCCACGGCGGGCAGGAGAAACGCGGCGTGCAGCGCGGGTTCGCTCCACCCGACGAGCGAGGCCGAAAGCGCAATGTAATAGCAGGCGAGCGGCGGGTTCTTCGTCACGTCGTACATCCGCTCGACAGTGCTGTACCAGTTCACGTCGAAGGCGTAGAAGTCGAGCGGTTGGTGTTGAATGTGGGCGGCGGCCCAGAGGAACAGCGGGTCGTCGATGCAATAGGCCTTGTTGAGAAAGGGAACCAGGCAGGCGAGCGTTGCCGCGGCCAGAAGGGCCAAAGGCGCGAAATCTTCCCGGCGCGGGTTATCGAGCCTCGTTGCGGGGTCGGGCATCCTGGCTGTCTCGCTCGTTCCAAGGCACAAACGCGCCAGAGGCTACTCGAAGCGGTGCCTGTGCCACACGACCACGCGCGGCCCGCCTTCGGCCGATCGGAACCGGTGTTGCGCCGGATCTTCGCGATTCTGGTGCATTGTATCGGGCGCTTTGAGGGAGATCGAATCGTACGTTCTGCGCGTGAGCGTTTCCTGCAACAACTCGCGAAACGGGACCTCAAATTCCTTCACGATGACGCGGCGGCGAAGAATGATCCAATCGGCGTCTCGGGCGGCCGAGGTGTCTTCGCCCGTCAGACAGCCGATAACTCGCAGCTTCGTATAGAACTTGAGCGGCAGATCGTCGTACGTGATGGCGACCACGTCGTCGGGCTGGGCGTTGGCGTTGAGGTAGGCGACGATCCCTTCCAGAGGCCCATTCATCGGATGGGTCAATTCGTGGAAATGATCGATCAGCGGCTGGTGGATGAAATACAGCGTCGCGACCAGCGTCGCGACCAGCCAGTGCAGCCGCAGCGCCTCGACGAACGTCAGCCCGACCAGCACGGCCGCAATCGGCAATAGCGGCGAAAGATAGCGAAAAAACGGGTCGGGGCTGCTGGCGGAGACCCCCACCAGCATCGTGGCCGACACCAGCAGCAACAGCGACAGAGGACGCCACAGGTCGCTCGCCAGCACCGTCTGCACCTGACCCCGAAAGACGGCGATCAGGCCGAAGATCAACGGCGCACACATCACGAAGACTGAAATCACGTGCTCTTGAAGCTGGTCGAAGTGGACCGCGAGATGATTCAGGGCGACCGGCAGGCGAAACGCCACGTGACCGTAGCGTGCGCTGTAATTCATCGAGGCGAGCCAGATGATCCAGGGTGCGCATAGAATCGCCGTGACGGCAAACGCAGCCAGCAGCGCCTTCAGTCGGCTGCGGTCCCAGATCAGGCAGTGCGCCAGAAAAGCCCCGGCTGCGGTTGCCGTGTACAAGAAATGGCTTTGGAACAAGAGCGTCAATGAAGCGACCAAAAGCGCCGCACCCCGGCGCTCGCGGTTCAACAGCCGCCAGTAGCCCACCATCGCCAGCGTGTTGAACAGGGCCGTCATACTGTAATAGCGACACTGGCGCGAGAGGATCAGGTAGGGGACGAGAAAGGCGAGCGCGACTCCAGCCGCGAACGCGACGCGGCGATCGGGCCACAGCGTTCGCGCCAGCCACCACGTTGCGAGAACTCCTGCAACTCCGAACAGGGCGAACGGCAGGCGGGCCACAAGCGTCGATTCGCCGAATGCCGAGAAGAACCCGGCGAGCACGTAAAAGGGAAGCCAGGTGTGCCAGCGCCAGCGATAGGCGCTGTCGCATTCGGCCCCCTGTTCCTGCGAGAAGTAGTTGCGGCCGTCGAAACCAAGCGGGATGCCGTGTTCGACCACCATGCGGCTGAGCAGGGCCGTCTGGGACTCATCCTGCCAGAGATAGCAGTAATCGAGCCGAGGCAGCGTCAGGGCCGCTGAAACAAGCGTCAACGTCGCGATGGCCAGCCAGTCGCGCCGTGAAGGCGCAGGTTCGACCTCTGCGGACCTGGCGGGGGCGGTTGCGGCGGAATCGGCGGGCGCGATCGTCGGCATGATGTCACTCGACTCTCACGGGGACTTCACGACGTACAGCGACGCCACTCGCCAGGGCCACCACGTGCGATACTTCCGTTCGCTTTCGATGCGCCACCCCTGTTTGAGCAGTTCGTCGAGAGGTTCGACACGCGTCAGCACGGCGTACTGCGTTTCGAGGCTGGGGCGAATCGGGCCGACCCACCATTCTTCTTCGCGCCAGCGGACTAATGTATCGGTTCGCCGCTCGTAGCGCATGAAGTTCGGGTCGATTTTAAGCCACCAGATGGGCATGGCCTGAGCCTCGATGCGATCGGCCCGGTCTTCGTACTTGTACCAGCAGTCGAACGCGTAGCCGGCGTTGATGTGTTCGGGCGAAACGCCTGCGCTGATCAAGTCGCGGCCGGCGAAGAACGCTTCGCGCGACAGGGCGTGCACGTCGTGAGACCCGGCCACGCTGTACCAGGCGAACGGAACCAGGCAGGCTGCATAAGTGAGCGGGATCAGCCGGGCCTCCTGGCGGAACAACAGGCAGAACACGATGATCGCGGTCGGAAACAGCGAGAGCAGATGCCTGTCGAAGAGAATCGGCGCCGTCAGCAGCAGGTAGACAATCTGCAGGCCGAGGAGCAGCGAGACAAGCCTGAGCGCTCGTCGGCGGGTATCGACCGGCCGCGTCGGTGCATCGCGGCAAAGGGCGCTATTGAGAAACAGGATAAAGCTCACCGCGCAGAGCACGCTGATGGCCCCGCCGACGGTGGGGCCCCACAGCGTATCGCGGGGCCCAAGCACGAACTCGTTGGCCTCGAAGTAACCCAATGGCGTGACGACGTTGCGGATATAAGGAAAGGTACGCCCCCAGTCGAGAGTGTAGTAAGCGAGAGTCGCCACGAATGCCGCGGCCGAAACACCGAACAACGCGTTGCGCGTGGGCGAAGCGAGCCGGTAGTTTCGCGGGGCGGCTGCCAGCGCCAAGGGGGCCACCGCCAGCCCCAGATAAATCGCAAACGTCAGTAGAATATACAACACGTCGTCTGGAGGGAACAACAGCAGGAATTCACGCGTCTGCTGCATCGACATCTCGAACGACTGCGTCGGCCCGTGAACTTTCATGTACCAGTATTCGAAGGCCCCCGCGATGGCGGCCGCCGGGGCGAAAGCCGCCAGCAGCACCGCCCGGCGCCAAAGCCGCTCGCGGTCAAACACGACCAGGTAGACCAGGAGCGCCGCGGGAACGCAGACGTTTCCCTGCCGCACGAGAAACCCCACACCCGAGAAGACCGACCCCAGCGCGAACCAGCCCAGCTCGGCGCGGCCGGAACTTTCGAGCGCCCGGATCGCGCAATACAGAACGACAAGCTGCCAGGCGATCGCGGGGACGTCGGTCATGAACATGTGGCAGTGCACGAAGTGCAATGGTTGAAGGGCCAGCGCGCCGACAGCGGCCAGCGCCACACCCTCGGTCGTGCCGCAGCGTCTGAGGAAATGCAGCAGCACGAGGCATTCGACGACGTGCATGACGACCACCGACAGCTTGGTGACGG
Source organism: Planctomycetaceae bacterium (assembly GCA_052388175.1). Taxonomy (GTDB): domain Bacteria; phylum Planctomycetota; class Planctomycetia; order Planctomycetales; family Planctomycetaceae; genus SIAF01. Next base: position 57,250 of record JBQTIL010000009.1, on the reverse strand, counting down.
TGAACGAAAAGCCGGCTGCTTTGGTAAACAGCACGCCCCAGAAAAGGTGCCCAACCAGCGACATCGGGTTCCAGTCGAGGATCTTGAGCTGGCCGTCGTTATGCAGATGTTCGAGCGATTTGACGTAGGCCCAGTCATCGAGAATGGCGTACTGGCCCACCGGCCAGACCAGCAGGTAGCCGACCGCGATCAGCCCGATCACAATCGCGTCGGCCCGCCACGAAGCTTGCGACAACCGTGTGAGAAGCGAGTTCGACACTTTTCGATTTCCAATACCTTGGTTGCCACGATCAACGCGATGCCGCCGCCCCGCCGACCAGACGGTCAAAACCGGCGGCTGATCATTGGCGGAGGTCTTGCGGCGGCCGGGGCCGGTGAGATGGGGGCGCGGCCATGTCGCGCGCGCCCGAGGGGGGCTGCGCCAGGCGGTCGAGCTCGGCTTCGAGCCGCGTCTGGCCGGCCCCCTCCTGCCGCAGGGCGTCGAGCAGGGCCGACGTCAGCAGCGATTTTGCGAGCGGGCCTGGCTCGAGTTGATAGGTTCGACGGAAGTCAGAAAGCGCCTCGTCGAGCCGCCCGGCGGCCAGGTGCAGCTCGCCGCGACGCAGCAGAGCGGCGGCGTTGTCGGGGTCGTGGGCCAGGGTTTCGCTGACCGTGCGCTCGACCGTCGTTCGCTCGTCGAATGCCTGTAGACAAAAAAGCCCCTGCGACACGAACAGTCCCGACGACCAGATCAGGTTGCCGGGCACAATTTCGCGCGGCGACCTGAATTCGGCGTTGATCTTTCCATCGAGCAGATTGAGTTCGAGAATGGCGGCGCTGGTGACGGGCAGAAAGTAACGGTCGCCGGTAGAGACACCGCGACCGCTGGCGAAGCACCCATCGGGAAGCACAAGCGCCGGCCAGGGCGGCTCGCCGTCAGAAAGCCGGTATGCGCTGACCGATCTTCGGCCCACGACGACGACGATGTCGTCGGTGGCGCACGCCACGAACAACCCATCGCCGCGAGGCCGTTTCCAGCGCAGTTCGCCGTCGTCGAGGTTGACGGCATGCAGCTCTGAAGATTCGACCGGCGAGAGCACGACGGTTTGCCGGGCGATTGTCGCGGTCGGGTCGAGCCAGCGGTCGCTCTGGTCGAGCCGTGGGCCGGGCGCGAGCAGCGCCCGGTCGGCGGCCGCCGCCGCGGGCCGCAATTCGTAGCGATAGGCCCACAGCAGTGATTGCGTCGTGAGGTCGATGGCGACAAGGGCGCCGCCCGAAGTGGGGCAGATCAGAATTTCGTCATCAGAGATCGAGGGGCTGACCCCGGCGAGACGTCGCAAAGGATCAAGCTCTGAAGCCTCGTCGGCGACGGCGATTTCCTGCAGCCAATCGAGCCGGCCGGTGCGGGTACATAGCGCCGCAACGGAAATCACGTGTCGCTGCTCGACGAGAGCGTACAGTCGGTCGCGGGCTGCCACCGGCGCGCCGAGAAAAAACGCGCCTGCCAGCCGCGGTTCGTGTGCTCCGTCGGCGCGCCAGCGGAGCTTTCCCTGCCCTCCCGCAGCGTGACCCCGCGCGACGAGGGCAGCAGCAACGGGGGCGGCGTCGGGCTCCCGCCCCGGGGCGACTTCAATCAGGTAGACGCATTCCGCGTCGGCACTGAAGGCCCCGCCGCCCGATTCGTGCCAGATCAGCCGAGCCGGGTCGGCCTGTTCGTCGTCGTCAAACGGGTGCTTCCACAACAGAAGGCCGGTCGCCAGGCTGTGCGCGGCGCAACCGCGCGCCGTGCGGACAAAGACGACGTCGTCGACTGCCAAAGGGGCCCACCGGGGGAGGTACACGTCGCGCCCGGTGCAATAGGGCTCAAGCGCGCGGTCGCGTTCGTGCCATGTGTGGCCGTCGCTTGTCAGTGGGACGGTCCAGCGGGCCGCCGCCAGCGGAGCGGCGGCCGGCGCGTGGCGGTTGCGAGAGGCATCGCCTCGAAACGTCGGCCAGTCTCTGCGATCGCCGCGTGGTGTACCGTGCGGGCTCAGCAGCAGAGAGAGGCGTTCCTGTACGAGATCGCTTTCCTGCAACATGGCAAGGGGCGCTCCTGAGACGCGCAGCTCGACGGCATGCTCACGCAGCCGCTGGGCCAGAGCGCGCGAACGTTCGGGCCGGCCCGCGCGCTGCCAGCACGCCACGAGCAATAGCGAAAGGCGGGGCTCAAACGTGCGGGCGACCGAGGCGTCAGCCTGCAGCTTCTCGAAACAGGCGGCGGCGGCCTCGGGGCGCCCGTGATCGAACAGCACATGCCCGAGGCGAAACCGAGCCTCGTCGGCTGAGGTCGTGCCGGGAAAGCGCCTGATCACGTCGCGCAACGGCGCCTCACCACCGCTCGAAACGGCCGCCGACAGGGCCTGTCGCGCCGGCGCTTCGCATTGCAGCCGGTAGGTTGCCTGAGCGGCGGGGGGCAGGTGCGCGATCATGCGGCGTATTTCCGTCAAAAAGCTGCGGCCGCCGCGCCGCTGGTCTTCGCGGTTTAGAAAGAAATCGCGAATCTCGCGATCTTGCAGCCAATGCGAAAGTTGCCTGATGGCATCGGCATAATGCTGGCCGGCAAGCTGCAGCCGCACTTGCTCGAGACGACGACGCAGGTCGCCGTTGTCGACGAGCGAGACGCCGTGCACCGGCTCGTCGCCTTCCGTGTCGGCCCTTTCGGCCGGTGGCTGGAAATTGAAATTGCCGCGCAGGCCGATCCGGCCGCGCTGCATCAGTCTCTTGACGTCGCCCGGCGGATCGTCGGGGGCGGGTTGGTCAGGCTCTTCTTTTTCAGCCGGGTCTGCCGGGGGGGCGTCGTCAGCGGGCGCGTGCGGCCCGGCACACGGCGCAAGCCAGAGCACTAGTGCCAGCAAGCAGAGTTCGATCGCCCGGCCCATGGCTCCGCCTCAGCGGGGGTTCACGCGAATTCTCACTTTGTATTCTCCAGGGAAATTAAAATCGCCGCTGGAGAACTGCGGATTCATTGCTACGCCAAGAAACAGAATCCCTGAACGTGTCGCAGTGAACGACTGCTTCGACCCGATCTTCATGGTCTTGCCGGCGGTGCCGACCCGCGCGACCAGGCACCCCCCGGGAATCTGGTTGGGAATGAACCATTGAAAGGTTTCGCTACCATCGGGCGTTGAGACGGCGTTGTTGCCCCAGGGGGACATCACGATCTTGCCGTCGGCCGTCAGCGAGACTTTGTCGCCGCGGGCGAGCCGCACACCGGTGGCCAGCATGTTGGAGTGGGCGAGGTGGGCACCGCTGACGTCGACCGCCTTGCGAATCTCGGGTTTCTGATCGGCTTCGCGCTCACCGCGCCTGATATCGTTGATCGAGACTTGTAAGGGGCCGAAGGGAGTTTCGACGCCAAACGAATGCGGGGCGATTTTCCCCACGACCGTAAACCGCGTCGTTTCGACGACGTCTTGCGCGATCCAGGGGCGCGTCGGGCCCGACTCCGATTCGTCATCGGCGTCGGCTTCTTCGAGTTCCGCCAGGATCTTCTGAATCTGCGTCCGCCGTTCGACGTCTTCGTCGTTGGCGTAGCGCACGAGTTCCGGTTGGACGGCATGCGCGATTTCCGACAGCGATTTCTGGGCCGCGTCGCGTTCAGCGGCCGAATTCGACCCGAGCTGTTGAATGAGTCGTGTGATCTTCTTCCGCTCTTCGGGGTGGCTGTCGAGCCCGGGGGTGAAACTGAGAATGCTGGCCACAGGGATTTCCAGCCGGCCGAATTCGGTCTCGACGAGCAGCGCTTCGATCGACAGCCGGCCGGTCACGACCGAACCTTCCATCAGGTGCAGCCGCATGTGGCGCGCGGCGTCGCGCTCGGCCCGGCCCGCCGGCGGGTCGGGCCGAGCGGGCGGCACCGCCGGCTCGTCGGCCAGCAGCGCGGCAGTCAACAGCAGGCCGCTGATGACCCCGCTGGCGATCCCTGGCGTATCCATGAAAGTCTTTTCAATTCTCGTGAGGCTCCGGATTGGCCGGCGCGATGCTGCCTGCAATTTCAAACCGTCCTTTCCCCCATTGTGGTAGGCCGTGCGATACGTTGCAACAGGGCCTGCCTGCCGCAACGTACCGCTCGGCAGGCAGCGCCACGGCGACCCGGGCTCGCTAAACTGCGGTCCATGACTGCCTCACGACGCCCCCCCGGCCCAACGGGCAAATTTCTGGGCCTGTCTCTGGTGCGGGAGTTTGCGGTCGACCCGCTGGGTTTCATTACCCGCCTGGGCCGTACCTACGGCGACATGGCGTGGTTCCGCATGGGGCCCGTCAGGGCGTTTCTGGTGAACCACCCCGACCTCATTCGCGAGGTGCTGGTCACCAAGGCGAAGTGCTTCGTCAAAGAGCGGCGGACGCTCGACACGCTGCGGCAGGTCGACGGCGAGGGGCTGGTGGTGACCGAAGGAGACTTCTGGCTGCGGCAGCGGCGCCTGCTCCAGCCCGCTTTCAGCTCGAAACGATTCGCCGGTTACGCGGACGAAATTGTCGCAAAAACGGCCCGTAGGCTCGAGGGCTGGCTGCCCGGCCAGACCCTCAACGTCGTTGACGAGATGACAAACCTGACGCTCGAGATCATTGCGAAAGCTTTTTACGACGTCGAGCTGACCGGCCAGACTGCGCTATTGGGCGAGGCGGTGCGCGTTCTGTCGCAGGCCTTTTATCGCGAGCTGTCGAACCCGTTTCGGCTTCCTGACTGGCTGCCACTGCCGGCCGCACGGCGAAAGCGTCGGGCCATTGAATCTCTGCACGGCCTCATCGACGGCATCATTGCCGAACGTCGTGCGCTGGGCAGCCCCGACCGGGGAGACCTCTTGTCAATGCTGCTGTTGGCAGTCGATGACGAAGGGGATGGAAAGGGAATGAGCGACCGGCAGGCGCGCGACGAAGCCGCCACCATGTTCAACGCGGGCCACGACTCGACGGCCGCCGCCCTCGCCTGGCTCTGGTATCTCGTCGCGAGGAATTCTGAAATTGAGGCACGTTTGATCGCCGAGGCGCGGGCCGTGTTGGGGGGCCGCCCGGCGACAAGCGACGATGTGCCCCGGCTGGTCTTTACCGACTGCGTCGTGCGCGAGGCGCTGCGGCTGTATCCGCCGGTGTGGTCGCTAATGGTTCGAGTCGCGCAAGAGGACGTCGAGATTGGCGGGTACCTCGTCCCGAAAGGGCATTGGGTGTACATGTTTCCGTGGGTCACGCAGCGCGACGCGCGGTTCTTCGAGAACCCGGAGACGTTCGACCCCGACCGCTGGATGGCCGGGCGCGTCGAGAAGATACCGCAATACGGGTGGATTCCGTTCGGCGCCGGCCCGCACGTGTGCATCGGGCAGGCGCTGGCGCTTGCGGAGATGACGCTGATCGTGTCGACAGTCTTGCAGCGGTTTCGACTGGAATTCGCCCCAAATCAGCCACGCGACGTTGCCCCGGAACCTTTGTTGGCGATTCGGCCGCGGGGCGGATTGCGGATGGTGGTGAAAGCGATACGAAGTGGCAACGCGGGACGATCCGGGTTAAATAAATGCGAGACCTGAGCTTTGGCGTTCGCTTCCAATGGAGCCCGTAACTGTGGATATTCGTGCGATACTGATCCAGTTTCAGGACTATTTGGCATCGAAGCTCGACACCTACGAGCAAGTCCTTTACCTCTACATTTTGCGTCACACGCGCCTCGTAGAACGTGACGAAGCGACGATCGGTTTCAAATCTGCCCGCAGGAAGATGGCATTCGGTGTCGGCCAAAAAACCCGCCCGATGTCGGAGAATACGTGCTACGAAAAACTTCGGTCGTTGCAGAGTAAGGGGTGCATTCAACTTCTTGATTCACAACGTGAAGGTACGCGCGTTCGATTGATCACACCGGTTGAGATTCCCGGTGTCGTCCCTCCTGAGCGACCGTCGGTGCCGACTGCGATGGAGGAGATGGATTTTTTCAATGTCCAAGCAAACCGCCTTACGATCCTTCGACGCGAGGACGACAAATGCTTCTACTGCTTGAGGCAGATCAACAAGGACAATAATGTGCTTGAGCACGTCCTGTCGCGGCGAGACGGTGGCAACAGCTATCGGAACGTGGTTGCGGCGTGCCGCCAATGCAACAATAGAAAGGGTGCGACGACCGCGGAAGATTTCCTTCGAACGCTCTACCGGGAGGGCTTCCTTGGGGCTTCCGAGTTTGAGGGTCGCGTGTCACATCTTCAGCGACTGCTTGCAGGCGAGATCAAGCCAACCATCGGTGACCCCAATTAGAGTCCGTGGCTCGATCCCGACATTTTTGCTACAGGCCGAATCGTACCGTCAACGCTTTGACAATACGGCGGAGGCATTTTTCATGTCCCCGTGCGCAGGTGAATCGTCAAGACAAGAACCAGTCGGTCGGAGATGGAAACCTCGTAGTGAACGGCGAGCGGCTCAACAACCAGCACGCGCGTCCGCCTGTCTCGTGATTCGCCTTCGTCCAATGGCCGCGAGCGCAAGATTGTCTCAATCTTGTCAGCGGCATCTGTCACGGCAGCACGATTCGGCGAGTTCGCCCAAAACTCGGCGAGTCGGTGCTCGGCCGCGGGTTTCCACAGGACCGTAAACTTCATGTCCGGCCCATTCGCGCCCAGATTTCGGCCAGAGAGCTGCCGCCCGGTTCCTGGCGAGCGCGTTCCAGCTCGCCATCGCTCACTTGGGCCTTAGCCCAATCGTACAACAGGCGATGGTGCAGCGCCTCTGGAACGTAGTATCCGAGTCGGTTTCCACTCTCGTCGCAAAGTTCCGCCTGCTCGGAAAGTTGCTTCAGTTGCTCTTGCAACGATTCGTCTACAGTGAGCCTGACCATGACGTCCTTTCGTTACCCTTGTCGCCGCACGCAGAGCGTCACGTTACGCTATTCATTCACGTTCATATTCTACCCCCCAAACACCTCGGCTGGAATCCCCAGCATTCGCACCTTGGCCGCGATCTCCTCCAGTTCCGCCGGCGTCAAGGGCGCTACAAAACTCTCGGCTGGCCGGCGCGCGACCGTGTAGACCTGCACCAGCTTCAGTTTTCCCCCGGCGACGACAATTTCGCCCAGCCGGTCGCAAAAAGCGTCGATCTCGACCTGTGGGGGCGCGGCGCCCTGGATTCGCATGAACAGGCTTTGAATGACGATCGGCCGCACCTTTGCCGCGGCGGCGATGTTGTCGAGCACCTGGCGAAAAGGGATCTTCGTGCGCTCGACCAACTGGTAGTATTCGTCGGTGCCCGATTCGAGCTTGGCCCAGATCTCGCCGTTGTTCTCGTCGAGCAGCTTGAGGCCCCGCTCGACCGCGGGTCGATGGAACATGCTGGCGTTCGTGATCAGCACCAGTTTGACGTCGACGAGCCCCCGCCGGCGCTTCAGGTCGGCCACCGCCGCGATGATCTCGTCGAGATTTCTGAAGGTCGTCGGCTCGCCGTCGCCCGAGAAGGCGATGTCGTTCAAGCGTCGTAGTTCAGGCGGCACCTCGCGAAACGATTCGTCTGCGAACAACTCGCCCGACGACACCAGACCCAGCATGTGTTCGAGTTCTTCGAGCAGCCGGCCGGTCTCGACGAATTTCGTCTCGGCTTCGCTGCGCCGGTCGACCTGGCAGTAGATGCAGTCGAAATTGCAGACCTTGTCGGGGTTGAGGTTGATGCCGATGGAGACCCCTTTGCTGCGGCGCGACAGCACCGGGTACACGAACTTGTTTTCGTGCCAGCTTCGCGGGTGCCGGGTGTGGAGGGGGTTAAGAGACAAGCGATTTCGGAATTCGGATTGCGAATTGCGGATTGAGAAATACTTAGGGCCGCATCGACTTGCAATTTAGCCGCGGGGCTTGCCCCGCGCGCCCCGCGAGCAGGTCGGCGAAACAGGCAAAACGCTCTAAGCGAGGTGACTGCTTGATTATACGCGTTCGACGTGCGTCCATTCGTCGAGCGCGATCGTCGTTTCTTCGGCGAAAGGCCCATCCTTGCGAAGGACGATCAGATCGGCGAAGGCCTTGTCATCGAAACTGCGCAACACGTTCAGCCCTTCGCGGCGGCGCTCTGTCCGTTCGACGGTGCCGACGACGGTCGTCGTCCAGATGCGCTGACCCACTTTGACCCGTTGCGTGACCTTCACGCGGTCGCCGGGACGCAGTTGCTCAAACGGGATGAGGGTGGCGCTCATGGTGGTGTGCGACAGGCACCGCAAGCGGTGCAGCGAAACAGAAATTTCTGAGTGCTGAATGGTGAATCCTGAAAATCCCGTTCTCACACTTCCTTCGCCTTGATCCAGGTCATCATGCTGCGCAGCGCCTTGCCGACGGCTTCGATCGGGTGGGCCCGCTCGCGCCGTCGAATCGCCTGAAACGTGGGCTGATTGGCCTTGTTTTCGAGAATCCATTCTTTGGCGAACTGCCCGTCGCGGATCTCGTGCAGGATTTTCTTCATCTCGGCCCGCGTCTGATCGGTGATGATGCGGGGGCCGCGGGTATAGTCGCCGAATTCGGCGGTGTTCGAGATGCTGTACCGCATGTAGTTGAGGCCTCCCTGATACATCAGGTCGACGATCAGCTTCAACTCGTGCAGGCACTCGAAATACGCCATTTCAGGCTGATAGCCGGCTTCGACCAGCGTTTCGAACGCGGCCTTGACCAGGGCGCTCGTCCCGCCGCACAACACCACCTGCTCGCCGAAGAGATCCGTCTCGGTTTCTTCGGCGAACGAGGTTTCGATCACGCCGCCGCGGGTACCGCCGATTCCTTTCGCGTAGGCCAGGGCCAGCTTGCGGGCCGACTCGGAACAGCCGGGCCAGAAGGCCACGAGCGACGGAACGCCGGCCCCCTTCTCGAACTCGGCCCGCACGAGATGCCCCGGCCCCTTGGGGGCCACGAGCGCTGCGTCGACCGCCGGCGGAGGCACGACCTGCCCGAAGTGCAGGTTGAAGCCGTGCGAACAGAGCAGCAGCGCGCCCTTCTTGAGGTTCGGCTTGATCTCGGCCCGGTACAAATCTCCCTGCACTTCGTCGGGCAGGAGGATGTTGACGAGATCGCCCTGCTTGGTGGCCTCGGCGAGTGACACGGGCTGAAACCCGTGCTCGACAGCCAACTCGTAATTCTTTGACCCCGGGCGCTGCCCGATAACGACCTTGCAGCCGCTGTCGCGCAGGTTGAGCGCCTGGGCATGCCCCTGGCTGCCGTAGCCCAGAATGGCAATGGTCTTGTCTTTCAGCAGGGCCAGGTTGGCGTCGTCGTCGTAGTAAATTTTGGCAGGCATCGGAACAGCCTTTTGATTCTTGGAATGAACAGTTTGAGTCGACTCGATGGAAAATGTCGAATGACGAAATCAGAATGACGAATCAATGACGAATGTCGAATGTCCAAAAACACAAGCCCCGCAAATGTCGATCTTCCTGCTCGTCCCAACAAGTTCGACCTTGAAGAACGCACCGCGCGATTCGGCGAAGCGGCTATTCGGTTTGCCAAGCGCATTCCCGTTAACTCGGTGACTGAGCCGCTGATTCGCCAACTGGTTCGTGCAACGACGTGCGTGGGCGCGAACTACAGTGAAGCCGACGACGCTGGTTCTAAGAAGGAATTTCGTCATCGCGTCAGTCTTTGCAGGCGAGAATCTCGTGAGAGCAAACACTGGCTTCGAATGCTCGCCGCGGCCATCGCAGATTCGCCCGAATTGGTTTCGGAGGCGCGTGCCCTATGGCAGGAAGCCAAAGAGTTGAACCTGGTTTTCTCGGCGATTTTCCGCAGTAGCGGCAATCGTTAGCCATTCGTGCTTCGACGTTCGTCATTGATTCGACATTCTGGTTTCGTCATTCGCCATTTCCTTCAGACGGTTGCTTCGGGTGGCGGTTCGGGTGTGGGCCGATCTTCGTCGAGGTCTTCTGAACTGGCGGCCGAGCGCAACAGTGCGATGCGGCCGGTTCGCACGAGTTCGATGATACCATAGGGCCGCATGGCCTCGATAAACGCCTCGATCTTCCGCTCCTGGCCGGAGATTTCGATCATCACGTGGGTGGGGCCGACGTCGACGATGCGGGCCCGGAAGATGTCGGCCAGTTCGTGAACTTCGCTGCGGCGCCCCCCCTCGGTGCTCACCTTGATGAGCATCAGATCGCGCTCGACGTAATTCTGTCCTGAGAAATCGATCACCCGCACGACGGTGACGATTTTTTCCAACTGTTTGCGGACCTGGTCGAGCGTTTTTTCGTCGCCGTGCACGACGAACGTCATTCGCGACAGGTCGGGATTTTCGGTCGCACCGACCGCGAGGCTGTCGATATTGAAGGCGCGCGACGCCAGCATGCCCGAAATGTGTGCGAGCACGCCGGGCTGATTCATCACCAGGGCCGAGAGAACGTGTTTCATAGCGACCAGAGGACGCGCCAAGGGGGGCGGCGGTTCACGAATTCCGCAGTGTAATCGCCGATTCCCGTGCGAACAAGCGACCGTCAACCCGCGCACCGTTCAAGGCGAGCGGCTGCGGTCTGCCGGGTTCGTCCGCTGCCAAGCCGGCCGCTGTGCGGTCGGGCCGCACTACACAGCGGTCGGCTGGGGTTGCAGGACGCGCGAGACGGGCGCGTCGCGTCGGCTCAGGAAGGCGAGCAAAACACCGCCGCCGTCAGGGCGTAAACGAGGGCGACGCGCTCCAGGTCGTCGATCGAGACCCATTCGTGGACGGTGTGGGCCCCGCCTGCGAGCGGCCCGTGCGTGACGGCCGGTATACCGGCCATCGACCAGAACGTGTTGCCGTCGTCGCAGAACGGCTTGGCCCCGCAGGGGAGAGGTCGATTGCGCGAGACGGTCGCATGCGATTCGAAGAACGCCTGCACAACCCGCTGCTCAGGGTCGAGCCGGAATGCGTCGCGCACACAATGAAATTCGACATCGATCGCAGTACCCGTCCGTTCGGCGACGCGGCGGGCGATCGCCCGAAACTCAACCTCAACCGCCTCACGGTCGGCCCCGGGCAGCCAGCGGCGAGTTCCCTCGAGCCAGCACACATGCGGGCACTGATTGAAGATCTCTCCGGAATGCACCTGCCCGATGAAAACCGACTCGCACCCGGCCTGGGCGTCGCTGCGGTCAGCCAGGTGCGCGGCATACTGCCGCAAACGGGCGATCAGCTCGGCCCCGGCATCGATTACAGAAGGCTCGTCGAGCGGCCGCAAGACTTCGTGCACCGGCGGCCCGGCCCGGCGGATTGTCACCTTCCAGGTCGCCATGCCACGGCCGACCACCGGCAGGCAATGGCTGACCGACTCGGGAACCAGCACGGCGTCGCCCGCGATGCCGGCGCGAATCAACGCTTCAAGTTGCTCGCCGTACGCCCAGGGGGCCTCGTGCAGGTCGTGCGCGGTCAGCAGGACGCTACCCGATTTGAGCGTTCCGCTGTCGCGTAGGGCCCGCAGCGCCTCGACGGCGGCAGCCAGCCCTGCTTTCATATCGCACGATCCGCTGCCAGAGAGCCGATCGCCCTCAATGGCGGGGGGCACATAAGGCAGATGCACAACGTCGAGATGGCCGTCGAACTGCAGGGTGGGGCCGATTCGGCCGCTCGAATGCCGTACGACAACCGCCGGAGCCGACGGATGGCTTGCAGCCGGGCGTTCGACGGCAAACCCGTCTTCGGCGAGGATGTCTGCCAGCGCATCAAGGGCCGCGCGGGCGTCGCCCGTCGGGCTGGGGATCGCAATGAGCTCAATGGACGTTCGCAGCAGCCGTTCTCGATTGACATGGGGCCTGATGCGGGCTGCCAGCTCGGGATGAGGCAGGAGCGCCGCCGGCCGGAGAATGGTGGTCTCGACTTCCGGTGAGGGCATAGGTGTCCTGGCGCGTGAATTCGGACCAGCCGGGGGGATTTTAGCCGCAGGGGTTCGGAAATGCACTCCTCCGCCGGCAAGCAAATGGTCTTGCCGCATTCCGGCCCACTTGGCACACTACGCGCCCGATCGATCTGCCGGGGGGGCCCGGCCCCTATCCGTCTGCGGCTGCATTGAATCCCTGCTCCGACGGTGCCCGATTGCGCTTCGCGATTGCGATGCTCGCGCTGGCCTGCTGCGCCGGAGGTACGGGGTGCGCGACCAGCCGGCCGATGATGGCCTCGAACCCGATTTTCGTGCCCGTGAACAACGAAGACATGGTTTGGGAGCGCACCGTCGACGTCGTACACGACTATTTCGAGATCGCGCGCGAGAATCGCATTGTGGGTTCGCAACCGGGCGTTATCGAAACCCGCTACAAGACGGGCGCCAGTGTGCTTGAGCCGTGGCACCGCGACTCGCCGGGCTTCGAGAGCCGGCTGGAAAGCACGCTGCAGTCGATTCGCCGGCGGGCGTTCGTCAACGTCGCGCCGACGCAAGGGGGGTATCTGATCGGCATCGAGGTGTTCAAAGAGATCGAAGACCTGCCGGGAATCGCCAATACGACGGCGGGGGGGGCGACGTTTCAGCAGGGGAACCCGCTGCGCCGCGACCTCGATCTGGTGGTCGGGCAGTCGACCCCATCGGGCTGGGTGTCACGGGGGCGCGACGACGTTCTGGAAGCCGAGATGGTCGCCCGGCTGCAACGCGCCTTTTCTCGATAAGGCGTGTACGATAGGGGTCATGTCCAACATCATCACGCTCGTGCTCGGCGGCGGCAAAGGGACGCGGCTGTATCCGCTGACGAAGTACCGCTCGAAGCCGGCCGTGCCTCTGGCGGCGAAGTATCGGCTGATCGACATCCCGATTTCGAACTGCCTCAACAGCGGGCTCAACCGCATCTACGTGCTGACGCAGTTCAATTCGGTGAGCCTGAACCGGCACATCGGCCAGGCGTACAAGTTCGACTTGTTTGGCGGTGGGTTCGTCGAGATTCTGGCAGCGCAACAGACGCTCGAGCGGTCGGATTGGTACCAGGGAACGGCCGACGCCGTCAGGCAGAACCTGCGCTCAATTCTTACCCCGGGCATCGACTATGTGCTGATTCTTTCGGGCGATCAGCTTTACCGCATGGATTATCGCGAGATGATCCACACGCACATCGAGTCGCGGGCGCATGTGACAATTGCGGCATTGCCCGTCGAGAGCCACAAGGCGTCTTCGTTCGGCATCGTGCGGCTCGACGACGGCGGCCGGGTAACCGGGTTTCTGGAAAAACCCAAGACGGAAGACGAGTTGAAGCTGGTGAGGACTGACCCGGCGTGGATCGACGCACGGGGGCTTGCCAGCCGGGGGCGCGACTGTTTGGCCAGCATGGGGATTTACCTCTTCAATCGCGACACGCTGGTCGAGACGCTGACGAAGACGGCGTATCAGGATTTCGGGAAGGAGATTTTTCCGGCGTCGATTCGCAGCCGACACGTGCAGGCGTACCTGTTCGACGGGTATTGGGAAGACATCGGCACGATTCGCGCGTTCTACGAGGCGAACCTGCAACTGGCCTCTTCGAACCCTCCCTTCGACCTGATTTCACCCGGCGCCCCAATTTACTCGCGCCTGCGGTTTCTGCCCCCGTCGCAGTTCAAGGGGGCGACAATTACGAACAGCATCATCGCCGACGGCTGCCGCATTGGCGAAGGGACAGTAATCGAGAACAGCATCGTCGGGGTGCGCTCGCAGGTCGGTCGTGACGTCACGATCCGCAATTCAATTCTGATGGGGGCCGACCTGTTTCAGGATTCGCACGAGCTGCTGGCCGACAAACAGGCCGGCCGCCCGCGCATCGGCATTGGCGACGGCGCGCGAATCGAAGGGGCGATTATCGATAAGAACTGCCGGGTCGGGGCCAGCGTGCGGGTCTGCAACGCTTCAGGTGTCGAAGAGGCCGACATCGGCGAGAGCGCAGCGATCCGCGACGGGATCATGGTGGTGCTGAAAGATGCCGTGCTGAGGGACGGGTGGCGGATGTAGGGCGAGGAATGACGAATGTCGAAGTCCGAATGACGAAGGCTGACGATCGCGAGCACTTCATTCGTCATTGGTGCTTCGTCATTGATTCGACATTCGGATTTCGTCATTCTGCAGTCTGCTCACCGAGCGCTAATCCCACCAGAAGTCGATGCGGCGGGTCGCTTGCAGGCGCTCGGCGACGGCTGAGGGGTCTCCCAGGTCGTGGCAGAACTCGCACATGCGGACCGCCATGCCTGCTGGATCGGCGACCGCGTCGCAAAACTCGATGTTGACGGCGTCAAAGCGAACGCTGCGCAGGGCGAACGGATGTTCGGCGTCGAGCTGTCGGAACCACGTCACGATATCGGTCGTCGAGAGTTCCTGGTCGTTGCCGCGGACGCCGAAGGCGATCATGGCGGCGAATTTGTCGGTCGTCGGCAGAAGCGCGAGGTGCCGCACCATTGGTCCGCAACCCACAGGCATGCCCGAGTCGACCAGCAGACAGCCGGCCGCCGCGACGTGCTCGGTAAGCCTGTCGATGATCTGATTCGAAAGCTCGTAGAGCTCGGAGTACTGCGCGACGAACTGTTGGCCCCACTGGCGACCCGCCTCGGGAGTATCGAATGGACCGGTTGGCAAATCCGGTTGACCCGGCAGCCGCACGGTCCAGTAAAAGATGCCGGGCAAGGTCTCGATTTCGACCGCGGGCAATCCCACAGCGGCCGAAACGCGTTCTTTGACCTTGAGGAACGCGTCTGACTTTGCGGCCTGGGCGAACCCATAGGGGGCCAGCCACGGTTCATCGTCGGGCCGCACGTTTGCCCCGGCAGCCAATAACTGCTCGACGACCCGCATCTGCCGATGATTGACGGCCGCCAGCAGCGGAGTCACGTTGTGGGCGTCAATGGCGTTGATGTCCGCCCCGGCGGCCAGCAGCAGTTCGACGTTGTCTCGGCAACCGTAGGCGGCGGCATCGTGCAGCGGCGTGGCGTAACTCAGGTAGACCGTGTTCGGTCGATCGGCCGGAATGCTGGCCGGCTCCCATTCGGCCCGGCAATTCGCGCCGGCGTCGATCAATAGGCCCACAATTTCGGCGTTGTCGCGAATTGCCGCGTGTCGCAGAGCGGGGATGCCGTCGCGACTTCCCACATGATCGGGCGCGGCACCCGCCGCCAGCAGCCTGCGGACAAGCTCGGTCATCCCCGTGCGGGCGGCGTGCGCCAGCGCCGATATGCCATACCGATCGGTCGCATTGGGATCGGCGCCGGCGGCCAGGGCCGCTTCCGCTGCCAGCGCGTCGTCGCCCACGATGGCTCGCAACAATGCCTGGCCGTGCGTCGTGGCCGGCGCGACATGTGAAACGAGGCCCCGGGTCTGCAGTGCTTTGATGACGGCCGTGTGCCCCCGTTTCGACGCATAGTCGATGGCCGAGTGCCCCTTCTCGTCGGCGGCCCGCGCATCGGCCTCTGCGTTGAGCAAAGCGGTCACAAGCTTCGCCGACCCGAGATGGGCGGCGTACATCAGCGGAGTCATTCCTGCCGGGAGTCGCTTCTCGCCGCAAGGCAATCGTCGCGTGTTCTTCTCGGCGGCCGGTCGCGGAACGATTCTGGCATTCACGTCAGCGCCGGCGGCCAGCAGCATGCCGACCATCCTCGCAGATTTCCGACCGATGGCGTGAAACAGAAGGGGCGCGCCGCCGCTTGCGCAATTTGGGTCGAGGCCGTGTGCCAAGAGCACCCTGACGCAGGCCGGGTCGCTGCCTGCGATCGCATTGACCAGCAGATTGCCGCCGCCCCGATCGCGCTGCGCAGTTGCCCCGGCCGTCAACAGGAGCTTGACGATTTTCGCATGTCCGAACGCGACGGCCGCGTGCAGTGGCGACATGCCGTACCGCGATTCGCGGCTTACATCGGCTCCCGCGCGGATCAGGAGTTTGACACTCTCGGCATCGCCATTCATCACGGCGGCTTGCAGAGGCGTGTCTTGCTCGGGATGCAGATCGTCGGCAGGAACGCCCAGCGCGAGCAGGCGTTCGACCAGGTCGAGGCGCTGTGCGTAGACGCTGGCGATGAGAGAACCGTCGAGCGAAGCGCCGGAAGCGATCAGGCGCTCTACCCAGGCCTCCTGCTTCGACGCAATCGCACTGGCGACGACGCCGGCCGTTTCCACAACGGCGGTAGCGTCTGCGCCGGCGGCCAGAAGCAATTCGATGACCTCTGAATTGCCGCGGCTGAGGGCTTCCATCAGCATGGTGGGGTCGAGGGGCTCTGCGCGCGATTCGAACGCGTTCGGATCGGCGCCTGCGCCAAGCAGCACGTGGACGCATTCGGGCGTGCCGGAACGAACGGCAAAGTTGAGCGCCCGCGACCCGTCGCGCCGCGGATCGGCTCCCGCCGCCAGCAGCACGCGCACTGCTTCCGCCTGGCCGTTCCAGGCAGCTTCGTTCAGCGGCGTCTGGCCGTGTTCATCGCAGACGTCGACCGGCACGCCGCCCGCCAGAAGCTGACGGATCACCTCAACCCGACCCTCGCGGGCCGACCTAAACATGTCCTTGGCGGAAGTCATCGGCCACCGTCGTTGTCGAACCGCAGCATACCGGCATCGTGAATGGCAAATACGATCATATCGAAAAAATCGACACCGAATGCCGCCGACGTGCACGTGACGGGCGCAGGCGGGGATCAACTCCGCCGCTCGCTCGCGAAGACTATGTCGGCCGAACCCTCGATCACGATCGTCCCGTTCATCATAGTGTGCACCTGATGCGCGATGCGGCGGGCGAATTCCATCGCGTGGGTGACGACCAGCATCGTCTGGCCGCCGGAGGCCAGGTCGGCCATGACGGCCTCGACTTCGGCCGTCATCTGCGGGTCGAGGGCGCTGGTTGGTTCGTCGAAAAGAATCAGTTCCGGGCGCATTGCCAGCGACCGGGCGATAGCGACCCGCTGCTGCTGGCCGCCTGAAAGCTGGTGCGGGCGGCTGTCGAGCCGGTCGCCCAGCCCGACACGATCGAGCAGTGCGCGGGCCTCGTTGACAGCCTGCTCGCGAGGCGTCTTCAAAACATGCAGCGGCGCCTCAATCACGTTCTCAAGGACTGACAGGTGCGGAAACAGGTGGAACTGCTGGAACACCATCCCCACGCATTGACGGATCGCTTGCAGCCGCGCCTGGCGTTCGTGCGGAGGCAGCGCGCTCGTCAGCCGTCGGCCGCCCACGTCGATTTCGCCCGACTCGAAAGGCTCAAGCCCGTTGATGCAGCGCAGCACGGTGCTTTTGCCCGAGCCAGAAGGCCCGATCAGCACCGCGACGCGGCCTTTCTCGAGCGCCAACGAAACGCCGCGCAAGACTTGAAGTTCGCCGTGCCGCTTGTGCAAGTTGGTGACTGTGAGCATCGGAATTGTTGTGGGGTGGCGAAGAGGCGAAGCTGTGTAGTCTCAACCATTAACGGACAATCAACCCGATGCACTTTGACTTTTCAACTCTTCAACCTTTCGACCGTGTCAGTGCCTCAGTCGCCGTTCAAGCCAGGCAGATAAGAGCGACAGCGGGTAGCTCATGCACAGATACAAGATGCTGGCCAGTGCCGCCATTTCGAGAAACAGCCCCGTGCTTTTCGCTCCCATTGAGTATTGCTTCGACAACTCTTCGACCGCAATGACCGAGCAGACGGCGGTGTCTTTGAAGAGGGCGATAAAATCGTTCGCCGACGCGGGAATGACCAGCCGCCAGGCTTGAGGAAGGATTATCCGCCGCACCGCAAGTGCTCGCGACATGCCCAGCGACAGGGCGGCTTCCATCTGACCTCGCGGAATGGCCTGCAGGCCGAGCCGGAAGATCTCGGCCTCGTAGGCCGAGTAGTTTACGGCCAGCGCGATCACGCCGGCCCAGAATTCGTGAATCCGCACGCCGATTTCCGGCAGGATGAAGTAAACGACGAACAACTGAAATGCCAGCGGCGTGCCGCGAATGATTTCGACGTACAGCGTCGCGGCCGACTGCACCAGGCGCAATGGCCACGACTGGTGGTCGCCGCCCGCCAGCAGCGGCGTTCCCCAGGCCCGCGCGAGGGCCATGCTCAGGCCGATCAGTATCGCCAGGGGCATCGACAGCACCGACAGCATCACGGTCACGCCGGCCGCTTTGAGCAACAGCGGCGCCTGGTGTGCCAGCTCGAACCACTTCGAGTGGGCCGGCGGGGCCAATTCCGAGTGCCATTCTTTCCAGACATCGGGCAGCCGCTGCTGGGCCTCGTTCCACAGGCCGTATTTTTCGTAGATCTTCCGCAGGTCGCCGCGCTGGTAGAGCTCGCGCAATACCGAGTTGATGCGGTCGACCAGTGGTCGTTCGTGCGGCGCGGCGTAGATCACGTAATAACCCGGGGCCGCGGGTCGATCGCTGACCACGAGCGCCGGATACCTCTGCAACCGCTCGAGATAGAAGGTGAGGGCCGGCAGGTCTTGCACCGTGGCGTCGAGTTGCTCGGTCTCGACCAGATACAACGCCTCGGTGGCCCCCTGATAGCGCACGGGAACGCAGGTCTCGGCGAAATGTTCGCTGACGTAGCGGTCGGCTGCCGAAGCTTCGAGCACTCCGACGCGCCATTTTTCTCCGTCGGCTGCAGGCTGGCGCAGGCTGTTCCAACCGTGCAGCCGCGAGTCGTCGCGACGCACGCACAGGCCCAGCTCGTAGATGTAGTACGGCAGGCTGGGAATATAGCGCTCGGCACGTTCTGGGGTGAATTCGTATCCATTCAGGGCGAGGTCGATGTTGCCGCGGTCGAGCAGGGGGAGCATCTGGTCCCAGGTGCAGTGGACGAAGTCGGCCCGCAGGTTGAGCTCTCGGCCGAGCGCCTGGGCCAGATCGACTTCAAAGCCGACGACTTGCGTCGGATCGGAATCCTCAGGGAAGACGTAGGGCCCGCCCCCTTCGGGGTCGGCGCCCCAGCGAAAGGCGTCTCGGGGCGGCCCGGCATTGTGGCAACCCGCCAGGCATGCAGCCGCAACGAGCACGACCACGGCGAGGAAGCGGCACGTTTGAGATTTCTCGAAGCGAGCACTCAAAGAACACCGTTCCCATTGCGGCGTGCCGGGATCGCTTGTCTGGCACATTGCGCGAAGAATCTCAGGCGGCGAAGACGAGCGGATCGACCGATTTCGCAGATTACCATGGCTCCAGCGCGCTCTTGTCTCCACACCTTTTTCGTCTGATCCACTGAATCTGCGGAATCCGTGGATAGCCTCATTTCATCGAATCGCAGCATCTTTCAGCGAGTGCTGATTTCCAACTGACCGGCGGGCGTGAAGCGGGCCAGGTCGGCGATCATCTCGCGCGTCGCCGCCTCGACCGCCCGTTCCCACTGCCGGGGCGTAAATCGGTCGCGGTACTCCTCGCGATCGAATGCGAAGATGATGCCGCGCGAATTGTTGACGACGGCGCCAGACCCGTCGGCGCGGAATGCCCCGGCCACGTCGGCCGCGCCACCTCCCTGCGCCCCGTAGCCGGGCACCAGAAGGGGGGCGTGCGGCAATTGGGCGCGAAGCTGCGCGAGCTCGTGGGGGTAGGTCGCGCCGACGACGGCGCCGACCGCGCCGTCGCTGAAATCGCCACGAGTCGCGGCGGCCAGTTCTTCAACGACCGCTGCGACCCGTTGAAAAACCGTGCGGCCGTCGGCAGCGGCGAGATCTTGAAACGCGCCCGCCCCGGGGTTGCTCGTGCGCACCAGCACGTACAACCCCGCTTCGCGCTCTTGCGCGACGCGCACGAAGGGTTCCAGGGTATCGCGGCCCAGATAAGGGTTCACGGTCAGCGCGTCGGCCCCCCAGGGGGCGGCATCGGGGTCGCTGCCGGCGAGGTAACCCCGCGCGTACGCCTCGGCCGTCGTCCCGATGTCGCCGCGTTTCGCGTCGCAGATCACGACTAGCCCGGCGCGGCGTGCAGCGCGGATCACACGGGCGAGCGTGTTCGAGCCGGCGGGGCCCCATTCTTCAAAAAAAGCCGCCTGCGGCTTGACGCAAGGGACCAGGGGCGCGACGACATCAATGACTCTCAGGCAGAATTGCTCGAACGCGGCGGCGACCTGCTCGGCATTCGGACGCAGGCCGGGGGTCTTTGGCGCCAGTTCGGCGGGGAGCGCATCACAGCGCGGGTCGAGGCCGACGCAGACGGGGTTGCCCCGTGCGCGAACGGCCTGATCCAGACGAACGGCAAATGCAGTCATGCGCGACCTCGGCGCGTGAACGATACCGGGATCGGTTCGTCGGAACCAGTCAGGTCAAAGTTGAAACAAAATCGAGGCGCCGGCGCCGAAGCGACAACTGCATCATGCAGAACCTTGCATACGGCCCATTCCTTCGTTGGCGGTCGGCAGGAAAGCGAAATGTTGCCCAAAGACAACAGCGGCGGGGACCCAATCTGGTGATAGAGTTTTCGCGACTTGCCTGGCCCCACCTATTTGGGTTGGGGCGAGGTCGGAGGTCGCAGAATTGCTCGCCGGCAGGGAATGGACGCGGTGATTCTCATAACCGCTCTCGTGACCGTAAGTGAATGAGTGTGAGTGATTTATGAATTATTTCGTTCAATATGAGTCACTTAAAATGAAAGATAGTGATTGCTTTTGAAGAGATCGGTTGGCATAATGGCGGTGTCTGAACGCAATTGCAGGGACCAGCGCATGCCAATGTTGTTGGATCAACGGCGTCAGGAAATACTGAATATCGTTGAAAATGAAGGGTTTGTGTCACTTCAACTGTTGACGGAACGAGCCGGGGTCAGCGAGTCGACGGTACGGAGGGATTTGGAATATCTTGAAAGGATTGGACAGATTCGCAGAACACGCGGCGGTGCCGCTTATGTCGGCGAATCGATCACCACGCTGGATCAGCGATCGGTTCAGGCCCAGCGGGAGAAACAGGCGGTCGGGAGGGCCGCGGCGGCTCTGGTGACAGCGGGTGAAACGGTGCTTCTCGACGGAGGCACGACGACGCTTGAGGTGGCACGGAACCTCGTGGGGAAGTCGTTGCAGGTCGTCACGAACTCGTTGCCGGTCGTCAATCTGCTGGCAAATCAGGCGCAGATCGAACTGGTTCTGGTCGGGGGATACGTCTATCCGAAGACGGGTGCGGCCCTGGGGCCATTGGCGATGGCGGCCCTGTCGCAGGTGCATGTGCGGCGGTTGTTTATGAGCGTGGGAGGCATCACCGAGAAAGGTCTGTTCAACAGCAACACGCTGTTGGCAGACACCGAACGGTCAATGTTGGCCGCTGCAGAAGAGGTAATCGTCGTGACCGACAGCAGCAAGCTGGGGCACCGGGCGCTCGCGCACCTGTGCACGCTCGATCGGGTACAGCGGGTCGTGGTGGATACGGGAATCACGCCGGAATGGAAAGACATACTGACAGCCGCCGGCATCGAGCTGACGCTGGCGGATGCCTGATCTCACGTGGGTTGATTTCACGAGGTTGATTTCACAATGCCAAGTGCTCTTCAGACAGCCCCCGATCGCGCGGCCATCGAGCGAGTGGTGCGCGACGTGCTGGTGCGGCGCTACTCGACGGGGGGCCGGGTTGCGGTCAAGCCCAACCCGCTGGTCGTGAACATTTCGGCGCGACACGTGCACTTGTCGCAGAGTGACCTGGAGGTTCTGTTCGGCCAAGGGGCCCAGCTCGAAGTTCAGAAAGAGCTTTACCAGAAGGGCTTTTTCGCGGCAAAACAGACGGTGGCTGTGGTCGGCCCGAGGCGGCGAATGCTGCCCGAGGTGCGCGTGCTGGGGCCGTGCCGCGATGCTTCGCAGGTGGAACTGGCGTTCACCGACGGCATCTCGCTGGGGATCGACCTGCCGGTGCGGATCAGCGGCGATCATCACGAGACGCCGGGCTGTGTACTGGTCGGGCCGAAGGGGGTCGTGGAGCTTGAGGGCGGGGTCATCCGGGCGATGCGGCACGTACACATGGGGCAGGCCGACCTCGAGTATTACGGAGTCAGGGACGGCGATTCGATGCACCTGCGTGTGGAATCTCCCGGATGCACGGGAGTCTTGGAAGGCCTGGTCGTGCGGGCTTCCGACGTTCTGCTGGAGGTACACATTGATACCGACGAAGGGAACGCGATCAATCTGGACAGGGCGACGCGCGTCGAACTGGTGAAACCCAGCCCGTGCGCGTGCCAGCACAAGTAAGGGTGGCGGAATTTCGGATCGTCGATTTCGGATTTGGATGCAATCAATTTGCAATCCGCAATAAATGAGTCATCAGGGCCTCGTTGGTCATTGTGACTGGCGGGGTGTTGTCACCGTGTCACTTTCGGAGAAATGTCATCATGGCGAAGTCGATGGAAGCCCTGGGAATGGTCGAGACCAAGGGGCTGGTCTCGTTGATTGAAGCCGCCGATGCGATGCTCAAAGCGGCGAACGTGCAGCTTGTGGGCTGGGAGAAGGTCGGCAGCGGGCTGGTGACGGCGTTCGTGGTGGGTGACGTCGCGGCCGTCAAGGCGGCAGTCGACGCGGGCGCCAGCGCCGCCAGCAAGATTGGCGAGGTCGTCAGCGTGCAGGTCATTCCGCGTCCGCACGAAGAGCTTTCGAGCGTGCTGCCCAAGCAGGGCAAGGCGGCGGCGGGAGTGGGCTAACGTTCGTAGTTCCCCGCCTTCAGGCGGTCAGGGATGGAGCGGCATGGGTGGGGGTTTTGAACAAGAGTCGAAATGCCGGCTAAGGCCGGTACGATGAACGGGGCGTCGGCTGAAGCCGGCGCACTTCAACTTACTTTCTAAAGATGCAATTGATTCACCATGAACGATGCCATTGGATTGATTGAAACCAAAGGCCTGGTGGCCCAGATCGAGGCGGCCGATGCGATGCTGAAGGCGGCCAACATCACGCTCCTGGGCCAGGTTCAGATCGGCGGCGCCTATGTGACGACCGTCGTCAAAGGAGACGTCGGCTCGGTTCGTGCCGCCGTCGATTCGGGCGCCCAGGTCGCCAAGCAGGTCGGAGAACTGGTCAGCGCGCATGTGATTCCCCGTCCGGAGAAGGGGGTCCTCGATGCGTTTATCAAGAAGTAATACGCCTGCTGCCTAAGCCGACCGCTTCGCGGTCGAAGTCCGACTGGCAGTCGGTTTGGGTGCCACGGGGTGCATGGATCGCTGCGCATGAAAATCCTTGTCGCGAATCTCGGTTCGACCAGCTTCAAGTACCGGCTGTTCGATCTTCCGCAGGAGCTGCAACTGGCTCGAGGCGGCATCGACCGCATCGGCCAGCCGCAAAGCGCCTGTTTCGTCGAGATGGCCGGGCTGCGGCGGGAAAGCACCGGGCACGTGCCCGACCATGCAGCCGCCATGCGCATCTGCCTCGAGCAGCTTACCGCGGGCCAGGGCCGGTGCCTGGCTTCAATCAGCGACGTGGCGGCGGTGGGGTTCAAGGCGGTCTTCGCCGGCCGCTACTCGGGCGTGCGGGTTGTCGACGACGCGCTGCTCGACCGTATGGAGGAGCTGTCGGATATCGCACCGGCGCATAATCCGATGTATGCGAAGGCCATGCGACAGTTGCGGCAGGCGTTTCCGCAGGTGCCTCTGGTGGCCGCGCTCGAGACGGGGTTTCACGAGAGTATTCCCGATGCGAATCGCTGCTATGCAGTTCCGTTCGAGTGGAAGGAGCGATACGAAATCTGCCGCTGGGGCTATCACGGCGCCAGCCACCGGTATCTGGGCACAAGGATGGCGGAACTGCTGGGGCGAAACGACCTGCGGCTGATCACGTGCCATCTGGGCGGCAGCAATTCGTTGTGCGCCATTCGTGGTGGGGTGTCGCAGGCGAACAGCCTGGGAATGAGTCCGCAGTCGGGGTTGCCGCACAACAATCGCGTCGGCGACTTCGACCCGTTCGCGCTGCCCGTGCTGATGCGGGCTACAGGAAAGAGCCTGGAACAACTGTTGGATCAGTTGGCGAACCAAAGCGGCCTCTTGGGGCTGAGCGGACTGAGCCCCGACGTGCGCGATTTAGAGCAGGCGGCGGCTCAGGGGCATGCCCGGGCACGATTAGCGCTCGACGTATTTGTGGCGTCGATCCGTCAATACCTGGGGGGAATGTTGACGGTGCTCGACGGGGCCGACTGCATCGTGTTCAGCGGGGGCATCGGCGAAAACAGCCGGCTCGTGCGACGCGAGGTGTGTGCCCGGATGGAATGGGCCGGCATCGTTCTCGACGAATCGTTGAACGAAACCGGGAAGGGAGAAGCGTGCCTCTCTGCGGCCGACAGCCCGGTGCAGGTGTGGGTGATTCCCACGAACGAAGAGATCGTGGTGGCCCGCCTTGCGGCCCAGGCGATTGGCGGAAAGTAACGAGGAGCGACGAAACATGTTTATTGCCCGCGTGACCGGCAGTCTCGTCTCGACGCAGAAGGTGGCGTCGATGGTCGGTCAGAAGCTGCTTGTCGTTGAGCCGCTGCGAGTTGACGAGAAAGACCAGAGCAGCCTGAAGCCCACCGGGCGCACGTTTGTGGTCGTCGATACGGTGGGCGCGGGTGAAGGCGAGGTGGTGCTCTGCGTGCAGGGCTCAAGCGCCCGCTACACCCCCGAAACCAAGCCGCTGCCCGTCGACGCCGCCATTATCGGGATTGTCGACCAGGTGCAGGTGACCGGCAAGACCGTGTTCAACACGAACAGAAAATAACCGACTGACAGAAAAACCCCCTTCGGCCCCGGGCAGCAGCCCGCGGGCCGAATTCCCTGCGAGGAGCCGACATGCGTACTACCGAAGCCGATATTCGCCAGGTCGTTCAGGAAGTTCTTCAGCAACTGGGCCGGGCCCCCTACGTTTCGGGCAACGGCCACGCGCGCGACGGCGCCTGGGGCGTTTTCAAGACGGTCAATCAGGCGGTCGACGCCGCCACCGCTGCGTTTCGCACGCTGTCGCAGCGCGGAATTGCCGACCGGGCCAAGGCCATCGACTGCATCCGCAAGATCACTGACCAGCAGGCCGACGAGCTGGGGCGGTTGGAACTGGAAGAAACGAAAGTCGGTCGGCTTGATCATAAGATCGAAAAGCTGCACATCATCAAGCACGTTCCCGGGGTGGAGTTCCTGAGGACCGACTGCTATAGCGGCGACCACGGGCTGACGCTCACGGAATACGCCCCCTTTGGCGTGATCGGCGTCATCACGCCCGTGACCCACTCGCTGCCGACCGTCGCCGGCAACGCCATCAACATGCTGGCGGCCGGCAACACCATGGTCATCAATGCCCACCCGGCGGGGGCGCGCATCGCCGCTGAAGGGGTCCGCCGGTTCAACCGCGCCATTCACCAGGCGACGGGGCTCGAAAACCTGATCTGCATCGTCGAACAGCCGACGTTGGAATCGGCCGCTGAAGTGTTTCAGCATCGCGGCGTGCGGCTGTTGTGCGTCACGGGGGGGCCGGCCGTAGGGCGTGCGGCGCTCGAAAGCCGCAAGCGGGCGATCGTCGCGGGGCCTGGCAACCCGCCCGTGGTGGTCGACGAGAGCGCGTGTCTCGAAAACGCCGCCAAATGCATTGTTCAGGGGGCCGCTTTCGACAACAACCTGCTGTGTATCGGCGAAAAGGAAGTGTTTGCCGTCGAGTCGATTTTTTCGAAGCTGATGGAGGCCATGGGGCGCAGCGGAGCTTTCCTGCTGAATCGTCAGCAGATTGAGCAACTGAGCGCCATGGCATTCAAACCGGGCAAAGACCATCCGGTATTGAACCGCGAGGTGATCGGCAAAGATGCCACGGTGCTGGCTGAGATGATCGGGGTGCGGGCGCCGGCCGGCACGCAATTGCTCTTCGGCGAGACCGACGAGTCGAACCCGTTTGTCAGTGAAGAGCAGATGACGCCATTTGTGCCGTTCGTGCGAGTACGCGATTTCCGGCAGGGACTCGAACTGGCGATAAAGCACGAACACGGGTTCCGTCACACGGCCGTTATCCACTCGCGCAACGTGCGCAACATGACGATCATGGGGCGCGAAGTGGACACGACGGTTTACGTCAAGAACGGCCCTTCCGTCGCGGGGCTGGGTGTCGGGGGCGAAGGTTATCTGTCATGGAGCATCGCGACACCGACCGGTGAGGGCATCACTTCTCCCTTGACGTTCACCCGCCACCGCCGCTGCGCCCTGATCGACGACCTGCACATTCTGTAAGGCCAATCGAACTCACCTTCAAAAAGAGGGGTCAGGAACCGGAAATGCAATTCGGCAAGGTCGTAGGACGTGCCACCGCGACGGTCAAGCACGAGACGCTCGCCGGCTGGCGGCTGCTGCTCGTGCAGCCGCTGGATGCGCGCGGCGGACCTGACGGCGACCCGCAACTGGCGGTCGATACCCTGGGCAGCCGACACGGCGACACCGTGATGCTGACCAGCGACGGATCGGGCGTACGCGAGTTGCTGGGCAAGAACACCACACCCCTGCGCTGGGCCGTAATCGGGATCCCCGACTGATGTCTGTCGACAGCGAGCTATTTGAAGAGATCGTACGACGCGTCGTCGAAGCGCTGGCGCCACCAGCCACAGGCGCGCGCCCGACAACGACATCGCGCGACCAGGAGGCGCACGCGTTTGACCACCCGGTGATCACCCGTGAAGTGCTGGAACAGTCGGTCAACGGAGCGCCTGCGATTCGCGTCAGGCCGCGCGCGGTGCTGACCCCGTCGGCCCGCGACTTTGTTCGCGAGCGGGGGCTGGTGGTCGTGCGCGAAACTGCCCCGCGCGGGGCGAAATCGTCGCCGCAATGGTTGCTGCTGGTGACATCCGCCAGCCCCATCGTAGGCGGGGCCCTCGACGAGCTCAGTTCCATTGCCGGGCCGCTCAACCGTCGGCTGTTGGGTGGGCCGTCAGAGGCCGCATCGCAGGCGATCAGCGCGTTATGCCGGGGCGAAACGCAGAACGTAGGCGTTATCACGGCCGAGCCGGAACTGGTGGCCTGCCTGGCGAATCGCAACGAACGCGTGCGCGCGGTGGCAATTGCCGATAGCTCGGCGTGGGAGCGCGCGCGGCGAAGCGTAAAGCCCAACCTGGTGGCAATTGACCCGTCGAAGAGAAGTCAGTTCGAACTGCGGCAGATATTGAGGGCGATGGTGGTTGGAACTTGAGCACGACGAGTCGACGGGGCGGGCCGCGAGCCCGCATGGGCGGCAATGCGAGTGGATTACCAATGCGAATAGCCGAAGTCATCGGAAACCTGACGTTGAACAGGCGCCATCCTGCGGTTCAGGGGGCCACGTGGCTTCTCGCCGTGCCGCTGGCGCTCGAAGCGCTGGAAGGAAAACCGGCGGGGCGCGGCGAACCGATTGTGGTGTACGACGAATTCGGCGCCGGAATCGGCGCGCAGATAGCCGTCAGCGAGGGAACCGAGGCGGCAGCGCCGTTCTATCCTGATTCGAAACCCATCGACGCATACAACGCGGCCATCCTGGACACTCTGGAATTCGATCCGCTTTGAAAGGCGCTTGAATATGTTGCATCAATGGAACTCGGGCATCAATGACCGCAAGATCAAAGAGCAGATTTGCGAAATCGGCCGGCGGGTTTACGCCCGGGGCTTCGCGGCGGCCAACGACGGCAATATTTCGTATCGCGTCGGCGAAAACGAAGTGCTGTGCACCCCGACAATGATTTGCAAGGGCTTCATGACGCCCGACGACGTCTGCGCCGTCGACCTTGACGGAAAGCAGATCGCCGGAAAGCGGAAGCGCACCAGTGAAATTCTGCTGCACCTGGCCATCATGCGAGCCCAGCCCGAGGTGCGGGCCGTGGTGCACTGCCATCCGCCTCACGCAACGGCCTTTGGCGTGGCCCGCGAACCGATTCCGCAGTGCGTGTTGCCTGAGGTTGAAGTGTTTCTGGGGGAGATTCCATTTGCGCCCTACGAGACCCCTGGCGGCCAGCCGTTTGCCGACACGGTGCTGCCTTTTCTCAAGCCCGGCACCAACTGCATCATTCTTTCGAATCACGGCACAGTCAGCTTCGGCAATGAGCTGGAAGAGGCGTACTGGAAGACCGAAATTGTCGACGCCTACTGTCGGATTCTGATTCTGGCGAAGCAGCTTGGTGGAATCACGTACCTGAACGAAGAGAAATCGCGCGAGCTGCTCGACATCAAGAAGCGGTTGGGCTTCGAAGACCCGCGGTTTCACGCCGATAACTGCGACCTGTGCGGCAACACGGCGTTCCGTGACGGTTACAAAGAGACGTTGCCCGAACCGCATGCGTTTGAGGCGCCCCCCAGCTATCGCGGGTATCTGCCGCCGGCGATGACGATTCCGGCGGGCACCGACGTTGAATCGCTCGTGCAGTCGATAACCGATCAGGTGATCGCTGCGCTCGCGAAGTGATACGAACCGTAACTCGTCTCATTCTGCCGCGGGGGCGCTTCTCGAGTTCGAAAACCGGATTCAACGACTGCATTCAAGATAGAGGATCCAGGTTCATGAAAGTCAGCATCATCGGCGGGGGCGGCCTCGTCGGTTCGTGTGCGGGGTTTGCGCTGCAGACGGGCAAGATCGTCCGCGAGATCGTGCTCATCGACGTCAATCAGGAACTCTGCGATGGGCAGGCGCTCGACCTGCTGCATGGGGCGAGCCTGCTGGCCGACCAGAAAATTTCGGCAGCCGGCACCGCCGCGGTGGCTGACAGCGACGTCGTGGTGATTACCGCGGGGTTGCGTCGCAAACCCGACGAAAGCCGGCTCGACCTGATCAACCGCAACGTGGCCCTGTTTCGCAACATTCTGGCCGACGTCAAGAAAGCCGGCTTGCGCAAAGACGCCATCTGCTTCGTCGTGTCGAACCCGGTCGACGTGCTGACCTACCTGGCGATTCGCGAACTCGACTTGCCTCCTTCGCAGGTGATCGGCCTGGGGACAGTGCTCGATACGACGCGCCTGCGCAGCATGCTGGCCGCCCGACTCGACGTGCCGCCGACACAGGTGGGGGTGACGATTCTGGGGGAGCATGGCGACAGCATGGTGCCGATCTGGTCGAACGCCCAGATCGCGGGGTTGCCCCTTGAAAAGTACCCGGGCGTCACGCCCCCGTTGATCGCGGAGGTGGAAAAGAAGACGCGCGGCAGCGGGGCTGAGGTCATCAAGAAAAAGGGTGGGGCGGGTTTCGCCGTCGGGGTGTCGATTGCCGACGTAGTGCACAGCATCGCGCTCGACCAGCGGCGGATATTGCCGGTCTCGTCGCTGCAATCGGGGGCCTATGGGCTGCGAAACGTGGCGATTTCAGTGCCTACGGTTGTGGGCCGCAAAGGCGTTCTGGGGACGGTGGAAATCGAACTGTGGCCCAAGGAGCGAATTGCGCTGCACAACTCGGCGGCCGTATTGCAGGAGACGATCGGAAAGGTGCTGTAATTCGAAAATGGGCCAAATTCGCGGCTTGACACCTCAGGTCTTTGGTAATAACAATGTGTCAACGGAGGTGACTCGTGATCAAGCAACTGCGAAAGGTGGGTAACAGTCAGGCGCTGATTCTCGACAAACCCATTCTGGAACTGTTGGGAATCAAAGAACGGTCTAGTGTGCAATTGACGGTAACCAATGGTTCGCTCGTGGTGACACCCGTTGAGCCGGCTGCGATCAACCCGGCGACATTCGAGCGCTGCCTCGACCGCGTCATCGACGATTGGGGTGACGTTTTGAGGCGACTCGCCTGATGGGTGCTTCGACCATCGGATTCCCGTCGGTGGACCAGGTTCTGGCGATTCATGAGCGGGTGTTACGCGAGTACGGCGGAGCCGAAAGTGTGCGCGATCGCGGTCTGCTGGAATCGGCTGTTGCAATGCCCGCTGCCGGGTTTGGCGGACAATTTCTCCACCTGGGAATTCCAGCGATGGCGGCCGCGTACCTGTTCCATCTGTGCCGCAATCACCCTTTTGTTGATGGAAATAAGCGGACGGCGCTCGCGGCAGCAATCGCTTTCCTGTACGCGAATCATTTCCAATTGAAAGCGTCGTTGAAGGAAGTGGAGTCGCTGACACTGGGAGTTGCCGATGGGTCCGTCACCAAGGAGCACGCCACAGAGTTTTTCCGCGCGCACGCGCGTTCGGCACGATCCAGCCAATCGCGTCGCGGCCAAAGTAAAAGGCGGCGCCCGAAACGATGATTGAACCTCTTTCATTCCCAGCAGCAATGACCAAATCACTCGACCGCAAGCTCGCCGCCATTCACGCCGACCCGTCGGGGTGTCGTGAATTCATTCTGGCCGACGCCAAAGATGCCGATATGGCGTTCGGCATCGGCGCCCCGGGAAAATCTCCCGAACGCCACGACGGCGAAATCAGGTTTCGGACGCTGGCCGAGTACCGCGAGCAGATTCGGCAGATCGCCCGCAGCGATCTGGTCGACATTATGCTGATGTCGGCCAGCACGAGCGATCTGTTGACGACGCGCGAGCGGCTGTTCGACGGCACTCCGGTCACCCCCGCGGTGCGGGCCAACGACACCACTGACGTGCATGTGATTCGCGGCGGCCGGCTGCACGAACCGGCGGCCCGCCCGTTTCGTACGGCCAGCCTCGACCACATTCAATGCGGCCATCTCGACTGCGCTCCTGAAGAACGCATTCAGGGGGCCGACCTGGGCCTGTATTCGGTGACGTTCAACAACGACGTCGATCTCGATCGGCAGACGCTCGAGCAGTTCAAGCTGTTTCGCGAAGAAGCCGAGCGAAAGGGGTTCCGCTACTTTCTGGAAGTGTTCGACCCAAACGTTCCGAACGCCGTGGCCACCGACAAATTGGGTTCGTTCATCAACGATGCGATCGCCCGCAGCCTCGCGGGGGTTGCGGCGGCGGGCCGGCCGCTGTTTCTCAAGATCGTCTACCACGGTCCTAAGGCGCTCGAAGAACTGGTGCGGTACGATCCGCATCTGGTCGCCGGCATTCTGGGCGGTTCCTCAGGCACCACGCGCGACGCCTTTCAACTGCTGTACGATGCGAAGAAGTACGGAGGGCGGGTCGCCCTGTTCGGCCGTAAGATCAACAACTCCGAGAACCAACTGGCATTTGTCCAGTTTTTGCGGCTGATCGCTGACGGGCAGCTTGAGCCCGAAGAGGGGGTGCGGGCGTATCATGCGGTCCTGCAGAAACTTGGCATTCCGCCGCACCGTTCGCTCGAGGTCGACTTGCAGGTGACAGATCAGAGCATGAGCTACGGCGGGGGCACGACGACGGTCAGTGCCCCGCGTGCGGCAACGCCATCGCACAACGGTGGCGGAGCGAAGCCCGGTTCATTTAGCGCGAGTAAGACCGCGCAAACCAGCGGAAACGGCGCGCCCAACTTCGCCAAGATGTCGCCGGCCGAACGGCTGGCCTATCATCGCGAGCGGCTGAATCGCAGCCTTGGTGAGCGAGGGGCCTGACGCTGGAAAGAATTGTGGAAACGCCCAAGTGCCCGGCCGCTGCCGAGCGGCCGGGGCGCTGCACGTCACTCCGGCATTCCGGGCCGACTACATCTAACTGCTACTGGCGGTTGAGAACACGCGCTCCGCGGCCTGCTTGCCGCTATAAATCGCGTCAGGCAACCCGACCCCGTAGAGGGCGTTGCCCGCGAGCGCCAGGCGAGGGAACCGGGCCAGCGCCTGCTCGATGGCGGCAACCCGCTCGAGGTGCCCGACGTGGTATTGCGGCATCGATTTGATCCAGCGGGCCACGAGCGTGAAGTCGGGTTTCCAGGCCACCCCGAAGATTGATTCGAGCTCTGATCGCACAAGCGCGGTGAGCTCAGCATCGGAAAGTTGCAATAGCTCCGGCTGCATGGCGCCGCCCACAAACGTTCGCAGTTGAACACATCCCTCGGGCGCGCGGTCAGGAAACTTTCGGCTGGCAAACGACACGGCCAGAATCCGCCGCCGCTCAATCGCAGGAACGACGAGCCCGAAGGCGTCGAGCGGGTCGCGGATATCTGCGAGTTTGTGACCCGACGCGACGATGGCCGTCGAGGCGTACTCGATCGCTCTCAGCGATTCGGCCGCGGTGGGAGCGAACCCGGCGAGCAGGTTGGCGGCGCAGTACGCCGGCACCGCCACCACGATGGCCTCAAATCGGTCTCTCACCCCTGCACCCAATTCGAGCGCGAATCCGCCGCGGTCAGGTTCTGGCGCAAGTCGCTCTACGCGGGCCCCATAGCGCATTGTTGCGGCGGTCGATACGCGTTCGACCAGCGCGGCGACCAGCTCCGAAATGCCCCCCTGCAGGCTGGCGAACAAGCCGTAGCGGGCGCCGCTGGCGATCGAGTCTTCAGCGTGGCTTCCCGAGTGTCGCTTCAGAGCGCGAATCACGCTGCCGTGCTGCTGTTCCATCTCGAGAAACCGCGGCAGCGTCGCGCGCAGGCTGAGCTGGTCGGGATCGGATGTGTAGATGCCCCCGACGAGGGGCTGGACCAGCCGCTCGAGGGCCTCACGGCCGAATCGCCGGCGGACGAAGTGCGCGACGCTTTCGTCGCCGTTGGCGTCGCCTCGTGGTATCACGCACTCGAGCGCCACCCGCAACTTTCCTCTCCAACTCAGAATCGGCGAGCGTAGAAACGCGCCGACGTTCTGCGGCGCCATGAGCTGGAATCCTTCCGGCACCGGCACCGGCCGACCGTTTTTCAACACCAGCGACCGCCGATAGCGTGCCTCGGTGGCGATCAGCCGGTCTTCCAATCCCAACTGGCGGCAGAGGTCGGCGGCCCAGGGTTTATTCGTGATGAACGAATCGGCCCCCAGTTCGACGCGATAACCGGCGATGCACTGCGTTTCCAACAGGCCGCCCGCGCGGTCCTCCGCCTCAAACACCGTCAATTCGAGCGGCCGACCTGCCCCCGCACAAAGCTCGTGCAGACGCTTCGCAGCCGCCAGCCCCGAAATGCCTGCGCCGATCACGGCAGCGCGAAGGGTCGCTTGTGGCGCGGATACAGTCACGTTCTGCGTCGTCGAGTCAAGGGGCTTCGGGCGCGAGAGGAGCCAGGGCGCACACCTGGGTATCGGTGGCTACGATCAGCAGGCTCTCGAGTGCGTGTACGGCCACCTGGTTCGACGGGCCGGGAAGGTTCAAACGCTCCAGCAGTTCGCCATCGGTCGGGTCGCACAAAGCGATCGAAACCGTTCGGTTTGACGATCGTGCCCAGATTACAAGCGCCCGCGGCGTGCGGATGACGCACCACGATTCATCAGGCGGCCCAACATGCCTCTCCCACAGCAGCCGCGCGCCCTCGACGGCAAGGCACCGCAGAACGCCGCCCGAGACGCAGTACAGGCGCTGTCTGTCGAGGCAGACGCTCTCTGCGTTTTCCAGGTGGGGCGCAGGCAGCGGGCCCAAGCGGCGGCTCCATTGCGGAACCCCCGATCGCGGGTCGAATCGCGCGAGGGTCGTTCCATCAATTGCGGCGAAACTGGCCGTCGCATCGGCGAACAGGCTGGCGTTCACACGCGACGAAGAAAGCGGTCCGCGGTAGAAGGCGACGCGGCGCCCAAGGGCGGCGTCGAATATCTGCGGCGGCCCGGCGAACGTCGGCAACCCCCACAGGGTTAGGGCAGGCAGTGCGACGGGGTCTTGCGTCCACGGGCCGCCGGGCAATGCCGCGTCAATTGCCAGTGCCCGGCTGCGCACGTCGAGCACGTGAATTCGGTCGGGGCGCAGCGTCTGCAAGGCAATTCGGTCGGCGTCACACCGCCACCGCGGCTGAAGGTCGCCGCGCGGCGGACGGTAACTCCATGCAAAAACACCGTTCTCGGGATACAGCTCGAAAGCGCCCGAGTGCCCCGAGAGCCCGAAGAGTCGATCGCCGTGAATGCAAAAGCGAGGTCGCCGAGCGCTGTCGGGCTGGCCGACTTGTTCCAGCGGCGTTTGCCAAACCAGTCTGCCGTCGTCTGGTTCGACGCCACAGGCGCCCGTTGTCGTTGCGAGAATCAGCAGATTGGCTGCGTAGGCCGCCCAGTGCACTGGTTCAGCCAGTGGAACCTGCCAGCGCGTTTGGCCCGTGGGGCCATCGATAAGAGAGAGGTGCGAATCGCTGACGAGCACCGCCGGCGACGACCCGGTTGGGGCGTGTTCCTCGGGAATCACGCATGTCTTGCCTGCGGCCAGCGACCGTTCCCAAATGCGAACAACGGGTTCAAAAGCATCAGACCGCCGGGGCTCGTCGCGGCCTGCGTCGTGCCGCCCAAGCCGCGCGGGAATCAAATCACGCACCACACCGCGGAGGCCTGAGAGGGTAATGGTTGCGTCAGGCGCCGCGTCGTAAAGCTGTTGCCAGAATCCGGCAGCCGACCGCAGGCGGGAGCGTGATTCGGCATTGATCGCCAAACCGGTCAACGCGGTGATCTGTGCCGACCGGTCGCCGCGTCGGTTGTCGAGCAGCCACTTCCAGGTGCGATCGGATGCGCTGAAATCTTCGACCTCACGCTGTTGCCGGGCCAGGCTCGCCGCAGCCTCTCGGGCGGCTGCCGAATGCGGGTAGCGCGCGAATAGCGCCGTGACCTTGTCGCCGGCGTTCTTTGCGAGCGCCAGCTCTTGTGCGGCCAGGTCTTCCACCGGCTGGTAGACGTCTCGACCTGCGCGTTCGATCAGGCGATCTATTTCGATAACGGCCTTCTGAACAGCGGATCCTGGCTGACTTGCGCCGATATCGGGCCCGACTTGCGGCGCATCATCGAGCAATGATTGCCAGGCGAGCACGGCGCCCCTGACGTTCTGCTGCTGCTCGTGCAGAGCGGCCAGTTCCTGCGCGATTTCCACGCGCTGTGGCGCTTTTGCGACTCGCGAGGCCTCTTCGAGTGGTGCCAGGGCGTCGAGCGGTCTGGCATTGGCCTTCAACCGACCGGCTTCATTCCGCAAGATCCGCGCCAGATAACCGGTGACACCGTCTTTCAAAAGCGAGTCGGAAGAATCGTTCGAAAGCCGTTCGTGAGCGCGCCGCAAAGCGGTGAGAGCCGCGTCGGTGCGACCGACGGCCGCTTCGAGAAGCCCCAGCTCGAACCACCCGCGAGCGTCGTCGGGCTTGAGCGACAGCTCTTCGTCACGCTGCCGTCGCAGCGCGCCGTATTCGCTGAAGGCAACCAGCCGGCCGGGCTGCGCCATGACCAGCATGTCGTTGGCGATGGCGAGGTTACCGCCCCCGGTCAGGCTGTGTTGGGCCGAGAGTGAAACCTTGCGGCGAATTCGCCCCGTGGCGATTTCGATCATCTGAATCTCTTCGCGTTGAGGCCAGTAGACCAGCCCCCCCGCCAGCGCGCCGCGACCGCAAGTTGCCGTTTCGGGGGCGTGGTCTCCGACCTCCCAGGCCGTTTTTCCCGTCGCGGTCTCCAGGGCCCACAACCAATCGCCCGCCACAATCAGCCGGCCATCGGCCACACCCAGCAACTGATGCGCGTTGCGTTTGATTTCCCGTTCCCACTCGCGCCGCCCCGATTCGGCGTCGAAGGCCAGCACGCGATCGGAATCAATCGGAGCGGCGAACACCAGCCCGTCGTGAAACATGCAGGGGTTCGGCCCCAATGTCATTCGCTTGTTGAGCTCTACGACAGAATCGATGGGTGATCGGGGGTACGCGGTGATCCAGCGTATCGCGCCGTCGTCTGCCGAAAATGACGCGACGACACCCATGTTTGTGCAGAAAAACAACTGCTCTTCTGCCAGGGTCAGCAATTGATGATGGAATTCATCGAGTTCGCCCCCGAAATTCTCGATCCCCACGGCGATCTTCCGGTTCCAGACGGGCTGGCCGGTGCGTCCGTCAAGGCACGCCACGTTGAGCTGCAGTTGCGGTTCGTGCCGGCGAAGAGTCACGAAGACGCGGCCGTGGGCGGCCAACGGGGTTCCGTCGAAGATCCAGCCGCCTCCATCGAGGTTCAGTTTATCGGCGTGTACCATCCACAACAGATCGCCCTGGCGGGCGATATCGAGGCAGACCAGCGCGTTGGAATTCCGCCCCCGGGTCGCTGCGGGGCCCATCTGGGCGTAGACCAGGTTGTTGTCGATCGACAGCGTGAAGTGCGGTGTTCCGGCGCGGCGCCGCGCGGGCACGAGAGGGCGTTCGTCGTCAGTCGGCATCTTGTAGACGACAGAATTGCCTCCCCAGGCGCCGCGCCCCGGTTTCTCAGAGAGCAGTTCGCGCGCGCAGATGGTCGTCTCGTCGCAATACCAGACCAGGTTGTCGTAAACGACGGGAAAGAAGGCCAGCGCCGGCTGAGACGGAATCGCGGGCAGCCGATCGCGACGGGCGAATTGCGGAAGGTCGAGTAACGGTTCGTCGAAGCGTGAGGGGCGTTCCACCTTGTATTCGGCCAGATCGCTCGACCACAAGACGCTGCCCACGTCGACGCCCCGGGGTCGAACCGAATTCCGTCGCACGTTACCGGCAAACGTAGTCAGCGGGTCGTGGTCGGCCTTCGCGGGAGCTTGGCGCATTGACTCCACGGTTGCGACCAGCAGTTCGGGGAGGTTGCCCTTCCGCCCCGCCAGGCGACCGCTGGCATTCGGGTGCATCCGCCGGAAATCAGCGAGTTCTTGTTCGGCGCGGGCCGGCTCACCCTGCAGCAACCGGCACAACACAAGGCGCGCCCGGATGCCGGCGGGGTCGATGTCGGAGTCAGGGTATCGGACCATTTGCGGCAACGCGCCCGCTTCGACCGGAACCTCGAGAGGCAGCAGTTTTTCCCAGTACCGGCGGGCGCGCGAGAGTTCCCCCTGCTCAAACGCGAGCTCTCCCAGCAGGAACAACGCGTCGTCGCCGTAGCTCGATAAGAGCGCCCGGTGCACGATTTTCCGCAACCCGGCTTCGTCGCGCACAGCCCGGGCCGCTTCAAACCAGCGGCGGGCCTGGGGGTCAGTGCGTCGGCGGTAATTCGCCAGACCCTCTGGCGGCAACTGCGCCAATGCAGAATCGCAGTACGTCTGCACGTCGACATACCGGCCCGGCGCGGTTGCGACCAGCTTGCCCGCATGTTGCAGGGCGGCTTGCCGCACCAGATCGATCCCGTCGTCCCATTGCCGGGCGGCCAGCAGATCGCGGGCCGCGGCCAGTTTCTTTGCCGCGGCTGCATCGGTGTCGAGAAAGAAAGCTTCGCCAGCCGGCGCTGCCTGATTCCGCTGGGCCCGGCACTCCTGGGCGATGCAGGTCAGAAGCATGGCAGCCAGCGAGACCACGGCCCCCGAGCGAATAAGTTGACCGGCCTTCGCGCGAACGAATGCCGCCTGCCGCAGGCGATTTTCGAGGGCAGCTAACTTCATGAAGCAGACTCCGGAGCGCCGACCTCTGAATTGTTGCCGATTCGTTCGCCGAAGCGAAGGTCAGTCGCGCCACATTTCTCGCCGCCGGGGTTTTTAGCAGCTCGCGCCCGGCCGCGAGTCAAGAATTTCGCAGCCGATGCCCCACGAAGAACACGGCGATTGCCGCCAGCGTCACGGCGGGCATAACCAACAGCGGAACCCCGAAGAACAACTGCCAGCCGATGACCAAAGGCAGCATCATCAGCACGACAAGCTGCAGGGCAAAACCGATGCGTTGGCGCAGCACGCTCACCCTCGTTTCAGCTTCTCGACAAATCGTTTCGCAGGCACCTTGATCTGACCGACGTCAATCGTCTCGCCGCCTTTGACTTCGACGGACATTGTCTTGGCGCCGATCTTGTCCGGATGTCGATGATGTACCCCGGCAACTCGTGCCAAACGCGCAACTCATGCTTGCCGGCCGGCAGGTCGGCAATTTTGAATCGACCCTGCGCGTCAGTGATCGCCGCGTAGGGATGGTCGAGAATGAGCCAGTTCATCCGCATCCAGGTGTGCATGTTGCATGCCACCAGCCGGTCACCAACTCGGCGCCCGGCTGACCGGCGGGCGAATTATAGAAAATGATCCGTCTGACTGACACCTGGCCCGTGCCACCATGCGACACGGCGAGGAATGGCTGAACGCTGAATAGTGCTCACCAGTCGGCAGTACTCGGGTCAGTACTCAGTTTCAGTACTCAGACTCAATCGGATTTGTGTTGCGTCGGCGGCACCACGGGGAATTTACGTACGCGACTTGCCGCGGGTTCGTGCTTGCGATTGCGAACGGTTGCCTGCACAATGGCCAGACCTGTACCGACGTTTACGTCCGTTCCGCGGTTCATTCATGCTGGCGAAGATTGCCACGTATTCACTGTTTGGAATCCGCGCGGTCCCCGTCGAGGTCGAAGTCGACATCTCGCCGGCCGCGCTGCCAAAGACGATTCTGGTTGGTTTGGCCGAGGCGGCGGCGCGCGAGAGCATTCATCGTTTCGAACGGGCGCTGGTCAACAGCGGCTATCACCGGCCGGTCGACCGGGTCGTAATCAATCTGTCGCCGGCGAGCCTTCGATACTGTAACAGGCAGACTCCGCAGAAATCGGGTAGATTTCCACTCGATTCAAGATGCTCTTTCCGTTGTTCGCACTCGCCTTCGTGGACGTGTGCCGGAAGTGACACACGATCCGATCAACGACGCCCCGCAAGGTCTCGGCTTTGACCCGGCCCGCGCCATCCCGGCCGATCGTGGCAGACGCCTGTTCCAATGACGCCTTGCGGGCCGTCAACTCGGCTTGCAGGTTGCGGTAGGGTTCCCGCCAGTCCACAAGCTCGGATTCGAGGGCGTCAATTTCGGTTTGCAGGGGTTCCATCCGCTTGACAGCCGCTTGCCGCAAGCGATCCGGCAGAGACGTGAAGGCGTCTAGCTCCCGGTCAAGCTTCGCCTGCCTGTCGGCAATCTCCGATTCGAGCCGGGGCCGGACCCGCTCGAATAGGACGCCGTAGATTTCATCAAACCCCTTCCCGGTGTTAAGCAGTTTCGTAACCTCCCGGCCGTTCCCGTGAGTGTCGATGAACGACAGAATATCGCAGGCGACGCCCGAGTAGGCCGCTTGGGTTCCGGTCGCCGATTCCAGCAAGGGCCGGATTGCGTCAAGGTCTCCCCCTTTGCTCGCCTTCAAGAGCTTGGCGAGCTTCGGGGCCGTCTTTCGCAGGTAGTCGAGAACGACGTTCTCGATAACGTCATGCCGGACCCGGTGACAGTGACAGCCCGTAGGGTTCCGGGGGCCGTATTTGTTGTAGGTTCCGCAGAAGTACGATGGCCAAAGCCGGTCATTCGACAGCCCTTGCGTGGCGTGCATCGGCTTCATGCAATGCCCGCAGACCATGAAGGGGCGCAACCAGAGTTCGGCCGTGTGAGGCGCACGACGGGGCCGCGTGTGTCGGGAACTCGACTCGCCGAGCTTCCCTTGGACTTGCTGGAACACGTCCGGCGGGACGATCGGCTTGAACTCCGGTTTCTCGGGCTGAATGAAATCATCGGGCTTCCGACGCCGGCCACGCTTGGGCTTGTCAACTGCCCGGACCTGCCCGCCAACGTATTCGGCGAAGCTCGCCCCGGCCCGCTTGTTCCACGTCGGGAGGCCGATGTAAACCGGGTTCCGCAGCAGCGCCTGTATCGTGTGTTTGTACCACGCCTCCCCGAAGACCGGGCTGACTTTCAATTCGTTCAGCCGGTCCGCTATCTGCCGGGGTGACAGCGCTTCCGTGGCGTACCAGTCGAACACTTGGCGCACGATCTTGATCCGCTCCGCTTCGATCGACGGCCGAAGCCGGAGTGTGTCCGTCGTGTCTTTTGCCGGGGTGACGTTCTTTCCCTTGAAGCGCTCCCGCTTCCCGTCCGGGTACACTTTCCAGCGATCGTAATGCCCGACGTACACCGTGCGCCACTTCTCTTTTCCCTCCGGGCCGAAGCAAACAACGTCGGTTCCGAACGGAGCGTATCCGCCTTGATACTCGCCACGGGCCGCGTACTGAACCTTGCCGGTCAAGCTCCGGTGCGCCTTTTGCCGTTGCTCTTCGCGGGACGTGAGCGCGCCCACCATCCCCGTGATGACCGCTCCGGTGTCATCAGCAGACAACTCCCGGCCGGTGGAATCGAGCAACCGGCAACTATGCTTCCGAAGGGTGCCGATGAACTCGCCCCACTCGAAAGCGTCTTTAGTGCCGAAGCGATCTTGGGCATCGACGATGATCGTCTCGACGGTCCCGGCTTTGACGGCTGACAACAGCCGTTGGAACTCCCGGCGCTTCTCTGCCCGGTGCCGGGGATTCTTCCCCTCGGAATCCTCAAACCAAAGGTCGATCGTCAGCCCGAGCCGTTCGGCCGCAGCCGCGATGCTCCGTCGCTGGCGGGTGGTGTCTTGCTGATCGGAAGAGACGCGGATGTATGCGGCCAACATGGAATTTTTCCTCCAATTCCAGTCTAGCTCGCGTTTGATCCGTCGTAAGGCGTCTTCCGTTCAGGTAGTTATGGACACCGATGACTTCATCACGACGTACTTCGTGCTGACGGAGAAACCCCGGCCGCCGCAGCCCCGGCGACCCCTCGGGCCGATCGGCTGGTTTACGTTCGGGCTCTTCGTGCTGACGCTCGCCATGATCGTAGCCCGGATCGTGCGGGGAGGTTGACCGCGCTCGCCAATCGGCTCTGCGTCCTGTAGAATGCGGACCTCATCCCGTCCCCGCTGTGCATGGAGGGTCTCTCATGGCGAATACCGACAAACTGGCCGAAGTCGCGGCACTTCTCGCGGAGCGTGACGAGGATTTCCGTCCATTCGAGATGGCGAAGGTCGCCTCAGATTCGGACGAGTGGTACTGGCCGCTGTCGGAATTCAAGCGGTTGCTGGGCTACGAAGAGAACGAGTCCATCGACCGGGCCGTCAACAATGCCAAGGTCTCGGCCTCGAATGCGGGAATCTCGATTCGAGAGCACTTCCAAGACGGGACGTTGTTCGATCGGCCCGGCGAATGCTACATCTCGAAGTACGCCGCCGTACTGGTCGCGATGAATGCGGACGTGAGCAAGAAACCCGTTGCCGTCGCTCAGAACTACTTCGCGCTTCAGGTCGATCGCCAGCGGCTGGAAGACGAGAAGCGTTTGAAAACGCGATTCGATGTTGCGAATGAAAACCACAAGTTGCAGGGTGTGGCGTCTGACGCCGGAGTGAACGACTTCAAGAAATTCAACGGGGTAGGCGTCAGCGCACTCTATGGAGGGCTGAACGTCGCACAAATCCAAGCCAAAAAGGGCTTGTCGCCCTCGCAACAGTATCTCGATTTTGCAGGCAGCGAAGAACTCGCCGCGAACCTGTTCAGGATCACCCAGACCGCTGCGTCACTCCGTCGTCAAGGCACGAAAAGCGAAGCGATGGCGTGCCACACGCACAAGACGGTTGCGCAGGGAATTCGACGGGCGATCATCAACGCCGGGAACGCGCCGCCGGAGGCTCTCCCGGCCGCAAACGTCAAGATCGACAAGCTGGCGACGGCCGTGAAGCGCCGGATTCAGTCGGCGGAATAGTCTCACCACGGGCGGCCGTCGAACTCGTCGCCATACGCCTGATACGACAGGTCGGTCTTCAAGTGGGCTTGGAGTTCGCCCGACAGCCGGTCAATCGTCTTGTGCATCCCTCGCGTCGTCACATCGCAGAAGATCGGTGTCTTCCCGGCCTCCGCGAAGTGGCGAATACCGTATTCGCAGAGGCGCAGTCCGATCCCCTTCCCGCGATGCTCGGGAGCCGTGTAGAGGGTCGCCAGCGTCGGGCCGTGGCTTCCGTCACAACCATTCGACGCGAGGCACACGATACCTGCGATTGCCCCGTCAACCTCTTCGGCGAATATCTTGTCACACTGCGCAAGCCGGTCGGAATCGAACAGCATCGGCATGATGCCATCGCCGCAGACTCTACAAAACAAGGCATAGGCTTCACTGCGGGTTGCGGGTCGGATTCGCTCACTTGCCATGACTGCCCCTATTTCGTCTTGAACTCGCGAAGCCGTGTGCAGTCCACAAGCTGCCGGATCGTGTTCCGCGTGAAGACTTTTCCGTTCGTGTCGATCAGCAGTTTCGCCATGTTCGATCGCCGCTCGGCGAAGCCACGCCCTCCGATGCAGGCCACCACTTCGTAACCGCTGCCGTTGCGGCTGAGTTCCGCGAGGTGTTGAACCCTCGTCACCTTGTCGCGCGCTGTGCCGTCATCCTCAGTGATTTTCGCCTCGATCACGACTTGAGGATTGAACTCACTCGGCACGATGAAATCGGGGGCTTGATCGAAACCGGGAAGCCGCTCCGCGCGTTTCGTCTTGCGGAAACTGATTCCGGCATTGGCCAGTTCGTTTTCGATCGACAATTCGAGTTCGTCGCCGATCAGTTCGCTTACCGAATCGCGATGCCCGGCGAACGGCCGGCCCATGAATCGCTCATAGAGGAGCATGGCATACGGAGCCCCGATTCGCGCGAAGCTCTGTACGCCCTCCAGCCCCGACCTCGTGTCTGCCTTGTCCAATCGGTGGATCGTGTCGGGGTCAACCTGCGGCGCACCGCTCGTCATCAACTCACAAGCCGTCGTGACGAGGGCGCGAATTCGATCCGCGCTGACTCCCGTTTCGGACAGTGGGCGCGTTGGAACCAATCGGATTCTCCGATCTATGCTCCGCGCCGCGCCTTGCGGGACTACGACCCCGGTTCGCCGCGTGGCCACGTATGCCCATTCCGGCGGTGTGAATCCGAGCATCGCGCGGAGCACGATGAAGGCGATCGGCGTTGCCTTGACGGCCGCCAACACAACATCCGGTGACACGTTTGCGAAACCGGCGGTCGCCTGTTTGAGCGCTTCGTACCCTTGCTCGAAAACTGGGTATTCGACGAACCCTTCCCCTCTCGGCAATTCGAGGAATTCGGATTCGAGCGAAGAAAAGACGACGGCAACGTATGCGTCGAGGTTTTCCGTTAGCTCAGCATGACTGACTTCAAACGGATACTGTGGCATTCTGGGCTCGCGAGTCGATCATTCCTTCGATCTGCTCCGGCGGGGCGAACGTACCCAGCCAGTCGATTACGGACGCTACCTTGTCCCCCGCAAGCGCAGTACGGTTCCACTTCCGATGGAGTTGTGAAATCGCAGTGCGAACGACATGGCCGAATAGGATGCAACGAACATCGCCGCGACTGACTTTCACGCCAGCCGCGCGCAATGATTCAACGTCGGAATCCAATACAGGATCGAGATCAGAGAGTTCGGCACAAGACGAGGTGTCCCGAACCGTGCGCCGAGCCCGTGAGACGAAAACCGTGTCGATGATCGAGGAACCCGTTCCCTTGATATGGATCGACGCTGCCATTTCCGCTGGGCAGGGGAGTGCAGCCGTACAACAGAGGCCGGAATCCAAGAGGGCGACCGCGAGGGGCGCGTAAGCGTCAAGTCGGTTGTGGTGGTACGTGAAGACGAAGGGAGCCCCCGGCTTCAGTGCGCCGGCCAGCCGCTGGAAAACTTCCGACAGACCTTCCGTGAAGTGTTCAATTCCTCGTCCCATCGTGGAATTCGCGGTCAACTCGTCAGCGTTCCGCGTCGTCTTCCCCTTGAACTCCGGGCGGTCTACCAGCCTGCGAAGCCAGTGAAAACAGAAGTCCATCAATTCCGCGTACTGGACATTCCCGAAGTACGGGGGATCAGTGAAAACGCCGTCCAATTGATTCGGGCGCAGTTTTGCTACGGTCGCCGATTGACATCGCAGGTCAACCTGCCTGGATTCGGTGGAGTTCGTTCCCATGAAGGAATCGGTTCGATGCTCCCCGATCCACTCGCCGGTAATGGGAACGACAGTCTTCCGGCCCCTGTCGTGCCGAATCTCAAACGGCTGTTCACAGTACAGTTTCGCTTTCGCGTACTTCTCGATCACATTCGACCAACCGCCGCTGCCGACATTGGAGCCCGATCCGTTGCCTGAAATGCCGAGCGCGTTCGATTCGCAGTAGATCAGCCCAACCGGGAATCCGTGGATCGAAAATACGTCCAAGCTCTTTAGCGCCATCGTGTCGTATCGACACAAGACGTTCTGATAGCGGAGTAGGTCGGAAAGGTTCGTCGCGAGCGCGTGGCGAATCCGTTCATCCTTTTGCCGGGCAATCGCTCGGCAACTGAGTTCCAGCGACAGGAGTTGCCTCGCGTTGTGAAGTTCGGAGAATCGCCGATAGCCCCACTTATGCAGGCGAGTCGTTTCGTCCCCTTCGGGAATCTCGTCATCCGGGATGAATCGAGCGCGGAGCCGGGAGAGGCGAGCTTCCGCCGCTCGGAAACGGTCCGCATCCCGCTTGTCCGGTCGCTTGAAGAGTCTCCCCTTGTGGCCCGATGACTTGCAGGTCTCACAGTGGTATTCAATTGCGAACATGCGATGCGCCGGAACGCCATTCTCGGGCGACGGGTAGCGGACCTCGTGGCCCGTGCGGCACCGCGCCCGACCTCGTGAAGCCCCCGCCGTCGAGAGTACCGATCCGCATTCGGTACACTTTCCCGGCTTCGTCAGTGACGCCACTTCGTTCAATTCCCCACAGTCGGCGCAGACGAGTACATTTCGGGGATGCCTGACGTCTTCGGCCAGCAGATAGCCGGGGAAGAGATCCGCCGTCTCCCCGCAGTCGGGACAGGGGAGAGTCTTCACCCAAAGG
The DNA here is from genome assembly GCA_052388175.1 of Planctomycetaceae bacterium. Lineage (GTDB taxonomy): Bacteria > Planctomycetota > Planctomycetia > Planctomycetales > Planctomycetaceae > SIAF01. The sequence continues at coordinate 12,911 of JBQTIL010000009.1, read as the reverse complement.
AAATACTTGACGCTCGCCGGCTTGCCGCAGCGTGTGCAGTCGGTCCGGTATGATTCGCCGATTTCCTTTTCGAGCCCGCTGCGGAGGCCGTGGGCCGCCATCCGGTATGCCGCGAGGTCGATCGACTCGATTTCCTCTTGGACGATCCAATAGGCCATCGGGTTAATGTCGAATCCCCGAACATCACAGCCGAGCCGGTTCGCTTCCAGAATCGGGGTTCCCCCGCCCATGAAGGGATCGGCGATCGTGCGGCCGTGAAGTTCGTGCGGGCGATAGTACGTCTCGGCGAGCGGCTGATCCACGAACTCCGAAAGCAACAGGCTGCGAAACAATGTCCCCGGTCGCCGCGCAAACCACTTGTGAACCGCAATGATCGGTCGGTAGTTCTGCTGAATTTGCTTTTCGCGAACGGCGAGCCCCGCAGCAAAAGCAATGTCGAAATTCGATTCGATCAAGAGTCCGTTCCAATCTCGAATGCCGGGAAGAATCAGGCGGATTGTACCCGAAACGATGCGACCCCGTCACCGGCGAACGCCGGTAAGGGGTCGGATGACTCGTGACGCTACCGCGAATCCCGGCGAAGAGCAACTCCGCCGCGCCGCCCGAGCGCCGTCGGCGATCACCTGCCCGAATCCAGCATCGTGGAGCGATGCTCGGCGCGCGCCGTGATTGCGCCGGGTCTAGCGCAGATTGGCGAACCACGCTGCGATCACGCCCCAGAATACCCCGGCAAGCAACAGCATGACGAAGAGTTCGGCCTTGCCGATACCGCCCGCGTTGAAGGTTGCCAGAATGCACGCCGCCACGAGACCGATGGCAGCACCCGCACCGGCAAAGCGGACGACTCGTAACTGTGCATTGTTCATCCCGTGATTGTACCCGCCAGACGCTGAGATCACGAGATTCGGCGCAGGTCGCGACGGTCGCCAGAAAAATCCGACCACCACTGTCGATAGGGCTCCCATCTTGCCGACTATCCGGGGCTGGGCTACTCGTGATGCTCTGACCCCACCCGGTCCCCCGCTCGGGGCCGGGCTGAACCCGGTCTCCTGAGTTCCGAACGTGCTGATTCTGTCGGCTGATCCGCGATCGTGAACAAACATGATTCTAAAGAATCGTGGTTGACCATGATCGTAAGCCGTTGTAGGTTTGAGAGGTGACAGCGGTTTCGCATCAATCAGAGAAACGCATCATGGCTCGCAAGATCAAGGTTCCCGCGTTCGGCTACGTGAGGGTGTCATCGCCCGGCCAGACAAAGGGCCACGGTCCCGAACGTCAACGCGAACTGATTCAGGAGTGGGCCGATCGGAACGGATTCGAGGTTGTGGGCTTCTACGAAGACGCCTACACCGGGACGGAAGGGGATCGGCCGCAGTTCATGGAAATGCTGGGCGGGATGATGACGAATGGAACGAAAACCGTCATCGTCGAATCACTCGACAGGTTCGCTCGCGATATGCTGGTGCAATGCACGTTGCTCGCCAAGCTGGCGGCCGAAGGGCTGACGTTGATCGCAGCGAACACCGGGGACAACGTGACGGCCGCGCTGTCGGATGATCCGATGCGCAAGGCCATGATCCAGATTCAAGGCGTGTTCGCCGAACTCGACAAGTCCCTCCTAGTCCGCAAGCTCCGCAAGGCTCGTGAAGCGATCCGGGCGAAGCGTGGACGTTGCGAGGGCGTGCGGCCCTACGGCACGCTGCCGGGCGAACAGGAGACCGCAGAGCGTATCCAGAAGCTCCGTCGCCGGCCGGTGCGGGGCGAGCGGCTGAGCTACGCTGCGATCGCTGCCCTCCTCAATGACGAGGGCGCGGCGACCCGGCACGGCGGCCCGTGGCACGCCAGCGCTGTGCAGAACATCGCCAAGCGGCCCCTGCCGGGCTGATCGCTGCAATTGACGGAGCGGACAAGTCGCTCTGCAACGGGAATCTTGCGGGTTTGGCCGCTGGAAGTGCGCTGGACTAGACCCCGAATTTGCAACGGACGACGGCCGGGGCGAGCCGGAACACTTTGCACTGCAAAGCGTTGTGCCTTTCGACGCGGCAAAGCGCCTACATGCGCTTGAAAAGGGTGGTCTAACCGCGCGAAGAGGGAACGCGGTTTTGGTCGTCCAAATGGTCACGCAAACTACACGAGTTGCGCGCGCACCGATAACCGCCGCGTCGTTCTTGGAATCTGGCGCTCTCGGGAAAAAAGAGCGAGGTGTGAGCCTGGTCCAGTCGTAGAACGTACCGGGAATCTGATTCGGCTGATCCAGAATTCTGGGACAAGCGGCCGGCGACCGGCATATCAGTCCTAGCGGCACGATCGGAGCTACTTGGGAAGAAAACCTTGGCACGTTGACAGTTTGAAAAATCACTCGGCCGGTTTCGTCGTAGAAAACCGGGAGCTTCCGATTTTCCCACAATCGCCAGCCACTTTTCACTGTAGTCATTGTAGTGGACCCGCAGTGCGGCGGTTTTTCGCCGCACTCGAATCAGCATCGCCAACGAGACCACACGAGTTACGACAAGATTCGTCGTCTTCAAAACGCAGGGGATGGGGGATGTTAGGGGATGTTTCAACTCCTGTAGCTAATTTCGCATTTGCGAAATTCCCTATACCGGCTGAAACATCCCCCTCCATCCCCCATCCCCGTGGTTTCGTCGCGGCGCAATGCACCTGCCCGCATCACGGATCAAGAATCTCGACATTTCCTGCCTGACGCGGCACCTGAAAGTCACCCTTTACTTATGTGGCCCTATCAACTCCCGCCCGCCCACGTCCGTGAGCGAATACGCCAAATCATCCGGCGGCCGATCCGGCTTCATGCCGGCGAACTCCCGGACCTGCTCCGACGCCATCGTCAAGGCGACCAGATGGCGACCGATGCACTGATTGAGGGATTCGAGTTCCTCGTGTGGCAGCAGTACCGATGGCTGGAACACAACCGCAACCTTTGGCTGCGCGATCGGGCAGACGAAGTGCTCGGGCAACTGTTCATCGACCTATGCGAGGCCGTGGAGTGGCTCGGAACAAATACCGTACCGGCCTCCGGCATCAAGGCGCACATTCGGGCGAATCTGTATCACAGTCATCGGCATGACTACCGCGAGGCCGTCAAGTACGAACACTCGACGCCCGGCGACGGCATGACCGAACCCCTTTTGAAGAGGTTGTCAATGATGAACTTTCAACGTGACCGACAACGCGAAGCGATGGCGGACGCACTCGACAGCCTGCGCCCGGATACACCTCGCGATTCCGAAATCGTCGAAGCCCTTCGGGACATTGCGAAGGGAACCCGCAAGCTCGCGGACTGTCTGGAACTGCGCGGCCTCCGTCACGATCGCTTGAAATTGAAACTAGCCGAATAGCTTCGGGAGAAATCCCGATCGCAGCCCACGGGGTCCGACCACGCCCCGTGGGCTGTTTTCATTTCATCGGTGGTCATTCTGGAAAGTGGTCCCATGTTTCAAGGCAATGTGTACATCCCGCTCCCGCCGGGCGAAAAGGGTCCGCGCGGAAAGGGATGGCAGGAGAAGACAATCAGTTGGCAGGAGGTCGAACGGCGGCGCACGAACAATCCGAGAATCGGCATCGGCTTGTTACTCGGGCCGAAGTCCGGTGTCATCGACGTGGAGGGCGACGGCCCAGAGGCCGAAGCATCCCGGCGAGCCCTGTTTGGCGGCCAGCCCCCGGAGACCTGCCGGTGGCGGTCATCCCGTGGTGAGCATCATTTGTATCGGTGGGATGACCGATTCGCGGACCTGGGGGCGTACTTCAAACAGCCAGACGAATATCCGGGTCTCGAATTCAGGATCGGTGCGGAGGCAGCGCAAAGCGTCATCCCACCGACCGGCAACCGGGAGTGGATCGTCTCCCCGGACCAATCCGAGCCGGCTGCTCTGCCCGAAGACGTCATCACGCGCATCGTATCCATCGCGCCGAAGTCCGGGACGTTCGATTGCGAGCCGAACCCGGACCCGGACCTAGCCAGCGTCGAACGTGAGTTGCAACGGGCGAAAGTCGATCGTCTCGTCTCATACTTCGGCCGCCACGATGTTCCGATCAAGAACATCCGCACCGATCATCACGGCCGTGTCTTCATTCACCTCGGGCGTTGCCCATTCAAGCCGGCGAGCCACACGGATGGAGACCCGTGTGTCATCGTGAACCCGGACGGCTCGCACGGCTGGGCGTGTCGGCACGGGAAGTGTGCGGACCTCCATTGGTCGGACGTGGAAGAAATCTACGGTCCCCTCTCCTCGGTTATCAAGGTTGACGCGGACCTTGGCCGCATGGTCGCTGAGACGATCCATGCCTTGGGCGATGCGCCGAACGTGTACCAGCATGGCGTATTGGTCGAGGTGACGCGCGATGCGCCGCGGCCGAAGCTCTGCCTCCATGACAACGGTGCTCCACAACTCCGGCAGATTCGACCGGCATCGCTGGCGGTCGTCGCCGCCAGCGTCGCCCGATTCGAGCAGTACAATCAGCGTAAGAAAAGGGGTGTCCGTTGCCTGCCTCCCGATGCCGTGATTCGTGCTGTCGATTCGGCCTCCAACCTGCCCGGCATCCCGGTTATCACGGGCATCGTCTCCGGCCCAGTGCTCCGGGCTGACGGCAGCATCCTGTGCGAGCCCGGTTACGACAAGCTCACCGGTTTGTATCTCGATACGGACGGAACCTATCCGGCGCTGATGAACCCCCGTGATGCGCTGGACCTGTTACATGGGATCGTCTCCGATTTCCCCTTTACGACTTCGGCGCACCGATCCGGCTGGCTGGCGTCATTGTTCACCATGTTGACCCGAGCGGCGTTCACTGGGCCGTCCCCCTTATTCCTGTTTGAGGCCAACGCTTCGCGAGTTGGCAAGGGACTATTGACCGACACGAATTCGATGATCGTCGAAGGCCGCAAAGCCGCCCGATACTCGCCTCCCGGCTCAAATGAGGAAACGAGGAAACTCATCACTTCGATTGCAATGAGCGGCGTGCCGTACATCTTGTTCGACAACGTGAAAAATAAGCTCGGAGGCGAGGCGCTCGAAAATGCGATGACCGCCGGGCGATGGTCGGATCGTATCTTGGGCGCGAATCGTCACGTTGACCTGCCCTTGAATCTGACGTGGCTGGCGACAGCGAACAACGCCACATTGACCGTCGATATGATCGGCCGAACGTGCCACGTTCAGATGAGCACGAATCTGGAACGGCCGGACCTGCGATCCGGCTTTCGTCACGCTGACTTGCTCGCCCATGTCCGGGAGCATCGCCGGGAACTTGTCATCGCTGCGCTTTCGATCCCCGCCGCATACGTGCGCGCCGGGAGGCCGGATCAGCATATCCCTGCGTGGGGTGGATTCGAGGCATGGTCTGATCTTGTTCGTGGCTGTCTGGTCTGGGCCGGCGAGCCCGACCCCGGCGAGACCCGCGCCGGTCTGGCGGAAGCGGCCGACGATGAAACAGAAATGCATCGCCGATTGATGGAGGGTTGGGAGCAACTCGGATTCGCCGCCAGCGTGGCGACGGTGTTCGACCTGTTCGAGAACGGCGACCCGCAGACGTTCCCGATATTGCGGGAGGTCATTCACGGGCTGCCGGGCGTGAACAAGCGCGACGCGCTCGGCAAGCTCCTACGTCAATTCAAAAACAGGGTTATCGGCGACCGATGTTTTCGATACGCCGGCTCAAAGTGGGAAGTGGTGAAAGTATGATCGAGCAATCTTTCCGCAGCCGTCTCGGCTTCATGCTCGGCGACCACGCGACTTGGGATCACATTTCTGTCTTCCCGGACCGGGTGGAAGTCGAGACGCACTACCCGCCTGATTTGATCCGCAACACCATGATGATTGCCGGCGCTTTGCTGGGCGCGGAGGTGCGAATCGAGCCGGCCGACAAACGAACTCGGGTGACGTTCACCTGCATTGAAGAGCCCGTCATCGTCGCTGACGGCCGATCATTCGTCGTGCGGATGTCCGACGGATCATGGCGACAAATGACAATGACAAAGCTCCGCGCTAAGCTCCGCCGGCAAGGTCTGACACACGCCGAAGCAACGGTCATCATCAACGAAGCGCGCGAACGCGGCGCTCTGCTGTGGGGCGACCTGGCGCAGATTCTGCAATAAGAGCGCCGCCGACTCTCCCGGCGAGATGCTCACCCGTCCCGCGAGGAATGGCGCGGGACGGGTCTTACACCCCCATCCGATCCATCGCGCGGCCACGTCCCGAGAGAGCCGGCCGCCCGTACTCCTGTCTCTCACGACAAAGGAAAACCATCGTGAACATTTTCGATTTTGCAATTCGAGACTTGGGGCTGCAACCGCACAGCAGCGGCGAACATGCCGCGCTTTATCTCGCGCTCTGTGTTGCGCGCGACCTGTACGCCGGCCCGAACGTGCTCAGCAATCCGTATCGCGAGATTCAAAGGCGCTGGGCGAGCTACTCAAATTCTCTCGCGTACCGGGAGTTTGCCAACATTCTGGAACGGAAGGCGAGCGCGTACAACAACTAACCCGCGAGCTACGGGCGGGTTCACAAACAACAAGTGCGAGGGGTTCACCACTTTCTTACCCTCGCACTTCCGGCGGCCGGGCCGGGACACCCGGCCGCCATTTCAAACAAAGTCGGGGAGAAACCTTCTCACGGTCGCCCTCCCCGACTTCGCTGGCCACCCGTGTAGTTCCGGGAGGCCAGCATTTCACAGAACGATCGGCAGCGCGTCCTCTCTCTGCCGATCCACCCGCGCGGGATGTGCTGAACCGTCCCGCGCGGGCTTTCCCGAATGGTGAAGAATGAAACCGACAGCAGACGACACTTTCGACTTTTGGAAGGACGCGAATGATTTGGACTTTCGTGGCCTCCACGTTCGCCCCGTCATCCGCGCCGACGGAACTTTTGAACTTCACGGACGGCGCGGCGTGTACCCGGTCAACCTACTGGGCGACCGTGGCGAGTCAATCCAAACACTTCGCATGATTCGCGAACGCGAACCACGCAAAAGGAAACATTCATAATGCACTTTGACAGAGGCAACCGTTTCTACTCCCTGTTACTAGAACAGGAATTCCCGTTCGACCAGACGAGCCCAACGAGCCGGCGCGAGGCCCGCGCCAAGATGGAGGCAGAAGAAGCCACGTCGATCGAGGCGCTTCAGGCGCGGGCCAGCCTGCCCCCTGATCGGGGCGGCATCGGCCGCAAGCTCACCGACCGGGAAATTCTCGACTACCAAAACGGCAAATCATTCTTGCCAGAGATGCGCGGAAAACATCTCATCGCCTGCGATGAGGCCGTAGCGCGCGGCTGTGGCTACAACGTGTACGCGGCGCGGTTGCAAACGCTCGATGGAGGGCGCATCGCGATCACGCCGGAAGAGCGGGCCGCTCTCGAATCGAGGGCCGAGAAATTCGAGGCCGATCAAGCTGCTAAGCAGCCGGCCGGACCGTCCAGCCCGACGAATCCCTATGCCGCGATGATCCGTGACGAACTCGCAACACCTGTTCTCCTGCCGGGAGACAAAGCTCGCCGGGATGCTCGCCTTGAGCGATGGCGCACTCTGCACGACCAACATGAACAGGAGCAAGCCGCTAAGACGGCGGCCGAAGAGCGGGAGAATCATCCCCTCTTGAAAAACGCTCGCGCGAATGCGACGGCGGTCACGCGCGGATTGATGTTGCAGAAGAATACGCCGGAGCGGTTCATTGAACTCGCGAAAGAGAGACAGGCGTTTCTTGAAACCGCAACCGGCACGCCAGAAGAGATCAATACCGAATTCTGGCGGAGGAGCCGGCAGGCAGAAGCGGACCTGTGGGCTCACTTCGATCAGATCGACGCCACCTTCCGAGAGCGTCAAAAGGACTTGGCGGCCGCGCGCAGAGAGGCGACGAATCCGAACGGCGGACCAGAGAACATGGCTGATCCATCGCAGCACGGCGGATGATTCATCTAACCCCATTTAACAGAGAGGTACACCAATGAACTATACCGACTGTCTTGGCAACCAAATCCGGGTGGGTTGCACTGTGGCGTATCCCGTCCGCCGCAAGAGTTCCCTGACCATGCAGGCGATCCGAGTGACGTGGTTGGGCGTAGACACGATTCACGGCGACCGGCTCACGGACAACCGCCAAATCACACTCGCCGGCAGCAGCGCGAGCCGCTGCGTTGTGGTGGAGGGCTAGTCCGATGCCAGTAGGAACCATCACCGCCCTCAATGTCAAACGTGAGTACGGGTTCATCACGTCGAATCTGCAAGAATTTTTTTTCTCGTTCGCCGATGCGCCGGCGATCGTGCTGATGGAACGCGGCCGGCAGGTCGAGTTTACGCCCCGGCCGCCACGGATAGCCGGCCGGTTGCCAACAGCCGGGGAGGTCCGCCCGCTATGACTCGAAAGTCCCGCCCTCGCAAAGGGGGCAACGTCCGCCGATGACTTGCAACGCATCCAGTCTATGGACTGGGGGCGTTTTTTCGTCTTCGTGCTGCCGTTGCTTTCAGGATCGACAATCGCCACCCTTGGGGCAGGAACTGTGCGAGGTCATCCGGCCCGTAGACTGCGATCAATGTTTCAGGAACGAAGCTGCGCCCCGGCCGAATTGCCCAAAGATGCCGCGTCGTTCGATCTGCCCACGGCCCTGGGCCTGCTGGCCGCCAGCGGACAGTTGCAATCCGATCGTTTTGCGCAGTACGCGGCGGTCGGAGAACTGGCCCTCGAAGGTACGATTCGCCCCGTCAAAGGGGCGCTGTCGATGGCGATTGCCGCGCGCGAGCAGGGGAAGCGGGGCCTGGTAGTGCCCGTCGCCAATGCGCAGGAGGCCGCCGTTGTCGAAGGGGTCGAGGTCATTCCCGTCGGTCTCCTGGCCGAAGCGGTGGGGTTTTACAGCGGCCAGCTTGAGATCGAGCCGACCCCGTTCAGTTGGCGTGAGGTGCAGGCGAAATTCGGCGGCTACGAGATCGATTACGCCGACGTCAAAGGGCAGGAAATGGCCAAGCGCGCGGTCACCGTGGCCGCGGCGGGCGGGCATCATCTGCTGATGATCGGTTCTCCGGGCACCGGCAAGACGCTTTTGGCGCAGCGACTCGCGACGATTTTGCCCGACCTCAGCCCGAACGAAAGCGTCGAGACCACGCAAATCTATAGTGCCGTGGGGCAGCTCCCCGCCGGCCTGGCGTTATTGTTGCAGCGACCATTTCGCGCCCCGCACCACACCGTGAGCGAAGCGGGGCTGGTGGGGGGCGGCAGCACCCCCACGCCGGGCGAGATTTCGCTGGCACACCACGGCGTTTTGTTTCTCGACGAACTGCCCGAATTCAACCGCCGCACGCTCGAAGTGTTGAGGCAGCCTCTCGAATCGGGCGACATCACCATTTCGCGGGCGTTGGGCAGCATGAAGTTTCCCGCGAATCTGATGCTGGTGGCGGCACTCAACCCCTGCCCGTGCGGCTATCGCGGCGACCCGCGGCGACAATGCAACTGCACGCCCATGCAGATCGAGCGCTATATCGGCAAGATCAGCGGGCCGTTGCTGGATCGCATCGACATTCATCTCGAAGTCGCGCCGGTCCCCTTTCGGGAGCTGTCGGACAAACAGACCGGCACAAACAGCGAGCAGATGCGCTCGCAGGTGGTCGGCGCCCGCGAGGCGCAGCGGGCGCGCTTCGCGGGCGATCGCAATACGCTCAACGGCCGCATGACGCCGCGGCAAATCCGCAAACATTGCCGGCTCGAAGCGGCCGCGGAAGGCTTGTTGAAAAACGCCATGGAAGACATGGGCCTCTCGGCCCGGGCCCACGACAAGATTCTGCGGGTGGCCCGAACGATTGCCGACCTCGACCAAAGCGGCGAGATCAAACAGCAACACCTGCACGAGGCGATCAATTACCGGACGCTCGATCGCAGCTATTGGGCGCGGGGGTAAAAGAACCCCCAGGCGAGCGGGCGTAAGCCCCCTGGTGAGAACCGAGGTCAGAGGTCAGGGTTCAGGCAACGACAGTCTGAGGTTTTGACTTTCGGTGGGAGTGGCGCTCGCATATTTCAATTGAACCGGCGGGTTGGTCTAATGCCACGTGGACGGGTGAATAGCACTGGAAGCCCATCGAGATGGATCAGGAACACTTGCCATTTTTGGACATGCCGCGGCAGCGGGTTCTGCCCTTCAAGTCCCAACTGCTGAAGTGGATTGGAAACAAGCAGCGATTCGCTCACGAAATCGTTTCGTACTTTCCAGCCCGTTTTCAGAAATACTATGAGCCGTTCCTGGGGAGCGGGGCCGTCCTCGGCACCCTGATGCCGAAGTCGGCGTTAGGGGCTGACGTCTTCAAACCGCTCATGGAGATCTGGCGGGCACTGAAGCACGACCCGGATGAACTCAAACGCTGGTATTCGGAAAGATGGCACCGAGCCAGCGAGATGGGAGCGGAATCTGCCTACGAACAAGTCAAAGCGTCGTACAATTCCCGACCGAATGGGGCCGATCTGGTTTACCTCTGTCGAGCGTGTTATGGAGGCGTCGTTCGCTTCCGAAAATCAGATGGCTGGATGTCAACCCCTTGCGGCGTTCACAGTCCGATCTCGCCGACCGCCTTTGCCAAAAGGGCCGACGAGTGGCGCCGACGTTGCCGCTTCACGGAATTTGTTCAATCGGACTACGCCGACGTGATGCGGAAAGCGAAAGCTGGCGACCTCGTATATTGTGACCCGCCATATGTCGACACGCAGGGGATTCTCTACGGTGCACAAGACTTCAGCCTCACGAAACTGCTGCACTCAATCGCTCGATGCAAAGCGAGCGGCGTATACGTCGCCCTGTCGATCGATGGAACCAAACGGTCGGGAGACAAAATCTGCAACGTGCCGATCCCTGCCGGGCTTTTCGAGCACGAGGTCGTCGTGAATTGCGGTCGATCGATGCTGCGCCGATTTCAGATGCCCGGAAAAACGCTTGAAAATGAGGTTGTCGCCGATCGACTGTTGCTCACCTACTCGCTCTGCGAGATCTAGCGTTGCATCGGGGGTAGAGGCGGATCGCACAGAATTCCCACCGAAAAGTCCCGCAAGATCGCCGCAATCCTCCCTCCGTGAGCTAGAGTTCCCCGAAGGAGGTGCGCCATGCCGCATGCGGGTCGTTCTTATTCCGGGCAGCGCGGGCATTCGAGCCTGAACGTCGTGGTGGTCGTCGCGGGTCTGGCTGGCGGTGTTCTGTTGGGGGCCTTGTTGCTTCGCGACGGGGCCTCGGCCGGCGGCGCGGCACAAGCGACTCAAAGGTCTCCGTCGGGTCCCTCCAGCGAGCTCTCGTCAGCCGAGCCGGCCGCTCCGATCGCCGACGAGGCCGAAGTGGAACTTCTCAAGCGCCGTATCGCCGCACTTGAAAAAGCGCAGCTACGCCGGCGGTTGGCCGATCTGGAAAAGGCCCAGGCCCGGGAATCGACCGATGGCGACGATGATGATCTTTCGGCCGTCGAAGAGGCAGCAGGTCGTCGGTTTGATATCAACGAGTCGCGGCCTGGGACTGGTCAGCGCGGGGAGCGGCGAGAGAGGTCCTTTGATCCCGTACGCGAGGTTCCCGCGGCCGCCGCACCGTCGCAGGCTGTTGAATCGGTCGTGCAGGGGCATGCGACGCTCGCGTACTGGAATGCGCTCAACGACATCATCGCCCGAGATGCGGGAATGCGCACGGCCCCGGGAAAAGTGACGGCCGAGAACGCCGGGGGATTCGTCGAGGGTCGGGTACGCGCCGGAAAATTCGCAGCGACCGCGATTCGGGCGTTGTATGCGTCGGGCGTCGATTCTGAGGCCATCGCGCTCGGGCAGGAACTGGCCGCCTGGTATGACGAAGAAGCCGCCCTGGGCGGCCGCGCCGGGTCGCTCCTGGCCTCTTCCGATATCGCGGCCCGCACAGGCGCGGCCGGCCACGCCTGGCGGGCGAGCGAAGACGAACATCGCCGCAAATGCGACGCGGTCAACCGCCGCGCCGCCGAGCTGCGCACGCGCCTGTCGAAAAAGTACGACCTCGCGTTTCCCGCACTCAATTGATTGTCGTCGAACGCGAATCTGCGCCGCGGATGCCGCTATCGCGCTGCGAGCCTGCGCCGCAACCGTCGCGCGATTCGCGCCGGCTTTGAAAGGCGGTCTTTCCGGCGCGTTGTGAGCAGTTCGTCGAGCGATGCTTCCCAATCGTGCTGCGGCAACCAGCAGCAGAGGGCGCCCAAGGCCGCATAGGGCAGGTCGTTGTCGGAATCGGCGGTGGGCGATGCCTCGGAAGTTGCCCGATCGACGGGTCGTTCGCCAGATCGGGGCAACGTCGCCTCAGCAGGCTGCGGGCTGACCGTTGCACTCGACCGTGGAACCTCGCTGCGGCCAGCGTCGCCGGAATCGGGCTTGCCGTCGCGCAGAAACACGTCGATCAGCACGCGGGGCTGGGTCTCGCCCGGCTCGAAACGCAGAATGCGATGGCGCCCATCGGGATATTGTCGCAGTAGTTTGGGAACGTCCCGGATGGCACCGTCAGGCAGCGCCTCTTTGAAGATCGTGCTGCCGTCAGCATCGATCACTTCGTGCACGAGAGTGCCTCTGTGCAGTATGACGCTATCGACATCGCTGCGGACCGATGGGTTCCATTCGCTATTGAGAAGTGGGGGCGGTTGGTTCACCGGCGTATATGCCAGCGAATCGAAGTCACGGCTGAGCGCGGTCGGTATGCTGATCGCGGCGTCGAACCGAAAGAAATCGAAGCTGGGGTAGGGTGTGGGCGGAGCACCCATAGTGAGTGTGACGCTCGACCAGCCATTCGCCACCGTTTTGAATTCGGTGTCGTTGATGGGGAACGTAACAGCCGGCTGCTGCAGCCCGATGAAGGTGCTGTGCGGATCGTCGAACTCGGTCACCGTGATGGCGATCGGGGCCGACTGGTCTCCCTGGTTCGGGTTGCTGG